>NZ_JBIBGL010000002.1:259157-595145 GCF_042956465.1 Embleya sp. NPDC008237
CTGGGGGGGGGCGGCCCCCGGGGGGGGGCCCGGGCCCCCCCCCCCCGGGGGCCCCGGGCGCCCCGGGGGGGGGGGGGGGGGCCCCCCCCGCGGGGGGGGGGGGGCCCCCCGCCCCCCCCCCGCCCGGGCCGTTCGGCCCGAGCCGCCCCCGACACCCGCGCCCTAAGCTGGCGGTATGGACGGCGACCGGCGACCACCGATGCACCTCACACCGCGGACCACTCCCGACCGGGACGCGCCGCCCCCGCACACCGCGCCGCCGGCCGCCGGCCGCGCCGACATCGAAACCCGCGCCGACATCGACGCCCTGCTCCGCCGCTTCTACGGCGCGGCCTTCGCCGACCCGGTGATCGGCGCCTACTTCACCGAGATCGCCGGCACCGATCTGGACGCACACCTGCCCCGGATCACCGACTTCTGGGAACGCGCCCTGCTGCGCACCGCCGACTACCGCGGCGACGCGTTCGCCGTGCACCACGCACTGCACCGCGCCGAACCGCTGACCGCCCGACACTTCGGCCGCTGGGTTCAGCTCTGGCGGGCCTGCGTCGACGGCGGCTACGCCGGACCACGCGCGGAACGCGCCAAGGCCCAGGGCGAACGCATCGCCCTGGCCATGCTGCGCCGACTCGCCGGCCCCGACGCCCCCGCCGAGCCCGGCCCCGGCGGCTTCATCCCACTCGCGACGCTGGAACTGCGCCGCCGCTCGGCCTGAACACCCGCAGGGCCGCGCCCCGAGGCCGACAGGGCAGGGGAAGGCCCGGCCGGCGGCACCGCAGGCCGGCGACGGCCCACGCACCCCGCCCCGCGACCACCGGACCGGCGCCCCGCGCCTCCTCGCGCCGGGTGATCAGCCCTCCGGCTGATCACCCTTGCGCTTGAGATACCGCTCGAACTCGGCCGCGATCGCATCGCCGGACGCCTCGGGCAGGTCCTCGGTGTCGCGCGCGGCCTCCAGCGAGCGCACGTACTCGGCGACCTCGGTGTCCTCGGCCGCGAGCTGATCCACCCCCACCTGCCACGCCCGCGCGTCCTCGGCCAGCTCGCCCATCGGCACGGTCAGGTCCAGGAAGTCCTCCAGCCTGCGCAACAGCGCCAGCGTGGCCTTCGGCGAGGGCGGCTGCGCCACGTAGTGCGGCACCGACGCCCAGAACGTCAACGCGGGCATCCCCGCATGCGCGCAGGCCTCCTGGAACACGCCCACGATGCCCGTGGGCCCCTCGTACCGGGACTGCTCCAGGCCCACGTTCGCGGCCACCACCGGGTCCGACGTGGTGCCGTTCACCGGGACCGGCCGCGAGTGCGGCGCGTCGCCCAGCATCGCACCCAGCACCACCACCGTCTCCACGCCCAACTCGTGCGCGAAGCCCAACAGTTCGTTGCAGAACGAGCGCCAGCGCAGATTCGGCTCGATGCCGTGCACCAGCACCAGGTCCCGGCGCGGCTCGGCCAGCCGGACCACCGAGAGCCGGGTCGTGGGCCAGGTGATCCGCCGGGTGTCCCCATCCAGCCATATCGTCGGACGATTCACCTGGAAGTCGTAGTAGTCCTCGGCATCCAGGGCCGCGAACACCTCGCCCTTCCAGACCCGGTCGAGGTGCTCGATCGCGGCGGAAGCGGCATCGCCCGCGTCGTTCCACCCCTCGAATGCGGCCACCATGACCGGGTCGATCAGCTCGGGCAGGTCGTCGAGCTCGATCACCCAGTGCCTCCTTCCGGCCGGGGCCGGGATCCGTGCGCCGCGGGCACCCGTCCCCGGGGCCGCGAGAGCTGTACGGTCCCCACATTACGGGTTGAGGCACCCTCGGCCAGACCCGCCCGCGTCGACTTCGCCCACAGTGAAATCCGGGCGCCGCCGGGCAACCGAACCGCAAACACACCCCGAACGCACGGGTGAGCACGAGTGAGCATTCCGTGATCAGTGGGCGACGTCACCCGCGCGCCACCGGGCTCCGCGCGCGGATCGCATTAAGCTGGCGCTCTGGCCCGAGCCGTCTCGGCGGCCCCGGGCAAGCCGACAGCCGTCGCACCCATCGGAGACGCATTCTCATGACAGCCACCCCGCAGCAGCTTCGCGAAGCACTCGCCACCCGCGTCGTCGTCGCCGATGGAGCAATGGGAACCATGCTCCAGGCTCAGGACCCGAGCCTGGACGACTTCCAGGGCCACGAAGGCTGCAACGAAATCCTCAACGTCACGCGTCCCGACATCGTGCGCAACGTGCACAAGGAATACTTCGACGTCGGCGTCGACTGCGTCGAAACCAACACTTTCGGCGCCAACCTCGGCAACCTGGGCGAGTACGACATCCAGGACCGCATCTACGAGCTCGCCGAAGCCGGCGCGCGGATCGCCCGTGAAGTGGCCGACGGCTACTCCACCCCCGACCGCCCGCGCTGGGTGCTCGGCTCGATCGGCCCCGGCACCAAGCTGCCCAGCCTGGGCCACGTGCCCTTCGCCACCCTGCGCGACGCCTTCGAGGTCAACGCGGCCGGCCTGATCGACGGCGGCGCACACGCCCTGCTCATCGAGACCAGCCAGGACCTGCTGCAGACCAAGGCCTCGATCATCGGCTCGCAGCGCGCGCTGAAGAAGGCCGGCGTCGACCTGCCGATCTTCGCCCAGGTCACCGTCGAGACCACCGGCGCGATGCTGATGGGCTCCGAGATCGGCGCCGCGCTGACCGCCCTGGAACCGCTGGGCATCGACTTCATCGGACTCAACTGCGCCACCGGCCCGGTCGAGATGAGCGAGCACCTGCGCCACCTGGCCAAGCACGCCGGCATCGGCGTCACCGCCATGCCCAACGCCGGCCTGCCGATCCTGACCAAGGACGGTGCGCACTACCCGCTCAGCCCCGAGGAACTCGCCGACGCGCACGACAGCTTCACCCGCGAATACGGCCTCGCCCTGGTCGGCGGCTGCTGCGGCACCACGCCCGCGCACCTGAAGGCCGTGGTCGAGCGCGTGCACGGCCGCGAACTCACCCCCCGCAACCCCCGGCACGAACCCGCCGCCGCATCGCTCTACCAGTCGGTGCCCTTCCGCCAGGACCTGTCCTACCTCTCCATCGGCGAGCGCACCAACGCCAACGGCTCCAAGGCGTTCCGCGAGGCCATGCTCGAAGGCCGCTACGACGACTGCCTCGACATCGCCCGCGACCAGACCCGCGACGGCGCACACATGCTCGACCTGAACATCGACTACGTCGGCCGGGACGGCGTCGCCGACATGAAGGCCCTGGCCGGCCGCCTGGCCACCGCCTCCACGCTGCCGATCATGCTCGACTCCACCGAGCCCGAAGTGCTCGAAGCGGGCCTGGAACTGCTCGGCGGACGCGCCGTGGTCAACTCGGTCAACTACGAGGACGGCGACGGACCCACCTCGCGTTTCCGCCGGATCATGCCGCTGGTCAAGGAACACGGCGCCGCCGTCGTCGCACTGACCATCGACGAGGAGGGCCAGGCCCGCACCGCCGAATGGAAGGTCCGCGTCGCCGAACGGCTGATCACCGCCCTCACCGGCGAGTGGGGGATCAAGGTCTCCGACATCATCATCGACGCGCTCACCTTCCCGATCGGCACCGGCCAGGAAGAGACCCGGCGCGACGGCATCGAGACCATCGAGGCCATCCGCGAGATCAAGCGCCGCCACCCCGACGTACAGACCACCCTGGGCCTGTCCAACGTCTCCTTCGGCCTCAACCCGGCCGCGCGCATCGTGCTCAACTCGGTCTTCCTCAACGAATGCATCGAAGCCGGCCTGGACTCGGCGATCGTGCACGCCAGCAAGATCCTGCCGATGGCGCGCATCCCCGAGGAACAGCGCGAGGTCGCCCTCGACATGGTCTACGACCGCCGCCGCGAGGGCTACGACCCGCTCCAGCGCTTCCTGGAACTGTTCGAGGGCGTCGACGCCAAGTCGGTGCGCGCCACCCGCGCCCAGGAACTCGCCGCGCTGCCGCTGAACGAGCGGCTGGAGCGCCGGATCATCGACGGCGAGCGAGCCGGCCTCGAAGAGGACCTGGACGAGGCACTGCGCGAGCGCAGCGCCCTGGTGATCATCAACGACACGCTCCTGGCCGGCATGAAGGTCGTCGGCGAACTGTTCGGCTCCGGCCAGATGCAGCTGCCCTTCGTACTCCAGTCCGCCGAAGTGATGAAGTCCGCCGTCGCCCACCTGGAACCGCACATCGAAAAGGTCGAAGGCGAGGACGGCAAGGGCACCATCGTGCTGGCCACCGTCAAGGGCGACGTGCACGACATCGGCAAGAACCTGGTCGACATCATCCTGTCCAACAACGGCTACAACGTGGTCAACATCGGCATCAAGCAGCCGGTCTCGGCCATCCTGGAAGCCGCCGAGGAACACCGCGCCGACGTGATCGGGATGTCCGGCCTCCTGGTCAAGTCCACCGTGATCATGAAGGAAAACCTCCAGGAACTGAACACCCGCGGCCTCGCCGCCGGCTACCCGGTCATCCTCGGCGGCGCCGCCCTCACCCGCGCCTACGTCGAAGAAGACCTCTACGACATCTACGCCGGCGAGGTCCGCTACGCCCGCGACGCCTTCGAGGGCCTGCGCCTGATGGACGCCCTGATGGGCGTCAAGCGCGGCGTGCCCGGCGTGGAACTGCCCGCGCTGCGCCGGCGCAAGGTGGCCGCCGCCAAGGTGATCGAAACCGAACCCGAGGAAATGCCCGCCCGCTCGGACGTGGCGATCGACAACCCCGTGCCCACCCCGCCGTTCTGGGGCGACCGCGTGGTCAAGGGCATCCAGCTCAACGACTACGCCTCCTGGCTGGACGAACGCGCCACCTTCATGGGCCAGTGGGGCCTCAAGCCCACCCGAGGCGGCGACGGACCCTCCTACGAAGAACTCGTCGAGACCGAGGGCCGCCCGCGGCTGCGCTACTGGCTGGACCGGATCGTCACCGACAACCTGCTCGACGCCGGCGTGGTCTACGGCTACTTCCCGTGCGTGTCCAAGGGCGACGACCTGATCGTGCTCGACGACGCCGGCAACGAGCGCACCCGGTTCAGCTTCCCGCGCCAGCGCCGCGACCGGCACCTGTGCCTCGCCGACTTCTTCCGCCCGGAGGAATCCGGCGAGATCGACGTGGTCGGCTTCCAGATCGCCACCATGGGCCCGCGCCTGTCCGACGCCACCGCCAAGCTCTTCGCCGACAACGCCTACCGCGACTACCTCGAACTGCACGGCCTGTCCGTGCAACTCGCCGAAGCACTGGCCGAATACTGGCACGCCCGGGTACGCGCCGAACTCGGCTTCGCCGGCGAGGACCCGAACGACCTGGACGGCATGCTCAAGCTGCACTACCGCGGCGCGCGCTTCTCGCTCGGCTACGGCGCCTGTCCCGACCTGGAGGACCGGGCCAAGATCACCGAGCTGCTGAAGCCGGAGCGGATCGGCGTCGAGCTGTCCGAGGAGTTCCAGCTGCACCCGGAACAATCCACCGACGCGATCGTGTTGCACCACCCCGAGGCGAACTACTTCAACGCCCGCTGACCCACCCCACCCATCCGAACCGGCCACGGCCGGGGCCACACCCGCCCCGGCCGCACCGGCGGCACGAACGAGGCACATGCTCGGCGACGTCGTGGAAACCCTCGCCTGCCCGCACTGCGGCGCGGACCTGGCGGGAGACACAGCCGGCCTGCGCTGCGCCGCCGGACACACCTTCGACATCGCCCGCCAGGGCTACGTCAACCTGCTCACCGGGACGGGCTCGGTGGGCACCGCCGACACCGCCGCCATGGTCGCCGCCCGCGTCGACTTCCTCGGCGCGGGCCACTACGACCCGATCGCCGACGCGCTGACCGCCGCCTGCGCCGACGCCGCCCCCGGAACCCTCGTCGACGTCGGCGCCGGCACCGGACACCACCTCGCGCGCGTGCTCGACGCACTGCCGGGCCGATACGGACTGGCCCTGGACATCTCCAAATACGCGCTGCGCCGGGCCGCCCGCGCCCACCCGCGGATGGGCGCCGCCGTATGCGACGCGTGGCGCCCCCTGCCGGTGCGCACCGGCGCCGCGGCCCGAGTGCTCAACGTGTTCGCCCCGCGCAACCCGCCCGAACTGCACCGGATCCTGGCCCCCGAAGGCACCCTCGTGGTCGCCGCACCCACCACGGGCCACCTGGCCGAGCTGGTGCCCGCACTCGACCTCCTCCAGGTCGACGCCGACAAGCAGACACGCATCGACGCCAAGCTCGCGCCGTGGTTCACCCTGCGCGCACGGCAGAGCGTCACCTTCACCATGGCCCTCGACCACACCGCGATCGCCGGCGTGGTGGCGATGGGCCCCAGCGCCTGGCACACCGACCCCGACCGGCTGCGCTCCGCCATCGCGGACCTGGCCGACCCACTCGCCGTGACCGCTTCGGTCACCGTTTCCGCATACGACCCCGTTCGGCGGTTGCCCAATCCCTGACGGCGCCGCACAATCGAGGACCCGCCGGAGCCAACCGGCGGATCCGACCCCATGGAGAACCCGCGTGAGGAGATTCACCCACCCCATCCACACCACGATTTCCCGTACCGGGGGAGAGGCGGCCACACGATGACGGCAGCGCTCACGACCACGACCGGATCACGCCCGGGCCACGGCCTCGCGGCGGTCCTGTTCGACATGGACGGCACCCTGGTCGACACCGAACGCAACTGGTTCGCCACCGAGACCGCCGTCATGGCCGACCTCGGCTTCACCCTCACCGCGCAGCACGCCGAACACCTCCTCGGCAGCCCGATGGAGACCGCCGTCGCATACCTGCTCGCGGTCTCCGGCCTCGACGTCGCCCCCGCCGAACTCGAACGCCGGATCAACGCCGGCATGGTCGCCGCGCTGCGCGACGGCGTGGACCTGCGCCCCGGCGCCAAGCGGCTGCTCGCCGAGGTCGACGAGGCAGGCGTGCCCTGCGCACTGGTCACCGCCTCCCAGCGGGTGATCGTGGACGCGGTGCTGCCCTCCATCGGCGCCCACCACTTCCGCTTCACCCTGGCCGGCGACGAGATCGCCCGCACCAAGCCACACCCCGACCCGTACCTGACCGCGGCCCGCCGGCTCGGCGCGCAGCCGTGGGCCTGCGTGGTCGTCGAGGACTCGCCCACCGGCATCGCCTCCGGCGAGGCGGCCGGCTGCGCCGTACTCGCGGTGCCCAGCATGACGCCGATCCCGGCCGCGCCGACGCGCACCGTCGTCGAATCCCTCGAAGAGGTCGACCTGGACTTCCTGGGCGACCTGGTCCGGGCCCGCGTGGCACGCTGAGCCCGCGCCCCCCGGGGCCACCCGCCGCCGGTCGACCGGCACAAACGGGTGGGAGCGGACGGGCCCGAAGGCCCGCCCGCTCCCACATCCCCGTGCTTCCCCCGTACTGCGTTTTCCCCGTGTACTGCGTTACCGCGTTTCCCCCGTGCCGGAGCCCCCGTGCTCCGACCCGTACTGCATCCCCGTCGGTCCTGCTCGACCTCCCGGCGGCGGTTTCCCCCGTCCCCGTGACCGCCGAGAGGTCGGCCGTGCTCCGCCCGAACCCCGAAGGGCTCGGACCCCCGTACTACCCCCGTAGTACATCCCCGGGATTCCCGTTTCCGGGTTCCCCGTGTGTTGTCCAGTGTTGGCGATCGGGAAGACCAGGGCTTCAGGGAAGTCCCTCGTGTTCTCCGCACCCCCTCGCCCCTCCCGCCAGACCGTTGAGTACGGACCGCGGCTCCGCCCGCAGGAGGAGATCGGCCCACCGCTCCTCCCAGGGGACGAGACCGGGCCCCCAGGGGGTCAAAACCCCCGGCCGGGGGCCCTACCGTAAGGGTGTGCGCGCAGTGACCCCCGACCCGGACACCCCCGCCGGGACCCCAGCCCCACCCGCAGCCGGCGAATGCCTGCCCGGGCTCGCCCGAGCACGCGCCTGCCTCGCCGACATCGTCCGGGAACTCGGCCGCGACGCACGCCAACCGTGGCCGCGCCCCACCGTGCTCGACGTGGCCCTGGTACTGCTCCTGGCGGTCTTCGCCGTGGGCGGCCTGTACTTCCACGAACTGGGCATGCGCGACGTCCGCGAACCCGACGTGTGGGGCGTCCTGCTCGCGCTGCTCACCGCCTTCCCGCTGCTGTGGCGCAGTGCCCACTCGCTGCGCGTGCTGATCTGGGTCAGCGTCGCCGGGCTGATCCTGGCCGGCTCGCACTACGAATCCGCCGGCGCCGGGCTCGGCCAGATCGTCGCGCTGTACGCGGTCGCGGTCGGCCGCTCCCGCGTGCCCGCCGCGGTGGCACTCGCCTTCACCGAGAGCGCCACCGTCGTATGGCTGCTGATGCGCAACAGCGACATCGTCTTCCTCGACCTGGTCGCCAACCTGGCCGCGATGTTCGCGGTCTGGGCATTCGCCCGCAGCGTCGGCTTCCGACGCGCCTACACCGCCGAGCTGGAAGCCCGCGCCGACCGCCTGGAGCGCACCCGCGAGGCGGACACCCGGGCCGCGATCGCCGAGGAACGCGGCCGCATAGCCCGCGAGCTGCACGACGTCGTCGCGCACCACGTCTCGGTGATGACCGTGCAGGCCTCCGCCGCGCAGCGCATGGTCGCGCGCAACCCGGACCGGGCCAAGGAGGCGATGGCCGCGGTCGAACAGACCGGCCGGGGCGCACTGGTCGAGATGCGCCGCCTGGTCGGCATCCTGCGCGACACCACCGACGCGGTGGGCGGCCCCAACGAAGGCCACAACGCGCCCCAGCCGGGCCTGGACCAGCTCGACACGCTGGTCACCCAGGTCCGCGAGGCCGGGCTCCCGGTCGAGCTGTCCCTGGAAGGCGCCCCCTGCGCACTCCCACCGGGCATCGACCTGGCGGCCTACCGGATCGTCCAGGAAGCGCTCACGAACACGCTCAAGCACGCCGGCCCCGCCGAGGCCCGGGTACTGCTGCGCTACAGCCGCAGCGAACTGCTCGTGCGCGTCGCCGACGACGGCCGGGGCGGCAGCACCGTGGCCACCGGCGACCGCACCGGACACGGCCTGCTCGGCATGCGTGAGAGGGTCTCCCTCTACGGTGGACGCCTGTACGCGGGACCACGGGCCCAGGACGGCTTCGAGGTCCTCGCGCGCATCCCCCTGTCCACCACGAACACCGCCGACACCGCCGCCCCGCCGGACGGTGCCGCCCCCGACCGACTGGAGCAGACCCGCCCATGACGATCCGCGTCATCCTGGTCGACGATCAGCCACTGCTGCGCACCGGCTTCCGGATGATCCTGGAGGCCGAGCCCGACATCGCCGTCGTCGGCGAGGCCGCCGACGGCGAACAGGCCGTCGAACAGGTCCGCGCCCTACAGCCCGACGTCGTGCTGATGGACATCCGCATGCCCCGCATGGACGGCGTCGAGGCCACCCGGCGGATCGCCGGCTCCGGCCGGGACGGGGAGAACACCGCACGCGTGCTCGTGCTCACCACGTTCGACCTGGACGAGTACGTGGTCGAGGCGCTGCGCGCGGGAGCGAGCGGCTTCCTGCTCAAGGACGTGCCCGCCGACGACCTGGTCACCGCGATCCGGGTGATCGCCGAGGGCGAGGCGCTGCTCGCGCCCAGCATCACCCGGCGGCTCCTGGACATGTACGCCGCGCGCCTGCCCTCCGCCGAGGACCCCACCCCCGACACGCTCGCGATGCTCACCGAACGCGAGGTGGAGGTGCTGCGGCTGGTCGCCCGCGGCATGTCCAACGCCGAGATCGCCGCCGAGCTCTACGTCAGCGAGACCACGGTCAAGACCCACGTCGGCCACGTCCTGACCAAACTGGGCCTGCGCGACCGGGTCCAGGCCGCCGTCTACGCCTACGAGAGCGGCCTGGTCCGCCCCGGCGCGATCTGACCGCCGCCGGGCCGCCGGCGGGAGAGCGGCGCAGGGGGACCTACGCCGGCACCACCGGCAGCGGATACACCGGGGGTGTGCCACCGAACTCGGGGCACACCTCCCGGTGATCGCACCACCCGCACAACTTGGACTTCCGAGGCAGCCACTCACCCGTCCGGGTGGCCAGGTCGATCGCCTGCCACAGCGCCCGCAACTTGCGCTCCACCGCCAACAACTCGCCCTCGTCCGGGTCGTAGGTGATCACGTCGCCGCTGCCCAGATAGACCAGCTGCAACCGACGCGGCACCCGCCCGTGTTGCCGCCACAACACCAGCGCGTAGAACTTCATCTGGAACAGCGGCTTGTCCTGGAACATCGGCGACGGCGCCTTGCCCGTCTTGTAGTCCACCACCCGCAGATCGCCCGCCGGCGCCACGTCGAGCCGGTCCACGATCCCGCGCAGCACCAGGCCGTCGTCCAGCGTCGTCTCCACATACAGCTCCCGCCGGGCCGGCTCCAGCCGGTTGGGATCCTCCAGCGTGAAATAGCGCTCGACCAGCTTGTCCGCGTCCTGCAACCACGTGCCCAGGCTCGCGGCATCCGCGCCGAACAACTCCGCCAGCTCCGGCCGCTCGGCCAACAACTCGTCCCACGCCGGCCGCACCATCGCCAACGCCCGCTCCGGGGTGCGCTCGCCGCTGGGCAGGTCGAACAGGCGCTCCAGCACCGTGTGCACCACCGTGCCGCGGGTGGCCGCCGCACTCGGCTTCTCCGGCAGCTTGTCGATCACCCGCAGCCGATACAGCAGCGGACACTGCATGAAGTCCGCGGCCCGGGACGGCGACAACGACACCGGAGGCCGCGGCGCCCGCTCGCCGGCCGGAGCGGGCACCACGACGCTCGTGGTCTCGACCGCGGGTCCGACGACGGAGGATTCCTCGGCGGAGGTGGTTTCGGAGGGGCTGACGTTCATGCCGACCACCCTAAGCGCGTGGGGCGACACCCTGTGCACCCGAGGGGCCGCGCGCCCCTGTCAATCGCCGCTACCGCTCAGTAGAGTCCCGGCACCGCGAGTCCCAGGCACCCCCTTCCGCACCTCGACGGAGGCCCCATGCGTGTCCTCACCCGCCCCCGCACACACGCCGCCGCGATCGCCGCCGGCCTGCTCCTGGCGAGCCTGCCCGCGCCCGCATACGCGCACGGCGACCGGCACGGCCGCACACCGGACAAGGTCACCGTCGGCGACCGCACCTTCATCGCCGACGAGCACGGCCGGGCGACCCAGTGGCGCGGCTTCAACATCGGCGACAAGGACCACCGCGGCACGGACGCGTTCAAGAACGTCACCGAGACCCAGTTCCGCGAACTGTCCGAACGCGGCTTCAACCTGGCCCGCGTGCTGTTCTTCTGGGACGACCTGGAACCGCGCCCGGGCCGGTACAGCCGCGACTACCTGGCCCGGATCGAGCGGATCCTGGGCTGGGCCGACAAGTACCGGATCAAGGTCGTCCTGGACGCCCACCAGGACATCTACGGGCCGTACTTCAACGACCACCGGGGCAACCCGGAATGGACCACCCGCGACGAGGGCCTGCCGTACGAGCCGGTCCCCGGCGACTGGTTCGCCGAGTACTACACACCCGGCGTGCAGGCCGCGTTCGACCACCTCTACGCGGACCGCGACCTCCAGCGCGCGCACGCCGCGATGTGGATCAAGGTCGCCGCGGCCTTCGGCCGACACCCCGCCGTGCTCGGCTACGACCTGATGAACGAACCCATGGGCCGTTTCCGTGACGGCGAGGACATCCCCACCGCCGCCGCCCGGCTCGAATCGACGCAGATCACCGACACGTGGAACCGGCTCACCGACGCCATCCGCCTGGTCGACCGACGCAACTGGATCCTCGTCGAACCCACCCCCGTGGTCGGCCTCGGCCTGCCCACCGCGCTCGGCCCGATCACCGACGACAAGGTCGCCTACGCCCCGCACTTCTACGAGAGCGCGATGGAGACCGGCGCCGACTACGACCCCGACGGCGGCTTCATCGAGAACTACGAGGCCGCGATCAGCGCCTACCCGAAGGCGAACAAACTCCCGGTGATCGTGGGGGAGTGGGGCCCGCCCGACCAGTCGCTGCCCAACATCCCGCTGTTCTACAAGCGGATGACCGCGGCCATGGACCGATTCGGCAGCGGCTGGGCCGGCTGGCAATGGTGCAACGGCGGCGGCTACTGCACCCTGGACGCCGCCGGCCGAATGAAGCCCAACAACAAACTTTTGGTACAGCCCTACGCGCGCGCCGTGGCCGGCAACCCGGAGAGCTACCGCTACGACCCGGACACCCGCACCTACACGCTGACCTTCACCACCCGCCGAGGCGCCGACGGCCCCACCGAGATCGTCCTCCCCAAGGACGTCTACGCCAAGCCCCCGACCATCCGCGTCACCGGCCCCGGCCACACCCGCACCGACACCCGCGACAACACGGCCCGCATCACCACCACGAAAGAGGGCCGCTACACCCTCACCATCACCCCACCCCCCTGACCCCGAGCCCCTACCGAACACACCACCGAGCCCGGCCGGGCAAACCCCTCAGCCCGCCGGGGCTCGAGGCCAAGGAAAGCCAGGCACCACTCACGCCAACAGCAAAGAGGTGCCCGGCAAACCATCCAGCCCGGCCGGCGCTTGAGGCCAACGATGGCCCGATACCACTCACCGCAAGAGTGAAGACCTGCCGCGCAAACCCCTCGGCCCGGCCGGCGAATCAGGCCGAAAGCCCCGCCCTCAACCCCGCATCATGGCCAAAAACGCATGCTCGACATCCGTCCGGGAAAGCACCCCGTACACCCCACCGTCCGGCTCCACCACCAGGTACTCACTCGCCGGCGCCGCCCGCATCGCCACCAGCAGGTCCTCCCCGGCCAGATCCGCGCCCACCTTCATCCCCGGCACCAGATCCCGCGCCAACGGCCCCACCGCCACCCACGGTCGGCGATGCTCCGGCGTCGCCAGCACCGCGGACTCGCGCACCAGGGCCACCGGATCCCCACCGCGGTCCACCACCACCAACCCGCGCGCACCCTCCTCGTGCGCCCGCCGCAGCGCCTCCGACAACGGCACATCCGCCGCCACCGGAATCGCCCGCCGGGTCAACAACCGCACCCGCAACTCCGGCAACCGCTCCCGAAGCCGCTCCGCGCGCAGCGACTGCACCGCGCCCGCCCACATGAATCCGGCCACCAGAGCGCCGAAGATCAACGTGTACGTGCGCGCCCCCGCGTCCGCACCCAGCGACCACAACACCGCCGCGATCAGCACCACCACGGCCAGCACCCGCCCGGCCCAGGACGCGGCGATCGTGCCGGCCAACGGCCGCCCGCTGACCCGCCACACCACCGCCCGCAACATCCGGCCACCGTCCAACGGCAACCCGGGCAGCAGATTGAACGCCGCCACCAGCAGATTGGACACCGCCAGCAACGCGACCATGCGCCCCGCCAACGTGTCCACGTCCAGGGCCAGGCCGATCACCCAGAACCCGCCACCGAGCGCAAGCGACAGCGCCGGACCCGCCGCCGACACCAGGAACTCGTGCCGGGCCGTCTCCGGCTTGTCGATCTCGGACACCCCGCCCAGGAACTGGATGGTGATCCGCCGCACCGGCAGGCCCAGCCGCAGCGCCGTCACCGCGTGCGCCAACTCGTGCACCAGGACCGACACGTACAACAGCACCGCGAAGCCGAACGACAACACGAACCGCCACGGACCCAGATCCGGGAACAGGCTCTCGAACGTCGGCGCGAACAACACCGTGATCACCGCGGCGATCACGAACCACGTCGGCGCGACATAGACCGGCACCCCGAAGGGGCGCCCCATGAGCAGGCCACGCCTCGGTTCCCGGCGCGGGGCCTCGCCCTGCCGCATCCTGCGTCCCTGCGGCCTGCTCGAATCAGTCACGTCCAAGATGCTATGCAACCGAGTCCGGGTTTGACCCCCACGGGCCCGCACCCACGCGTCGGAGCGTCGCCCCCGACCGACTAGGCTGACCCCCATGTCCGAACCGACCGGTGCCGCGCGCAGGCGCGGACCCTTCCAGGTCGGGGACCAGGTTCAGCTGACCGATCCCAAGGGCCGCCACCACACCTTCACGCTCGAAGCGGGCAAGGCGTTCCACACCCACAAGGGCTCGTTTCAACACGACGCGCTGATCGGCGCTCCCGAAGGGACCGTCGTACGGTCCACCGGGAACACCGACTATCTGGCGCTGCGACCTCTGCTCCCCGACTTCGTCCTGTCCATGCCCCGCGGTGCCGCGGTGATCTACCCGAAGGACGCCGGCCAGATCCTCGCGATGGCCGACATCTTCGCCGGCGCCCGCGTCGTCGAGGCCGGCGTCGGCTCCGGCGCGCTGAGCACCTTCCTGCTCCGCGCCATCGGCGACACCGGGCAGCTCGCCTCCTACGAACGTCGACAGGACTTCGCGGACATCGCCCGCAAGAACGTCGAGCGCTACTTCGGCGCCCCGCACCCCGCGTGGAAGCTCACCGTCGGCGACCTCCAGGACAACCTCGTGGAGACCGACGTCGACCGGGTCATCCTCGACATGCTCGCGCCCTGGGAATGCCTGGACGCGGTCTACAAGGCACTCGCCCCCGGTGGCCTGGTGTGCTGCTACGTGGCGACCACCACGCAGCTCTCGCGCACCGTGGAGACCATGCGCGTGATGAACTGCTTCACCGAGCCGCAGCCGTTCGAGTCGATGGTCCGCTCCTGGCACGTCGAAGGCCTCGCGGTCCGCCCCGACCACCGGATGATCGGCCACACCGGCTTCCTGGTCACCGCCCGACGCCTCGCCGACGGCGTCGAGCCGCCGCTGCGCCGGCGCCGCCCGTCCAAGGGCTCCTACGGCGACGACTACGCCGGCCCGGGCGCGGAAGCCGGAGCCCCGCTCGAATCCTGACCCATCGTCAGGCAATGGTTGAGACAAGGCGGGCCGGGGACCCTGTTCCAGGACCCGGCCCGCCGCATAGGGTCGTCCACCGTGGCGGACGATCACTTCGAGACCCGGCCCGCGCGCGGCGACAGTACCCGCGGGCTCGTGACCACCGACGCACCACCCGACACCTCCGTGCCCAGGCACGTCGAGGTCCCCGACGTGCGCAACGGCATCGCCTTCGCCGCCGCGGCCGTCGTGTTCGTCTTCATCGTCGGCACCGGCCTGGTGATCTGGGCCGCGGCCTCGCTGGACGGCGGCATACCCGGCGTCACCGCACCGGCCAGGCACCGCCCCAACCAACAGGACCCACCGGCCGCGCCGCGCACCATCCAACCGGGCGAGCACACCGCGAACACGTCGAACCAGGGCCTATCGGTGGGCCCCGCCCCCGAAGCCGCGCAGACCGTGCCGCTCGCCGGCAGCCGCAGCCGAACCGACGCCGGCCCCACCGAGGCGGAGCTTGCGAACATCGCGTTCCCGCTCGACTGCCCGGGCGTGGGCACACGGATCAAGACCGTGCTGACCGACCCCACCGGTCCCACCGTGGTCGGGGTCGAGTGCGCAGCCGGCTCCGGCAGCCCGCCCGCGGCGCTGCTGGCCTACGGCGACGCGGACACCGGCCCACCGCGATTGGTGGCCACCCTGCTCGACATCGACGAGGGCCTCCTGGTGAGCGATGTCACCCGCAGCGGCGACACGATCACCGCCCGCACCCGGGGCTGGTCCGTCCCCGACGGGCCCCGCTGCTGCCCCGATCTGGACGGAACGCTTCGTTGGCGACTGACCCCGCTCGGTGCCCAGCGGATCTGACGCGTCGCCAGACACCGGTGTACGAAGCGGAATTCAGGCCACGTCCGGGCCAAACACCTCGACGCCGTCGGAAATCCGGCGCATGTGGATGCACTCGCCCGGGCACTTGCGTGTGGCGTCGATCACTTCCACGAGCAGCGACCCGGGCACCGGAACCACCGCTCCAGGTTCGGTGCGCAGCTCGTCGTCGGCACCCTTGACGTACGCCAGCCCGTCGATGTCCAGCTCGAAAACCTCTCGCGCGTATTGGACGCAGATGCCGTCCCCGGTGCAGAGATCCTGATCGATCCAGACCTCGAGGGGTTCGTTTTCTGCGGACATGGGGCCTCACTCTTCACCGATTCGTATCGACACGCGCTCGACAGACCCTACTCGCGCCTGCTTCCCGAGGTGATGAGGTGGGTATCTGATCCTCACAAGCGTGGGGGCAATCGCACGGGTGAAGATCGGACACGCCCGGACAGTCTTGCTGATCAAGGGGTTTCAACCCCTCCTGCCGTAGGTAGGGTCGGAGACGTCGCAGCTCCCAGGAGGAGGTGAGGGCCGTGGCAGTCCACGACGACGACATGAACCGTGGTGGTGGGAGGCCGGCTCGGGGTACGGACGACCTCGTAAGCCAGGTTTCTTTTCTAGAGCAGGAAGTCGCCGTCCTGCGTCGCAAGCTCGCCGACTCACCGCGCCAGAGCCGTTTGCTCGAGGAGCGGGTCGTCGATCTCCAGACGTCCTTGGCCGGCATGACCACACAGAACGAGCGATTGGTCGCGACCTTGAGGGAGGCCCGCGACCAGATCGTGGCCCTCAAGGAGGAAGTGGACCGACTCGCCCAACCCCCCTCGGGGTTCGGCGTGTTCCTACAGGCCAACGAGGACGGCACGGCGGACATCTTCACCGGCGGGCGCAAGCTCCGGGTGAACGTCAGCCCCAACATCGAACTCGACGAACTCCGGCGTGGCCAAGAGGTCATGCTCAACGAGGCCATGAACGTGGTCGACGCGATGGAGTTCGAGCGCGTCGGCGACGTGGTGATGCTCAAAGAGCTGCTGGAGGACGGCGAACGAGCGCTGGTCATCGGGCACACCGACGAGGAGCGCGTGGTGCGCCTCGCCGAACCGCTCCTGGATTCCCCGCTGCGTGCGGGGGACTCGCTGCTGCTCGACTCGCGATCGGGCTACGTCTACGAGCGGGTTCCCAAGAGCGAGGTCGAGGAGCTGGTCCTCGAAGAGGTCCCGGACATCGACTACACCAAGATCGGCGGTCTGCGGAACCAGATCGAGATGATCCGGGACGCGGTCGAGCTGCCCTACCTGCACCCCGACCTGTTCAAGGAGCACGAGCTCCGCCCGCCCAAGGGCATCCTGCTCTACGGCCCTCCCGGCTGCGGCAAGACGTTGATCGCCAAGGCGGTCGCCAACTCGCTCGCGAAGAAGGTCGCCGAGGCCCAGGGCAACGAACAGGGCAAGAGCTACTTCCTCAACATCAAGGGCCCCGAGCTGCTCAACAAGTACGTCGGCGAGACCGAGCGGCACATCCGCCTGGTCTTCCAGCGGGCCCGCGAGAAGGCCAGCGAGGGCACACCCGTCATCGTCTTCTTCGACGAGATGGACTCGCTCTTCCGCACCCGAGGATCGGGCGTCAGCTCGGACGTGGAGAACACCATCGTCCCCCAGCTGCTGTCCGAGATCGACGGCGTGGAGGGCCTGGAGAACGTCATCGTGATCGGCGCCTCCAACCGCGAGGACATGATCGACCCGGCCATCCTGCGACCGGGTCGGCTCGACGTGAAGATCAAGATCGAGCGTCCGGACGCCGAGGCGGCCAAGGACATCTTCGCCAAGTACCTCAAGGTCTCGCTGCCCCTGCACGACGACGACCTGGTGGAACACGGCGGCAACCGGGCCGCCACCGTCACCGGCATGATCCAGGTCGCCGTGGAGCGGATGTACTCCGAGAACGACGAGAACCGCTTCCTGGAGGTCACCTACGCCAACGGTGACAAGGAGACCCTGTACTTCAAGGACTTCAACTCCGGCGCGATGATCGAGAACATCGTGGGTCGCGCGAAGAAGATGGCGATCAAGGACTTCCTGGAACACCGCCAGAAGGGCATCCGGGTGGCCCACCTGCTCGCCGCGTGCGTCGACGAGTTCAAGGAGAACGAGGACCTGCCCAACACCACCAACCCCGACGACTGGGCGCGGATCTCGGGCAAGAAGGGCGAGCGGATCGTCTACATCCGCACTCTGGTCTCGGGCAAGCAGGGCGACGAGGCCGGGCGCTCCATCGACACCGTGGCCAACACCGGTCAGTACCTCTGATCCCGATCGAGTACCGATTGACCACCGATGCCGCGGCCCGTGTTCAGGTCGAACACGGGCCGCGGCGCCGTGCCGGGACGACATTTCCGCACAGGGCAATAGTTCCGGCCGTATCCCCAAGGCAATCCGACGGCAATAGGCTCGGCAGCATGACCAGGGTGTACCCGGATCACGGTGAGTGTGGATCGGGTACCGGCCGGGTGAGGGACGAGGGGGTCGCATGACCGTCCGGCGTGTGATGGGCATTGAAACCGAGTACGGGATCTCCGTACCCGGACATCCGAACGCCAACGCGATGTTGACGTCTTCCCAGATCGTGAACGCGTACGCCGCAGCGATGCAGCGGGCCCGCCGGGCCCGCTGGGACTTCGAGGAAGAGAATCCGCTGCGCGACGCGCGCGGGTTCGACCTCGCGCGCGAGCTGGCCGACTCCAGCCAGCTGACCGACGAGGACGTCGGTCTCGCCAACGTGATCCTGACCAACGGTGCTCGGCTCTACGTCGACCACGCCCACCCGGAGTACAGCGCGCCCGAAACCACCAATCCCCGCGACGCGGTGATCTGGGACAAGGCCGGCGAACGCATCATGGCCGAGGCCGCACGGCGGGCCGGCGAGCTGCCCGGCGGGCAGCAGATCCTGCTGTACAAGAACAACACCGACAACAAGGGCGCGTCCTACGGCACGCACGAGAACTACCTCATGCAGCGCGCCACGCCGTTCGCCGACATCGTGCGACACCTGACCCCGTTCTTCGTCTCCCGGCAGGTGATCTGCGGCGCGGGCCGGGTGGGCATCGGCCAGGACGGCTCCGCGCACGGCTTCCAGATCAGCCAGCGAGCGGACTACTTCGAGGTCGAGGTGGGCCTGGAGACCACGCTCAAGCGGCCGATCATCAACACCCGCGACGAGCCGCACGCGGACGCCGAGAAGTATCGGCGCCTGCATGTGATCATCGGTGACGCCAACCTCTCCGAGGTGTCCACCTACCTCAAGCTCGGTACCACCGCGCTGGTCCTGTCGATGATCGAGGATCGTTTCCTCGGCAACGACCTGACCGTGGACCAGCCCGTGCGCACGCTGCACGAGGTCTCCCACGACCCCACTCTCAAGCAGCTGATCACGCTGCGCAGCGGTCGCAAACTGACCGCGATCCAGCTCCAGCTCGAATACCTGGAGCTGGCCCGCAAGTACGTCGAGAACCGGTTCGGCAAGGACGTCGACGAGGACACCACCGACGTGCTCGACCGCTGGGAATCGGTGCTCGCCCGGCTGGAAACCGATCCGATGTCGCTCGCGCGCGAGCTGGACTGGGTGGCCAAGCTCCAGCTCCTGGAGGGCTACCGCCAGCGCGACGCGCTGGACTGGGACGCGCCGAGGCTGCACCTGGTCGACCTCCAGTACGCCGACGTACGGCCGGACAAGGGCCTGTACAACAAGCTGGAGGACCGCTTCGAGCGGATCGCCGGCGAGGCCGAGGTGCAGCGCGCCGTGCACCTGCCGCCGGAGGACACCCGGGCCTACTTCCGCGGTCGATGTCTGGAGCAGTACGCCGACGAGGTCGCGGCCGCGTCGTGGGACTCGGTGATCTTCGACGTCGCGGGTCACGACTCGCTCCAGCGGGTACCCACCCTGGAACCGCTGCGCGGGACGAAGGCTCACGTGAAGGACCTGCTCGACCGCTGCCGCACGGCCGAGGATCTGGTCCGCGCCCTCACGGGTGGGTGACCTCGTTCGTTCGCGGGAACAAAGCGAATGAACGGATAAATCCCGTTCCGGAACACCTGGCATCCGACACTCGTTGGCACTTACACCCCCGATCCTTCGGGATCGGGGGTGTGGATGCTCCGAGGAATGGATAGGCACCGGTTCAAGGAAATGATCACAAGGTGGGGTGAGTGTCATGGCCACTAAGGACAGCGGCGGTCAACAGCGCGCGACTAAGCGCTCGGAAGAGGTCGAGGAGACCACTGCCGAGACTCAGTCCGACGTGCAGGAACGCCACGAGAAGTTGACGGATGACGTCGACTCGGTATTGGACGAAATCGACGAGGTGCTCGAGGAGAACGCTGAGGAATTCGTTAGGGGATTTGTCCAGAAGGGTGGTGAATAGGGGTAAATGTCCGATTTGAAATCGGGCAAGAATTGCCCCGACTGTAAGGAGTGGAAGCCTGCTCAGGACTTCGGGTCCAACGCAACGAGTCCTGACGGGCTTTCATTCTATTGCCTTGCGTGCAATCGAAGGCGTGCGGCGATTTCGTATCGTGCCCGCAGGGAGCGCGCGGGTTTCAAGGTGCGTCCCAAGATCGATGTGCCGGACGGCCACAAGCGCTGTCCGAAGTGTGAACAGATTAAACCGCATTCCGAGTGGCATAAAAGTTCGCGACAATGGGACGGCCTCGCGGCACGCTGTAAATCCTGTCGTAAAGTCGACGGCCGAGCCGGATACTTCATGCGCAAATACGGCCTCACCGAGGCCGACCTGCAGCGCATGCTCACCGACCAAATGGGCGTATGTCCGATCTGTGTGGCCACCAGGCCCGAACACGTCGATCATGATCACGAAACCGGTAAGGTCCGAGCCGTACTCTGCTTCAACTGCAATGCCGCACTGGGCATGTTCAAGGATCGACCCGACGCGTTGCGCCGGGCCGCAACCTATGTGGAAGGGATCGTGTGGAAGCCAACACTCGTGGCACCGGGCGTCTACCGGCTGCCTTCCTGACCCCCGGGTCGTCCTCGTTCGCCGAATTTCTCGACGCCTACCGGCCCGAACTGTTGCCCGCGCGTAGGACGCCTCCGGTGCAGCCCGTGACGATCGAGGCGCCGCACGGCACGACGATCGTGACCGCGACGTTCGACGGTGGCGTGGTGATGGCCGGCGACCGGCGGGCCACGATGGGGAACCTGATCGCACAGCGGGACATCGAGAAGGTGTTCCCGGCCGACGAGTACTCGGTCGTGGGCATCGCCGGCACCGCCGGCCTCGCGGTCGAGATGGTTCGGCTGTTCCAGGTCGAGCTGGAGCACTACGAGAAGATCGAGGGCACCACGCTGTCCCTCGAGGGCAAGGCCAACCGGCTGTCGCAGATGATCCGCGGCAACCTCGGGATGGCCATGCAGGGTCTCGCGGTGGTGCCGCTGTTCGCCGGCTTCGACGTGGACGGCGGAATCGGGCGGATCTTCAGCTACGACATCACCGGCGGCCGATCCGAGGAGCACGGCTTCCACTCGGTGGGCTCGGGCTCGCTGTTCGCCCGGGGCGCGCTGAAGAAGCTGTACCGCCCCGGCCTGGATGCCGACGGCATCGTGACGGTGTGCATCCAGGCGCTCTACGACGCGGCCGACGACGACTCGGCCACCGGCGGGCCGGACCTGACCCGGCGGATCTTCCCGGTGGTGACCCTGGTGACCGAGGACGGCATCCGCCGGCTCTCCTCGGAGGAGGTCGGCCGGATCGTCCGCACCGTGGTCGACGCCCGGATGGACAACCCCAACGGCCCGACCTCGCCGCTGACGTGACCCCGATGTCGAGGACCCGACCAGCCGACCCTTCGAGACCGGCTCCGACGAAAAGGACTCCACGGTGACGACGCCCTTCTATGTGTCGCCGCAGCAGGCCATGGCGGACCGGGCCGACTATGCCCGCAAGGGCATCGCCCGCGGCCGCAGTGTGGTCGTGCTGACCTACGCGGACGGCATCCTGTTCGTGGCGGAGAACTACTCTCGCGCCCTGCACAAGATCAGCGAGATCTACGACCGCATCGCGTTCGCCGCGGTCGGCAAGTACAACGAGTTCGAGAACCTGCGGATCGGCGGCGTGCGCTACGCCGACATCCGCGGCTACTCGTACGCGCGCAACGACGTCACCGCCCGCGGATTGGCGAACGTGTACGCGCAGACGCTGGGCACGATCTTCTCCAGCGGCGGCGAGAAGCCGTACGAGGTGGAGCTGATCGTCGCCGAGGTCGGCAGCGCCCCCGAGGACGACCAGATCTATCGGCTCACCTACGACGGCTCGGTGGCCGACGAGCACAACTACGTCGCCATGGGCGGCAACGTCGAGCAGATCACCGAGCAGCTCAAGCGCCACCACCGCGAGGGGCTCACCCTCGAAGCCGCGCTCAAGGTCGCGGTCGACGCGCTCTCGCGCGACGGCGTCGGCGAGAAGCGCTCGATCACGGCCTCGCAGTTGGAGGTCGCCACGCTGGACCGGACCCGGCCCCAGCAGCGCAAGTTCAAGCGCCTGGTGGGCGGTCAGCTGACCCGCCTGCTCGGCGAGGCGGAGCCGGCGGGCGAGGGGGCCGTCGAGGTCGTCGAGGAGGGAGCGGCCGAGACCGCGCCCGAGGCCACGCCGGAGACCGGCGAGGAGTAGTCACGCGCACGTCACAGGGCCCGCGTACCGCGTCGGTACGCGGGCCCTGACGCGTGTCGGGCCTCGGCGGCGGGTTCAGCCGCACGCCGGGGGTGCGGTCGAGCCGCGGACCAGCAACTCGCCGGGCAACACCACGTCCGGGCCCGCGTCGCCGGTGTCCAGCAGGTCGAGCAGCGCGGTCATGCCGCGTGCGCCCAGTTCGACGGCGGGCAGGCGCACGGTGGTCAGCTCCGGCTCGACCACGCGTGCGTAACGCAGGTCGCCGAAGCCGGTGACGGACACGTCCCGGGGCACCCGGCGACCGAGCGCGCGGGCCGCCTTGTAGGCGCCGGCCGCCTGGAGGTCGTCGTCGCACACCAGCACCGTGGGCCGGGCGGGCGAGGCGAGCAGCGTCAGGGCTGCTGTGCGCCCGCCGTCCAGGGTCAGTGGCGCGGTGGCCTCGGCGACCACCTCTGCGGGTCCGAGCGCGGCGCGGAAGGCGGCGTCGCGGGCCCGGAAGGTCCAGGTCTGCACGGCGGAGCGCAGTCGGGCGACCCGGCGGTGGCCCAGGTCGACCAGGTATTCGGCGAGAGTGCGCATGCCCTCGGCGACGTCGTCGTTCACGGTCGGCACGCCGCGCCCGGGTTCGCTGTCCAGCATCACCAGTGGCAGGTCCTCGGTGCCGGGTCCGGCCGAGCGCAGCACGTCCAGCGGCTCGGCGGCCATCGAGGAGGCCAGCACGCCGTCGATGGCGGCCGAGGAGAACGGGTTCGGGGCCAGGTCGACGCCGTCCCGGGTGGGGTAGACCACCACGCCGAAGTCGCGCTCGGCCGCGACCTGCGCGGCCCCGGTGTGCACGGCGCCGAAGAACGGCGAGGTGAGCACGGGCACGACGAGCATCACGGTGTGTGTGCGGCCCAGGCGCAGCGAGCGGGCCGAGCTGTTGGGCCGGTAGCCGAGCGCCGCGACCGCCTCGCGGACCGCCTCGACGGTGGCGGGGGAGACCCGGCCGCGCCATTTCTCGGCGAGCACCAGGGACACGGTGGACTGCGACACGCCGGCGTGTTTGGCGACGTCCTTGCTGGTCGGGCGACCGGCGGGGGGCTGGGGCGACGGCAAGGGGACCTCGGGCGGTGTCGGCGGACGGTGCGGGCCAAGCGTAGAACCCGCTTGCCATCGTGTCGGCTCGGCGGCACAGTGGTCTTCGGGAGTCATACGTATGACTTGGGGTGCTGAGAGCGTGCCGGCCGCGGCACGGGAGGGCGGTACCGCGGATGCGGACCTATCTGGACCTGCTTCGGGTGCCGTACGCGGCGCGGCTGCTCGGCGGCACGCTGTTCGGCCGATTGCCCAACGGCATGGGTGCGTTGGCGGTGCTGTTGCTGGTGCGCGCGGACGGCGGCGGCTACGGGCTCGCCGGCGCGCTGTCCGCGGTCTACGGCCTGGCCAGTGCGGCCGGGCAACCGGTGCTGGGTCGGTGGATGGATCGTCGTGGACAGACCGGCGTGTTGCTGGGCTCGGCGGTGGTCTCGGCGCTGGCCTACGCGGTCTTCGCGCTGGTGGGTGCGTATCCGCTGCCGCTCGCGGTGGCTTCGGTGCTGGTCGCGGGCTTCACCACGCCGCCCCTGGAGGCGGGGCTGCGCGCGTTGTGGCCCTCGGTGCTCACTCCCGAGCGGGTGCAGGCGGCGTACGCCCTGGACGCCGCCGCGCAGGAGATCCTGTTCACCGTGGGGCCGCTGATCGTGGTGGTCGTGGTGCAGGTGGCCTCGGCGCAGCTGGCCGTGCTGTTGACCGGGCTGATCGGGGTCGCGGGCACCGTGATCGTGGCCACCGCGCGGCCGTCCCGGGTCTGGCGCGGCGAGCAGCACACCCCGCACTGGGCGGGCGCGCTGCGCTCGGCGGGCCTGCGCGTAGTCCTGGTCGCATTCACCCTGGCGGGCATCGCGTTGGGTGTGCTCAGCGTCGCGGCCGTGGCCTACGCGGATCACGAGGACTCCGGCGCGCTGTCCGGGGTGTTCCTGGCGGCGATGTCCTTCGGGGCGCTGCTGGGTGGTCTGGTGCACGGGGTGCGGGCCTGGCGGACCCCGCCGGCCCGGCGGTTGTTGTGGTTCATGGGGTGGCTGACGGTGTGTTACCTGCCCCTGATGGCGGTGCCCGGGCCGTGGGTGATGGTGCCGCTCGCGGTGCTCTCCGGGGTGTTCCTGGCGCCGGCGATCGCCTGCGTGTTCACCCTGATCGACGAGCTGGCGCCGCGCGGCACGGTGACCGAGGCGTTCGCGTGGCTGGTGGCGGCGATCGGGGCCGGTTCGGCGCTGGGCATGGGGCTGGCCGGCTGGGCCGGTGAAGTGGCCGGCGCGCGGGGCGCGTTCGCGGTCGCGAGCGTCGGCGCGGGGCTCGGATTGCTGGTATTGCTGGCCGGTCGGGGCCGGCTGATTTCAAACGTGATCCATTTGGTGGAAACCACCGACGCGGAGTTGTCCCGGAACGGCACGTCGTCGGCGTAATGTTGCCGCATGGACCGCCGCATCTTCGGGCTGGAGAACGAGTACGGCGTCACCTGCACGTTCCGGGGGCAGCGCAGGCTCTCCCCGGACGAGGTGGCGCGCTACCTCTTCCGCCGAGTCGTTTCGTGGGGCCGAAGCAGCAATGTCTTCCTACGCAATGGGGCCCGGCTGTATCTCGACGTGGGCAGCCACCCCGAATACGCGACGCCCGAGTGCGACTCGGTGCCGGAACTTGTCGTGCACGACAAGGCCGGTGAGCGCATTCTCGAGGGCCTCCTCGTCGACGCCGAACGGCGGCTGCACGAAGAGGGCATCGCGGGTGACGTGTATCTCTTCAAGAACAACACCGATTCCGCCGGCAACTCCTACGGTTGCCACGAGAACTATCTGGTGGCGCGGCACGGGGAATTCTCCCGGCTCGCCGATGTGCTCATCCCGTTCCTGGTGACCCGTCAGATGTTGTGCGGCGCGGGCAAGGTGCTGCAGACGCCGCGTGGTGCGGTGTACTGCGTCAGCCAGCGTGCCGAGCACATTTGGGAAGGCGTCAGTTCGGCCACGACCCGTTCCCGTCCGATAATCAACACGCGCGACGAACCGCATGCCGACGCCGAGCGCTATCGGCGGTTGCATGTGATCGTCGGCGACTCCAACATGGCCGAGCCCACCACGCTGCTCAAGGTCGGTTCCACCGACCTGGTGTTGCGGATGATCGAGGCCGGGATCGTCATGCGGGACCTGACCCTGGAGAACCCGATCCGGGCGATCCGCGAGGTCAGTCACGACATGACCGGCTCGCGCAAGGTCCGGCTCGCCAACGGCCGCGAGGCCAGCGCGCTGGACATCCAGCGGGAATACCTGACCAAGGCCCAGGAGTTCGCGGACCGCCGGGGCATCCGCACCGGCACCGTGGAGAAGGTGCTCGACCTGTGGGAGCGCACGCTCGACGCGATCGACTCCGGCAACCTGGACCTGGTCGGGCGCGAGATCGACTGGGTGATCAAGTACCAGCTGATCGAGCGGTATCGGGCCAAGCACAACCTGCCCATGTCCTCGCCGAGGGTCGCCCAGA
This sequence comes from Embleya sp. NPDC008237, assembly GCF_042956465.1. Taxonomy (NCBI): domain Bacteria; kingdom Bacillati; phylum Actinomycetota; class Actinomycetes; order Kitasatosporales; family Streptomycetaceae; genus Embleya; species Embleya sp. NPDC008237. Next base: position 285,065 of record NZ_JBIBGL010000002.1, read on the forward strand.
TCGACCTCGCCTACCACGACATCCACCGGCGCCGCGGTCTCTACTACCTGATGGAGAGACGCGGGCAGATCGAGCGGATCGGCAACGATCTGAAGATCTTCGAGGCGAAATCGTTGCCGCCGCAGACCACTCGCGCGCGACTGCGCGGCGAGTTCATCAAGAAGGCCCAGGAGCAGCGGCGCGACTTCACCGTCGACTGGGTGCACCTCAAGCTCAACGACCAGGCGCAGCGCACCGTGCTGTGCAAGGACCCCTTCCGATCCGTGGACGACCGGGTGGAGAAGCTGATCGCCAGCATGTGAGGCGTCCGGCAGGTGAGCCGCCCCGGCGGGTGGCTCGCCGGCACCCACAGGCCACCACCCCGTAGGTGAGCACAGCACCGACGGTGAATGTCGGTCGGCGTTCTCGACCCGCGCCGGCCGGCATGTGAGACGAAGCGCTCGCCCGCCCCCTCCCGATGCCGGGAGCGGGCGGGCGAGTGGCATGCTGGCTCGATGGTCGATACACCTACATGGGACATCGCTCCACCCGTCTTCGAGCTCGACGCGGTGGATGTGTGGGCGCACGGGCCCGGCGGGCGCACGGACATGCTCGTCGGCGTGGACTGGACGGTCCGCGAGGGCGAGCGCTGGGCGCTGCTGGGACACAACGGCGCGGGCAAGAGCACGATCCTGGCGCTCGCCGGCGCGCTGCGCTTTCCCGGCAACGGCTCGGTGACGGTGCTGGGCAAGCAGCTGGGCCGGGTGGACGTGCGTGAGGTGCGGGCCCGGGTGGGCGCGGTCAACGCGGCGCTGCGCATCCCCGAATACCTGACGGTGACCGATTACGTGCTCACCGGGGCGAGCGGCACGGTGCAGCCGCTGTACGGCAAGTACGGGCCGGCCGAGCGGGGCCGGGCCGCCGAGCTGATCGCGCTGCTGGGCCTGGAGCGGCTGGCGGAGCGCGAGATCGCGGTGTGCTCGCAGGGCGAGCGCGGCCGGGCCCGGATCGCCCGCGCGCTGATGCCCGACCCGCGACTGCTGCTGCTGGACGAGCCGGCCAACGCGCTGGACCTGCCCAGCCGCGAGGAGCTCCTGGAGGCGATCGACTCGCTCACGCGGGAGTACCCGCGGCTGACCCTGGTGATCGTCACCCATCATCTGGAGGAACTGCCCAGCGCGGTGACGCATGCGCTGTTGCTGCGCCGCGGCGCGACCGTTGCGGCCGGGCCGGCCCGCGAGGTGATGACGGACGCCAACCTGAGCGAGTGCTTCGGCATCCCGCTGTCGGTGCGCAGCGAGGACGGGCGGTGGGCCGCGCGGCTCAAGCGACCCGGCCGCGAGGTTGCCTGAACGCGGTTGTCGTCTTCACGTCGTCCTGACATCCGGGTCCCATAGAGTGTCCCGGTCCTTGTCCATCTCAGCAGAGGAACATCGTGCGCCGTCTCGCTGCGCTCCTTCTGGTCCCCGCACTGGCCTTCACCGCGGTCGCGTGTGGCGATGACGACGGAGGAAAAACCGTTAAACCGGTCGTGACCGGAGCCTTCGGCCAGAAGCCGGATATCAAGATCCCCAAGGGGAAGTCGGGCGACAAGACGACGTCGACGATCCTCATCGAGGGCACCGGCGACGTGATCAAGAAGGACGACTACGTCGTCGCGGACACCGTCGGCAAGAACTGGGACGGAACGGACGCGGGCAACTCGTACGACACCAAGACTCCCGAGGTCTTCCAGGCCGGCAGCCAGGAGCTCCTGAAGGAGATCGGGCAGGGGATAATCGGCAAGAAGGTCGGCACCCGGATGCTCGTGGTCGTACCGGCCAAGGTCACCCAGGAGAAGCAGGCCGTCGTGCTGATGCTGGACCTGAAGGCGACCAAGACGATCGACGCCAAGGCGGAGGCCAAGGGCACCGCGGTGACCCCGCCGGCCGGCCTGCCCGTCGCCAAGGTCGAGTCCGGCAAGGCCGCGGAGATCACCATCCCGCCGGGCACCGCCGCGCCGACCAAGCTGACCGTGCAGCCGCTGATCGAGGGCACCGGCCCGGTGGTCCAGAAGGGCCAGACGCTGGTCGCCCAGTACACCGGCGCCCTGTTCGACAAGGGCACCAAGTTCGACTCGTCGTGGGACCACGGCGGCGCGACCGCGTTCAAGATCGGTGTCGGCCAGGTCGTGCCCGGGTGGGACGAGGGTCTGGTGGGGCAGAAGGTCGGCAGCCGCGTGCTGCTGGTGCTGCCCGCCGACAAGGGTTACGGCGCCGAGGGCAAGCCGCCGACAATCCCGGCCAACTCGACGCTCGTGTTCGTCGTCGACATCGTCGACGCGCTCGGTGGCACGGCCGCCTGACGGCGGTCGGATGACCGGATCGGGCGACCGGCCCGGTACGTTGGAACCGCATTCAGCACTCGAACGGATACGGATACAGCTGTGAGCGAGCTTACGAAGCCCGAGATCGACTTCCCCGAGGGTGGCGTGCCCGCCGACCTGGAGATCACCGAGATCTGGGAGGGCGAAGGCCCGGTCGCCCAGGCGGGTCAGAACGTCAGCGTGCACTACGTCGGTGTCGCGTTCTCCTCCGGCGAGGAGTTCGACGCGTCCTGGAACCGCAATGCCCCGCTCGACTTCCGGCTCGGTGTCGGCCAGGTCATCGAGGGCTGGGACAAGGGCGTGCAGGGCATGAAGGTCGGCGGCCGACGCAAGCTGGTCATCCCGCCGCACCAGGCCTACGGCGACCGCGGCGCGCCCGGCGCGATCGCGCCCGGTGAGACGCTGATCTTCGTGGTCGACCTGATGAAGGTCGGCTAGTCGGATTTCACTCGGCCCCGGTTCGCGCTTCCCGCGCGGATCGGGGCCTTCGGCGTTCCCGGGCCGTCTGCGGCCCGAGGCGACCTCGGCACGCCGGACGGGCCGAGAGTGCCGCCCGACCCGGCCGGTCCGGATTCGAAGACGACGAACCGAGCCGCCCGACCCGGCCCGTCCGCTGTTCGAGGACGAGCAGGCCGCAGGCGGGTCAGTCCGGGAGCAGGTCCGCCGCGAAGCGGCCCGCGGCGGCGGCGGCGAGGAAGTAGGCGTGGTCCGCGTCGAGGCCGCGGCCCATCGTGGACAGCCGGGCGGGGCTCGTGCGCAGCGCGGCGTCCAAGCCGTCGACGGACACCGTGTGCACGTCGTGCCCGACCCGCAACGGCTCGACGTCCGCCGCGACCCGATCTGCCAGCGCCGCCGGCAGCGCGGGCACGATCACGTCGGCCCGGGCCAGTGCGACCCGGCCGTACGCGGTCAGGCAGTGGTGCGAGACACCCTGGTGGCGTTCGCGCCCGTCCGCGTCGGAGATCCGCAGCGAGGCCACCGGCCGGCCGCCGAGTGTGGCGATCGCGTTGATCGCCTCGCCCGCCGCGACGCCGGAGAAGCCCCACGGCGTACCCGTGCCCAGATTGCCCGGTCCCTGCGCGACGATCGCCACGTCCGCGCCCTGGACGTGCCGGGCCGCGAGCAGGCCGGTGTGCAGGGTGACCGCCTCCAGATCGCCGCCGAGCGCTTGGCCCACCGTCACCGAGCCCGCCAGCCAGCCGTGTTCGCGGAGCGTGTCGACGGTCATCGAGAACCACAGCGGCAGCGTGCCGCCGTCGGTCATCACGTACACCACCCGCGCGTGCGGGCGCGCGACTCGGATGCCGGCGCAGATCGCGGGCAGCGCGGAGTGCAGGTCGGCGACCACGACCGGCATGCCGTCCAGCGAGTCCGCGTCGCGCAGTGTCGCGTGGTGCGGCGAGTCCTGCTCGTCCACGCCGAGGACGACCGCCTGCATCGGGGTGTAGCGGGCCTTGACCACGTGCCCCGGTCCCGGCGGCGGGTCCGCGGGCAGGCGATCCGGCAGCGCCACCACCAGTGCGTAGCCGCCGGTGCCCAGGCCCATGTCCTGGGCGGTGGTGTTGAGCAGTACGGTGTCGCCGACCACCGGGGTGCCGGTCAGGTGCGGGTACGCGATCGCGCGCAACTCCCGTGCGGGGGTGGGCTCCGGGACGGCAACGGTCAGCTCGACCGCCCCGCGCCAGGCCCGTCGGATCGCCGTCACTTCGCCGCGTCGCCAGGAGATCACGGTCCGGCAGCCTAACGCCGGCGGGGGGCGTGGGGCGAACCGGAGGACCAGATCGACGGCCGGGACCAACCGATGCGCCGAACGCGGTACGGTCGGGGCTGCGCCTTGTGGGAGGGACTGGGGATCTGATGGCGATTCCGAAGCAGGAGCGGTTGGTGAGCCTGGTGATGTGCCTGCTCGCCGCCCGTCGCTACGTCACGAAGGAAGAGCTGCGGCAGTCGATCGAGTCGTATCGGCTGTGCACGTCCGACGAGGCCTTCGACCGCATGTTCGAGCGGGACAAGGACGACGTACGCGAGCTCGGCTTCATCGTCGAGACCGGTGCCAACGACCCGCTGATCGAGTCGGCGGACGGCTACCGGATCCGCCCCGAGAAGAACGCGCTGCCGCCGGTGGAACTGGACCCGGAGGAGGCCGCCGCGCTGGCGCTGGCCGCCGGCGCCTGGCAGCAGTCCGCCCTGGCCGGAGCCGCGACCGGCGCGCTGTACAAGCTCAAGGCCGCCGGCGTCGAGATCGACTCGGCGCCGCTGACCAGCGTCGAGCCCCGGGTGACCGCGCGTGAGCCCGCCTTCGGGCCGCTGTTGGACGCGCTGCGCACCCGCCGCCCGATCCAGTTCGCCTACCGCCGCTCCGGCGCCGCCGAGGCCACGCCGCGCGTGGTCGAGCCGTGGGGGATGAGCTGCTGGCGCGGCCGGTGGTATCTGGTGGGCTTCTCCCGGGATCGGCAGGAGCAGCGCGTGTTCCGGCTCGACCGGATCGCCGACAAACCCAAGCCGAAGCCGCTCAAGGAGCAGTTCCAGGCCGAGGTGCCGCAGAAGGTGGACGTGCGCGGCCAGGTCGCGCGCTTCGCCGGCGAGGGCGGCGAGGGCATCGCCCGGATCCGGGTGCGCACCGGCGCCGGGTTCCCGCTGCGCGCCCGGGCGAGCGCGGTGGTGCCGGCCGGCGACGGCTGGGACGAGTTGGAACTGAGCCACGGACACGGACTGCACCACTGGCTCGCCGAGTTCGGCCCCGACGTGGTCGTGCTGGAGCCGCCCCATCTGCGCGCCGCCGTGGTCGCGCAACTGCGCGAGGCCGCCGGAGAGGCGACGGGACAGGTGAAGGTCGGATGAGCAACGCGATCGACGACACCCGGCGGCTGTTGTCGCTGGTGGCCTACCTGCGCGAGCGCCCCGGCACGCATCTGGACGACGTCGCGCGGGCGTTCGGCCTGCCGGTCGCACAGGTCGAGGCGGACTTGGGCACGCTGCACATGTGCGGCACCAGCTTCATGGCCGACGACCTGCTGGAGCCGCACGTCGACTTCGAGGGCCGGGTCTTCCTGGACAACGCCGACGCCCCGGTGCGCCCGGTGCGCCTGGCCCCGCACGAGGCACTCGCCCTGCTCGTGGCGCTGCGCGCGCTGGCGGGCCTGTCCGGGCTGCGCGAGCGGGACAAGGTCGCGCTGGGCCGGGTGACCGCCAAGCTGGAGGACGCCGCCGGCGAGGCCGCCCGTGCGGCGGAGGGGGTGACGGTCGAGTTCGAGGGCGACGACGCGGCCCAGGAGTCGGCGTTCGCCACGATGGACCGCGCGGTGAGCGAGAAGCGCCGGCTGCGGCTGCGCTACTACGTGCCGCGCCGGGACGAGATCACCGAGCGCGAGGTGGACCCGATCCGGCTGGTCCTGGTCGACGGGCACACCTACCTGGTGGCGTGGTGCCGACAGGCCGAGGGTCGCCGGTTGTTCCGGCTGGACCGGGTCGCCGAGGCGGTGCTGCTGGACGAGGCATCCGAGCCGCAGCCGATCGAGCCGCTGGACCTCGCGGACGGTTTCGCGCCCACCGCGGCCGACGGCATCGAGGTGGTGCTCGAACTGGGGCCCGGCGGGCGCTGGGTCACCGAGTACTACCGCTACGACAAGATCGAGGAGCTGGCCGACGGCGGCCTGCGGTTGACCCTGCGCACGCCCGACCCGGCCGGGATCCGGCGCCTCGCGCTGCGGTTGGGCGGGCACGGCAGGGTGATCTCCCCGCCGGAGCTGGTGGACGATGTACGACGGACCGCCTCGGCCGCGCTCGCGGCCTACGCGGACCAGGCCGGCTGATTCGCCGCGGCCGGCGGCGATTGTCAAAAAACGGCACATGCCCCCGACCGCGGCTCAGCGGCACCTCCGGTACCACCGACGACAACCTTCCCGAGAATGCGAGGAGGCCCACGGTGTCGACGTTCACGGCGCGCTGCCCGGTTTGCGGACGCGTCGAGCTGACGGCGGATCAGCTACGGCTGGTGGTCCGACCGAACAAGTCCTTCTACCTGTTCCGCTGCCCCACCTGCGCCGACTCGGTACGTCGGCCGGCCGGTGAGCGGATCGTCGAACTGCTCACCGACGGCGGGGTGTCGTCGATGCAGGTCGCACGCTGAACGGGGGCGCGGCGGCGGGTGCGGGGGCTGTTAGGGTCGCCGCATGTTGCCGTGGGTCCTTGTCTTCCTCGTGCTCGTCCTCGCCGGACTCGGCGTCATCGGCTGGTTCGCCTGGCGATTGTTCGGTGACGTGCGTCACCTCGGAGCGGCCGTCGCGGACGCCTCGACCCGGCTGTCCGAGGCCGCGGCCGAGCTGGACGCGGCCGGCGGCCCGTCCCTGCGGCGCGATTCCGTACCGCACCCCCGCCCCACGGCCGCTCACCGACAGTGATCCGCATACGTGACCCCTGGGGGTTACGTCCGGTGCAGTTGTTCGCCACCATTGCGTTGCACGTGTGTCACACGCACCGGCGTACGATCGAACCCGTAACCCCCCGGCCCCGGCAATGAGGTACTGACTATGTTTGGCAAGCTCGGTTGGCCCGAGATCATCCTGATCCTGGTTGTCGTCGTGCTGCTGTTCGGCGCCAAGCGTCTGCCGGACACGGCGCGTGCGCTGGGCCGTTCGCTGCGCATTCTCAAGAGCGAGACCAAGGCGATGAAGGAGGACGGGACGGCCGAGGCCCCCGCGTCCGACAAGACCGCCAAGTCCACCGAGACGCCGCCGCGCACCATCCAGGCGGCTCCGGGCGACGTGAGCGAGGCGCGGCCGGTCGGCGAGCCCGATCACAACCGTCGCTGAATCCGCGCGCGCCTTTTAGGAGTCGGCCCTCAAGGTGCTTGACAAGGCAGGGCGCGGACGAGTGTCCGGCCCGAAACAAAAGAAGATCAAGGACGCCGAGGGGCGCATGCCCCTGATGGAGCATTTGCGCGAACTGCGCAATCGGCTCGTCAAGGCGCTCCTGGCCATCATCGTCGTGACCATCGTCGCCGCGTTCTTCTACGAGGACATCGGCGCGTTCCTGGTCGACCCCGTCTGTGATCTCAAGAACGTCAAGGGCACCGGCGTCACCAAGTGTGGTCAGGGTGTCCTGGTCCAACAGGGCGTGCTCTCGCCGTTCTCGATGGCCCTGAAGATCTCGCTGGCCACCGGCATCATCGCGGCCTCACCGATCTGGCTCTACCAGATGTGGGCCTTCCTGGCGCCGGGGCTGCACAAGAACGAGAAGAAGTACTCGCTGGCCTTCGTCGGCGTGGGCGTGCCGCTGTTCCTGGGCGGGGCCTACTTCTCGTACTGGATCCTGCCGCACGCCCTCCAGGTGCTCCTGGACTTCACGCTCACGGACGCCAGCAACCAGATCCAGCTGGACGACTACCTCAACTTCGTCATCCGCATGGTCGTGGTCTTCGGCATCGCGTGCGAGCTGCCGCTCGTGCTGATCATGCTGAACTTCGGCGGGGTCGTCACCGCGAGGCAGCTCGCGGGCTGGTGGCGCTGGGTGGTGATGGGCATCTTCGTCTTCGGCGCGGTGGCCACCCCCACCACGGACCCGCTGACGATGATCCTGCTGTCCATCCCGATCACGATCCTGTACGGGATCGCGCTGATCGTGGCCTGGCTCAACGACCGGCGGCGCGGCAAGCGGCGCGCGGAAGTGTTCGGCGCCGACCTCGACGACGACGAGGCGTCGGTCCTGGACACCTCGGTACGCCCGGTCGACCGCCCGAGCGCCGTCGCCGACGAGCCGGACCCGGGGCCTTCGGCCAGGGTGGACGACATCACCTGAGGTCCGGTGGGCTAATCTCGCGCCTTGTGTCTCGGGAGATAGCGGTATTCGTCAACCCCACCGCGGGCCGTGGTCGCGGCCTGAAGGCGGCGTCGGTCGCCGCCGACCTGCTTCGCGAGCGGGGGCTGACACCGCATCAGGTGTCCGCCCCCGGTGCCGCGGAGGGGATCGCCCGACTGCGCGCGGTGGTGCGTCGTGGCGTGGATGCCGTGGTCGCGGTCGGCGGCGACGGCACGGTGGCGGCCGCGCTGCAGGCGGTGGCGGGCACGAGTACGCCGCTGGGCGTGGTGCCGATCGGCTCCGGGAACGACTTCGCGCGTGCTCTGGACCTGCCCGTGGGCGATGTGGCCGCCGCCGCGCGGGTGGTGGCCGACCTGCACGCCCGGCCGGTGGACCTGGGCCGGGCGGGCGAGCGCTGGTTCGGGACCATACTGTGTACCGGCTTCGATTCGCGGGTCAACGAGCGCGCCAACCGGATGACCTGGGCGCGCGGGCGGACCCGCTACAACGCCGCTTTGCTGGGCGAGCTGAGCGCGCTGAAGCCGATCGCCTACGAGCTGGAGCTGGACGGCAAACCCTTCGAGGTCGAGGCCACCCTGATTGCGGTGGGCAACGGCCGCTCCTATGGCGGCGGCATGCGGATGTGTCCCGACGCCGACCTCGCCGACGGCCTGTTCGACGTCACCGTGGTGGCCGGATGCGGGCGGGCCGAGTTGTTGCGGGTGTTCCCCAAGGTCTACAGCGGGAAGCACGTGAGCCACCCGCTGGTCACCGTGCACCGCGCCGCGAGCGTGTCGCTGAGTGCGCGCGGGCTCAGCGGGTGGGCCGACGGCGAGCGGCTGGGCGCGTTGCCGCTGACTGCGGACTGCATACCGGACGCGGTCCGGGTACTGACTCCCGCGGCGCGCGACTGAGCCGGGGGCCGCGCCCGGGCGGCATCGCGCGATCGGGCGGCGTCCCCTGATCGAGCCGCCGTCGTGATGGAGCCGCATGTCATGATCGAAAAAAGGTGATCACAGCCGTCGGTCCCGGCCGGTAGTCTGCTTGACGAGATGCCTCTCGATCCTTCACGCGGCACGGACCGCGACACCCAGATGTCCCCCGCCGAGCGCTACGCGGCCTCGCGCCGCCAGGCCGCCGACGAACGGACGAGTCTGCACGCGTTCCGCGAGCAGTACCCCTTCGGCCTAGACCCCTTCCAGGTCGAGGCGTGCCGCGCGTTGGAAAGCGGCAAGGGGGTCCTGGTCGCGGCGCCGACCGGTTCGGGCAAGACCGTGGTGGGCGAGTTCGCCGTGCACCTCGCGCTCGAACAGGGCCGCAAGTGCTTCTACACGACGCCCATCAAGGCGCTGTCGAACCAGAAGTTCGCCGACTTCCAGAAGCTCTACGGCGCGGCGAACGTGGGCCTGCTCACCGGGGACAACTCGGTCAACAGCGACGCCCCGGTGATCGTGATGACCACCGAGGTGCTGCGGAACATGCTCTACGCGTCCTCGAACGCGTTGAACGGCCTGGGCTACGTGGTGATGGACGAGGTGCACTACCTCTCCGACCGCTTCCGCGGCGCGGTGTGGGAAGAGGTGATCATCCACCTCTCCGAATCGGTCACCCTGGTCTCGCTCTCGGCGACCGTCAGCAACGCCGAGGAGTTCGGCGACTGGCTGGGCACCGTGCGCGGCGACACCGCCGTCGTGGTCTCCGAGCACCGCCCGGTGCCGCTGTGGCAGCACGTGATCGCGGGCAACCGCACCTACGACCTGTTCACCGACGAGAACCGCACCGAGGTCAACCCCGAGCTGATCCGGCTGGGCCGGATGGAGAGCGAGCGGGCGGGCCGACCGCAGGACCGTTACCGGCGCAACCGCGGTCAGGAGACCCGGCCGGTGCGCAGCCGGATCTGGACGCCCAGCCGGGCCGACGTGATCGACCGGCTCGACGCCGAGGGCCTGCTGCCCGCGATCACCTTCATCTTCAGCCGCAAGGGCTGCGAGGCGGCGGTCCAGCAGTGCCTGCACGCGGGCCTGCGGCTCAACGGCGAGGCGGAGCGGGCCGAGGTGCGCGCGATCGTGGAGGCGCGCACCACCGGGATCCCGGACGAGGACCGGCACGTGCTGGGCTACCACTCGTGGCTGGAGGCGCTCCAGCGCGGGATCGCGGCGCACCACGCGGGCATGTTGCCGACCTTCAAGGAGGTCGTCGAGGAGCTGTTCGTCAAGGGCCTGGTCAAGGCGGTGTTCGCGACCGAGACGCTGGCGCTGGGGATCAACATGCCCGCCCGCTCGGTGGTGTTGGAGAAGCTGGTCAAGTGGAACGGCGAGACGCACGCCGACCTGACCGCCGGCGAGTACACCCAGCTCACCGGGCGCGCCGGGCGCCGCGGCATCGACGTGGAGGGCCACGCGGTGGTGCTGTGGCACCAGGGCTTCGACGCCGGCCACCTGGCCGGCCTCGCGGGTACCCGCACCTATCCGCTGCGCTCGTCCTTCAAGCCGTCCTACAACATGGCGGTCAACCTGGTCGGCCAGGTCGGCCGGCACCGCTCGCGCGAGCTCCTGGAGACCTCGTTCGCGCAGTTCCAGGCGGACCGCTCGGTGGTCGGGCTGACCCGTCAGGTGCAGCGCAACGAGGAGGGGCTGGCCGGCTACCACGAGGCGATGACCTGCCATCTGGGCGACTTCGCCGAGTACGGGCAACTGCGCCGTGCGCTCAAGGACCGCGAGACCGAGCTGGCCCGCGAGGGCGCCTCGCAGCGTCGGGCGCAGGCCGCGGCGTCCCTGGAGAAGCTCAGGCCGGGCGACATCATCGTGGTGCCCACCGGCAAGTACGCGGGCCTCGCGGTGGTCCTGGACCCGGGCACCGACCAGGGTCCGGAGGGGCCGCGCCCATTCGTGCTCACCTCGGACCGGCAGGCCCGCCGACTGGCCGGGATCGACTTCCCCGTGCCGGTCGCCGCGATCGACCGGCTGCGCATCCCGCGCTCGTTCAACGCGCGCAATCCGCAGTCCCGCCGTGACCTGGCGTCCTCGCTGCGCAGCAAGGCCGGCCACGTGGACCAGCCGCGGGCCCGCAAGCAGCGTTCGCCGGCGGCCGACGACCCGGAGATCACCCGGCTGCGGCAGGCCATCCGGCAACACCCGTGCCACGGCTGCGACGAGCGCGAGGAACACGCGCGGTGGGCCGAGCGCTACTACCGGCTGCTGCGCGATACCCAGGTGATCGAGAATCGGATGAAGGGCCGCACGCACACCATCGCGCGCACCTTCGACCGGGTCTGCGCGATGCTCACCGACCTGGACTACCTCGAGGGCGACACGGTCACCGAGGACGGGCGCCGACTCGCGCGGATCTATGCCGAGCTGGACCTGCTCACCGCCGAGTGCCTGCGCGAGGGCCTGTGGGAGGAGCTGACCCCGGCCGAGTTGGCCGCGTGCGCCTCCGCGCTGGTGTACGAGTCACGGCAGCCGGACGACGCGATGGCCCCCAAGTTGCCGGGCGGCGCGGCGCACGCCGCGCTGGCCGACATGGTGCGGCTGTGGGGTCACCTGGACGCGCTGGAGGGGCAGCACCACCTCGACTTCCTGCGCGAGCCGGACCTGGGCTTCGCCTGGACGGCGTACTCGTGGGCCTCGGGGCTGAGCCTGGACGCGGTGCTCGGCGAAGCGGACCTGCCGGCCGGTGACTTCGTCCGTTGGATCAAGCAACTCGTCGACGTGCTGGGCCAGATCGCCGCCGCGGCCCCCGACGACAGCAAGGTCGGCGGGACCGCGCGCAAGGCGGTCGAGGGGCTGCGCCGAGGCGTGGTCGCGTACTCGTCGGTGGGCTGAGCAAACGACCGCGCGGCACCTTCGGTGACCGGTGCGGGGCCGGTCGCGGTGCCGCGCGCCGGATTTTGCCGATCCGCCCACGGGGCGGACGGCGCCGGGCAACCGTCGCGTACGGTGCTGGGCGGACGTGTTCACCAGCGCTGGAGGTCGTGCCGTGCGGATCGACGAGTATCAGTCCTATGACGCCACCGGGCTCGCGGGCCTGATCGCCCGCGGCGAGGTGACCGCGGACGAGGTGCTCGACGTCACCTTCGAGGCGATCAAGGAGCGCGAACCGGCCCTGGGCGCGGTGGTCGCGTTGTGCGAGGAGCAGGCCCGGGCCGCGGTCGCCGGGTTGCTGCCGGGCGTGCTGGCGGGCGTGCCGTATCTGATCAAGGACCTCGAATGCGACGTGGCCGGGATGACCACGAGCAACGGGTCGCGGTTGTTCGCGGGTTCGGTCGCCGCGCGCGACAGCACGCTGGTGACCCGGTTGCGGGCGGCCGGTGTGCTGATCGTGGGCAAGACCAACACCCCCGAGTTCGGGCTCGGTACGAGCACCGAGTCCGGCCTGTTCGGGCCCGCGCACAACCCGTGGCATCTCGACCGCAGCGCGGGCGGCTCCAGCGGCGGGTCGGCGGCGGCGGTCGCGGCGGGCATGGTGCCGGTCGCGCACGCCACCGACGGTGGCGGTTCGATCCGGATCCCGGCCGCGTGTTGTGGGGTGTTCGGGCTCAAGCCGAGTCGCGGCCGGGTCACTCCCGGCCCGGAGCACGGCGAGTCGTGGGGCGGTCTGGCGGTCGCGCACGCGGTCACCCGCACGGTGCGCGACAGCGCGACGCTGCTCGACGTCACCGGCACCCCGGAGCCGGGCGACCCGTATCACGCGCCGCCGCCGGTGGGCCCGTACGCCGCCGAGGTGGGCGCGGATCCCGGGCGGCTGCGGATCGGGCTGATCCTGACGCCGGTGGACGCGGACGTGCTGGTGGACCCCGAGTGCGTGCGGGTCGCCGAGGAGGCCGCCGCGCTGTGTGTCGCACTGGGGCACGACGTGGAGCCGGTGACCTGGCCGGACACGCTGACCCGGCCGGGCGAGGTGATCGCGCCGATCAGCGCCGCGCACATGGCGCGCATGGTGGATCTGCGCCTGGCCGAGCTGGGGCGCGAGCTTCAGGCGGACGATCTGGACGGGGCCACCCGGCTGATCGTGGACAAGGGCCGCGGTTTGTCGCTGGCCCGCTACCTGGCCGCGGTCGACAAGATGCATGCGATCGGGCGGGCGGTGACCCGGCTGACCGGGCGCTTCGACGTGCTGCTGACCCCGACGATGGCGGTGGTGCCGCCGCCGCTGGGCGAGTTGGACCCCAATCGCGATCCGCGGGCCGCGCTGAGCGGTATGCGTGGGATGGCCGCGTTCACGAGCCTGTTCAACGTGACCGGGCAGCCGGCCATGTCGGTGCCGCTGGGGCACACCTCGGACGGGCTGCCGCTGGGCGTGCAGTTCGCCGGCCGTTACGGCGACGAGAGCACGCTGTTCCGCCTCGCCGGACAACTGGAGGCGGCGGCCCCGTGGGCGGGCACCGCGGGCGCGGTGAACTAGACCGGGTTTCGGGGGTCAGCGCCGGCACAGCGTGTAGTGCGAGCCGTTCTTGCCCCGGACCTCGGTGCACTCGGCGGTGGAGCCGGGCCGCATCAGGGGTGCGGCCAGTGCGCTGGGCACGGTGATGGTCGGGTTCTCGCACCATTTGCCGGCGCCGTTGTCGCATTTGAAGCCGACCTTGCCGTCGTCGGCGCGGAACTCCTTGTTGTCGGCCACCAGGGTCGGACCCGACCGGGTCGGCTTGGCCCTGGTCGGGGCGGGCCGGGTCGGCGGGTACTTGGTGGGCGTGGGTCGGGGCGGCGGCGGGGTCGCGGCCGGCTCGGCGGAGGGTTCGGCGGCCGGCTCGACCTCCGGCTTGGGCGGCGAGGGTTGCGGGGGAGGCGTCCGGGCGATGGACGGTGCGGGCAGGGGGGCGGGCGCGGAGGCCGCCGCCGGCGGAGCGGGGTGCTTCGGCTTGGGCTTGTCGGTGTCCACGAGGGCGAAGGCGGCCACCGCCACGGCCACCACCACGCCGCCCGCGATCAGCGACGAGCGGCCGGCGGTCCGGCCGGCCTGGCTCGCGCCCTTGGCCGCGGCCGTGCCCACGCCCGCGCCGGCTGCCGCGCTCCCGGCCGCGCCCGCGGCCACGCCGCTTGCGACGCCGCCCGCGCCGGAGGCGCCCACGGCCAGGCCCATGCCGCCGGCCACGGCCGTGGCCGCCGCGGCGGTGCCCGCGGCCACGGCGGTGCCGCTGAGGAAGATCGGCGCGGTGATGCCGATCAGTGCCAGCGCGATCGGCCCGTACCGGTCGCGGACGTCGACCATCTCCGCGTAGGTCTCGTTGCACCGGCTGCACTTCTTCAGGTGCGCGTCGATGCTTTCCCGGCGCTTCTGGGAGTCCATCCGGTTGCGGATGTGCCGGCCGTAGTGCCGGGTGAACTTCTTGCAGTTCTCGTCCCTGACGCCGCCGGTGGCGAACGCCACGAAGTAGTTGTCACGCAGTTCCTGGCGGGCCCGCTCGAGGATCTTGCGCACGTTGTCCGGGTTTTCGCCGACCAGCGGGGCGACCTGGACGGCCTGCTCGCCCTCGATGTCCACGTGCCACAGCACCATTCGGGACCGCTCGGGCAGGTCCTGGAACGCCTGGAGCGCGAGCCGGGCGTCGTCGGCCTTCACCATCCGGTCCTGGTTCTCCCAGGCGGACTCGAAGACGGTGAAGTCCTCGGTGAGCCATTCGCGGCGGTTGCTCCTGGTCCAGTCGCCGGCGACGTGGCGCACGGTGGTGAGCAGGTAGGCCCGGAACGCCTCCGTCGGCCCCTGGCCCGAGCGCAACGCCTGGAGCGTGCGGGCGAACGCCTCGGCGCACAGGTCGTCGGCGGCCTCGGGGGTGCGGGTGCAGGTGCGGGCGAAGCGGCGGACCGAGCCGACGTGGCGCTGATAGAGCAGGCCGTAGGCGTCGCCGTCGCCGGCGCGCACCAGGTCGGCCAGTTCGCCGTCCGGGGGGCCCTCGGGGGTGGGCGCCCGGCCGGTGTCGGCGTCCGGTGCCGGGTCGGGGTGCAGGCCGCCCCGGCCGGTCGCGAAGGGGTGGGGCGCTGCGGCGTCGGCCGGCCGGGGCTGGGCCGGTTCGGCTGCGGTCGGCTCGGGCCGGAACTCGCCGTCGTACACCCGAGGGTGATGCACGCCGCGCTGACCGGGGACGAACGGGGGACGTGCGCCCGAGCCGGTCGCCTCGGCGGCGGCGCCGTTCCCGTCGCCGCTGGGGTCGGGGGTCGCCGCGTCGTCCTCGCGTGCCACCGTTTGCCCCCTTGTTCCCGTGCCGTACCCGATCGTCCGGACAGCATCGTGACCATCCGGACACGGTCTGTCCAGAAGCGGTGGGGCCCGGCAAGGCACCCGGAGTGCGCTCCGGCGCGGGTGGTGTGGCACGGGCGCGGGGGCAGAAGGCCCGCGCCCGTGCCGGTGGGTGGTGCGCAGCGGGTGTGACGCTGCGTCATTCGGGTGACGAACGTGCGTACGTAGAGCCGGTTCATCGTGTGCTACCGGCCCGTCGTGCCCGGCGCGATGGTCAAACGCACGCTCGAACGCGGGATGCGCGGGGCGCCGCCGGGCACTCCGCCGGGGCCGTCCAGCGGGTCCACCGGTGCCCGGCACAGCCGGTCCAGGCGGTCCGGCAGCTCCGGGTCGTCGCCGTCGAGCAGGGCCATCAGTCGCCCGGGCGGCACCGCGTGGGCCTGGTCGCCGAGTGCGCGTTCCAGGTGTCGGGCGGTCAGCAGCAGGTGGCGCAGGTGGCCCCACAGCAGCGACTCGGGCACCTCCAGGCGCACCACCACGATCCGTACGTGCTCGCCGGCGGCGGCGCGCCGGGCCAGTCGTTGCTGGAGGAGTGCGGCGGAGGGGAGTTCGGTGATCGGGTCGGTGCCGGGCGGCAGGGTGCCGGGCGGGTTGGCCCGGGCGCGGGTGCTCAGGTAGGCCTGCACGAGCGGGCCGGGGGTGCCGTGGGCGAGGCCGCACAGGAACAGTGCGTCCAGTTCGGCCAGCGCCACCTCCAGCGGGATCTCGGCGGCGGCCCGGTCGCGGGCCAGGGCCAGGCACGCGGAGTGCAGGTGGTCGCCGTGGACGAAGGCGTCCAGGCATTGCTCGACGGCGTCGCTGTGCCAGGCGACCCGGGCCGGCCACCCGGCCCGCAGGGTCACCCGTTGCCACTCGCCGCGGAGCCGATCGCGGTCGGGTTGGGCTGTAATCGTGGAGTCACACTCGGTACGCATGCCTGGGGAGACATGCCTTCACTGCGAACGTGACAGATTCGCTGGAACTTTCCGGTGTGACCTGGGTCACATTGCCGCTCGTGCGCCCGGCGCGTTCGGGAGCGACCCTTTCGAGTGGCCGGCCGCCGTCCTCAGGTGGAGATTCCGGGCATCACCGACGGGGGGCGAGCACCTCGAGCAACCGGTGTACCGGACCGCTCAGGCCCCACTGCCGGCGCAGCGCGTCGAGCGCGACCGGGTCGGCCGGCTCGGTGGGCAGCGGCCGATCCCAGGCGGCCGGCGGCGGCAGCGGCACGTCCCGCACCACCCGCACCACGCCCGGGGCCACGTCCAGGTAGTCGCCCGCCTCCAGGATCCGGGCCCGCCGCGCCGGGGTCAGCCTGGCCGCCGGGTCGGCCGCGGCCGCGCGCACGCCCGCCAGGTCGCCGTACTCGCCGATCAACTGCGCCGCGGTCTTGTCCCCGATGCCCTTGACCCCGGGCAGCCCGTCGCTGGCGTCGCCGCGCAGCGTGGCGAAGTCCGCGTAGGCCGAGGCGGGTACGCCGTAGCGGGCGAGCACGGCGGCCTCGTCGATCACCTCGTGCGCGGCCACCCCCTTGACGGTGTAGAGCACCCGGATCGCGCGTGCGTCGTCGACGAGTTGGAACAGGTCCCGGTCGCCGGTGACGATGTCCACCGCGATGCCCGCCCGTTCGGCCAGCGTGCCGATCACGTCGTCCGCCTCGAAGCCCGGCACGCCCACGCGCGGGATGCCCAGCGCGTCCAACACCTGTTCGATCACCGGCACCTGGGGGGCGAGCGTGTCCGGGATCTCCTCCTCGTCCGGCCCGGCCTCCTCGGCGACCCGGTGCGCCTTGTAGGAGGGAATCGCGTCGACCCGGAACTGTGGTCGCCAGTCCGCGTCCATGCATGCCACCAGTCGGGTGGGCCGGCGGTCCTCGACCAGGCGTGTGATGAAGTCGACCAGGCCGCGCACGGCGTTGACCGGTGTGCCGTCGGGAGCCTTGACCGATTCCGGGACGCCGAAGTAGGCGCGGAAGTACAGGGACGCGGTGTCGAGGAGCATCAGGCGTTCAGTCACCCGCCCGATCATGCCGCACCGGACCGACGCCGGCCCGCGCGCGGGACCGTGCTCAGTCGGCGAACTCGTCGAGCACTTCCTGCAGGGTGTCCCGCACGCCCAGCACATCGATCAGGCCGGTCATCCGCAGCGTCGCGCGGACGTTGCGATCGGGTGCGGCCAGGCGCAGTTCGCCGGAGAAGGCGTGCATCGACTTGAACGCGTCTATCAACACACCCAGGCCGACCGAGTCGCAGAAGTTCAGCCCGGTGGCGTCCACGACCACCCGGCGACATCCGCCGTCGATCAGCTCGATCAGCGTGCGATGCAGCAACGGGGCGTTGTGCAGGTCCAGTTCGCCGGCCAGGTGGACGACCGCACAGCCGCGCCAGATCGTCACTCCGGTGACGGGGTGTTCCTGCCCGAGCGTGCCCAAGCGCGCGATCATGGCTGCGACCTTTCAGCGGCCGGACGTACCGCCGCGCCGATACGGCGCCGGCAAGGGCATTGTGGGCCATCCGCGGTGGTGCCGGACAGCCCCTCGACGGGTCGTTTTTTGCGCGGTGGGCCGAACGGGTGGGTCTTGTCCGGGTAACGGCCGGTCGGTTCCCGTCGCCGCCGCACGCCACGCGCCCCCGCGGTCACCGGAAGCGGCCCCGTGGTCACCGCGAGAGGCCGGCGCGGGACCGCCCCGTGTCCACCGAGGCGGTGGTCGCGCACCGGGAACCGCCCGGTGGTCACCGGAGAGGGCGGGCGCCCACCGGAAGCCGCTTGGTGCTCACAGGAACGTGTGGCCCTCGCCCCGGTAGGTGGGCACCGTACGCACCACCCGATCGCCCTCGACCAGATGCAACGCGTCGAAGCGCTCGCACAGTTCGCCCGCCTTGGCGTGTCGGAACCACACCGAGTCGCCGATCCGCAGGTCGTCCGCCGGCGCGCCGCGCAGCGGCGTCTGTACCTCGCCCGCCGCCTCCTGCGGCTGGTACGACAGGCCCTGCGGCAGGTACGGCTGGGGCAGCCGGTCGGCCGCGGGCACTCCCGACGCCGGGTAGCCGCCGCCGAGCACGGTCACGCAGCCGTGTCCGGCGCGGCGCACCACGGGCAGTGCGAACAGCGCGGCGGGGCGGCCCCGGAAGCAGGTGTAGTGGTCGAACAGGCGCGGTTGGAAGAGCCCGGACCCGGCCGCGACCTCGGTGATCGAGGACTCCGCGGCGGTGCGCTCGACGCTGCCGGTGCCGCCGCCGTTGACGAACTCCAGCGGAGCGATCGCGCGCACCGCACGGACGATCTCGGCCCGGCGCCGGCTCAGTTCGGCACCGGCCCTGGCCTGCATCGCGCGCAGGATCCGGCCGTAGAGCGCGCGGCCCTCGGGCGCGTCGCCGACGCCCGCGATGTGCGCCTCGTAGGCCATCAGCCCCACGAGTCGAAAGCCCGGCCGGCGGGTGACCGCCTCGGCGACCGCGACCACCTGTTCCGGCGTGTGCAGCGGCGAGCGGTGTGCCCCGATGTGCACCCGGCCGCCGAGCGGTTGCCAGGAGGTGTCGATGTCCACGCACACCCGCAGCTCGGCGCGGGGCCGCACGTCCGCGATCGCGCGCTCGATCAGGTCCAGTTGGGCCGGGTCGTCGATCATGATCGTCACCCGCGCGGCGGCCTCGGCGTCCGCCGCCAGCCGGCGATAGCCGGCGCGGTCCGTCGAGGGATAGGCCACCAGGATGTCGGTGATTCCCTCGCTCGCCAGCCACAGTCCCTCGGGCAGGGTGAACGCCATCACGCCGCGAAAGCCGTCCAGCGCCAACACCTCGTGCAGCAGCGGCAGGCAGCGCACCGACTTGCTCGCCACCCGCACCGGCGTGCCGCCCGCGCGGCGCACCAGATCCGCGGCGTTGGCCCGGTAGGCGGCCAGGTCCACGATCGCGAACGGCGCGTCCAGGTGCGCGGTGGCCCGGTCGTAGCGGGAACGATCGGCGCCGAGGGTGGGCGGCGCGGCGGGAGCGGGCGCGGGCGGCGCGGCGGTGAGAGGAGCCATTCCCGCAGCCTGCCAGATCGGCGTACCGACCGGTAGGACTCATCGGCGGCGGGTGAACGTTGCCGGGTGTGGCATTAGCTTGATCGTATGAGTCACCCCGAGCGAGTGCGGGCCCTCGATCTGATCGAACGTGTCCTGGATCCGGGCAGTTTCCGGGCCTGGAACGACCCGCTGCCCACGCTCGCGGCACCGGATCCGGCGTACGCGGCGGAGTTGGCGGCGGCCCGCGCCCGGACCGGCCTGGACGAGGCGCTGGTCACCGGGGAGGGCCGGATCCACGGCCGCCGGGTGGCGGTGGCCGCATGCGAGTTCGACTTCCTGGCCGGCTCGATCGGTGTGGCGGGCGCCGAACGGCTCACCCTCGCGGTGGAGCGGGCCACCGCCGAGGGCCTGCCGCTGGTCGCCTCGCCCACCTCCGGCGGTACCCGCATGCAGGAGGGCACGGTCGCGTTCCTGCAGATGGTCAAGATCTCCGCCGCGGTGGCCGCACACCGCGCCGCGGGCCTGCCCTACCTCGTCTACCTGCGCCACCCCACCACGGGCGGCGTCTTCGCCTCCTGGGGCTCGCTCGGGCACGTCACCGCCGCCCAGCCCGGCGCGCTGATCGGCTTCCTCGGCCCGCGCGTGTACGAGGCGCTGCACCAGCAGCCGTTCCCGACCGGCGTCCAGGTCGCGGAGAACCTGTACGAACACGGTCTGATCGACGCGGTCGTGCCGCCGGAGGAACTGCGTCAGGTCGCGATCCGGGTCTTCGACGTGCTCGACTCGGGCACGGCGGCGTCGGGGCTTTCGGCCGGTGCGCGGGCGTGGGGCCGGCCGGTCGGTACCGCGGCGGCCGGGGGTGCGCCGTCGGGCCCGTTGCCCGGTACCGCGGCGTCCGGTGGAGGGCCGCCCGGTGCTGCGCGGTCCGGTGCCGCGCCGTCGGGCCCGCTGTCCGGTGTCGCGCCGTCCGGGACCGCGCTTTCGGGGCCGCCGTCCGGTGGCGTGGCGTTCGATACCGCGCCGGTGCCGCCGGGCGAGCCGGCGGTCGGTTCGGCGCTCGGTACGCAGCCGGGGCCGGTGCCCGAGGACCGTGTCGGGCCGCCGACCGACGTGCCGGCGTGGACGTCGGTGGAGCGGTCGCGCGATCCGCGCCGTCCGGGGCTGCGCACGCTGTTGCGGCACGGCGCGCGCTCGGTGACCCCGCTGCGTGGGACCGGCGAGGGGGAGAGCGAGCCGGCGCTGCGCCTGGTGCTGGCCCGGTTCGGGGCCGGTCCGGGACCCGGCGCGCCGTGCGTGGTGCTGGGCCAGGACCGTACCCGGCAGAGCGAGCACGGTCCCTTCGGCCCGGCCGGGCTGCGTCAGGCCCGGCGGGGCATGCGGCTGGCCGCCGAATTGGGGTTGCCGTTGGTGACGGTGGTGGACACCGCCGGCGCCGCGCTCTCGCGCGAGGCCGAGGAGGGCGGTCTGGCCGGCGAGATCGCCCGCTGCCTGGCCGAGTTGGTGCTGTTGCGCGCGCCGACCGTGTGCCTGCTGCTCGGCCAGGGCTCCGGCGGCGGTGCGCTCGCGCTGCTTCCCGCCGACCGGGTGATCTGCGCGCGGCACGGCTGGTTGTCGCCGCTGCCTCCGGAGGGCGCGGCGGCGATCCTGTACCGCAGCACCGAGCGGGCCGCCGAGATCGCCGGGCGCCAGGGGATCCGCTCCGCCGACCTGTACCGGGACCGGATCGTGGACCGGGTGGTGCCCGAGTACCCGGACGCCGCCGAGGAGCCCGAGGCGTTCGTGCGCCGGGTGGCGGCCGTGCTCGACCACGAGCTGAGCACGTTGCGGGCCCTGGACGCGGACGAGCGGCTGGCCGCGCGGATGGCCCGCTATCGGCGTCTCGGCCTCTCGTGAGTGATCCGGGTGTCACTCGAACGGGTGAGCTTGCTGGGAGTCCCGGACGGCAAATCCCGCCGGTTCCTACGCTGAACCCGGTTCGGGAACCGGACCGGTCACAGCCCACCCGTCCGAGCACGGGCCAGGACGGGCCGGCTCGGCCCGGCGCTCGGCCCGTTCGGGACGCGACGCCTCGAGGAAGCCGTCGTGGCTCGATCCGGTTCGGGCGAGCCGGACCTCGGTAGGGGTCGCGGGTCGGCAAGTGGTCGTCGACCCGCGTCCTTACCGTGGCGGTGCGGCAGCGGCGGGACGGGAGGCCGGAGCGGTATCGGGGCCGGGCGTTCGAGGGGTGTGATCGGGGGCGGGGTGGACGCCTCGCGGGATGAGCTTCGTCTGGGGCGGCACTAGAGTCGACGGGTGGATTTCAGCGGCAAGAGCATTCCCGACACCGGTTTTCCCGACGACGACGGCAGCGCGGATCCGGCGCTGGCCGAGGCCCTGGCGGCTCGGGAGGTGGACGACGAGGCGGTCTCGCTGGCGTTGCGCGAGGCGCGGCTGCTGGTACCGGTCGTGGCGATCCTGACCGAGGAGGAGGACGTGGCGCCGGGGGAGCTGCGCCGGGAGAAGTCCAGCGACATGGCGGTGCCCACGATCCAGGGGCCGGACGGGCGCCGGGCGCTGCCCGCGTTCACCTCGGTGGCGGCGCTGGCCCGCTGGCGGTCGGACGCGCGGCCGATCCCGGTCGAGGCCGCGCGCGCCGCGCACGCCGCGTACGCGGAGGAGGCGGACACGCTGCTGCTGGACCTGGCCGGGCCGCATCCGTACGAGCTCAGCGGGAGTCGGCTGCGGGCGGTGGCCGAGGGGCGCGCACACGTGGCGCCGCATCGGGATCCGGACGTCCTGGGCGCGGTGCGGGCGGCGGTGGTGCCGGAGGGGGCCGTCTCGGCGGTCTACCTGACCGAGGGCGGCGGACACGAGCTGACCCTGAGCCTGGTCGCGGCGGCCTCACCGACCGAGGTCACCGAGGCCGCGCGGCGGATCGTGGGACGACTGGCCGAGGACGACGTGGTACGGGCGCGGTTGGACCGCGGCCTGGACCTGGAGATGTTGCCTCCCGGCAGCGCACTCGACGTGGAACCGCTGTACGTGCGCTGAGCACTCGGGCACTCGTGCGCGGAGCGCGCGGGTGGTGACGGACCGGCCCGGAGCCCACATGTGTCGGATGAGCCGGGTCGGGCCGACCCGGCCTGCGGCCTGCTTGTCCGCAAACGCCGGACGGGCTGGGTGGCCCGGATTGCTTTTGGATCGGGCGTATGGCTCCGGGCCGGGGCGGATGGCTTCGAACCGGCTGCATGATCTCGGATCGGGCCTACGGTTTCGGGTCGGGCGGCGCCGGAGGAACTGTCGGATGGAACCGCCATCCGGGTGTTTCTCCGGCGCGCCGAGCCGGGGCACCGGGGGACGCGATCCGAGGCACCCGGAGTCGCGAGAGCGGATCAGGCGTGGACCGGGCCGGTGAGTTTTTCGCCGGGGCCCTTGCCTGCCTGGTCGGGGTGTGTGGAGGCCTCGCGGAAGGCGAGTTGCAGGGTCTTCAGGCCGTCGCGGAGCGGGCCCGCGTGGTAGGAGCCGACTTCGGGGGCGGCCGCGGTGACCAGGCCCGCGAGGGCGGTGATCAGCTTGCGGGCCTCGTCCAGGTCCTTGTGCGCCTCGCCGTCCTCGGCCAGGCCGAGTTTGACCGCCGCCGCGCTCATCAGGTGCACGGACAAGGTGGTGATGACCTCGACGGCCGGCACGTCTGCGATGTCCCGGGTCATCGTCTCGACCCCATCGGGGCGGTCGGCGACGTCGTCGGAGGGGTCGGGTGACAGGGGTGGGGCGCTCTCGCTCATGTGCCCAGTCTCGGGTATGCCCCGGAATCGGGGAACAACGGGGCCCTTCGGCATGTTCGAGCCAGTGGTAGAGTGGTGTATCGACCGACCGGGCATCTGCATGCCCGGCCTGCAAGCGGAGGCTCCGTCTCCCACCCGATCGACCTCACGGACGACGGGTACCGGTCCGGCGTGACGCACTTCGTGTGCGTTCGTTTCACGTTCGCCGCCCTTGGGCGGCTTCGTTGCCGGTGGTGGAGCCTCGCATGCAACCGTGCGAGGCTTTTTCGCGTTGCCTGGATGGCTTTGCGAGGGTCTGGCTCGGGGGGAAGTTACACCGAGACAAATGTGGCCGCTTCGCCCGCGGTCGCTTCAGGTATGAGGAGGCCCCATCAGCGCCGAGCCCCGCATCAACGACCGGATTCGCGTCCCCGAGGTGCGACTCGTTGGTCCTGGCGGCGAGCAGGTCGGAATCGTCCCGCTGGCCAAGGCCATGGAACTTGCCCAGGAGTACGACCTCGACCTCGTCGAGGTCGCGGCCAACGCCCGGCCGCCGGTCTGCAAGCTCATGGACTACGGCAAGTTCAAGTACGAGTCGGCCATGAAGGCCCGTGAAGCGCGCAAGAACCAGGCGCACACGGTCATCAAGGAGATGAAGCTCCGGCCGAAGATCGACCCGCACGACTATGACACCAAGAAGGGTCACGTCGAGCGGTTCCTGAAGCAGGGCGACAAGGTCAAGATCACGATCATGTTCCGTGGTCGCGAGCAGTCCCGGCCCGAGTTGGGCTACCGACTGCTGCAGCGCCTCGCGACGGACGTCCAGGACCTCGGGTTCATCGAGTCGAACCCGAAGCAGGACGGCCGCAACATGATCATGGTTCTCGGCCCGCACAAGAAGAAGACCGAGGCCATGGCCGAGGCCCGCGAGGCCCAGGCGGCTCGCAAGGACGCTCGCCGTGTTGCCGTCGAGGCCGGGGACGATCACCCCGACGAGACGGAAACCGCGGACGCTCCCGAGGCTGCCGAAGCCGAGGCCGCCCCGGCCGAAGCCGCTCCGGCCGCCGAGGCCCCCGTCGCGAGCGACGCGGAGCCGAAGGCCGACGAGCAGGTCTGACCCGGAACGGGTCGCCCCGCGCCCGATATGCACACACACCTGTGCCTGCCCGGTCCCCACCGGGCGGGTGCGGCACGACGAGGAGACTGCGGCGACATGCCGAAGAACAAGACCCACAGCGGTGCCAGCAAGCGCTTTCGTATCACCGGCTCCGGCAAGGTGCTGCGTCAGCGTGCGGGTCGCCGTCACCTTCTCGAACACAAGCCCTCGACCCTGACCCGGCGGCTCGCCGGTGTCGTCGAGGTGGCCCCGGCCGACGCCAAGAAGATCAAGAAGCTGCTCAAGAAGTAGTAGGCAGCAGTCGTCGCACCGGCTGACGAGAACCCACCGGTCGGCGACCGGCGACGGTCCCAGACTTACCCGGGCCGCGGTCGATACACCGCGGTCTGACATCAAGGAGTTCATCAAGTGGCACGCGTCAAGCGGTCAGTCAACGCCCACAAGAAGCGTCGCGTCATCCTCGAGCGGGCGTCCGGCTACCGCGGCCAGCGGTCCCGTCTGTACAGGAAGGCCAAGGAGCAGGTCACCCACTCCATGGTCTACAACTACAACGACCGCAAGAAGCGGAAGGGGGACTTCCGTCAGCTGTGGATCCAGCGCATCAACGCCGCTGCCCGCCTGAACGGAATGACCTACAACCGCTTCGTGCAGGGCCTCAAGGCCGCCGGTGTGGAGATCGACCGCAAGATGCTCGCCGAGCTCGCGGTCAACGACGCCCCGGCGTTCGCCGCCCTCGTCGAGGTGGCGCAGAAGGCCCTCCCGGCCGATGTCAACGCGAAGAAGGAAGACGCCGCGGCCTGATCGTCGACTCACGTCGTCGATGTCGCGGTACTTCTTACGTCGTTACAGGCCGAGAGCAAAGAACGGTAACGCGATGGCGAGCCCCGAGCTGACGTCCACCCGATCACCACGAGTGGCGGCGGCCCGGCGGCTCGCCAAACGCGCTTTCCGGGCCCGTGAACGCCTGTTCCTGGCCGAGGGGCCGCAGGCGGTCCGCGAGGCGGTGGCGCTGCCCGGGACGTTGCGCGAGCTGTACATCACCCCCGAGGTGGCCGAGCGCTACCCCGATCTGGTCGCGGGCGCGCACGAGGCCCGCGTCCCGGTGTTCACCGCCACCGACGAGGTGGTCGCGGCGATCAGCCAGACCGTGACGCCGCAGGGCGTGGTCGCGCTGTGCCGGTTCGTGGACGTGCCGCTGGAGAGCGCGATGGCCGCGCGGCCGGAGCTGGTCGCGGTGCTCGCGAACGTGCGCGACCCCGGCAACGCCGGCACCGTGCTGCGCGCCGCGGACGCGGCCGGCGCCGAGGCGGTCGTGCTCACCGACGCTTCGGTGGACCCGTACAACCCCAAGGCCGTGCGTGCCTCGGTGGGCAGTCTCTTCCACCTGCCGGTGGTCACCGGCGCCCGGATCGAGGACACCGTCGCCGCGCTGCGCGCCGCCGGGTTGCGCATCCTGGCCGCGGACGGCGCCGGAGACGCGGACCTGGACGGGGAGTTGGACGCGGGCGGCCTCAGCGGGCCCACCGCGTGGATATTCGGCAACGAGGCGTGGGGGCTGCCCGAGGAGACCCGGGCGCTGGCCGACGCCGTGGTGCGGGTGCCGATCCACGGGCGGGCCGAGAGTTTGAACCTGGCGACCGCCGCAGCCGTGTGTCTGTACGCGTCCGCCCGCGCGCAACGCGGGCACGGGGGCTGTCGCTGCGGCGCGCGAAGCGCACGATGACCCCGGCGCACCCGGCTTGACCACCGGTGGCCGGGGAACGAGTCCGTTGCGTCCGCCGCATCCGGACGGCACGTCGTGCGTTGGGATAGTGTGTCCGGCCCGGAACTCCCTCGGGCCCGAAACGGGAAGGGGGCCGATGGACGCCGACATGCTGCCCGACGGCCTGGTGATCGCGGACGAGAACGGCACGGTGGTCACGTTCAACACCGCCGCCGCCCGGATCACCGGGACGCGTCCCGAGGACGCGCTCGGCAAACACATCGCGGACGCGCTGCCGCTGGAGGACCTCGAGGGCAGACGCTGGTGGGTGTGCACCGACCCGTACGGCGGCCTGGGCACCCGGACCCGGCAGCCGGAGCGCAATCTGCTCCTGGCCGGCCGGGAGATCCTGGTCACCGCGTCCTTCGTACGCACCGACGGACCGCACAGCCCGCTGGCCAGGCTCGTGGTGTCGCTGCGCTGCACCGATGCGCGCAGGCGGATCGAGCGCGGCCACTCCGATCTGATCGCCACCGTCGCGCACGAACTGCGTTCGCCGCTGACCTCGGTCAAGGGCTTCACCGCGACGCTGCTGGCCAAGTGGGAGCGGTTCACCGACGAGCAGAAGCGGCTGATGCTGGAGACGGTGGACGCGGACGCGGACCGGGTCACCCGGCTGATCACCGAACTCCTGGACATCTCCAGGATCGACGCGGGCCGGCTGCAACTGAACCGGCAAGTCGTCGACATGGAGGAGGCGGTCCACCGGCACCTGCGCGCGATGGAGTGCAACGGGCTGCCCGACGAGCGGTTCGTGGTCGTGGTGGACGGGCCGCTGCCCAGCATGTGGCTGGACGCCGACAAGCTCGACCAGATCCTCGGCAACCTGCTGGAAAACGCGGTGCGCCACGGCGCCGGAACCGTCACCATCGAGATGCGCGCGGTCTCCATCGGGTCCGCGCCCGGTGCGCAGGGGACGGAGATCACGGTGAGCGACGAGGGCCCGGGCATCCCGGACGAACTCCTCGACCGCGTCTTCACCCGTTTCTGGCGCGGCAACCGCCGCGGCGGCACCGGCCTGGGGCTGTACATCGTCAAGGGCCTGGTGCAGGCACACGCGGGCAGCATCGGCGTGGATCGCGCCGAGTGCGGCGGGGCCCGATTTCGATTCACCCTGCCGGCCGCGATGCCGGACGTCCTGATGTAGCACGCCGCCGAAGCGGCGAGCCGGGACGCTCCACCACACGTCGTCGCGGTCCGGCCGAAACACGCACGCCCATGCGGCGTCAGTAAACTCGGAGCGCGGACGTCGCAGGACGTCGTTGCCGCCTCCACCACCGGCGGATCCCCCACAGGAGCACTGGACACAGATGTCGGCACCGAACAAGTCGTACGACCCGGTCGAGGTCGAGGCGTTGAAACCAGAGGAAGTCGAGCGGGCCCGCGACGCGGCGCTCGCGGCGGTCGCCGCCGCGAGCGATCTCGCCGAGCTGCAGGAGGCGAAGGTCGCGCACACCGGCGACCGATCGCCGCTCGCGCTCGCCAACCGCGAGATCGGCGCGCTCCCGCCGCAGGCCAAGGCCGAGGCCGGCAAGCGGGTCGGGCAGGCGCGCGGCGCGGTGAAGAAGGCCCTGGAGCAGCGCCAGGTCGAGCTGGAGGCCGAGCGTGACGCGCGCGTGCTGGTCGAGGAGGCGGTCGACGTCACGCTGCCGTGGGACCGCGCCCCGCGCGGCGCGCGGCACCCGCTGACCACGCTGTCCGAGCGGATCGAGGACCTCTTCGTCGCGATGGGCTACGAGGTCGCCGAGGGCCCGCAGGTCGAGGCGGAGTGGTACAACTTCGACGCCCTCAACATCCTGCCGGACCACCCCGCGCGGACCATGCAGGACACGTTCTTCGTGCGCGCCGAGGACGGCTCGGCGGATTCGGGTGTGGTGCTGCGCACGCACACCTCGCCGGTGCAGATCCGCACGATGCTGACCCGGACCCCGCCGATCTACGTGGTCTGCCCGGGCCGGGTCTACCGCACCGACGAGCTGGACGCCACGCACACCCCGGTCTTCGGTCAGATCGAGGGCCTGGCCGTGGACAAGGGCCTGACGATGGGCGACCTCAAGGGCACGCTCGACCACTTCGTGCAGGCGATGTTCGGCGAGGGCATCGTCACCCGGCTGCGCCCGTCGTACTTCCCCTTCACCGAGCCCTCCGCCGAGCTCGACCTCAAGTGCTTCGTGTGTCGCGGTGCTTCGGTGGGCGACCCGGAGCGGCCGTGTCGGACCTGCCGGTCCGAGGGCTGGATCGAGTGGGGCGGCTGCGGCATGGTCAACCCGCGCGTGCTGATCGCGTGCGGCATCGACCCCGAGGTGTACAGCGGCTTCGCGTTCGGCGTGGGCCTGGAGCGTGCGCTGATGTTCCGGCACAACGTCGAGGACATGCGAGACATGGTCGAGGGTGACGTCCGGTTCACCCTTCCGTTCGGGATGGAGATCTGATGCGGGTCCCGCTTTCTTGGCTGCGGGAGTACGTCGACCTCCCCGCCGGCGAGTCCGGGCGCGACGTCGCCGACAAGCTCGTGGCGCTGGGCCTGGAGGTCGAGACGGTCGAGCAGCTCGGCGCGGACCTCAAGGGTCCGCTCGTGGTCGGCCGCGTGCTGGAGATCGAGGAGCTGGAGGGCTTCAAGAAGCCGATCCGGTTCTGCAAGGTCGACGTCGGCGACGCCAACGGCACCGGTGAGCCGCAGGAAATCGTCTGCGGCGCGCGCAACTTCGAGGTCGACGACAAGGTCGTGGTGATCCTGCCGGGCGGGGTGCTGCCCGGCCCGTTCGAGATCGCCGAGCGCAAGACCTACGGCCACGTCTCGCGCGGGATGATCTGCTCGGCCCGTGAACTGGGCATGGGCGACGACCACGACGGCATTATCGTGCTGCCGATCGAGGCCCAGGTCGGCGCGGACGCGATCGAACTGCTCGGCCTGATCGACGAGGTGCTCGACATCGCGGTGACCCCGGACCGGGGCTACTGCCTGTCGATGCGCGGCGTCGCCCGCGAGGCGGCGATCGCCTACGGGCAGCCGCTGCGCGACCCGGCGTTGCTGGACGTGCCGGACGCGAACTCGTACGGCTACCCGGTCCTGGTCGAGGACGCGGCCGGCTGCGACCGGTTCGTCGCGCGCACCGTGGTCGGCATCGACCCCGAGGCGCCGTCCCCGCTGTGGTTGCAGCGCCGGGTGCAGATGGGCGGCATGCGGCCGATCTCGCTCGTCGTGGACGTCACCAACTACGTGATGCTCGAACTGGGCCAGCCGCTGCACGCCTACGACCGGTCCCGGTTGCAGGGCGCGATCGTGGTGCGCCGCGCGCACGAGGGCGAGACGCTGACCACGCTCGACGACGCCGAGCGCAGGCTCGACCCCGAGGACCTGCTGATCTGCGACAACCGTGGGCCGATCGGCCTCGCGGGCGTGATGGGCGGGGCGAGTACCGAGATCGGCGAGGACACCGCCGACATCGTGATCGAGGCCGCGCACTTCGACCCGGTGGCCATCGCGCGCACCGCGCGCCGGCACAAGCTGGGTTCGGAGGCGTCGCGTCGGTTCGAGCGCGGGGTGGACCCGGAGGCGGCCCGGGCCGCGGCGCAGCGCGCGGTGGACCTGCTGGCCGCGCTCGGCGGCGAGCGGGCGCAGGCCGAGGCGGGCGTGACCGAGGTGGACGCGCCGCGCGAGGTGGTGCGGATCGTGCTCGCGGCGGACCACGCGGCGAAGGTCGCGGGTGTTCCCTACCCCCGCGAGACGGTCGCCCAGCGGTTGCAGGAGGTGGGCTGCTCGGTCGAGGGCATCGACGAGCTGACCGTGGTGCCGCCGACCTGGCGGCCCGACCTGACCGACCCGAACGACCTGGCCGAAGAGGTCATCCGGTTGGAGGGCTACGAGCAGGTTCCCTCCACGCTGCCGCAGGTGCCGGCCGGTCGCGGGTTGACCGTCGACCAGCGGCGCAGGCGTCGGATCGGGCGCGGGCTCGCGGGCGCGGGCTACACCGAGGTGCTCGACTACCCGTTCGTGGGGCAGGGCGCGTTCGACGATCTCGGGCTGGCCGAGGACGACGCGCGGCGGCGCACGGTGGTGCTGGTGAACCCGATCTCCGAGGAGGAGCCGGCGCTGCGCACCACGCTGCTCCCGGGGCTGCTCGGGACGCTGCGCCGCAATCTCGGGCGCGGCAACGGCGACCTGGCGCTGTTCGAGTCGGGAGTGGTCTTCCTGCCGAACGCCTCGACTCCGCGCGCGCCGCAGCTTGCCGTGGATCGGCGGCCGACCGACGAGGAACTGGCTTCGCTGGCGGCGGCGTTGCCCGATCAGCCGCAGCGGGTCGCGGTGGTGCTGGCCGGGGAGCGCGAGCACTCCGGCTGGTGGGGCAAGGGTCGGCCGCAGAACTGGGCGGACGCGATCGAGGCCGCACGGGTGGTCGCGGACGCCGTCGGTGTCGAACTGACGGTGCGCCAGGACCAGTACGAGCCGTGGCATCCCGGGCGCTGTGCGGCGCTCGTGGCGACCGCGCCGGACGGCACCGAGCGGGTCGTGGGGCACGCGGGCGAGCTGCACCCCCGGGTGCTCAAGACGCTGCACCTGCCCGAGCGCGTGTCCGCGATGGAACTGGACCTGGATCTGCTGACCGCCGACCTGGAGGGGGAGCACCTGCCGCAGGCCGGGCACATCTCCTCGTACCCGGTGGCCACGCAGGACGTCGCGTTGGTCGTGGACGCCTCGGTGCCGGCCGCGACGGTGGAGGAGGCCCTGATCGAGGGCGCGGGCGCACTGTTGGAGTCGGTGCGACTGTTCGACGTGTACACCGGCGCGCAGGTCGCGGAGGGCCACAAGTCGTTGGCCTACGCGCTGCGTTTCCGGGCGCCGGACCGCACGCTCACGGTCGAGGAGGCGACGGCCGCGCGCGACGCGGCGGTGGCGCTCGCGGCCGAGCGGACCGGGGCGGTACTGCGCGGGGCGTGACGCCCGATCGCATGTCGTCAGGCTGCGGCCCGCACACCTTCGGGGGTGCGGGCCGCAGCCGTGTCAGGGCAGGGGATCCGGGGCCGGGGCGGGATCCAGGGCGGGATCCGGGGCGGGCGCGGTGGGCAGCACGCCCGGTTTCAGGACGTCGACGCCGCAGATCTGTCGGGCGGCGGCGATCGGGTCGTTGGGGAAGCGGAAGGCCGTGCGGTCCAGGGCGCCGATCAGGTTGGCGGTGAAGCGCCGCCAGGACATCGGGGCGTGCACCGAATCGCGCAGTTCCTTGAGTCGACCGCGGTCGGTCGGGCCGCAGGTGAGTGTGTAGCGGGCGGCGGCGATCCGGATCGGGTCGATGCCCGGGGGCGCCGGCGCGGCCGGGTCGGCGTACTCGGCGAGTACCCAGGCCGGGTCGATCCGCTTCTCGTGTCCGGGTCGGCCGCGGGTGGTCAGCCGGATGTGTGCACCGAGTGGGTAGGCCAGGCCCAGGTCGTCGATGGCGATCCCGGTCGTCGGGGTGGCCACGCCGTTCGTGCCCAGCGAGGACCACATCACCACGATCGGCGCGTGCAGGTCCGGGCGCAGCGGAACCACGAAGGAGTGGGTCGTCGATCGGTCGACCAGGGTGTGGCGATATGCCGGGTGCGGGCCCCGGATCATCGTCGGGAAGCCGGGGGAGCCGTTGACGAACGCGTCGGCGGTGACCGGGTTGGCCACGCCCAGGGCCGACGTGTAGAAGCCGCGTTCGTCGGCGATGCCGCGCGGGCCGATGCCGGCGTAGGGCACCCGGAAGACGACCGCGGTCAGCAGCGACCAGGCCAGCAGCGCGCCCACGGCGGGCACCGCGAGCCGGCTCGCCGGGACCAGCAGGATCGGCAGGAGCAGCAGGAACAGGCCGGGCAGCAACATTCGGGCGTGCATGAAGTCGCCGCCGACGCGGACCACGTAGAGCAGCATCACCAGGCCGGACAGCACCGGCGTGGCGTACAGGACGCGTCGGCTTCGGACGGCGGCCGCGGGTCGGTCGGGTCCGGCCGGGCGCAGTCGGCCGGCCGCGGCGCCCACGGCCGCCGTGGCCGCCACCAGGAGCGGCAGCCACAGGTGGTACGCGTCGGTCAGGTCGCGGGCGTAGGCCCAGCCCCGGGCCCAGTCGGCGGCGGAGGCCTCCTTGGTGATCGCGGGGAGCGGGAGCAACACGCCGTAGTAGCCCATCCGGAAGATCTCGTAGGCCAGCGGGAGGGCGCCGGCGGTGCCGAGCAGGGCGAGCGCGCGGCCCGGGCGGGGGCGGTGCGTCAGGGCCAGGGCGATCAGGAAGCCGAGGGCGGCGACGGCCAGGTCGGGGCGGACCAGCGGGCCCAGGCCGGCGAGCAGGGCCAGGGCGTACGCGGTGCGGGCGCGCGGGGTGTGCGGGAGGCGGACCAGCAGCCACCAGCAGCCGGCGGTCCACAGCGTGGTCAGGCCGGTTTCCAGGCCGGAGGTGGCGAAGTCCCACACCGGCGGCAGCGCGAGCAGGACCAGTGCGCCGCACGGGAGCAGGAACGCGCTGCCGGACCTGGTCACGTGCAGCCTGCGGCAGGCGTCGGCGGCCAGGAACCAGCCGATCACGCTGCACAGCAGGCCCAGGCGTACGGCCAGCGGCGCGGGGTCCTGGCCGGTGAGCCGGGTGCCGGCGACCAGCAGCCACTGCCACAGCGTGCTGGTCGCCGCCTCGGCGCGCTCGCCGGGGTTGAACACGGGGCCGCGGCCGGCCAGGATCTGCCGGACCGGTCGGATGAAGATCAGGCCGTCGTCGCAGAGCCAGCTGCGCCGGCCGCCCAGGACGGCGACGAACACGGCGGGCAGCAGCACCATCGCGACGTTCCAGCGCGCGGCCGGGCGTGGTGGCTCGGGGGGTGGGTCGGCCGGATCGGTGGGCGGGGGGCCCTGTCCGGGCAGCGTGGTGGTCGAGGTCATCGTCAGCGGGCTCCAGTCGGGCCGGGCGCGGCCGCACGAGATCGCCGGTCTCGGTGCTCGCGCACCTCGTAGGGTGGCGGGATGAGTACTTACGTGATCACCGGTGCGGGCAGCGGTATCGGTGCGGAGATTGCCCGCCGGCTGCGGGAGAGCGGCCACGACCTGGTCGCGATCGTGCGGTCGGAGCGGCGGGCCGCGGAGTTGACCGGGCCCGGGGTGCGGACCGTGGTGGCGGACCTGGAGCGTCCCGAGACGATCGCGGACGCGTTGGCGCCGCTTGCCGAGGAGACGTTCGCGGGCCTGGTGCACAGTGCGGGCATCGCGGAACTGGGCACGGTGGCGGAGACGGTCGAGGTGGTGTGGTCGCGCACACTGACCGTCAACGTGGTTGCGGTCGCGGAGGTTACGCGCGTGCTGTTGCCGGCGTTGCGGCGCGGCCGGGCCGACGTGGTCCTGCTCAACAGTGGGGCGGGGCTGCGGACCAATGCGGGCTGGACGGCGTACGCGGCGAGCAAGCACGCGCTGAAGGCGCTGGCCGACGGGCTGCGGGAGGAGGAGCCGGCGCTGCGGGTGACCAGCGTGTATCCGGGGCGCACGGCCACGGCGATGCAGCGTGGGGTGCGGGAGCAGGAGGGCGGGGAGTTCGAGCCCGAGCGCTACAGCGATCCCGCGACGGTGGCGGGGGTCGTGGTGTCGACGCTCACGCTGCCGGGCGATTCGCGGATCGATGACGTGACGGTGCGCTCACGGGGGTGATGCCGGGGGCGTGGGCGTGGCGAGTGGGCCGGGGTGGGGGTCAGCGGTTGGGGTTGTCCTCGGGGAGGACGCCTTTGGCGAGGACGTCGACGCCGCAGATCTCCTTGGCGGCGGTGACCGGGTCGACCGGGAAACGGAACGAGGTGCGCTCGAAGGCGCCGGTGAAGTTCTTCTTGAAGCGGCTCCAGGACATCGGTTCGTGGACCGAGTCCTGGAGCTCCTTGAGCTTGCCCCGGTTGGCGTCGCCGCAGGTGAGGGCGTAGCGGGCGGCCTTGACCCGGACCGGGTCGATGCCCGGCGGCAGGACGGCGTCGGGGGAGGCGTACTGGGCGAAGACCCAGGCGATGTCGATCGCCTTCTCGTGGCCGGGGCGACCGCGGGTGGTGAGTTCGACGTGGGCGGCGAGCGGATAGGCCAGGCCCAGGATGTCGACGGAGACGCCGTCGAGCGGGGTGTTGGCGCCGTTCATGCCCAGGTTGCTCCAGACGGTGGCGACCGGGGCGGGCAGGTCGGGGTCGAGCGCGGTGACGTAGAAGCCGTCGTACCAGGGGTAGACGATCACGTGCGTGTGGTCGGCGCGGGCGGCTTTCGCGGCGGCGGGGAAGCGTGGGTAGTTGGCCACGTAGGAGTACGCGGTGACCGGGTTGGCGACCTTGAGCGCGCCGATGTAGAAGGCGCGTTCGTCGGCGATGCCGCGCGGGCCGATGCCCTCGTAGGGCACCCGGAAGCTGATCGCGCAGACCGCGGCCCAGCCGATCAGGATCGTGGCCGCCGGGATCACGAGCCGGTTCGCGGGGACCAGCAGGATCGGCAGGAGCAGCATGAACAGCCCCGGCAGCAACATTCGGGCGTGCATGAAGTCGCCGCCGACGCGGATCACGTAGAGCAGCATCGCCAGGCCGCACAGGGCGGGCACCGCGAACACGGTGATCCGGGCCCGGCCGGCCCGGTCGATCGCGCGCAGGCGCGCACCCGCGCCGGCGGGGTCGCGCAGACGGGGTGCGGACAGGCCGATCAGGACGGCCAGGAGCACGACGAACGGGATCCACAGGTGGTACGGGTCGGTCAGGTCGCGGACGTAGTTCCAGCCTCGGGACCAGTCGGCGGCGGAGGCTTCCTTGGTGACGGCCGGCAGCGGGAGCAGGACGCCGTAGTAGCCCATCCGGAAGATCTCGTACAGCAGCGGCACGGTGAACGCGGTGCCGAGCAGGGCCAGGGCGTGCGGTAGGCGCGGACGGCGGATGAGCGCGAGCGCGATCAGGAAGCCGAGCGTGGCGATGGCCAGGTCGGGCCGCACCATCGGGCCCAGGCCCGCCAGGAAGGCCAGGCCGTAGGTGACCCGGGCGCGCGGGTCGTGCGGGAGGCGGACCAGCAGCCACCAGCAGCCGGCGGTCCACAGCGTGGTCAGGCCGGTTTCCAGGCCGGAGGTGGCGAAGTCCCACACCGGCGGCAGCGCGAGCATGGCGATCACGCCGAGGGGCACCAGCCGGATCGTTGTGGTGCTGCGGGTGTACAGCCGGCGGGTGGTGTGCAGGGCCAGCGCGTAGCCGGCCGTGGTGCACAGCAGGCCGAGGTGGACCGCGAGCCGGCCCACGTCCATCTGGGTGATCCACGAGGCCGGCACCAGGATCCACTGCCACAGTGTGCTCGTGGACGCCTCGGCGCGTTCGCCGACGTTGAACACCGGGCCGTGGCCGGCCAGGATCTGGCGCACCGTGCGGGTGAAGATCAGGCCGTCGTCGCTGATCCAGCGTCGATGCCAGCCCAGGACCAGCAGAATCAGCGTGGGCACCAGCACCATCGCGGTGTTCCAGCGGGTGATGCCGCGGGGCTGCGGGCCGTCCGTGCAGGGATGGGCCCGCCGCCCGGAGCGCGAGCGCCCGGAAAGCACACTCACGAGGCTCATGGTTCGTTGACTCCAGACGGGGCGGGCGGGCCGACCACACCATAACCACTGATGATCGCCTGCCGGGCCGATGGCGGGCTCAGGAGGGGGTGCAGAATTTCTTCTCGGCCTCGATCGGGTTGGCCGGGATCCGCAGGTCGGTGCGGCCCGCGGCGCCGGTCAGGTTCTTCCAAAAGCGTGACGCGGACATCGGCTCGGTGACCGAGTCGACGAGTTCCTTGAGGTCGCCGCACCGCAGCGCGGCCCGGGCGGCCCGGATCTCCGCGGCGGGCGCGGCGTCCTCGGGCACCAGTGCGTCGCCGGCCGGGTCCACGTACAGCGCGACGTTCCAGGCGAAGGGCAGCAGTTTCTTGTGGCCCGCCGCGGTGTGCTGGGTCTCGGTGATGTGCGCGCCGACCGTGTTGGACAGGCCCCACACGTCGACCACGATGCCGCCGGGCGGGGTGATCGAGCCGCCCACGCCCAGGCGGCCGATGACCAGGCCCTTGTCGAAGGGCAGATCACGGCGCAGCGGCAGCGGTGGGAGCTTCATGTAGTTCGGGTCCACGAACAACAAACGCTCGCCGGTGGCCTTTTCGTTGCGGAAAGCCTCTTTTATCGTCGGCAGCGTCCGGATGTGCGCTTCCTCGGTGGTGGGGTTGTCGGTCCGGGTCCAGGCGGCGTAGGTGTCGCGTTCGTTCCAGACCTGGTTGCCGTGGCCGTCGGGGGCGGGCGTGGTGATCACGCCGGAGCGCAGTGTGGTGCCGCAGACGACGGCCCAGACGGCGACGAGCACGATCGCCGGGGTGACCAGCCGGTCCAGCGGCGCGAGCAGGAGCGGGAGCAGTACCAGGAGCAGGATCGGCAGCCACATCCGGCCGTGCATGAAGTCGCCGCCGACCTTGAGCACGTAGACGGTCTGGCCCAGGGCGGCGACCAGGGGGGTGGCGATGACGATCCAGGTGCGTCGGTCGGCCGGGCGGCGCCGGGTGAGGGCGACCGCGGCGGCGACCAGGATCAGGATCATCGGGATCCACAGGTGGTACGGCCGCATGTAGTCGGTCAGGTAGTCCCAGCCGCGACCCCACAACGAGCCCGATGCCTCCTTGGTGAGCGCGGGCATCGGGAAGATCAGGCCGTAGTAGCCCATTCGGAAGATCTCGTACGCGGCGGGCAGGAAGCCGGCGCAGGCCAGCATCGCCAGGGCCTTGGGCCAGCGCGCGCGGATCAGCAGGAACTGGGCGACGAGCAGGACCACCATGGTCAGGCCCAGGTCGGGGCGGACCAGCGGGCCCAGGCCGAACCACAGGGAGAGCGCGAGGGTGCGGCGGGTGGTGTGGGTGTCGACCGGGCGCAGCCAGGTGCCGATCAGCAACCACCAGGACAGGCCGATCCAGAACAGGATCAGGCCGGTCTCCATGCCGGCGGTGGCGAAGTCCCACACCGAGGGGACGGCGATGAACACGAGCACGCCGGCGGGCAGCAGCAGTCGGGTGACGGCCATGCCGCGGAAGAGTCGGCGGGTGCCGTCCAGGGACAGCCACAGCCCGACCACGGCCAGGATCAGGCCGGTGTAGACGGCCGTGGGCGCGTAGTCGAACGGGGTGATCCACCCGAGCAGCGCGAGCAGCCACTGCCACAGCGTGCTGGTGGACGTCTCGACCCGTTCGCCGGAGCTGTACACCGGGCCGTTGCCGGCCAGGATCTCGCGGACCGCGCGGGTGAAGATCAGGCCGTCGTCGGTGATCCAGCGCTGATGCCAGCCCATGATCGCGAACACCAGTGTCGGCAGCCCCAGGGCGAGCAGGTCCGGCAACGGGACGCGCGGGTGCCGGCGCCGTGCCGAGGACGGATCCGTCGACGCGTCGGCGGGATCCGGCTCGGGAGCCGAGTGCGGCTCGCCGGTCGGGGACTGTAGGTCCGTGCCGGTGGCGCCCGAGGCGCCGGCGGGCCCGGAGGTGCCGGGGGGAGGGGTCACGTGGTCTCGTTCGTTTCCTGGGCGGGGGCGCCCGCCGTCTGCTGCGCGTCGCTGCCGTCCCGCCGGCGGTCGACTGCCCACTGGGGAGCGCGTATCGGAAGTCGGCTGATCCTAACGCACCGGCCATGCGCCCTACTGGGGTGGCGGCAACGGGCGGCAGGCTTGCCCCGAACGGGGGCCGGGCCCGGCGGTCACGCACCGTACTTGCATAGAGATTCGCATGTCCGTATAGTCATGCTCCTCACGAGGAGGCGGTAATGGGGGCCAAGGCGGCACTGGCCGGGGCGAGTGGTTACGCGGGCGGGGAAATCCTGCGCCTGCTGCTCGCGCACCCGGAGATCGAGATCGGCACGCTCACGGCGGGGTCCAACGCGGGCCGACGCCTGGGCGAGCTGCAGCCGCACCTGTTGCCGCTGGCCGACCGGGTGCTCGCCGAGACCACCGCCGAGAACCTCGCCGGTCACGACGTGGTCTTCCTGGCCCTGCCGCACGGACAGTCCGGTGCGCTGGCCGCGCAGCTGGGCGCGGACGTGCTCGTGGTGGACTGCGGTGCGGACTACCGCCTGCGGGAGGCGGCGGACTGGGAGGAGTTCTACGGATCCTCCCATGCCGGGACATGGCCGTACGGACTGCCCGAGCTGCCGGGCGGCCGGGCCGCGCTGACGGGCACCAGGCGGATCGCCGTGCCGGGCTGCTATCCGACCGTCTCGCTGCTGTGCACGGTGCCCGCGCTGGCCGCCGGCCTGGTCGAACCCGACTGGGTCGTGGTGGCCGCCTCCGGCACGTCCGGAGCGGGCAAGGCGCCCAAGACGCACCTGCTCGGCAGCGAGGTGATGGGCTCCGCGAGCGCGTACGGCGTGGGCGGGGTGCATCGGCACACGCCCGAGATCATCCAGGGCCTGCGCGCGGTCACCGACGCGGACGTCACGGTCTCCTTCACCCCGACCCTGGTGCCGATGTCGCGCGGCATCCTGGCCACCTGCACCGCCCGGCTGGCGCCCGGTGTCGGCGCCGAGACGGTGCGCGCGGCGTATGCCGCGGCCTACGCCGACGAGCCCTTCGTGCACCTGCTGGCCGAGGGACAGTGGCCGGCGACCGCGATGGTCTACGGCGCGAACACCGCCGTATTGCAGGTCGCCGTCGACGAGCGGGCCGGCCGAGTGGTCGTGGTCGGCGCGATAGACAACCTCGCCAAGGGCACCGCCGGCGGCGCCATCCAGAGCACCAACATCGCCCTCGGCCTGGCCGAGGACCTGGGACTGAGCAAGACAGGGGTAGCACCGTGAGCGTCACCGCAGCAAAGGGCTTCCGGGCCTCGGGCGTGGCCGCGGGCCTCAAGAGCACGGGCCTGCCGGACGTGGCCCTGGTCGTCAACGACGGCCCCTCGATCGCCGGCGCGGCCGTGTTCACCTCGAACCGGGTCAAGGCCGCACCGGTGGTGTGGTCGGAGCAGGTGGTCAAGGCCGGCCAGGTGCAGGCGGTGGTGCTCAACTCCGGCGGCGCCAACGCGTGCACCGGCAGCGAGGGCTTCGGCAACACGCACGCCACCGCCGAGCGGGTCGCCGAGCTGCTCGGGCTCAACGCGGGCGAGATCGTGGTGGCCTCCACCGGTCTGATCGGCCTGCAACTGCCGATGGACAAACTGCTGCCGGGCGTGGCCAAGGCCGCCGCGGCGCTGAGCGCGGACGGCGGCGAGGACGCGGCGATCGCGATCAAGACCACCGACACCGTGCACAAGCAGTCCGTCGTCACCGACCCCGCCGGGTGGACGGTCGGCGGGATGGCCAAGGGCGCGGGCATGCTGGCGCCGGGCCTGGCCACGATGCTCGTCGTGCTCACCACCGACGCCGCGGTCGACGCCGAGACGCTGGACGCGGTGCTGCGCGGCGCCACGCACACCACGTTCGACCGGATCGACTCCGACGGCTGCATGTCCACCAACGACACCGTGCTGCTGATGGCCTCCGGCGCCTCCGGCGTCGAGCCCGACCTCGCCGCGTTCGCCGAGGCGGTGCGCACCGTCGCCGGGGACCTGGCCCGGCAGCTGATCGGCGACGCCGAAGGCGCGAGCAAGGACATCCGGATCGACGTCGTGGGCGGTGCGACCGAGGCGGACGCCCTGGAGGTGGCCCGCTCGATCGCCCGGAACAACCTGTTCAAGTGCGCCGTGCACGGCGAGGACGCCAACTGGGGCCGGGTGCTGGCCGCGATCGGCACCACCGCCGCGGCGTTCGACCCGGATCGGCTCGACGTCGCGTTCAACGGCGTATGGGTGTGTCGCAACGGCTTCGTGGGCGAGGACCGCGAGCTGGTCGACATGACCCCGCGCGAGACGCACATCGTGGCCGACCTGAACGCGGGCGACGCCGCCGTGACCGTGTGGACCAACGACCTGACGGCCGAATACGTGCACGAGAACTCGGCCTACTCGTCATGACCGATACGGACAGCCAGACGAGGGGGAGCGGGATGCGGACGGAATCGGCCGGCAAACAGGGCCGCAACAATGCGGCACTGACCAAGGCGCGCACGCTGATCGAGGCGCTGCCGTGGTTGGAGCGCTTCTACGGCAAGACCGTGGTGATCAAGTTCGGCGGCAACGCCATGGTCGACGACGCCCTCAAGCGCGCCTTCGCCCAGGACCTGGTGTTCCTGCGCTTCGCCGGGCTGCGCCCGGTGATCGTGCACGGCGGCGGCCCGCAGATCAGCGCGCAGCTGGACCGGCTGGGCATCGAGTCCTCGTTCGCGGGCGGCCTGCGGGTGACCACGCCCGAGGCGATGGACGTGGTGCGCATGGTGCTCGCGGGCCAGGTGCAGCGCGAGATCGTCGGCCTGATCAACGCACACGGCCCGTTCGCCGTCGGGATGACCGGCGAGGACGCGCACACGATGACCGCCGAGAAGCGGCACGCGATCGTGGACGGCGAGGCGGTCGACATCGGCCTGGTCGGCGACATCGTCGAGGTCGACCCGGGCGCGATCAAGGCACTGCTGCACGACAACCGCATCCCGGTGATCTCCTCGATCGCACGCGGCGCCGACGGGCACGTCTACAACGTCAACGCGGACACCGCGGCATCCGCGCTGGCGGTCGCGCTGGGCGCGGAGAAACTGGTCGTGCTCACCGACGTCGAGGGGCTGTATGCGAACTGGCCCACCAGCGACGAGGTGATATCCAGCCTGGACGCCGACGAGTTGGCGACGCTGATGCCGACGCTCTCCAGCGGCATGCTCCCCAAGATGGAGGCGTGCCTGCGGGCGGTGCGGGCCGGGGTGCCGGCCGCGCACGTCCTGGACGGGCGGGTCGCGCACTCGTTGCTGCTGGAAGTGTTCACCGACGAGGGGATCGGGACCATGGTGGTCCCGGCCCGGCAGTCCGGCGCGTTCGCCGGACACGACGACGAGGCGGAGGGGGCGGCATGACGAACACCGGGACCGGTGCGCTGACACAGCGGTGGAACCGGTCGCTGATGAACAACTACGGCACGCCCTCGATCGAGCTGGTCAGCGGCTCCGGGGCGCGGGTCGTGGACAGCGCCGGCAACACCTACGTCGACTTCCTCGGCGGCATCGCGGTCAACTCGCTCGGCCACGCCCACCCTGCTATCGCCGCCGCGGTGAGCGAGCAGCTGGGCCGGCTGGGCCACGTGTCCAACCTCTACATCGCCGAGCCGCCGGTCGCGCTCGCCGAACGGCTGCTCGACCTGTTCGGCCGACCCGGCCGGGTCTACTTCGGCAACTCGGGCGCCGAGGCCAACGAGGCCGCGTTCAAGCTCGCCCGGCGCACCGGCCGGCCGCAGATCATCGCGGCCGAGGGCGGCTTCCACGGCCGCACCATGGGCGCGCTGGCGATGACCGGCCAGCCCGCCAAGCGCGAGCCGTTCGCCCCGCTGCCCGGCGGCGTCGACTTCGTGCCCTACGGCGACATCGAGGCGCTGCGCGCCGCGGTCGGACCGCAGACGGCCGCGGTGATCCTGGAGCCCATCCAGGGCGAGAACGGCGTGGTCATGCCCGGCGAGGGCTACCTGGTCGCGGCCCGGGAGATCACCGCCGCGCACGGCGCGCTGCTGATCCTGGACGAGATCCAGACCGGCATAGCCCGCACCGGCGCGTGGTTCGCACACCAGCCACTGGGCATCGAACCCGACGTGGTCACCCTGGCCAAGGGCCTGGGCGGCGGCCTGCCGATCGGCGCCTGTGTGGCGTTCGGCGCCGCGGCGCAGCTGTTGCAACCGGGCCAGCACGGCACCACGTTCGGCGGCAATCCGGTGTGCTGCGCCGCGGCGCTCGCGGTGCTGGACACCATCGAGAACCAGGACCTGTGCGGGCGCTCGGCGCGCCTGGGCGAGCAGCTTCGGGCGGGCATCGAAAAGATCGCCCATCCGCTGGTCGCACGGGTCAGCGGAGCAGGGCTGTTGATCGGTATCGTGCTCACCGCACCGGTGGCGCCGGCCGTGCAAAAGGCGGCGCAGGACGCGGGCTTCCTCGTCAACGCCGCAGTGCCCACCCGGGTCAGGCTCGCCCCGCCGCTCGTCGTCGACGACGCGGACGTGGACGCGCTGCTCGGGGCCCTGCCCGCCATCCTGGACGCCGGCCTCGCCGCCGCACCCGCCGGAGGAACACCGTGACCCACACCCGACGACGAGTCCGACGCTAGGCGAGGTCGTCCCATGAGCAGCGAGCACAGCAGCGAAGCGACCCCGGTCGAGGGCGTGTACGCGGTGCCCAGCACCCGGATCGCCCGGCACCGGCGGATCGTCGACATCCTGACCCGGCACCGGGTCCGGTCGCAGAACCAACTCGCCCGGCTGCTCGCCGAGGACGGCCTTGCCGTCACCCAGGCCACGCTCTCCCGGGACCTCGACGAGCTCGGCGCGGTCAAGATCCGCGACGGGGAGGGATCGCTCATCTACGCCGTACCGGCGGAAGGCGGCGACCGCACTCCCCGGGCGCCACTGGAGGACTCCGCGGTCGAGGGCCGGCTGTCGCGCCTGGCCGGCGAATTGCTGGTGTCGGCCGAGGCGTCGGGCAACCTCGTGGTGGTGCGCACACCACCCGGGGCGGCCCAGTTCCTGGCCTCGGCCATGGATCACGCCGAGTCCCGGCTGATCCTGGGCACCATCGCCGGCGACGACACCATCCTGATGGTCTCGCGCGACCCCGAGGGAGGCGCGGCGCTCGCCGCCCACCTCCTGGCGCTCGCCGAGAA
Source organism: Embleya sp. NPDC008237 (assembly GCF_042956465.1). Classification (NCBI taxonomy): domain Bacteria; kingdom Bacillati; phylum Actinomycetota; class Actinomycetes; order Kitasatosporales; family Streptomycetaceae; genus Embleya; species Embleya sp. NPDC008237. The sequence goes on from NZ_JBIBGL010000002.1 coordinate 327,762, forward strand.
CAAGGCCTAGGCGACACGGGCCCGGCCACCCACACTTCCGCACCCCGCTAGAGCGCTCGGCTCCGGCGAAACACCGCACCAGATCCGCCCGATCACTCTTCGAAGGAGCACGCTCGTGACCGAGCGCGTCGTACTCGCCTACTCCGGAGGTCTCGACACCTCCGTCTGTATTCAGTGGATCGCCGAGGAAACCGGCGCCGAGGTCATCGCGGTGGCCGTCGACGTCGGCCAGAACGGCGAGGATCTGGACATCATCCGCAAGCGGGCGCTGGCCTGCGGCGCGGTCGAGGCCGAGGTCGCGGACGCCCGCGACGAGTTCGCCGACGGCTACTGCCTGCCGGCGATCCGGGCCAACGCGCTCTACATGGACCGCTACCCGCTGGTCTCCTCGCTCTCGCGCCCGGTGATCGTCAAGCACCTGGTCGCCGCCGCGAAGAAGCACGGCGCCGACACGGTCGCGCACGGCTGCACCGGCAAGGGCAACGACCAGGTCCGGTTCGAGGTCGGCATCGCCTCGCTGGCCCCCGAGCTCAAGTGCATCGCCCCGGTCCGCGACTACGCGATGACCCGGGACAAGGCGATCGCGTTCGCCGAGGCGAAGAACCTGCCGATCGCCACCACCAAGAAGTCGCCGTACTCGATCGACCAGAACGTCTTCGGGCGGGCCGTGGAGACCGGGTTCCTGGAGGACATCTGGAACGCGCCGATCGAGGACGTGTACGAGTACACCCAAAATCCGGCCACGCCGCGGGACGCGGACGAGGTCGTGATCACCTTCGAGCGCGGTGTACCGGTCGCCGTCGACGGCCGCGCGGTGAGCGTGCTCCAGGCGATCGAGGAGCTGAACCGGCGGGCCGGCACCCAGGGCATCGGCCGGATCGACATGGTCGAGGACCGGCTCGTGGGCATCAAGAGCCGCGAGGTGTACGAGGCCCCGGGCGCGATCGCGCTGATCACCGCGCACCAGGAGCTGGAGAACGTCACCGTCGAGCGCGAACTGGCCCGCTACAAGCGCACGGTCGAGCAGCGCTGGGCCGAACTGGTCTACGACGGCCTGTGGTTCTCCCCGCTCAAGCGGGCCCTGGACGGCTTCATCGCCGAGGCCAACGAGCACGTGTCCGGCGACATCCGGATGACCCTGCACGGCGGTCGGGCCGTGGTCACCGGTCGGCGCAGCGACGAGTCGCTCTACGACTTCGACCTGGCCACCTACGACACGGGCGACACGTTCGACCAGTCGCAGGCCAAGGGCTTCATCGAGCTGTTCGGCCTGTCCAGCAAGATTGCCGCACGGCGGGACAACGATCAGTCGTGACCAACAACCCCGATCGGGTGAGCCTGTGGGGCGGCCGCTTCTCCGGCGGTCCCTCCGAAGCCCTCGCCCTGCTCTCCGCCAGCGTGCACTTCGACTGGCGGCTCGCGCCGTACGACATCGCCGGCTCCCGGGCGCACGCGCGCGTGCTGCACGCAGCCGGGCTGCTCACCGACGACGAGCTGACCCGCATGCTCGCCGGCCTGGACACGCTGGAAGACAACGTCGAGTCCGGTGACCTGGTCGCCACCATCGCGGACGAGGACGTGCACACCGCGCTGGAGCGCGGACTGCTCGAGATCCTCGGCCCCGACCTGGGCGGCAAGCTGCGCGCGGGGCGCTCGCGCAACGACCAGATCGCCACCCTGGGTCGGATGTACCTGCGCGAGCACGCGCGGATCCTGGGCCGGCTGCTGGCCGACCTCCAGGAGGCGCTGGTCGAACAGGCCGCTGCGCACGCGGACGTGGTCATGCCGGGCCGCACCCACCTCCAGCACGCCCAGCCGGTGCTGCTCGCCCACCATCTGCTCGCGCACGTGCAGGCGTTCGCCCGCGACGCCGACCGGCTGCGGGACTGGGACCGGCGCGCGGACGTGTCCGCGTACGGATCCGGTGCGCTCGCGGGTTCCTCGCTCGGGCTCAGCCCCGAGTCGGTGGCCCGCGACCTCGGGTTCTCCGCATCCGCGGCGAACTCGATCGACGGCACCGCCTCGCGCGACTTCGCGGCCGAGTTCGCGTTCGTCACCGCGATGCTCGGGGTGAACCTGTCCCGGCTGGCCGAGGAGATCATCATCTGGAACACGAAGGAGTTCTCCTTCGTGACCCTGGACGACGCCTTCTCCACCGGGTCCTCGATCATGCCGCAGAAGAAGAACCCGGACATCGCCGAGCTGGCGCGCGGCAAGTCCGGCCGGCTGATCGGCAACCTGACCGGGCTGATGGCCACGCTCAAGGCGCTGCCGCTGGCCTACAACCGCGATCTCCAGGAGGACAAGGAGCCGGTCTTCGATTCGTGCGACACGCTCGAAGTACTGCTCCCGGCGTTCACCGGCATGATCGCCACGCTGACCTTCCACCGGGAGCGGTTGGCGGAGTTGGCCCCGGCCGGGTTCTCGCTCGCCACCGACATCGCCGAGTGGTTGGTGCGCCAGGGCACGCCGTTCCGGGTCGCGCACGACGTGGCGGGCGCGTGTGTGAAGTACTGCGAGCCGCGCGGCCTCGAACTGTGGGACCTGACGGATGATCAACTCGCGGAGATCTCGCCGGAGTTGACTCCACAGGTGCGCTCGGTGCTGACCGTGGCCGGTTCGGTGGCCTCGCGGGACGGGCGCGGCGGCACCGCCCCGGCCCGAGTCGCCGAGCAACTAGCGGAGATTCGACTGGACTTGGCCGCCCAGCGCAAGTGGGCCGGCGGATAACACCACACGGCACCGCGATCGAGCTGAGACGATGGGCCCGCATTCTCCGGGGGGAGGAAGCGGGCCCATCGGCGTGTCCGGGAGCAGTTTGTCGTGCCGGGGGTGGTCCGAGTCCGGTTTCGGGCCTGTTGCACGTGTGTGAGCGGAAGTCGAGGTTCCAGTCCCAAATGTGAAATCGCCGTTACCAAACGCGATTGACTGTGTTCGCTCCGTGCGTCGCGTACTAGGGTCGGCCCTGATCGAGGGGAGGGATCAGCATGCTCGATCGCCTGCGCCGCATACGTTCCGAGGGTGAGAAGTCCGCTTCCATGCTCTCGGACCTGCCGATTGCCGGGCTGCTGCGCAGCGTGCCCCAGTCCGTGGGCTTCGGTGTGCGCTCCTATGTGCGCTCGCTGCGCGCCGAACGCCGACGCCATCCGGAGATGCCGACCGTCTTTCCCACGCCGGGGCTGGTCTACGCAGCCTTCCTCGACGAGGTCGTGGTCGCGCTCTTGGCGAGCGGTCGGCTCTCGCCCGATCCCGAGGACGCCCTGCGCATCCGGGAGGAAATCTCCGACGCGGTGCACAAGTTCCGCGCCGAGACCTACCTGGACGACCCGACCCTGTTCCACCCCGAGCCGCCGGCGCTGATCGATCCGGTGATGCGGGGCAGGCTCTACGGCACGATCGGGTACGAACAGCTGGCGTTCGTCAGCGAGTACGTGCCCTGGGCGGGCGTTCCGGGCGCCACCCGGTGGCAGGCGGCGGGCGCGAACCAGCGGGTGTGGGCGTACGTGCTGCGCCACCCGGGCAAGCCGCGGCCGTGGCTGGTGAACCTGCACGGCTTCGGCATGGGGCGCCCCGGCGACCTGGCGGCGTTCCACTCCCAACGGCTGCACCGCGAACTGGGCATCAACGTGATCCACCCGGTGCTGCCGATGCACGGCCCGCGCAAGTCCGCGCGCGCCCAGGACACGCCGTTCATCTCGTTCGACTACCTCGGCAACGTGCACGGCCTGGGACAGGCCGTGTGGGACGTGCGCCGCTGCCTGGACTGGGTCCGCCGGCAGGGGGACACCCCGATCGCGGTGCACGGGCTCTCGCTGGGGGCCTACGTCGCCGCCCTGGTCGCGAGTCTGGAGGACCTCGACTGCGTGATCGTCGGTGTTCCCTCGGTCGACATGGCGTGGGTGATGTCGCACCACGCACCCGACGACATCAAGCGCGAGGTGCGCGCGGCGGGCCTGCTCGGCGAGGAGGCCGAGACGGTCCACCGGGTGGTCTCGCCGCTGGCGATGACGCCGCGGGTGCCGTTGGACCGCCGCTTCGTCTATGCCGGCCTGGCCGACCGCATGGCCACCCCGCAGCAGGCGTATCGGCTCTGGAAGCACTGGGAGGAACCATCCGTCTGCTGGTACCGCGGCTCGCACATCGGAGCCGTGTGGAACCGACAGGCGCGCCGCTTCATCGAGGATGCCCTGACCTCGTCGGGCATCGGGAGGAGGAACACCTGGTGAAGCTCTCCGGTCTGGATTCGGCTTTTCTGGCCCTGGAGTCGCAGGAGTGGCCGGCGCACGTGGTCTGCCTGACCATCGTCGACGCCTCCGACACCGGGGGCCGGGTCGACCGCGCGGCCTTCGAGCGCAGGTTGGCCGCGCGTCTGCCCCGGCTGCCGCTGCTCGGTCGCAAACTGGTGCAGGGCCCGTGGGGGCTGGCCCGGCCGCACTGGGTCGAGGACCCCGACTTCGAGCTTGCGAACCACCTGCACCGGGCCACCCTGGAGGCCCCGGGCGGACGGCGTGAACTCACCGCCATGGCCGAGGAGATCTACCGCCACCGGCTTCCGCGGGATCGGCCGCTGTGGGAGTGGTGGATCGTCGAGGGCCTGGAGCACGGGCGCGTCGCGCACCTGTGGAAGGTGCATCACGCGTGCATCGACGGACGCTCCGGCGCGGCCATGCAGGAGATCTTCTTCGACGCCGACCCCGAGGCGTCGCTCGCGTCCGAGGCGGTCCCGGTGGTGGCGCCGGTCGAGGGGATCGAACCGCCGCAGGGTTGGCAGGCGGTGCGCGAGGGCGCGCTCTCGCTGGCAGGTACCCCGGTCCGGGTGGGTCGGCAACTCGGCCGGCTGGGGCAGGGCGTCGTGCAGGCCGCGCTGACCGGGCGACTGGGGCGGGCGCTGCCGCTGAACGTGCCGAGGACCCGGTACAACGAGCCGATCGGCAAACGGCGTTCGTACGGGTTCTGCACCGTCTCGCTGTCCGACGTCAAGCTGGTCAAGAACGCGTTCGGGGTCAAGGTCAACGATGTCGTGCTCGCGATCGTGGCCGGTGCGCTGCGCGAACAGCTGGATGGGCTGGGCGAGTTGCCCGACCGGCAGTTGATCGCCACGGTGCCCGTGGACGCCACGCGCGGCGGTGAGCGCGCGGGCGGCAACATGATCACCGGCATGCTCGTGGGGTTGGCCACCGACGTCGCGGAGCCCGCCGAGCGCCTGTTGTGCATCCACGAGAACTCCAACGCCGCCAAGGCCGTACAGAGCGCGATGGGCGGCGAGTTGCTCACCGGCCTGGCCGAGACGCCGCCGCCGGCCCTGCTCGGCCTGCTGGGCGGGCTGTACCGGGACGCGCAGCTCGCCTCCGTGCTGCCCGCGTTGTGCAACGCCACCATCTCGAACGTGCCCGGTCCGCGCACGCCCCTGTATGCCCACGGGCAGAAGGTGGAGGCATTCCATTCGATGGGGATCATCGCCGACGGCTTCGGATTGTTCATCGGTGGCATGAGCTACCACGACCAGATCGACATCGGCGTGCTCGCGGACAAGGAGGCGCTGCCGGACCCGTTCGCGCTGGCCGACAGCATCGTCGAGCAGCTCAACCTGCTGCTGAAGGCGGCCGACGAGCTCGCGCCGGAGCAGAGCGTGCACGATCTCCCCGCCGATCGGGCGGGCGTTCCGGTCGGCGAGACCGAGGCCGAGGCGGTTGCCGACGCCGACGGGGCGCACGCGCCCGCGGCGCGGGACGGGGCCCGGTTCGAGGCCGAGGTCGAGTCCGAGTCCGTGCCGAGGGCCGGGTCCGGGTCCGGGCCCGAGTCCGTGTCGGGGGCCGAGGCCGCTGCCGCGTCGGCGCCCGCGATCAAGGTGCCCGCTCCCCGGCGCGGTCAGGCGGCCGGCACGTCCGGCGCGGGCGCGGGTGGGGGCTCGGGCTCGGGTGAGCGGTCCGGCAAGGGTGCGACGATGAGCGCCGCGGCCAAGCCGGCCGGGAGCGCCGCGGCGCGCCGCGGACGGCCGAAGTCCCGTGCCGCGGGTGTCGAGGCGGGTCGCGCGTGAGCAGAACGGCACTGGTCACCGGGGCCAACTCCGGCCTGGGGCTGGCCACCGTGCTGGCGTTCGCCGCGGCGGGCGTCCGCACGGTGGGCACGGTGCGCTCGGCGGCGAAGGCGGAGGCGGTCGCCGCGGCGGCGGCCGACGCCGGTGTCGAGGTGCGCACCGTGATTCTGGACATCACCGACGCGGCCGGCGGCAAGGACGTGATCGAGGACGTGCGCCCCGACATCCTGGTCAACAACGCCGGCGGCACGTCCTTCGCGCCGGTGCTGGACGTGTCCGAGGAGGACGCCCGGCACCAGATGGAGACCGCGCTGTTCGGCCCGATGCGGCTGGCCCGCCTGGCCATCCCGCACATGCGCGGGCGCGGGTGGGGTCGAGTGATCCAGATCTCCTCGCTCGCCGGGCAGATCAGCTACCCGCTGCTGGGCTGGTACCAGGCCGGGAAGCACGCGATGGAGGCCGTCTCCGACGCGCTGCGCGTGGAGGTGGCCGGCGTCGGGGTCGACGTCGTGGTCGTCTCGCCCGGCGGGTTCCGCAGCGGCGTCACCGACGAGATGGCCGAGGCCGTCGAGCGGCATCGCGGCGGGCCCTTCGCGACCGCGTTCCAACGGATGGACCTGGGCTTTTCGATCATGAAGCCGCTGTGGAGCGACCCGGAGACGGTGGCCGCCACGATCGTCGAGGCGGCCACCGTCAAGTCGCCCAGATCGCGGTACGTGGTGGGCGCCGACGCGCACCTGACCCTGCTGGTGCATCGGGTCACCGAGCCGTTCTCGACGGTGCGGGCGATCAAGGAGGGGGTCGTGCGCCGGGTCACCGGCCTGTAGTGGGCCGACCGGCCGACGCGGAAATCACTCGATCGGGGGCACTTGGCCCGAGCGGTTGCCTGAACAGCGGATTGCGCGTAGGTGAGGACCGGGTAGAAGTCCGGGAAAAGCCGTGTGGAACAGTGACGAATGCAGTGTTCAAGCTCGTGTTCGAGAAGGGGACAACCCTCCCCCTTCGCGGAGGCACTGTGGCATGACGCTGCGGCACACACATCCGCACGGTGATCAGGGCGATCAGGGGAGCAATCCGATGGGGCAGAACGTAGGCATCGGCACGGCGGACGTATCCGACGCCGAGCAGATCCTCAAGCTTCAGTACCTCTGTTACCAGGGCGAGGCGGCCCTGTACAACGACTACGGCATCGAGCCGCTGACGCAGAGCCTGGAGAGCCTGCGCGCCGAGTTCGACACGCACACCGTCCTGGTGGCGCGCCTGGGCGACGAGGTCGTCGGTTCGGTGCGCGGCACCATCGAGGACGGCGTGGCCCGGATCGGCAAACTGGTCGTGCACCCCCGGCTGCAGCGGCACATGCTCGGCACCCGACTGCTGCGCGCGATCGAGGAGAAGCTCGCGGACGCGGCCGAGTACGAGTTGTTCACCGGTCACCGCAGCGAGAACAACCTGCGACTGTACGAGCGGCTCGGGTACGTCTCCGGCCGGATCGAGAAGGTCAGCCCTCGGCTGAGCCTGGTCTACCTGCGCAAGACGGCCGTCCTCGCGGCCTGACCGACCCCGCGCCCGACGAAGCGGCGCCCGAAGCCCCGAAGCCCCGGCGGCCATGGATTCCATGGTCGCCGGGGCTTCGTCGGATCCGGTCGCAGGCGTCCCGGCGCAATGACATTTCCATTGCGGGATGGGTGTCTGCTTTAATCGGATCATGTTCACGACGGCTCACACATCCGGCACCGCGGCTACCGCCACGGGTTGTCGTCGCATGTGCCGTTCGTGTCAGACCTGTCGAATGTGTGGCTGTTGAGGATTTGAGGGCCTGACCCCTCACCCGGGCCGAGCGCTTCGCGCCCCCGGTGTCATCCCCGCCACGCCCCCTGTGTGACCAAATCGCGCGGCCCCTCGCCGGGCCCGATTCGGCACGCGCATCCAACCGAGGACATCACGGTGATCCGTACCACTGCCCTGAGCAAGGTCTATCGCAGCCGAGAACGGCAGGTGACCGCGCTCGACAACGTCGACCTGCACGTGCGCGAAGGCGAGATCTTCGGCGTGCTCGGCCGCAGCGGCGCCGGCAAGAGCACGTTGATCCGCTGCCTGAACCTGCTGGAGCGCCCCACGTCGGGCACCGTCGAGGTGGGCGGGCACGAGTTGACCGCGCTGTCCGCGAGCGCGCTGCGTGCCGAGCGGCGCCGCATCGGGATGATCTTCCAGCACTTCAACCTGCTCTCCAGCCGCACCGTCGCCGGGAACGTCGCGGTGCCGCTGGAGATCGCCGGCATCCCGCGCCGGGACCGGGCCCGCCGAGTCGCCGAACTGCTCGAACTGGTCGGGCTGAGCGAGCACGCCAAGGCGTACCCCGCGCAACTGTCCGGCGGGCAGAAGCAGCGGGTGGGCATCGCCCGTGCTCTGGCCGCCGAGCCGCGCGTGCTGCTGTCCGACGAGGCCACCTCGGCGCTCGACCCGGAGACCACCCGCTCGATCCTGGCGCTGCTGCGCGACCTGCGCGACCGGCTCGGCCTGACCATCCTGCTGATCACCCACGAGATGGACGTGGTCAAGAACATCTGCGACTCGGCGGCCCTGATGGAGGGCGGCCGGATCGTCGAGTCCGGGACGGTGGGCGAACTGCTCGGCCGCTCCGACTCGCGGCTGGCCCGGGAGATGTTCCCGCTGGGCACGCCGGGCCTGCTGGAGGGCCGCACCGTGGTCGACATCACCTTCCGCGGCGAGGAGACGGCGCAGCCGTTCATCTCCACGCTCGCACGCACCTACAACGTGGACGTCAACGTGCTGGGCGCGGCGGTGGAGAGCGTCGGCGGTCGGCAGATCGGCCGGATGCGGATCTCGCTGGACGGCACGTTCGAGCACAACGTGGTGCCCATCGGCTACCTGCGCGAGCAGGGCCTTCAGGTCGACGTGGTCGACGAGGGCCCGGCGACCCCCACCGAGTCGGACGCCGACGTCGCCGCCGCCGACGGCGTGGCGCTCGCGGGCAAGGAGATCTGACGATGACCTGGTCCGAAATGCGGCCACTGCTGGAGACCGCGACCCAGGAGACGTTGTACATGGTCGGCGTCTCGACGCTGATCACCGTACTGATCGGGTTGCCGATCGGGTTGTTGCTCGTGCTCACCGACCGGGGCGGCCCGCTCGCGTTCGCACCGGCGAACAAGCTGCTCGGCCTGGTGGTCAACGTGGGCCGCTCGGTCCCGTTCCTGATCCTGCTGGTCGCGCTGATCCCGTTCACCCGCTGGGTGGTGGGGACCACGATCGGCACCGACGCGGCGATCGTGCCGCTCACCGTGGGCGCCATCCCGTTCTTCGCGCGCCTGGTGGAGACCGCCGTGCGCGAGGTGGACCGGGGACTGATCGAGGCCGCGCAGTCGATGGGCGCGAGCACGACCACCATCGTGCGCAAGGTGCTCGTGCGCGAGGCGGTGCCCTCGATCATCTCCGCGATCACGGTGACCGTCGTGGCGATCGTCGGCTACTCCGCGATGGCGGGCGTGGTCGGCGGCGGCGGGCTGGGCGATCTGGCCATCCGCTACGGCTACCAACGCTTCGAGACGAACCTGATGCTCGTTACCATCGCGGTGCTCGTCGTCCTGGTTCAACTCGTGCAATTCGTCGGCGATCTGCTCTCCCGCAGGCTCGCCCACCGCTAGGGACTTTCGCGCCCGGCCCCCGTACGACGCGAGGCATCCCGCCCGCGTACACCGCACCACCAGGAAAGGCACTCTTCGTGCGTATCAACAAGTTCGTCGCCCTCACCGCCGTCGCCGCCCTCGGACTCGGTCTCGCCGCCTGCGGCAGCGACGACGACAAGGGCTCGTCCGCTTCCGACCCGCTCAAGGTCGCCGCCTCCGCCGTCCCGCACGCGCAGATCCTGAAGTACATCAAGGACAACCTCGCGGCGAAGGAGGGCCTGAAGCTGGACGTCAAGGAATTCGCCGACTACACCCAGCAGAACCCGGCCCTGGACGAGGGCAACGTCGACGCCAACTTCTTCCAGCACAAGCCGTATCTTGACGAGTTCAACAAGGAGAAGAAGACCAGCCTGGTCCCGGTCGTGCCGGTGCACCTGGAGCCGCTGGCGCTCTACTCCAAGAAGGTCAAGTCGCTCGCCGACCTGAAGGAGGGCGCGACCGTCGCGTTCCCCAACGACGCCACCAACGGCGGTCGCGCGCTCAAGCTGCTCGCCGACAACGGAGTGATCAAGCTCAAGGACGGCGCGGGCACCACGGCGACCGAGAAGGACGTCGTGGACAACCCGAAGAAGCTCAAGTTCAAGGCGATCGAGGCGGCCCAGCTGCCCCGCGCGCTGGACGACGTGGACGGCGCGGTGATCAACGGCAACTACGCGCTGGAGGCCAAGCTGACCCCGGGCAAGGACGGCATCGCGGTGGAGAAGGCGGAGAACAACCCGTACGCGAACGTCCTGGTGGTCAAGAAGGGCAAGGAGAACGACCCGCGTGTGCAGAAGCTGGCCAAGCTGCTGAACTCGCCCGAGGTGAAGAAGTACATCGCCGACGAGTACAAGGGCAATGTGCTCGCCGCGTTCTGATCCGCGCGCAGCACACCCCACCACGGCCCCCGCCACCTCATGTGGCGGGGGCCGTGGCGCGTTTTCGGGCGTATGAGAGGCTGTCGCCGACAGCAGGGAAGGAATCCGGCGTATCGCGCGGAGCACCTTCGGGCCCGGTGTCGAGGTATGCGCGTGCTCCGCGAGGGTTCGGGCACACCTCGACACCGGTACATCCGAGGGAGGCGGCGCGGTACGGCAACCCGGAGCGGTCCCGCCACTGTGAACGCGCGCCCTCGGGCGGGCGTGAGCCAGAGACTTGCCGCTGTCCGGGGCCCGGGTCGCGGGTCCTGCAACCGACCAGGGCGTGGACACCCGAGGGAGGCCGACGGCGCATGCCTGCGTGCTTTGTGACAACCGACCGCATATCCAGTGGCGCGGGGCGACGCCGATGAGCGCCGCCTACCCGTTCTCCGCGATCGTCGGCCTGGCCGATCTGCGGCTGGCGCTCGTGCTCAACGCGGTCTCGCCCGCGGTCGGCGGAGTGCTCGTGCGCGGCGAGAAGGGCACCGCCAAGTCGACCATGGTGCGCGCGCTCGCCGGCCAACTGCCCGAGGTCGCGGTGGTGCCCGGTTGCCGCTTCTCGTGCGATCCGGCCGCCCCGGATGCCCGATGCCCGGACGGCCCGCACGACCCGGGGATCGCCGGCACCACCCGCGCCGCGCGCCTGGTCGAACTGCCGGTCGGCGCCAGCGAGGACCGACTGGCCGGCTCGCTGGACATCGAACGCGCGCTGACCGAGGGCGTCAAGGCGTACGAGCCCGGCCTGCTGGCCGCCGCGCACCGGGGCGTGTTGTACGTCGACGAGGTCAACCTGCTGCACGACCACCTGGTGGACCTGCTCCTGGACGCGGCCGCGATGGGCACCTCGCACGTCGAACGCGAGGGGGTGTCCGTGCGGCACGCCGCGCGGTTCCTGCTCGTGGGCACGATGAACCCGGAAGAGGGCGAGCTGCGACCGCAGTTGCTCGACCGGTTCGGGCTGACGGTGGAGGTCGCGGCCAGCCGCGAGCCGCGCGAGCGGGCCGAGGTGGTGCGCCGACGGTTGGCCTACGAGGCCGACCCCGACGCGTTCGCGGCCCGCTGGGCGGGCGAGGACGCCGAGTTGGCCGAGCGCATCCTGCGCGCCCGTCGGGTTTTGGCGGATGTGGTGCTTCCGGACGCCGAGTTGGAGCGGATCGCACGCGTGTGCGCGTCGTTCGAGGTGGACGGGATGCGTGCGGACCTGGTCACGGCGCGCACCTCGATCGCACTGGCCGCCTGGCACGGGCGGACCGAGGTGACGGCGCAGGACGTGCGCGCGGCGGCGCTGCTGGCGCTGCCGCATCGACGCCGGCGCAACCCCTTCGACGCGCCGGGGCTGGACGAGGAACACCTCGACGAGGCACTGCGCGACCCGGACGAGCCGGAACCCGAACCCGAGCCCGAACCGGAGGGGGACGGGCCGGACGGCGGTGGGTCGCCGCCGCCGGACGCGCACGGGTCGGACGGGTCCGAGGGTTCGGGCCGGTCCGATGGGCCGGACGCGGCCGACGGGTCGGGGGCGGCCGAGGCGCCGGGGCGGACCGAGGCGGCGCCGAGTTCGGCGCCGGGCACCGAGGACGCGCCCGTGGAGGGCGCGCCCACCGCCTCGGGCGGCGGGCGCGAGCAGGCCGCCGTCGCGGCTGCCGAGCCGTACCGCACCCGGCTGTTCTCGGTGCCCGGGGTGGGTCAGGGCGCGGCCGGGCGGCGCTCGCGGGCGCGGACCGCGAGCGGGCGCACCACCGGCTCGCAGGTCGCGGCCGGCCGGGTGACCCGGCTGCACGTCGCGGCCACGGTGCGGGCGGCGGCGCTGCACCAGAAGGCGCGGGGCCGCACCGGCGCGGGGCTGCTGCTGCGGCGTGCGGATCTGCGCGAGGCGGTCCGCGAGGGCCGGGAGGGCAACCTGGTGCTGTTCGTGGTGGACGCGTCCGGGTCGATGGCGGCGCGCAAGCGCATGCGCGCGGTCAAGGGCGCGGTGCTCTCCCTGCTCCTGGACGCCTACCAGCGGCGGGACAAGGTCGGCCTGGTCACCTTCCGCGGCGCCCACGCCGCGCTGGTGTTGCCGCCGACCTCCTCGGTCGAGATCGGCGCGGCCCGACTGGCCGCGCTGCCCACCGGCGGGCGCACCCCGGTGGGGGCCGGACTGCTGCGCGCACACGAGGCGTTGCGGGTGGAACGGCTGCGTGATCCGCTGCGCCGGCCGCTGCTGGTCGTGGTCACCGACGGGCGGGCCACGGGCGGCGGGGACGCCCTGGGCGAGAGCCGGCGGGCGGCGCGGTTGTTGGCCGCGACGGGGGTCGCCTCGTTGGTGGTGGACTGCGAGAGCGGGCCGGTACGGCTCGGGTTGGCGGCGCGGCTCGCCGGCGACCTGGGCGGGCCGGTGGTCACACTGGACGAATTGGCGGCGGACGGCCTGGCGGGCCTGGTTCGGGACGTGCGTTCGGTCGCGTGACCCGCGGCCCGGCCGCCCGTCGGATCCGCCACCGGCCGCCGGTGGGCGGTGGCGCGATCCGCCGGCCCCGAACACCCGACGGGTCGGGTGTTCGGTCCGGTCGGGGACGGGTGCCGGTCGGTGTTGCGCTCGTGCCTTCGTCGACGCTCGTACCCGGTCGACATTCCTCTGGACAAAGGGAGATCACCATGCCGCAGGGCGTTCCCACGCACGTGCCCGCCGACGGGCTGACCACGCGTCAGCGCCGGAATCGGGCCCTGGTCGTCGTGCACACCGGGCCCGGCAAGGGCAAGTCCACCGCCGCGTTCGGGTTGGCGCTGCGTGGCTGGAATCAGGGTTGGCCGATCGGGGTGTTCCAGTTCGTGAAGTCGGCGAAGTGGAAGGTGGGCGAGGAGACCGTGCTGCGCACCCTCGGCCGCGTGCACACCGAGACCGGTGAGGGTGGCCCGGTCACGTGGCACAAGATGGGCGAGGGCTGGTCCTGGATCCAGCGCGAGGGCACCCAGGAGGACCACGCCGAGGCGGCCCGACAGGGCTGGGAGCAGATCAAGCGCGACCTGGCCGCGCAGACCTACCGGGTGTACGTGCTCGACGAGTTCACCTACCCGATGAAATGGGGCTGGGTGGACGTGGACGAGGTGGTCGCGGTGCTGCGCGATCGTCCCGGCAGCCAACACGTGGTGATCACCGGCCGCGACGCGGACCCGCGGCTGATCGAGGCGGCCGACCTGGTCACCGAGATGACCAAGATCAAGCACCCGATGGACGCGGGCCAAAAGGGCCAGCGAGGCATCGAGTGGTGAGTGCCCCGGCGCCGCCGCGCGTGGTGATCGCCGCCCCCGCCTCCGGGCACGGCAAGACCACCGTCGCCACCGGATTGATCGCGGCGTTCACCCGGCGCGGCGACGTGGTGTCGCCGCACAAGGTGGGGCCGGACTACATCGATCCGGGCTATCACGCGCTCGCGGCCGGCCGGCCCGGGCGCAACCTGGATCCCTTCCTGGTCGGCGAGGACCGGATCGCGCCGCTGTTCGCGCACGGCGCGCGCGGTGCCGATCTGGCCGTGGTCGAGGGCGTGATGGGCATGTTCGACGGTGCGGCCGGGCGGGGTGGGTACGCCTCCACCGCGCACGTCGCGCGGCTGCTCGCGGCGCCGGTGATCCTGGTCGTGGACGCGCGGGCGCAGAGCCGCTCGGTGGCCGCGCTCGTGCGCGGGTTCGACGCGTTCGATCCGGACGTGGGCGTGGCCGGGGTGATCCTGAACCGGGTCGGCTCGGATCGGCACGAGAGCATGCTGCGCGAGGCGCTGGACGAGATCGGCATGCCGGTCCTGGGTGTGCTGCGCCGGCACGACGCGATCGCCAAACCCGCGCGGCACCTGGGCCTGGTCCCGGTCGCCGAACGGCACGCCGACGCGGTGCGCACGGTGGACGCGCTCGGCGAACTGCTCGCGCGCAGCGTGGACCTGGCTGCCGTGCGGCGGATCGCGGCGGGCGCGGGGCCGCTGCCGGACGCGCCGTGGGACCCGGTGCAGGAGGTGGCCGGCCCGATTCCGGGGCGGCCCGTCGTCGCGCTGGCGGGCGGTTCGGCGTTCACCTTCGCGTACGCGGAGACCGCCGAACTGCTCGGCGCGGCCGGGGCCGAGGTGGTCACCGTCGACCCGCTGCGGGACGAACGGCTGCCCGCGGGCACGACGGGGCTCGTGCTGGGCGGCGGTTTTCCCGAGGTGTACGCGGCGGAGTTGTCGGCCAATGCGACGCTGCGGGCGGACGTGGTGGCGCTGGCCGCGCGCGGCGGCCCGATCGCGGCCGAGTGCGCGGGTCTGCTCTACCTGGCCCGGACCCTGGACGGTGCGCCGATGTGCGGGGTGCTGGACGCCGACGCGCGGATGACCGAGCGGCTGACCCTGGGCTATCGGGAGGCGACGGCCGCGCACGACTCGGTGCTCGCCGCGACCGGTCGGGTGGTGCGCGGGCACGAGTTCCACCGCACGACGCTCACGCCGCGGGCCGGGCGCCGGGCGGCGTGGAGCCTGGGCGACTCCGGCCTGGAAGGGCACGTCGCGGGATCGGTGCACGCGTCGTATCTGCACGCGCACTGGGCCGGCGCGCCCGATCTGGCCCGGCGCTTCGCCCGGTCCTGTGCGCTCGCGGCCGATCCGGCGGGCGCGGGAGCGGCGGGTGCGGGTGCGACGGTGGGCGCGGGTGCGCGGGACGGCGCGCAGGCGTGGCCGATTACCGACCGCGGCGACGGGAGCACGCTCGGGCGGTGAGCGGCGCAACCTCGAAGGGGGGAGCCGACGTCGTGTCGGATACGGGCTCCTCTTCGTGGGCGCCGCCGCATGACCACGCGCGGGACCTCCCCCGGGGTTCGGCGCGGTGAGGGGATGGCCATGGCTGATCGGGTGACCGTGATCGGGTACGACGGCGCGCCGCTGTCGGCACCGGCGGTGCAGGCGCTGCGGACGGCGACCCTGGTGGCGGGCCCGGAACGGCTGTTGGCCGCCGTCGCGGTGCCCGAGGGTGCCGAGCGGGTGGTGCTGGGCAACGTGCACGTGGCCGCGCAGCGGATCGGCGCGCATCGCGGCATAGCCGTCGTCCTGGCCGTCGGCGATCCCGGGTTCTTCGGGATCGTGCGGTTGTTGCGCCGGGCCGAATACGGCCTGGAGTTGGAGATCGTGCCCGCGGTGTCCTCGGTGGCGTTGGCGTTCGCCCGGGCCTCGATGCCGTGGGACGACGCGCGGGTGGTCAGCGCGCTGGGCCGGGACGTACGGCGTGCGGCGAACGTGTGCCGGGCGTTCGGCAAGGTCGCGGTGCTCACCGGCCCGGGGGCGGGTCCGGCCGAACTCGCCGCGCTGCTCCCGGATGTGCCGCGCACCTTCGTGGTGTGCGAGCACCTGGGCACCGACCGGGAGGAGATCTCGATGGTCTCCGCCGAGCACGCGATCGAGCACGAGTGGTCCGATGTGGACGTGGTGATCGTGATCGGGCCGGCCCCGCGCGCGGGCGCGGCGGCGGGCTGGCTGGCGGGGGAGCGCCCGGGCTTTCCCGGTCCGGTGCGCGGCTGGGCGGCGGCGGAGGACGTGTACGCGCATCGGGCGGGCGCGATCACCCGGGCCGAGGTGCGCGCGCTGGCGGTGGCCCGGCTCGGGCCGCGGCTGGGCGACCTGGTCTGGGACATCGGCGCGGGCAGCGGTTCGGTGGGTATCGAGTGCGCGCGGCACGGCGCGGCGGTGGTCGCGGTCGAGCAGGACGCGTTCGGGTGCGACCTGATCACCGAGAACGCGGGCCGGTTCGGGGTCGAGGTGCAGGTGGTGCACGGCAAGGCGCCGGAGGTGTTGTCCCGATTGCCGTTGCCGGACGTGGTGTTCGTCGGCGGCGGCGGACCCTCGACGGTGGCCGCGTGCGCGGCGCGCCGGCCGGAGCGGATCGTGGCCGCGATGTCGGAGGTGGATCGGGTGGCCGAGGCGCGCGCGGTGCTGGAGCGCTCGGGATACACCGTGGAGGGTTGTCTGTTGCAGGCCTCGCGGCTTTCGCCGGTCACCGGTGGCGCCCAACGCCTGGAACCGGCGCATCCGGTGTTCGTGGTGTGGGGGGACCGGGCTTGACCGGGGATCGGGTGTCGGGCGGGCGGGTGATCGCCGCCTCGGCGGCGGGAGTTCTCGCGCCGGGTGCTGCGCCGGCGGCCGGCGTACCGGGGACGCAGGGGCTGGATTCGGCCACGTCCGGCCCGGCGTCGCCCGGGCCGGATTTGGTGGTCGGGGTCGGGGCGGCGCGCGGGGTGGGCGCGGAGGAGGTGCGCGCGAGCGTGTGCGCCGTGCTCGCGCGGGCCGGCCTGGCGCGCTCGGCGGTGCTGGCGCTGGTGACCGTGACGGCCCGGGCGAACGAGCCGGGTCTGGTCGCGGGAGCGGCGCTGCTGGGACTGCCGCTGTTCGCGCGCGCGGCGGAGGAACTCGCCGCGGTGCCGGTGCCGCATCCCAGCGAGCGGGTCAGGGCTGCGGTCGGCACGCCGGGCGTGGCCGAGGCCGCCGCGCGGCTGGGGCCGGTACCGGGCCCGTGGTTGGGCGAGTTGCTGGTGGCCAAGACGCGCGGCGTGGGCGCGCGCCCACGCTGTACGGTCGCGGTGGCCCGCCATCGGCCGGCGGGCGGGGGATCGGCCGGCCCGGGACCGGCGGGTGCGGCGGCGAACACGGGGGCGGAACAGGAAACGCCGTGATCGGTCCGGAAATGGGCGGACTCGGCGATGAGGCAGTCGATTTCGCACGGCAAACCGGTCGGGAAGTGCCGGCTCGCGGTCAACGCCGGGACCCCGGCCGTCGGACCGGGCACCATCACCACCATCATGGACACGAACGACACGGGCGGGCAGGGGCACCGGGCAGGGGTACGGGAACCACGGACATGGGCAGTGACGCGATGACGGAACTCGACGGGCCCATTCCCGACGAACGGGACGGCACGCCGGGCGCGGGCGTCGCGCCGGACGTGGACCTGCGCCACCACGGCGACGCGGAGATCGGGCCGGGGCTGGTGGACCTCGCGGTCAACGTCCGGCTCGCGGCCCCGCCGGCGTGGCTCGTGCACCGCCTCACCGCGAGCCTGGGCGACCTGGCCGCCTATCCCGACACGGGCCGGGCCCGGGCCGCCATCGCGGCCCGACACCGGCGCCCGATCGCCGAGGTGTTGCCCACGGCGGGCGCCGCCGAGGCGTTCGTGCTGCTCGCCCGGACCCTGGCCCCGCGACACGCGGTGGTCGTACACCCGCAGTTCACCGAGCCCGAGGCCGCGTTGCGGGCCGCCGGACACACCGTGCACCGGGTACTGCTGGACGAGCGGGACGGCTTCGCCCTCGATCCGGCCCGGATTCCGAACGAGGCCGACCTGGTCGTCCTGGGCAATCCCACCAACCCCACCTCGGTCCTGCACCCGGCGGCCACGATCGCCGCCCTCGCCCGCCCCGGCCGGATCCTGGTGGTCGACGAGGCGTTCGCCGACACCATCCCCGGCGAACCCGAAAGCGTGGCCGACCGGCGCGACCTGCCCGGGCTCGTGGTTGTGCGAAGTCTCACGAAAACCTGGGCGTTGGCCGGACTTCGCATCGGTTACGTCCTGGCTTCCCCGGATCTGGTGCGCATCCTCACGGACGCTCAGCCGTTGTGGTCGGTGTCGACACCGGCGCTGATCGCCGCCGAGGCGTGCTGCACGCCGGAGGCGCTCGCGCAGGCGGAGGCGTTGGCCGTTACGCTCGCGGCTGACCGTTCGTACCTCGTGGAGAGGCTGCGCACGGTTTCGGGGATGCGGCTACCGGTCGTTCCCCGTTCCTCGTTCGTGCTCGCGCGGATCGAGGGGGGCCCAGAGATCCGCGAGCAGCTGAGGGAGCGAGGCTACGCGGTTCGGCGGGCCGACACCTTTCCGGGCCTCGGCCCGGATTGGCTTCGGATCGCGGTGCGGGATCGTGCCACGACGCTGGCCTTCGCGGCTGCCCTGGAAGGAGTAGTTACATGAGCGAAGCCGACGAGCGCCGACCTGCCGGGGAGGGCGTGGGCCCTGCCCCCGCCAGGCACGCCGCCGGCACCGGCCCGGTTGGGGAACCGGCCGGTCCATACCCGTACGACGATCTGGACGACGAGGACTCGCTGTTGATGCCGGGGCCGCAGGCAGGCTGGGCCGACCCGAACGTGCCGGTACCGGCCGCGCCCGGGATGTCCCTGGCCGACCGCATGGCCGCGGCCGGCGACGACGCTTCGGGACAGGTTCCGGTACCGCCGGTCGAGCAGGCGTACGACGCCGTGCCCGGCCCGCAGTCCGGCATGTTCGCCGCGATGATCATCGACGAGCCGGAGCAGCCGGAGACCTATGTCGCGCCGATGACGGCCGGCCAGATCCCGTATCCGCCCGGCCCCATGACGCCGCATCAGGAAGTCCCGCAGCCGGTCCAGGGGTTCGGCCCCGGGGAGTACGGCGCGCCGCAGGGCGTGGCCGAGCCGTATCCGGCACCGGCCCAGGCGGTACCCGCGCAGGGCGGGCCGGCCCAGGCTGCGCCCGCCGCGCCGCCCGTGCAGGCGGTGCCCGTCGTACCGCCGCCCGCCGCGCCGCAGTTCGTGCAGCCGGTCGCCGTGCAGCCGGGCGCCGGGTACGGCTCGGACGTGCCGCAGGGCGCGGCCGGGGGCGAGGTGCCCTCGGGTGCGGCGCCGCATACGGCACCCGGCCCGCAGGCCGGTGCGTTCGTCGAGCAGCCGGGCGTCACCGGCGGTCGGCTGCGCCAGCGTGTGCGCGCGGCGCAGAGCGTGGAGCAGCCGCAGGCCCCGCAGTCGGCGGCCCCGCAGCCGCCGGCCCCCCCGCAGCCGGCCCAGCCGGTCGGCGGGAACCCGGCGGACACCCCGCCGTTCCCGGTCGCCGCCGCCGTGCCGCAGCGCACCACCCTGCCGCCACGGCGGCAGCGACGCGTCGGCCGCGGCCCCGTGCCGCAGCAGACCGGCCCGCACAGTGGCGCACACCCGGTGGGCGACGCGGTGAACACCGGTATTCCGGCCCAGGCGACGCCGATGCAGGCGGTGCCGGTGGTACCGCCGCCGACCGCGCCGCAGCCGGTCGAGCCGGCGCCTGCCGAGCCCGTCGCGGCTGCCGCCCCGGTCGAGCCGGTCGCACCCGCCGCGCCGGTCGCGGAGCAGTCGCCGTCGCCGGTCGCGCCGGTGGCCGAGCCCGAGCGGGGGGTCACCGCGCCGGCCATACCGCAACCGTTGCCGGGTGTGCCGCCGCAGCCCGCGCATCCCAGATTCGTCCAGGCCACGCCGGACGCGGTCGTCGATGCGCTGACCGGGCCGAACGCGGCGGCGCCGAGCACGCCGCCGACCACCGCACCCCCGCCCGCCGCGGGCCCGATCGGCAGCGCGGAGGCGGCCGTTTCGGTGCCGCCGGGCGTGGCCGCAGTGGGTGGGGCCGACCCGGCGGCACAGGCGGTCGCGCCTGCGGCCGCGCCGGGAGCCCAAGCGCCCGTCGACGCCGCGTCGGCGCCGGTTCCGGTCGAGCCCGGTCCGGTCGTGGCCGAGGCCGTGGTCGAACCCGGGCCGCCCGTCGCGGCACAGCAGGACGCCGCCGCATCGTCGGTGCCGGCGGGGCAGGTGCCGCCGGCCGCGACCGCGGTGCCGGAAGGCACCGGAAGCCGGCGACGCAAGCCCGAGAACGGCTCGGCGCCGGCCGATTCGGGTGAGCACGGGGCGATTCCCGCGCAGACGCCGATCGGCCCGGTGCCCCCGCCGGAGCCGGACGCCGCGCAGGTCGCCGAGCCGGCGGCCGAGCCGGTCGCGCCCGTTGCCGAGGTGATCGCGGCGCCGGACGTGCCGCAGGCGAACGCGGGTCCGGCGGTGCCGGATGCGCCGGCGGAGGGTACGCCGGTCGCACCGCCCGTACCGGCGGAGCCCGTTGCGGCCGATGGGCCGTCCAAGGGCTCGAACGCGGCGCCGACCGTGGCCGACGCACCGCCCGTCGGTCCGGCAACCGGGCCGCGGGCCGAGCCCGTTGCGGCCGTGGCGGTCGCGCCGGAGGCCGGCGCCGGCCAGTCGGCCGCCGACAGCGCGGCGGCGGAGCCGGTGGTTCCGGCACAGGGCGTGGTGCCGGCGGTGCCGAGTGCGGCCACCGGAGCGACGGAGTCGAGCGCAACCGCGGCGTCCGTCGAGCCGCCCGCAACCGCGGTGTCCGCCGAGCCGGTTGCCCCGTCGGGGCAGGCTGCTTCGGTCGCGCCTCCGCAGTCGGCCGGGCAGGCCGAGTCGGTCGCGCAGCCCGTCTTGGCGGCGCAACCCGTGCCGCCGGTGGCGAGCGGCCCGACCGCGCCCGCCGCGCAGCCCGGGCCGGTGGCCCAGACCGCGGCCGCGCCGGTCACGACGACCGGGCAGCCCGCATCGGCCGCGCCCGACGAGCAGCCCGCATCGGTCGCGCCGGACGGGGTCGTTCCGACCTCGGGCGAGCAGCCCGTGCCGGCGGCCGAGCAGGTGGGTGCGCCACCCGCCGCGGAGGTTGCCCCCCAGGCGCCTGCGGAGCAGCCCGCCGCAGGCGGCCCCGGCCCGGAGCCCGTCGCCGACGGTGCGCCGGTCGTGGTCGAAGCGGTCGATGCGTCCGTCGCGGCGGCACCCGTCGCCGCCGCGGACGACGCGTCGGCCGAGGCCGCCCCGGCCCCGCTCGAGAACGCGGCGCCCGCCGTCGCCGTCCCGGCCGGAGCGACCACCCGGTCCATCGCGGCGGAACTCCTCGCCGAGGAGATCCCCGCACCGCCGAGCGCCGAGCACCCGGCGCCCGCGACGGCCCCCGAGTCCGTCGCGGTATCCACCGCGACCGGAACCGCGCCGCCTGCCGGCCCGGTCGAGGCCGGATCGGCCGCCGCCGGCCCGGCGGGTCCCCGTACGTCCGAGGAAAGCACCGCCATGCACGGCCCCCAGAGCACGCCCGGCGCCGAGCCCGATCGGCAGCCGCAGCCCGCGGTCGTCGCCGGGAGCGGCGAGATCCCCAGGATTCCGCCGCCGCCGGCCGAGCCGGTCGGCACCGCTTCGGCCGACCCGGCCCAGGGCGGGCAGGCCGACCCGGTCGCGCCCGAGACGCCCGCGCCGGCAGAGCCCGCAGGCGATGCGCCGGCGGACGCGCCGACCGACGGCGACGCGGCGGCCGAGTCCGCCTCGGCGACCGCGGTCACCGTGGTGCTGCCCGCCGCCGAGCGGCCGGTCGCGGTCGAGCCGGCAGCGGCGGCGGCCGATTCCGGGCCGGTGGCCGAGGATTCGACGCCGGAGGCGGTTGCCGCCGCATCCGCCGACGAGCCTCGGGACCCGGCCGCGCCGGAGCCGGGGCAGCGGTCGGAGGCGCAACAACAGTCGGAGTCGGAGCCGGACGCGCAGTCGGAGCCCGAGCCCGAGGTCGAGCGCGGCCCCGCCGCTCCCGGCTACGACGATGCGGCGCGCGAGGCGGTGCATCGGGTGATGCGCGAGCGCCGGGACGTCCGGGCCGGGTTCCGGCCCGACCCGGTGCCGGACGACGTCCTGGTCCGGGTGCTGGAGGCCGCGCACGCGGCGCCCAGCGTCGGCTATTCGCAGCCGTGGGACTTCGTGGTGATCCGCTCCGAGGAGACCCGGGTCACCGTCCAGGAACTGGCCCAGCGGCAGCGTGAGGCGTACGCCACCTCGCTGCCCAAGGCCCGGGCCAAGCAGTTCCTGGAGATCAAGGTCGAGGCGATCCTGGAGACCCCGGTCAACATCGTGGTCACCGTGGACTCCACGCGCGGCGGTCGGCACACCCTGGGCCGGCACACCCAGCCGCAGATGGGCCCCTACTCCAGCGCGCTCGCGGTGGAGAACCTGTGGCTCGCCGCCCGGGCCGAGGGCCTGGGGGTCGGCTGGGTGAGCTTCTTCGACGAGCGCGAGTTGGCCACGGCGCTGGGTCTGCCCGACCACATCGACGTGGTCGCCTACCTGTGCGTCGGCTACGTGGACGCGTTCCCGGACGAGCCGGAGCTGGCCACCTCGGGATGGGCCAGGGCCCGGCCGCTGTCGTGGGTGGTGCACGAGGAGACCTACGGTCGGCGCGGCCTGCCCGGCGAGGAGCCGGTCAGCCTGCTCGACGAGACGCTCCGGTCGGTGCGTCCGCTCGACGCCAAGGCGCTGGGCGCGGCGTGGGAGCACCAGCGCAACATGACCAAGCCGCCCGGCTCGCTGGGCATCCTGGAGACGATCGGCGCGCAGTTGTCCGGCCTGGCCCGGACCTTCCCGCCGCCCGTCCCCGAGCCCGCCGCGGTCGCGGTGTTCGCCGCCGACCACGGGGTGCACGCGCAGGGCGTGTCGCCGTGGCCGCAGGAGGTCACCGCGCAGATGGTGGGCAACTTCCTCGCCGGCGGCGCCGTGGTCAACGCGTTCGCCAAGCAGATCGGCGTCGAGGTGTGCGTCGTGGACGTCGGCGTCGCGACCGAGTTGCCGAACGCGACCGGACTGCTGCCACGTCGGATCCGGCCGGGCACCGCGGACATGACCCAGGGCCCCGCGATGACCCGCGAGGAGGCCATCGCGGCGATCGAGGTCGGCATCGAGACCGCCCGCGACCTGGTCACGGCCGGCAACCGAGGGCTGCTCACCGGCGACATGGGGATCGCGAACACGACCGCGTCCGCCGCGCTGATCTCGGTGTTCACCGGGGTGGAGGTCGCCGAGGTGACCGGTCGCGGGACCGGCATCGACGATGCCACGCACCGGCGCAAGATCGAGGTGGTCAAGGCGGCGCTGGCGCGGCACGAACCCGATCCCGGTGACCCGATCGGCGTACTGGCCGCGATCGGCGGCCTGGAGCACGCGGCGCTCGCCGGGTTCATCATCGGCGCGGCGGCGTTGCGCGTACCGGTCGTGCTCGACGGGGTGATCGCCGGTGCGGCGGCCCTGGTCGCGCAGGCGATCGCGCCGGAGGCCATCCACGCGTGCGTCGCGGGCCACCGTTCGGCCGAACCCGGCCATGCGGCGGCCCTGGCGAAGTTGTCGCTGCGTCCGCTGGTCGAGTTGGAGATGCGGCTCGGCGAGGGCACCGGCGCGGTACTCGCGCTGCCGCTGGTGCAGAGCGCGGTCCGCGTACTGCACGATGTGGCGACGTTCGACTCGGCGGGAGTCAGCGGCAAAACCGACTGATTTCGACCCCCGCCCGCAGCAGCCGAAGGGCACCTCCGCCACGATGGAGTGGCAGAGGTGCCCTTTCCGCGCGGGAAAACCGCCGAGGCGACGGCCGGAGCGACCCCGAAGCGACACCGGGGCCGCGAGCGACCGAGGCCGAAGCGGTATCGATCCGTGCACCGGAAGACCGAGAAACACCGTACGCAGCGCACCCCGCCCCACCCGGAAAAGTGAGAACGATGTCCCGACTCCCTGGTCCTCCCGCCTATCCCGCCGGCCTGCGTCTGGAAGGACGCCGGGTCGTCGTGGTCGGCGCCGGTACGGTCGCCCAGCGCCGACTGCCCGCCCTGCTCGACGCGGGCGCGGACGTGCTCGTGGTCGCCCCCGAGGCGACCCCGGCGGTCGAGGGCATGGCGACCGCCGGCGAGCTGCGGTGGGCGCCGCGCGCCTACGCGCCCGGTGACCTGGACGGCGCGTGGTACGCGCTGGCCGCAACCGACGTGGCCGAGGTCAACGAGGCGGTGGCCGCCGACGCCGAGGCGCTGCGGGTGTTCTGCGTGCGCTGTGACGACGCGTCGCACGCCAGCGCATGGACGCCGGCGAGCGGCCGGCACGACGGCCTGACCGTGGCGGTGCTGGCGGGCGGTGACCCGCGGCGGGCGGCGGGCGTGCGCGATCGCATCGTCGAGGGCCTGCACGACGGCTCACTGGCCGCCCGGGGGGAGCGCCCGGTCGGCGCGCTGCCCGGAGTGGCCCTGGTCGGCGGCGGCCCCGGCGACCCGGACCTGATCACCGTGCGCGGGCGGCGACTGCTCGCCGAGGCCGACGTGGTGATCGCCGACCGGCTGGGCCCGCGCGCGCTGCTGGGCGAGCTGCCGCCGCACGTCGAGGTGATCGACGCGGCGAAGATCCCGTACGGGCGGGCGATGGCCCAGGAGGCGATCAACGACGCGATGATCGAGCACGCCAAGGCGGGCCGGTTCGTGGTCCGGCTCAAGGGCGGCGACAACTACGTCTTCGGCCGCGGCTTCGAGGAGGCGCTCGCATGCGCCGAGGCGGGCGTGCCGTGCCAGGTGGTGCCCGGCATCACGAGCGCGATCTCGGTGCCCGCGATAGCCGGCATCCCGGTGACCCACCGGGGTGTGGCGCACGAGTTCGCCGTGGTGTCCGGGCATGTCGCGCCCGAGGACCCGCGCTCGCTCGTGGACTGGGCGGCGCTGGCCCGCTTGCGCGGGACGCTGGTGTTGCTGATGGCCGTGGAGCGGCTCGGGCCGATCACCTCGGCGCTGCTGGCGCACGGGCGCGTGGGGACGACTCCGGTGGCGGTGATCCAGGAGGGCACGATGGCCACCCAGCGGGTGCTTCGTACTTCGTTGTCCGCGGCGGCACAGGACGTGGTCGCGGCGGGGATCAGGCCGCCGGCGATCGTCGTGATCGGCGACGTGGTGGCGCTCACCGACTGACGCACACGGGTTGCCGCCCCGAGCCGGGACCGGGTCGGCTGCCTCGCGTGCCCTCGGACTCCGGGCCGACTGCCGGAACGCATCCGGCGGTCGGCCCGGTGGTCCGCAAGTGTCGGACGGGTTGTCGGGAGGCCGGCTCCGGGTGAGTTCCGCGTCCCTTGGATGCCCACGCCGATGCGACCCGACCCGGCTGGGACACTGGGGCCGTGCCCGTGATCACGCTCGACGACCCCGCCGACCCGCGCCTCGTCGACTACACCGACCTGACCGACGTGGAACTGCGCCGCCGCCGCGAACCGGCCGAGGGGCTGTTCATGGCGGAGGGCGAGAAGGTGATCCGCCGCGCGCTCGCGGCGGGCTACCCGATGCGCTCCATGCTGCTGTCCCAGCGCTGGATCGAGACCATGACGGATGTGATCGAGGCCGCCGCCGCGCCGGTGTACGTGGGCAGCCCCGAGGTGGTCGAGCGGGTGACCGGCTATCAGGTCCATCGCGGGGCGCTCGCCTCGATGGGCCGCAAGCCGTTGCCGGCGGCTGCGGACGTGGTGGCCGGCGCGCGCCGGGTCGCGGTCCTGGAGGGGGTGAACGACCACACCAACGTGGGCGCGATCTTCCGCGGCGCGGCTGCCCTGGGCATGGACGCCGTGCTGTTGTCGCCGGATTGTGCGGATCCGCTGTACCGGCGTTCGGTCAAGGTCTCGATGGGTGCCGTGTTCTCGGTGCCCTACGCCCGGCTGGAGCCGTGGCCGGGCGGGCTGGACGTGCTGCGCGGCGCCGGTCTGACACTGCTCGCGATGACTCCCGCCGAGGGATCGGTGGCGCTGCACGAACTGCCGCCGGCGGACCTGGACCGGTGTGCGCTGATGCTCGGCGCCGAGGGGCCCGGCCTGACCGCGAAGGCGCTCGCCGCGGCCGATCGACTCGTGCGGATCCCGATGTCGCACGGGGTCGACTCGCTGAATGTGGGCGCCGCGGCGGCGGTCGCCTTCTACGCGGTGAGCTACGGCTGAGCCGCGGCCCCGGACGGGTCGGCCGGCGCGCCGGGCGCGGCTTCATTCGTCGGCGGGGATGTTCGCCAGGCGCTCGAACGAGGACGCGCCGGAGCGCTCGATCTCGTTGATCGAACGGGTCTGGTAGAGCGCCGGCCGACGCCGGACGCGCCGCCCGCGCATGCGCCGTTCGCGGATCTCGGTGCCCCGGACCCAGATGTGCCGGCGGATGAGGTCGCCCTCGTGGGGGCCCGGGCCGGTGCCTCGGTCCGGCGGTACCGGCAGCGCCTGGATCTCGCGGCGCGCGGTGCGCGCGGCGCTGACCCGGCGCCGGTAGTCGTGGAAGACCTGGAACTCGTAGTGGTGCAGGTACTCGTAGGCCATCGGCGCCTCGACGGACACCGCCAGGCTCGCGATCGACACCGCGTCGCGCAGCAGCGCCCCGGTGGTTCCGGGCAGTACCAACAGGCCGTCGTGCACCGCGTGGTACGGCTTCCGCTTGTGCCGGCGCTCGCGTTCCCAGTCCCAGGGCGGCTCCGGATGCTCGCGCTGCCAGGTCGCGCGGTCGGCGAGCGCGGTGGTCAGCCCGTGGGTCTGCCAACGGACGGTGCCGTCCGGCGGGCCCAGTGCGGGCAACAACCGGCGCAACCCGCGTGCGGCACGGCCGCCGAACGGGGTGCGCTCGGTCGCGAACAGCACGATCGGCAGCGAGGGTTCGGCCTCGAAGGGGGTCGGGTCCAGGAACCGCCGGTCGATCACCACGAGGGTGTTCTCGTGCCGGTCGTAGGCCAGGCCCCACAGGAGTCGGGCGAACAGGCGTGCCCCGGCCTGGTCGGACAACACGTGCCAGCAGTCGTGGAAGTGGTTGACGGCGAACCGGGTCGTGGTGGACGGTCGCAATGTGATCAGCGTGTAGGGCCGTTCGTCCAGGTAGGCAACGGTCCGATGCAGTTTCATCCGATCACTCGCGTCCGGATTCACACCTGAACGTGAGCGTTTGCGCGGTTGGTTGGTAGTGATCCGCTTCCCTCTTTCTTGCGTTTCTTGGGACATTTCTTCCGATCTCTCGGAATTGAGCGGTAGGACCTTCCCTGATTTCTCCCACGACATGCCGATCGTGTCATGCCAATTTCGATCGAATGTGATCTTGGACTAGCGTGTGCGCGGAAGTGCAGTACGGTCGAGCGTCGCCCTAATTGGCGCAGTGGCCTGTTGGGGTCGCACAGGCGGCCGAAAAAGTGGTTGTGCAGGGGAATGTCCTGTCACCCACACGCGGGATATTCGGTGGATTCGACCCGCACCAGGCGAAATTCCGCCAGTATGGGGCGCCGCGCAATCGGATCAGGAACGGGAAGCGAGGCAAAGCTCGTTGGAGATCATGGGTGTACCCCTGGCCTGGGCCCTCGTCGGCTTGGCGGAACTGGTCGCCCTTATGGCGCTTGTGGCGTATCTGGTCGTCCGACGCCGCAAGGTCGACGCGACGGATACCGGGGAAGGATCCGACAGCTGGGAGCGTGAGCAGGACCGCCGGCGGCGCAAGGAACTGATGTACGGCGTCGCCTCGTACACCCTGCTGTTCGTCTGTGCCGGTGTCGCGGCCGCGCTGTCGTTCCACGGCCTGGTCGGCTTCGGCCGGGAGAACCTCGGGTTGGGCAACGGCTGGGAATACCTGGTGCCGTTCGGGCTCGACGGGGCGGCGATGTTCTGCTCCGTGCTCGCGGTGCGCGAGGCCAGCCACGGTGACGCGGCGCTCGGTTCGCGGATACTGGTCTGGACGTTCGCGGGTGCCTCGGCCTGGTTCAACTGGGTGCACGCGCCGCGCGGCGACATGCACGCCGGTGCGCCGCAGTTCTTCGCCGGCATGTCGCTCTCCGCGGCCGTCCTGTTCGACCGCGCGCTCAAGCAGACCCGTCGGGCCGCGTTGCGCGAACAGGGCCTGGTTCCCCGTCCGTTGCCGCAGATTCGGATCGTGCGATGGCTGCGTGCCCCGCACGAGACGTTCAACGCGTGGTCGCTCATGCTGCTCGAAGGCGTGCGCACCCTCGACGAGGCCGTCGAGGAGGTCCGCGAGGACAAGCGGGCCAAGCAGGACGATCGCGAGCGTCGACGGATCGACGGCAAGCGGGAGCGGGCGCAGCTCAAGGCGCTCAGTCGCGGTGAGGGCGGTGGCGGACACTTCGGCCGCCGCGGCGCCGCGCGTCAGGAAATGGCTGCTCTGCCGGGAGGTGGCGGCTCCGAAGCACTCTCGGAGCCTGCTATAGCCGGAAACGACGTTTCCGGCCACGGCGGCCCAGCCGACTCGAACAACCCTTCCGGCCGTCCGGCTCTTGCCCCCTCCGCGCGAGCGAGCGAACTCCCGGCGGCGACTGCCGGCACCGGTGGCGAGCGGCGTGACGTCATCGACCTCACCGCCGAGGACGACACCATGACGCTGCCCCGGCTCGACTCGCTGGAGCGCAAACTGAAGGACCTGGAGCGCCAGTTCGGCTGAGCCCGGACAGCGCGACCCGACGAGATGTGATCCGATACGAGAGGGGGCACCCGGCTTCGGCCGGGTGCCCCCTCTCGTTTCTGGTGTGCGTCGTGCGTGCGGGTCGCCTCCTCGCGCGGCGGCCTCGGGTGGTGCCCGGTGCGAACGTGGGCGTCGGTCCGGCCGGCGACACCGTGTGTGCGGCGCTGCCCGTTCGGACCCGGACACCGTGTGTGCGGGGTCTGCCCGGCTCAGACCCCGGCCGGGACCAGGACGCCGTCGGGGCCGACCACGTAGCGGGTGCTCACGTCGGCGATGTCCACATAGGACTGGATGCGCACGATCGCGCCCTCGGCCACCGTCCACCGGGTGGCCACCGCCTGCGGGTCGGCGGCTGCGGCCAGCGCCGCCACCGCGATCGGCGTGCCGTCGGCGAACCGGTAGAGCTCGACCAGGTGGGTCGGCGGCCCGCCCGCACCGGGGGAGCGGGTGAGCACCACGACCGCGGCCGGTGCGCCGTCCAGGCTTGCCGGGAGCACGTCGCCGAGGGTGATCCGGTCGCTGCCGACCACCGCCGAGCCGTCGGCGAGGGTGACGGTGGCGCCGCCGGCGGAGGGGTCCGCGTAGGTGCGGTCGGACCAGTCGGCGATCGGGATCGAGCCGTGCGCCGGACCGATCCGGAACGCGCCGGGGCCCGGCGGCTGCGGAGCGGGCTGGGCGACGGTCGAGGTCTTGGCGTCGTCTCCGTCGTCCCCGCCGTCGTTCTGGAACGCGGCGATGGCGAAGGCGGCGATGGCGGTCACCACGACGAAGACGATCAACTGCTGGATCAGCAAACGCCGTCGGTCCTCGGGCCGGCGTCGGCGGGGCGTGCCGCCGGCGACGGCCCCGGCGCGCGAACGCGGCCCGTGATCGACCCGGCCGGCCCGCTTGGGGTCCGGGCGATCGGCGCGGTCCGCACGCTCCTGCCGGTCCGGCACGGCGCCGCGCGCCGGTTCGTTGCGCTCGGCACGCTCGTTGCGTTCACCTCGTTCGCCGCGTTCACCGCGGGGGAGGTCGTGCCGCCCGGAGTCGTGCCGTCCCCCGTCGTGGCGTGCGTCGTGCCGCCCGGCCTCGGTCCGGCCGGGCTCGTGCCGCACCGGTTCCGCCCGCCCGGCCTCCACCGCCCGCCCGTCGTGCCCGCGCCCCTCGTGCGCCCGCGCGTCCGGCCGCCCGCCGTCGGGCCGGGTCGACTCGTGCCGGCTCGACTCGGGTCGGCTCGTCGAACGCCCCTCGACCGGCACCCGACCCGACTCCGCCCGGCCGGACTCGGCCCGGCTCACCGAGGATCGGTCGGCGCGGGTGTCCTCGCCCCGGCGCGCGCCGTCCCGGCGGGCCGCTTCACGCCTGGCCCGGTCCCGCTCGCGCGTCGGGGACGCGGCCGTCGGGCCGCCGTCGGGCCGGCCCGCGGCCGAGGTCGAACCCGCGACGGCCGCGGCCGGTGTCGCCGCCGACCCGCGGCCCGATGTACCGCGTTCCGCCTCGCGTTGGCGGGCGATCGCGGCCAGCCGTTCGCGTACCTGTTCGGCGGACGGTCGCATCCGGGGGTCCTTGGACAGGCAGGCCGAGATCAACGGCACCACCTGCTCGGGCACACCCTCCAGATCCGGCTCCTCGTGCACGACGCGGTACAGCAGCGCATCCACCGGCCCGGACCCGAACGGCGGTGCTCCGCGGCCCGCGTAGGCCAGCGTGACGCCGAGCGCGAATATGTCGGTGGCCGGCGTCACGGTCTGCCCGCGGACCTGCTCGGGGGCCAGAAATCCCGGTGAGCCGACCGCGGTTCCGGTCACGGTCAGGGTGCCGGCGCCGTCCGCGTAGGCGATGCCGAAGTCGATGATCTGCGGCCCGTCGGGGGACAGCAGGATGTTGGACGGCTTCACGTCGCGGTGCACGACGCCGACCGCGTGCACGGACACCAGACCGTCGGCCACCGCCGAGCCGACCCGGGCCAGGTCCAGACAGCCCAGCGGGCCGCGCTCGCCGACTCGGCGCTGCAGCGAGGGGCCGGGCACGTAGACCGTGGCCAGCCACGGGCGGTCGGCGCTCGCGTCGGCGTCCACCAGCGCGGCGGTGCGATTGCCGCGGACCATCCGGGCGGCGTCCACCTCGCGGGCGAACCGCGAGCGGAACTCCGGGTTTCCGGCCAGCTCTTGGCGGATCAGCTTGAGCGCGACGCGGTTTCCGTGCCGGTCCACGCCGAGGTAGACCACACCCATGCCGCCGGCGCCGAGACGACGCAGCAACCGATAGGAACCGACGATGCGCGGATCCTGCCGTCGCAGCCGCACCATCGTCATGTGTGCCCGATCCCCTCGCGTGGTGCCGTCGTCCGGGTGTCGTGTGCCCGAATCCCCTGTGTGCGACACACGTTAGAGGAACCCCGGTGCCCGACGCGGTAAGGCGCCCCGGAGTCGGGGCCGGACCACCCCCATCGGGGAGACGGTCGATGTCGGACCTGTGGGAGAAGATGGGGGTAATCGGTCGAAGGGGGCGCAGATGAAGGGCGATCGGGTCGAGATAGTGGTCGACGCGGGCGACAGCACCAAGACCTACGAGATGACCGCGACGCGTGCGGGACGCCGGCTGGATGTCGCGGTTCGGCGCGGTGTCGTCGAGGTGAGCGAACTGACCCGGACGGGCACCGTGGTGCGCACCGCGCGCTTCATGGCCAGTCGGGTACTCGCGCTGGTCGAACAGCCGTTGGACCGTCCCGGCGCGGACTGACCGCGGGCCCGGGGGGCCGGTCGAGTGCGGGCCGCCCGGGGCGGGTTCGCGGATCGTGCCCGCCCGCACCGGTAGCGTGTCCGGTCGAGATCCGGACGTGCCGGTGCGGGAACGAAACGGGGTGCACCGAGGTGACGAGTCGTCAGGGCAGCGTGGAGGCCATCGCGCGGCGACTCGCGGACGCGTTCACCTGGCAGGAGACCCCGTGGGGCACCTTCGCCGACGTCTCCGGCTGGTGGCACGATCCCGAGGTGCTCGCCATGCTCGGTCCCGGCCTCGGCGCGCTGCACGCGGATGCGCGGCCCACGCTGATCGTCGGCATCGAGACGCGCGGTCTGGTCCTGGGGCCGATCACGGCGCTGCACCTGGGCGTCGGCTTCGTCGAGATCCGCAAGGATCGGCGCATCGTCGGCGACGGCCGACGGCCCGGCGACGACCCCATGCTGCGCGCCGCCACCCCGCCCGAATACCAGGACGGCGGCCTCACGTTGGCGGTCCCGAGCCGGCTGTTCCGACCGGGCGATCGAGTGCTCCTGGTCGACGAGTGGATCGAGACCGGTGCGCAGGCCGGCGCCGTGCGGCGGATGGTCACCGAGGCCGGCGCCGAATGGATCGGCGCGGCGGTCGTGGTGGACGCGTGCGCGCCGCACGTGCGAGCCCGACTGGGCGTGCGCGGGCTGCTCGGCGAGGACGACCTGCCGGCCTGACCCCGGATCCGGCCGCACCGGCGCGGGCCTCGCGCCCCCCGGTGCGGTCAGGCGGCCGTCGTGGTTTTCTCCCGCTCGTGTTCGTGCTCGTGCCGGTGCTCGTGTTCCTGTTCCTGTTCGCGCAGCAGTGCGGCGCGTTCGGTCTCGCCCAGACCCGCCCACACACCTCGGCGTTCCGGGACCGACATCGCGTGCTCGTGGCAGCGCCGCCGCACCGGGCAGGAGATGCAGACCTTCTTGGCGACCCGCTCGCGCGCCCGGCGCTCGCCGGGCCGCTCCTGGTCGTCACCGAAGAAGAGCCCGGCGTCCAGGCCCCTGCATGCCGCGTCCTCCTGCCACCCGTAACGCGGTGGTGTCGGTATGGCGATCCGTGTGGTCCCCATCGCCCCGTTCTCCTCCTGCTCGACGGTGCCAACGGTCAACTCGGGGTCCCCGACCCGGCAGACCCTCATGCTCCTACCGACGCACCGCATGGGGGACCGGTTTCCTCCGACCGCGAATTCGGCTCCCGTTCGCCCAGGGTTGAGGGCGATCCCTCACCCGAGGCGTTACGGGCACCTCAACAACCAGGTCACAAGTCGGTCGTACGGCTGCCCGATGGCCGACGCCCGCCGGCGGTCCGGGTAGCGTGACCGAAGACCTCCGGCGGGCTGCCGGGGGTTCGTGGACGTTCGGGAGGAATCTGGTGGGCAGCAAGATGCGGCGGATCCCGTCGGCCGTACCGTTGGCGTTGTCCGTTGTCGTGGTGGCCGCGCTGACGTCGTGCAGCGGCGGCGACGAGAAGAAGGACACGTCCGAGACGACGGCCAGGAGCTTCCTGACCGCGTGGCAGAACGGCGATCTGCCCAAGGCCGCGTCCCTCACGGACAACCCCACCACGGCACAGCAGGGCCTGGACACGACGGGCAAGCAGCTGGGCATCGTCAAGGCCGAGTACAAGCCCGGTACGTACACCAAGGGCAAGGACAAGGCCCCCGCGACGCTCACCTACAACGCGACGCTGACCCTCAAGGGCGTGACCGACCCGGTCAAGATCGAGTCGACCGTCCCGGTGGTCACCACGAACGGCAAGACCGTCGTGCACTGGACCCAGACCATCGTGCACCCCCAACTCGCCGACACCGGCAAGATCAAGCGTGATCGCACGCTGCCCAAGCGCGGCGACATCCTGGACCGCTCGGGCAAGTCGCTGGCCACCGCGACGCCGGTGGTGGCGCTGTCCCTGTGGCCGGCCAAGATCACCAACCCGGACGCGCTGTACGCCGCGCTCGCCGATCCGCTGTTCGACCTGGACATTCCCAAGCTCAAGTCCCGGGTCGCGGCGGCGGATCCGAACCAGTCGCTGGCGCTGGTGACCCTGCGCAAGGACAAGTGGGACGGCAACGGTCAGCTCAAGCTGGCCGGCCTGGGCGGCATACAGATCAAGGAGAGCACGCAGCAGACCAGCGACGTGGCGAAGCAGATCGTCGGCACGGTCGGCTCCGGCGACAACGCGGACCTGCTCAAGAACGCCGATCCGAGCGCGTCCTCCGCGGACCCGGTGGGCGCCTCCGGCCTGCAGTACCGCTACGAGAAGAAGTTGGCCGGCACCGCAGCCCTGAAGATCAGCATCGTGGACGCCGCCGGCGCGGAGAAGACGACCCTGGTCGACATCAAGGGCAAGCCGTCCGAGCCGCTGAAGACCACCCTGGACCCGAGCACCCAGAAGCGGGCCGAGGAGGCGCTCAAGGCGGTCAGCGGCGGCAACAACGCCTCGATCGTGGTGCTCGACGCCAAGACCGGCGGCATCCTGGGCGCCGCGAACACCCCCGCGAACGGCGACAACCGCGCCTTCACCGGTCGGTACCCACCGGGCTCGACCTTCAAGACGGTCTCCTCCGGGGCGCTGCTGCGGGCCGGCCTCAAGCCGACCGACAAGGTGCCGTGCGAGAACACGCTCGTGGTCAACGGACAGACGTTCAAGAACTACGACGGTCTCCAGCCGATGCCCAACGCGCTCTTCCAGGAGGACT
The DNA here is from genome assembly GCF_042956465.1 of Embleya sp. NPDC008237. Classification (NCBI taxonomy): domain Bacteria; kingdom Bacillati; phylum Actinomycetota; class Actinomycetes; order Kitasatosporales; family Streptomycetaceae; genus Embleya; species Embleya sp. NPDC008237. The sequence continues at coordinate 361,891 of NZ_JBIBGL010000002.1, forward strand.
TCGCGCAGTCCTGCAACACGGCGTTCATCGGCAACCGTTCGAAGATCGAGAACGACACGCTGAACAAGCTGGCGGGCGAGCAGTTCGGGATCGGCGCCAAGTGGGACGTGGGCACGGTGACCTTCGACGGTTCGGTGCCCCCGGCCAACAGCGAGAACGACAAGGCCGCGTCGATGATCGGCCAGGGCCGGGTGCTGGCCAGTCCGCTGGTGATGGCCTCGGTCGCCGCGACGATCGCCTCCGGCAAGTTCAACCAGCCCGTGCTCGCGCCGGACGACGTGCCCGGTCGGGTGCCCTCGCACGACCTGGACCCGGCGATCGCCGGTCAGCTGAAGTCGCTGATGCAGGGCGTGGTGGCCAACGGCTCCGGCAAGATGCTCCAGGGCATCCCGGGCACCGTGGGCGCCAAGACCGGTACCGCCGAGTTCGACGAGAAGGGCGAGACCCTCACGCACGGCTGGATGATCGCGTTCAAGGACGACGTCGCGATCGCGGTTCTGGTGGAGAAGGGCAAGTCCGGCGGCTCGGCGGCGGGACCGGTGGTGAAGGCCTTCTTCGGCTGACCCACCCGTGACCGCGGGCGGTGTCGAGCCGTTCGCCCCACCGGGGCGGCGACCGCACCGACCCGCCGGGGGAGTTCCCCCACACGATCGACGACACGGCCCCGGCGCGCGATCCGCCCCGGGGCCGTGTCGTGTGTTCGGGGCGCGCCTCGTGCGCTCCCCTACGCCTCCACAGACACCTGGACACGGTCCGTAGGCGATGCGAGCGTGAGTGGTGACCGGCAATGACAACGGCGATCGTTTTCGCTCTCTTCGAAGGGAGTCGACGTCATGTCGAACAATGTCACCCTGGTGGCCCGGGTTCCGGTGCTGCCCTCCGCCGACGCGGATCGTCCGATCGAGTTGAGATTCGGTCCGCACACCGACGCCGAAGGCCGCCCCACCGACGAGTGGACGGTCGAACGACTGACCGCGGAACAAGCGGTGAACCTGGTCGAGGACCTGGCCGCGATGCTCGGCCTGAGCGTGGTCGCCCCGGCCGAGCTTCGGGTGGTGTCCTGACGCATCGCACCCCCAGCCCGTCCCACTCGCGTGGCGCCCGTGCGCCGTACGGGTGGGACGCGTGCGTGCACGGGCGCTTTCGGGCCGGCGGGCCGTCGCCGCGCCGCACAATGGCCGCGTGAGCAGCAAGACCGCAGCACTACCGACATCGACCGCCGGTGGCGAGTCGCCCACCCGCGCGCCGGAATCCGCCGGCCGTCGTGAGCCGCCCTTCGGCCCGGTCGGCGAGCGACGCAAGGAGGCGGACCCGCACCCGAGCGGTCCGCGAGTACGGATGCTCCTCCCGGACGGACAACACCTGGAGGTCACCCTGGTGAGCTGGCACCAGTACCGGGACGGCAGTTGGCGCGCCCGCGTGCGCTGGCCCGTCTGGGGGGCGTACGGCTTCGCCGCCGACGTGCAGACCAGGGCCTGGGCGATGGAGTCCTTCGTGCCGGCGAGCATGCTGGGCCCGGTCGACGGCCAGGACTACGGCACCGTGCGACGCGATCGACCACGCGTGCAGGTGCCCAAACAGCAGTGAGCCGGGCCGGGGCGAGCACCCGGGGGCGTGCGCCGGTCGCGGGAGCCCGCGGGGCGGGCCGCGACCGGGCACACCCGCGCGGCGTCCGGGCGAACGCGGACGGTACAGTTCATAGCTTCCGGTGACGAAACAGCAACACGGTTTCCCCGAAACAACGGGCAACGGGTACATGTGTCCTAAATCCTGTTGCTCCAGGGTTGCCGGCCACCGATGCTTGCGGCATGTTCGATCCGGTCATCACCTCGCATGACGCCCTCCTTGGCCTGCTTCGCAGCGGCCACGGTCAGGGCGCCCGGCGGGCCCTCGTCGCCGACCGCGTCGCTGTGCTCGACGCGCTCGACGGCTGTGTGGTCCGCGATCCCCGTGCCGTTCCGGCCACCGAGTCGCGGTCGCTGTACTACGCACGCCTGTACGCGGACCTCGACGCCGGTCTCGACGGCCTCGCCCGACATCTCCTGTGCGACGACGACTGGACGGACGAGGACGCGGACCGCACCGCGCTCCCGCTCGCCGTCCTGGGCACCCTCGCCCGACTCGGCCGCGCCGACGCGATCGCGCTGCTGCGCGAGTACGTCGAGGAGGGCCGCGACTGGCCGGAGGCGCTGGACCGGCTCGCCGCGATCGGCCACGACGCGGCCCTGGCCGGTCTGCTGGAGGTGGTCCTGGACCGCGGCGAGGACGACGAACTCTACGACTGCGTCAAGCGCTCCACCGGGATGCGCCCATGGCGGGTCTGGGCAGCCGAGGACGAGCGGGTGCGCGCGGTCGTCGAACAGGTCGACCTGGACTGGTGGCGCTGGGAGCTGACCCGCTCGGTCAAGACGCCGACCGGGCCGACCGCGCCCGCGCAGACCGTCGACCAGGTGCTCGCCGAGGCCGCCGAAGGCCCCCGACAATCGCTCGCGTGCGGACGACGGCTGAGCGCGGTCGCCGGGCCCGAGCACCGCGGCGCGATCCTGGCCGCCGCCTGGGCCGGGCCGGACGGCGCCAGAGCCGCCGCGCTGAGATACCTCGGCGAACAGGGCGACGGCGCACTCCTGGACCTGGCCGAGGGGGCGCTCGCGCCGGACGCGCCGGCCGTGGTGCGGCTTGCCGCCGCGCAGGCCGTCGGCGGGCTGCGCAGCCCGGCCGCGGTCGCCCGGGCCCGCGGCTGGGCCGCCCGCGAGGACCTGCTCGGCGAGGTCGCGGTGCGGATACTTGCCGGCGCCGGGGAAACCGTCGACGGACCGATTCTGCTGGACGCGCTGCGCACCCGGGTGGCCGCGTCGACGCGCGCCGGCGACCCGATCGTCGACCAGGCCGAGCACTTCCGCCTGTGCGACCTGGTCACCGGGATAGGGCGGCTGGCCCTGGTCGACGCGCTCGACCTGGTCAAGGGCGTCTACCAGGAGGCCGCCTCCGCCGGCCTGCGCGCCTGCGCGGTGCAGACCCTGGCCCGGATAGAGCCCTCGTTCGCCGCCGAAACGGCCGTGGAAGCCCTGTGGGACTGCCAGGCCGACACCCGATTGATCGCCGCGCGCCACGTGGACGCGCGCCGCCCCGAGGCCGTGACGCGACTGCGCCGACTCGCGGGCGACCCGGCCGAGCACGACGACGTGCGCACCGCCGCCCTGGCCAGACTGAGCGAGATGTAGCCGCTCGCCCGCCGACCCGCGCCCCGTTCGGCTTCCTCGCCGCCGGGCGGGCGCCGAACCTGTCGGCCGAACGTCCTAGGCTCTACTCCCATGACCGTTCCCGCCCGAGCCGGCCTGCCCGGGGAAGTGCCGCCGACTCCCGGCCCGGCGCTGCCCCCGGGCGCGGCACACCCGCGCTCCGGGGTGACCGAGGAGGGGCTCGCCCGCCGCCTCAAGGCCCTCGCCTGTACCGCGCCGCTGCACGACCTGGAGGCGCGCAAGGCGAACCTGGCGGGCGAGTACACCGTCTATGCGATGGCCGAACTCGGTCTGGCCGCGATCGACCTGGTCACCATCACGATGGACTTCGACACCGGAGCCGACCACGACGAGATCGTGTCCCGGCTCCGCCCCCGGGTGGCCGCGCAGGCCCCCGGGCGCGACCCCGCCGAGTACGAACGGGTCGCGCGCTGGGTGCTGGAGAACCTGATCAACGTCGGCAGCGTGGACCGCGGCTTTCGCGCGGTCTACGGGATGTGGACCCGCGAGGGTGAATACATCCGGCGCGACTACGACTTCAAGCTGCTCGAAGAGGTCCCGGGACCGGACGGGCACATCTTCCTGCGCGCCACCGACGAGGCGATCAACGTCCTGGTCGGCGCGCTGGACACCGATGTCACCAGCGCCCAGATCGCCGCCGACGTCAAGCTCGAACACCTGATCCGGCGCGGCAGACTGGCCGAGGCCAGGTTCGCCGCCGAACAGGCCCGCTACCGCACCGTGCAGTACGCCGAATCGCTGCGCCGCGCCCTCGACGCGACCCGGCGCAACGTGCGCGCGGTGGACTGGCTGCGGTCCGTGCCGGACCTGATCGACGAGGCGTTCGAACACGTCGCCGACCGCTACCGGCACGAGAACGCGATCCTGATCAACATCCGGCGGGCCCGGGACGAGGCCGAGGAGAGCGAGCGCAAACGCGGCGCGGCCGAACTGGTCGACATCGTGCAGGACTGCATCCGCCGGCACACCCAGTTGCAGACCCGGTTGATGGAGGCCGGGCCGCTGTTCCGGGCCGAGCAGGACCGGCAGGCGTTCGCCGCGCCGAGCACCCGCACCGGGCTCGACCTGTACGGGCAACTGCTGCGCCCGCTCCTGGAGTTGCCGGTCGGCGACGCCCGCCGGGTGACCGACCGGTTCTTCGCCGCGGGTATCGGCCTGCGCACGCCGGTCGCGGTGCGGCTGCACGACCTGACGGAGATGTTGCTCACCCCGCCCGCGCCACGCGACCACCTCGGCGCCGAACTGCCCGAGCCGGACGTGTCGCTCACCCCCGACGACAGCCGCTACACCGAGAGCCAGCACGATGCGGCCGCGCTGCTCCTGGACATCCCACCGGAGACCCCGCGCCGGCTCTCCGGGCTGCTCGCCGAGGCCCGCGAGGCGGATCCCGACCTCGGCTACCTGGTGGCGCTGCTCGCCTTCCACGCGGCCTCCCCGCCGGTGGGCACCGCGCTGCGACAGGGCGACCGCACCCTCCTGGTGGCCGTGGACGACGGCACCGAACTCGACGACCACGAGGTCGGCGGCGCCGACCTGATCATCGGCACGGCGGTCCTGACCGGCGCGCGACCCGAGCCGGAAGGGCCCACCCCCGGATGAACCACGACACGGTCACCGAAGCCGCACCGATCACCTCGGCCGACGTGGGCGACGCCGCGCGGCTGGTCGCCTACGGCCTCCAGCCCAAGCTGCTGCCCGCCCGCGACGCCGAGTACGCCGACCTGATCCGCAGACACCGCGAGGACCCGCGCTTCGCCGCGCTGGCTGCGGCGGTCGCGGCCGGCCTGGGGCTGGTGGTCCTGGAGGTGTCGCCGCGCGCCGGGATGGCGGTGACTGCCGGCGAGGACTCGGTGTTCGCGGTCCGGATGGGCGACTACGCGCGCCGGGCCGGCACCGAGTCGGCCGACCGGTTCCTGCACGGCCTCGCCCACCTCGCGGTCGCCGCGATGGCCTTCCCACGCCCCGAGGACCTCGCGGACGACGCCTATGTGGGCCGGCTCAGCGTGCACGGCGTGGACGCCTTCGTCCGCCAGGCCTGCCTGCGCCTGGAGGAACGCGCCGAGCAGCGCGGCGAGATCAGCGACCCCGAGGTGGACGGGCCCGGCCTGGAGGCGGCCTGGCGGGTGTACGCCCGACGCAGCGCCACCGGCGCGACCAAGGACGCCCGCAGGCTGGCCGCGTCCACCATCGGGATCGTGGCCAAGGCGGTCGCGTTCCTGGTCGACTCGGGCTTCCTGCAGCGGGTCTCCGACGACGCGGGCGGCACCTACCGCACCACCGCCCGCTATCAGCTCCAGGTGCGCGACACGGCCGGTTCGGCGGCCATGTCCGAGCTGTTGGAGCTGGGCGTGGTGGCGGTCACCGACGGCAGCCCGAGTCTGCTGGCCGCCGCGACCGACGGCGGCGAGTTGGCGCCCGGCGCCGGATTGCCCTTCCACGGGGTCTGACCCGGTCCGGGGTCCGACTCGCGCCTGGGGCCTCCTTCGGGCCCGACCCGCTTGGTCCCGGCCTGTGCGCGGGGCCGAGCCGGGAGGCGGGTGCCGCTCCACCCGCCGAGTGCTGCTTCGCCGGAGATCGTCCGCCGGATGATCGTCCGCTGTGTGATGGTTTTGTCCTGTGCTTCGACCAGAGAGATTTGACCGCCGATGTACGAGCTGTCCCGGGTCCGGCTGTTTTCCATCGGGCCCGCCGGTGCGCGTTACGCCGACACCGTGCTCGACCTGCGCGGCGTCGGTGCGCCCGTGCCCGACCCGGCGCCCAGGCAGGCGCAGCTGTTCGAGGGCGAGCCGGTCGGGCCGCCGCGCCGACCCGCGCCGGCGGGTGTGCTGTTCCTGGAGAACGGCGGCGGCAAGTCGGTCCTGCTCAAGCTGATCTTCTCGGTGATGCTGCCCGGACACCGCAACACGCTCGGCGGCGCCAGCTCCGGCGTGCTGCGCAAGTTCCTGCTCGCCGACGACTGCGGGCACGTCGCGCTGGAATGGCAACACGTGCTCACCGGCGAGACGGTCGTGGTCGGCAAGGTCAGCGAGTGGCGCGGGCGCCAGGTCTCCTCCGACCCGCGCAGGTTCGCCGAGAGCTGGTACTCCTTCCGACCCGGCCCCGGGCTCACCCTGGAGGGGCTGCCGGTCCAGGTCGGCGGGCGGCGGCGCACCATGCGCGGCTTCCGCGACGCGATGACCGAACTGCACAAGGTCTACCCGGACGTGGACGTGGTGTGGGAGGAGATCCACGACCGCTGGATCGAGCACCTGAACGCACTCGGCCTGGACCCGGAACTGTTCCGCTACCAGCGCGAGATGAACGCCGACGAGGGCGAGGCGGCGGGCCTGTTCGCGGTCAAGAACGACGCGGATTTCGTCGACCTGCTGCTGCGCGCGGTCTCCGATCCGGCGGACACCGACGGGCTGGCCGACCTGGTCGACGGGTTCGCGGTCAAGCTCGCCCAGCGGGCCGAACTGACCGCCGAGCGGGACTTCGTCGAGGGCGCGGTCGAATTGCTGGACGCGGTGGGCGAGGCGGCCGGTCGGCGCACCAGGGTGCGGGCGGCGCACCGCGGCGCCGAGGACACCGCGCGCGGGCTGGGCCGCGAACTGGGCGCCCGGGCCGAGCGCGAGCGCGAACGGGCCGCCGAACTGGCCCGCCGGGTGGCCGAATCCAGTGCCGCGGTGGACGCCGCCGAGCAGGCCCGGGCGCATGCCGCGCTGGTCACCGCCGAGATCACCCACCGGCACGCCGGGATGCGGCTGACCGCCGCGGAGAAGGACGCCGCGCGGCTCAAGCGCGAACTGGGCGATGCCCGCGGGCTGCACTCGGCCTGGTTGGCCACCGAGGCGGTGCTGCGCCACCGGGCGGCGGTGGATCGCTCGGAGCGGGTGGACGTGGCGATCCGAGCGGCCGAGCGGGATGCCGCGCCCGCGCTGGCCGCCCGCCAGGAGGCCGCCGGCGCGCTGGTGCGCGCGCTGCACGCGGCCGCCGCCGGGGCCGAGGGCCGGGCGGACACCGAGGAACGCCGGGCCGCCGAGCTCCAGGAGCGCGGCGAGCGGGCCCAGCGGGCCGCGACCACCGCGGCCACCGAGGCACAGCGCACCCGCAGCGAGGCCGCGCACCTGCGCGGCCGGCTCGCCGAGGTGGGCGCCGAACTCGACCTGGCGGTCCAGGCGGGCTGGATCGAGGACGACGGCGATCCGGCCGAATCCGCCGCCCGCGCCGCGGACGAGGAGAAGGCCGCCTCCGCCGCGTGGGCCGAGGCCCGGGCGAGCGCCGAACAGCTCGCCGCCGGCGTGCGCGAGGCCGAGTCGGCGCGCGGGCGGGCCGAGTTGGCCGCGGCCCGGGCGGCGGACCGCCTCGGCGTGGCCGAGGCCGACCTGGCCGCCGTGCACGCGAACGCGGCGGCCCTCGCGGCCGATCCGCGCGTGCGCGAACTGCTCGGTCCCGATGCCGAGGAGGCGGTCGGCGAGCAGGCCGCACGGGCCTTCGACCGGGCCGCCGACGTGCTGCGCGAACTGCTCGCCGAGGCGGTCACCGACGGCGAGCGCACGCTGTTCCAACTGCGCACCGGCGCCGCGGACGACTCGCGGATCCTGGGGGCGCTCGGCGACGGCGGTCTGCTGCCCGCCGGACCGGACGTGCTGGCCGCGGTCGAACTCCTGGGCGAGCACGGCATTCCGGCCCTGCCGGGGTGGCGCTACCTGGCCCAGTCGGTGCCCGCCGAGCGGCACTCCGCGGTGCTCGCGGCCCGCCCCGAACTGGTCGACGGCGTGATCGTGACCATGCACAACGCGATGGACCGCGCCCGGGACGTGCTCGCCGAGGCGGCGCTGCTGCCGCGCTCGGCGGTCGCGGTGGGCACGCCGCAGGCGCTGCTCGAACCCGGCCGGGACCGCCCGGACACGTTCCTGGTGCCGCCGAACCCGGCGATGCACGACGAACGCGCCGCGGACACCGAGCGGGACGCGCTGCGCCGTCGGGCGGCCGAGCGGCAGGAGGCGATCCGGGTGCGGGCCGCGCGCCTGGAGGGCGACCGGGCGCTGGCCGGGCGGCTGGCGACCTGGCGGGCCGCGTGCCCGGCGGGCCGGCTCGACGCGCTGTTCGAGGCGGTCACCGACGCGCAGCTGGAACTGGCCGCCGCACAGGCCGCGGGAGAGGCCGCGGAGATCGCCGCGGTGAGCGCCGAGCAGGCCCGGGCGCAGGCCGTGGACCGGCGGGATCGGCGGATGGACGCCGCGCAGACCGCCCGCCGTCGGGCGGACGCGCTGGCCGGGCTGGCCTTCCGGCTGCGCGAACGGGCCGGGTGGGCGCGCCGGATCCGCGAGTTGGAACAGGAGACCGGCGAACACGAGGCGGGCGTCGAGGCGGACCGTACGCTGGCCCGGACCGCGGACGAGGACCGCCGGCAGGCGCAGCGCTCCGCCGACGATGCCCGGCGCACCGCTCGTGCGCTGCGCGAGGAGCGGGCCGAGATCACCGGTGCGCTGGAGGAGCAGGTCGCCGATGCGCCGGCCGACGAGGCCGCCGCGCGTGCGTCGTTGCCCTCGTTGCGCGAGGCGTACCGCACGGCCCGTGCGCTCTACGAGAAGGTCGGCGTGGGTGCGGACCTGCGTGCCGAGCAGGCCCGTGCGGAGAGCGAGGAGTCCGCCGCGCAGAGCACGTTGGACCGGCTCAGCGCGAAGGTGCGCCGACAGGCGGCCGAGCTGCTGGACGGATTCGACGGCTCCGACGGTCCGTCCCGGTTGGCCGCGGCAGCTCGCGCCGAGGACCACGTCCGCACCCTGGAGGGTCGGGCCGACGCGGCCAGCGAACTGCTGGGCCGACTGCGCGGCGAGGTCGAGCGGCACGCGCCGGCCGAGGGCCGCGAACACCACCTGGACCTGCCCGAGGAGCGGCGGCCCCGGGACGGCGCGCACGCGCTGGAATTGTTGCGCGCCGCCGGCGCCGAACACGCCGCCTGCAGCGAGGCGCTGACCGCGGCCCGCGAGACGCACGGCCGGCTGGCCCGCGAGCACACCGACGCCGACCACGCGGCGGGCGCCTTCGGCGAGGTGGCGGCCTCGCTCACGGACACGCTGCCGGCCGTGCCGGTGGATCCCGAGCAGCCGCCCGCCACGCCGTTCGCGGGCCCGGTGGCGGACGCGCGGGACGCGGCGACCACGTGTCGGCGTGCGCTGCGGGCCGCCGCGGCGGACCTGTCCGCCGCCGAGGCGCAGGTCCGGGAGCGGACCGAGACGCTCGTGCGGCACGCGGGCGCGGCCCGGTTCGAGCAGGTCCGGATGCCCGCCCGGCAGCAGATCCGGGAACTGCCGCCGGCCGCGCTGGCCGAGCACGCGCCCGCCTGGTCGGCCGCGTTCGCGCCGCGGCTGCGGGTGCTCACCGACGAGCTGCGCCAGATCGAGCGCAACCGGGACAGCATCGTGGACCGGATGCGCGGCATGGTCGAGGCCGCCCTGACCACGCTGCGTGCGGCGCAGCGGTTGTCCCGACTGCCGGAGGAACTCGGCGAGTGGTCCGGCCAGGAGTTCCTGCGGATCCGGTTCGACGAACCGGATGCGGCGGGCCTGGTGGAGGCGCTGGGCGAGGTGGTCGACGAGGCGACCCGCACGATCAAGCGCGGTCGCGACGGCACGGTCGGCGGCGTGCGGCGGGACGGGATGACGCTGCTCCTGCGCGGGGTGCATGCGGCGCTGCGTCCGCGCGGGGTGCAGGTGGAGATCCTCAAGCCGGACTCGGTGTTGCGCGCCGAGCGGGTGCCGGTGGGGCAGATGGGCGACGTGTTCTCCGGCGGGCAGTTGCTCACCGCGGCCATCGCGCTGTACTGCACGATGGCGGCGCTGCGCAGCAACGATCGGGGTCGGGCCCGGCATCGGCACGCCGGGACGTTGTTCCTGGACAACCCGATCGGGCGGGCCAACGCGTCCTATCTGCTGGAGCTGCAACGCGCGGTCGCGGACGCGCTCGGGGTGCAACTGGTGTACACGACGGGGCTGTTCGATACCACGGCGCTGGCCGAGTTCCCGCTGGTGGTGCGGCTGCGCAACGACGCGGACCTGCGCGCCGGGCTCAAGTACATCTCGGTCGAGGAGCACCTGCGGCCCGGATTGCCGGTGCCGCAGGAGCCGGACGAGCCGCAGATCGTCGGCGAGATCCACGCGACGCGGGTCTTTCGCCGGCCGACCGAGACCGCGGCGGAGCCGATCGGCTAGGCCGTGTCCGGTGGATCCTGGTGGATGAGGTCGCGTCGTCCGGTGCCGTGGCTCGGCGTGCCGGAGAAGCAGCCGCACAGTGGTTCCATGCGGCTGTTTCTCCGGTGCGGCGAGACGAGCGCAGCGAGGAGCCCGCGAAGGGCGGATGCCAGGCGGCGCGGCCCCACCAGGATCCGCCGGACACGGCCTAGGGCCGGGGCCGGTCGAGCGGGTCGGGCGAGCCGGGCGGGTCGGTGGGGAAGGGCGCGTAGACCGCGTCCGTGCGGTCCCGTCGGCCCGTGCGCATGCCCTCGGGCACCGGCCACTGCCCGGCCGCGTCGTCGACCCGGACCCACTCGGTGGTGGCCACCCGGCGGGCGATTCGCCACACGCCGTCGCGTCGGGCGAAGTCGTCGATGTAGCGAAAGCCGGTGATCAGGTTGCCGCGCGGGGCCGGGTCGGCGCTGCGGTGGAAGGCCATTCCGTACGTCTCCGAACGGGCGAGATCGGGCGTGTCGTCGCGGAATTCCACCAGGTGGTTGCCGACGAGATGCATGGTCGAGGTGTACCGGGGGAGCAATCGCCCGATCCACGCGAGGTATTCGTCCACCGTCCCGGTGAAGCTGCCGTGCTCGTCGGTGGCATCGGGGTGGTAGCACGCGCGGACGGCGTCGAGATCCATCCGGTCGATCCCCCGGCAGTACCGCAGGACGACGTCGTGGATGGCCTGACGGTCGATCAGCCTGCGCAGCTCCAGGTCCCCGCCGAATTCGTTCATGACCCACGACACTACGGTCGGGAGGCATACATCCCCTCGGCCGGGGGACACCGAACAACTCCGGGCAGCGACGACGCGGCGACGACGAAGGTGATCAGATGGAACCGGCTTTGCGCGAACACGCAGGCACCGTAAGGGAACTGGCTTCGCGCTGGCTCGACTCGATGCTGAGCGACCCCGGGGTGCGGGCGGCCGGCGGCGACGTGGTGTGTTCGCCGACCGGTCTGTGGCTCGCGCTCGCGGCGGCGGCCACCGGAGCGGAGGGCGACACCGCGGAGGAGCTCGCCGATCTGGTCGGCCTCGCGTGGCGCGAGTCGGCGCCGGTGGTGACCGCGGTGGCGCGCGATCTGGCCGGCACCGAGGCGCTTGCGGTGGCGACCGGGGTGTGGAGCGTGTCGCCGCTGCGCGAGGCCTTCCGGGCGGCGCTGCCGGACATCGGGTTCGGCGCGTTGCGGGCGCAGGACGAGCTGGACGCATGGGTCGCGCGCGCCACCGACGGGCTGATCGCGGGCATACCCGTCGAGTCGGGCGCGGCGACCCGGATGGTCCTGGTCAACGCGCTCGCGCTGCGGGCCCGCTGGCGCGAGGAGTTCGACCCGGCCAGGACGCACGACCTGCGGTTCCACGCCGCCGACGGCACGCACACCCGGGTGCCGATGATGCGGCGCGAGGTGCCGGCCGCGGACGTGTGGGCGATCTCCGGTCGGGACGGCGAGGTCACCGTGGTCGAATTGGTGTGCGCGGGGGAGCAGCCCGCCCGGGTGCGGTTCGCGCTCGGCCCGGAGCATGCGCCGCCGGCGTCGGTGATCACCGCCGCGTGGGCGCCGCGCGACACGGGAAAGGCGTACGAGGGCGAGGACGTCGAGCTGCGGCTGCCGCGCTTCGAGCTGCGCACCCGGATGGACGTGGTGCCGCACCTGATCGATCTGGGGCTGGAGACCGCGTTGACCGACGACGCGGACTTCGGAGGGATGACGGACGAGCCGGTGCGGATCGACCAGGTGCTCCAGGAATCGCTGCTGCGGATCGCCGAGGAGGGCGTCGAGGCCACCGCGGTGACCACGATCACGCTGGACTGGATGAGCAACGAGCCGGAGCCGGTCCGGCGGCAGGTGGCCTTCGACCGGCCGTTCGCGTGCGTGGTGATGGACGCGTCCGGCTACGTGCCGCTGTTCGCGGCGTTCCAGGCCACGGCGCCGCGGGACGCGCCCGATCAGGGGTTGTGAGGCCGACCGGGCGCGCTGTACGCGGTCGACACCGTGTTCGGGGTGCCCGGTCACGGTCGCCGGCCTGCTCCGCGAGGGCCGCCGGCTGACGGGTGTCGGCCGTGATCCTCCCCGCCGCGGGGGCATCGGCAGCGTGCCGGGGTCCGCCCACCCGGCGAGCCGGCGGCCGCGACCGAGTCGTGCACCGCCGACGGGCAACCGGACCGGAGTCAGGCCCGGAATCGTCCCGCCGCCGCCCGTGCGGCGCACGCGTATTCCGCCGCACCGAGCGCGACCAGCCTCGGATTGATCACCTCGACGCTGACCAGCCCGTCGTATCCCTTGGCGGCCAACGCGTCCCGAAAGGCCCCCAACTCGAACACCCCGTCGCCCGGCAGGACCCGTCGCGACATGCACTCGGTGTAGAAGTCCGCGCCTGCCGGCAGCAGTTCCGGGTGGTCGTCGATCTGCACGTAGGCGATCTCGGCGACCGGCAGCTCGGCCAGTGTGGCCCACGTGTCCGGGCCCTGGAAGAAGTGCCACGCGTCGACCAGGACACCGGAGTTCGCCGTCCCCGCGTGCGCCACCAGGGCGCGGGCGTCGGCGATCGTCGAGACCGGGGTGAACGGGAGGAACTCGACCGCCGCGCGCGCCCCGGCCTGCGCGATGATCTCGGCGCAGCGGGCGAACAGGTCCGCGCAGCGCGCGTCGGGCGCGAGCATGACCATCCCGAGCGCGAAGTCGGCGCCGAAGGCCGCACACGCCTCGGCCACCTGCCGCGCCCCGGCCAGCGCGGCGGTCTCGTCCGCGTCCACCACGAAGCCCAGCATCTCCGGACAGCGCAGCCCGGCCGCCGCGACCTCGGCGGCGAGGTCGGCGAGCGGTCGGCCGTAGCCGAGCACGGAGAACACGTCGAGCCCGACCGCCGTGAAACCGGCGTCGCGCACCGCCGCCAACAGCTCGGACAGGGGCGGGGGTTCCTCGACGCCGGCGAACGGGGAGAAGGCGAACGTGTTCAGGCACAGGGTCGACATGGTGCCTGACGGTACATCGGGTATCCGGTCGATTGTGGTAGTCCTGATGGACCATCAGGACCACGGAGGAGCACGCATGAGCCAGGCCGGTCATGGCATCACCGTCCCGCTGAACGCGCCGCTCGCCGACCATCCGCGGTTGATTCGCGAACTGCGCGCGGCCGGCTACACGGATGTCTGGTCGGCCGAGGTGGACGGCCTGGACGGCTTCACCCCGCTCACCGTGGCCGGCCTGGCCGACCCGGACGTGCGCCTGGGCACCGCGATCGTCTCGCCGTACACGCGCGGCCCGGCGACGCTGGCGATGACGGCCGCGGCGCTTGCCGAGGTGGCGCCGGGACGGTTCCGGCTGGGTATCGGCGCGGGGTCCGCGCCGATCGTCGAGGCGTGGAACGGGGCGAGCTTCGACCGGCCGTACCAGCGGGTGCGCGACACCGTGCGGTTCCTGCGCGCGGCCTTCGCAGGGGGCAAGGTGACCGAGGACTACGAGACCTTCTCGGTGCGCGGCTTCCGGTTGTCCCGGCCACCGCAGAGCCCACCGCCGATCCTGGTCGCCGCGCTGCGCCCGGGCATGCTGCGTCTGGCCGGGCGGGAGGGGGACGGCGCGATCCTGAACTGGCTCTCCGCCGAGGACGTGAAGCGAGTGGTGCCGTACGTGCACGAGGGCGGGCCGGACAAGGAGATCGTCGCGCGGATCTTCGTGGTGCCGATCGAGGATCGGGACACCGCGCGGGCGATCGGCCGGCGGATGATCACGAGCTACCTGACCGTGCCGGTGTACGCCGATTTCCACCGCTGGCTGGGCCGCGCCGAGGAGTTGGCGCCGATGTGGGCGGCCTGGGCCGAGGGCGACCGCAAGCGCGCCCTGGAACTGGTCCCGGACGCGGTCGTGGACGACCTGATCGTGCACGGCGGCCCCGACCGTTGCCGGGCCGGGATCGCCCGCTACGTCGAGGCGGGCGTCACGGTGCCGGTGCTGGCGGTCGTCGACCCGCGCCCGGACGCCGGGCCGATCGAGGCCGCGCTCGCGCTCGCGCCCGGCACCGACTGAGCCCGAGCCCGGCGCCGGGCGATCACAACCCCAGGACCCGCAACGCGTTGGTGCGCAGGAACCTCGGCCACACCTCGTCCTTGAAGCCGACCCCGGGCAACTCGGCGAAGATGCGATCCAGCGTCAGGCCGTACGGGAAGTAGCCCGCGTAGAGGATCTTGTCGGCCCCGCGCGTGTTCGCGTAGTCGACGATCGCGCGCGGGTAGTGCTTGGGGGCGAAGGCCGACGAGGACCAGTGCAGCCCGGGCCACTTGAGCATCAGCTTGACCGCGAGGTCGCACCACGGCTCGCCGCCGTGCCGCATCACCACCGTGAGCTCGGGGAAGTCGTAGCAGACCCGGTCGAAGCGCATCACCTCCTGCGCGGCGGCCGGCACCCGGGGCCCGGGGATGCCCGCGTTCACGAACACCGGCAGACCCAGCTCGACACAGGTCGCGTAGAGCGGGTAGGCCAATCGGTCGTCGATCGGCACCGGAGGTGTGCACCCGCACGGGAAGAAGGTCGCGGCCACCACACCCGCCTCCTCCCGCGCCCGGCGCAGACCGCGCACGCCCGCCATCACGTCGGTGGGGTCGACCTGGAAGCTGCCGAGCAGCCGATCCGGGTATCGGCGTACCGCCGCCGACGTGTCCTCGTCCTCGAACGAGACCGGGATCAGCGCCTTCTCCACGCCGAAGCGGTCCATTTCGCGCAGCAGGTCCTCGGCCGAGGAGTCGGTGCGCTCCATCTCGGGCAGGTCCTTGAACATGTACCCGGCCGGATGGGTCATCCCCGTCCGGCTGTCCTCGTCCCGCAGCGTGCCCGCCATCGCGGTCGCCCACCAGCGCCGATCGCGGTTCGGCAGGCCCATCAGCAGGTCGACCACGCCGATGCCGTCCGGAAATGCCATCCGACCCTCCGTTGGAACGGAAACGATCCCGGAGCCGGCGCCGAGTCCTCGGCTCTGCCGAGAACCCGGTCGGCCCCGAGACCGTTTCGATGATCTTCGAGCCGGACCTAACGGGTGACGATGATCGACGAACCGTGTCCGAACAGGCCCTGGTTCGCGGTGATGCCCACCGTCGCGCCGGGCACCTGGCGCCCGCCCGCCTCGCCGCGCAGCTGCCAGGTGAGTTCGCAGACCTGGGCGATCGCCTGCGCCGGCACCGCCTCGCCGAACGAGCCCAGGCCGCCGGAGGCGTTCACCGGGATCCGCCCGGTGATCTCGGTCGCGCCGTCGCGCAGCAGCTTCTCCGCCTCGCCGCGCGCGCAGATGCCCAGGTCCTCGATCCAGTCCAGCTCCAGCGCGGTGGACAGGTCGTAGACCTCGGCCAGGCTCAGGTCCTCCGGGCCGATGCCGGCCTCCTGGTAGGCCGCGTGCGCCAGCGACGCGCGGAAGGACAACTCGTTCGGGGCCACCGCCACCGAGGAGTCGGTGGCGATGTCGGGCAGCTCGATCAGGGCGCTCGGGAAGGTCGGGGTGACCGTGGAGACCGCCGAGATCCGCACCGGGGAGGTGGTGTGCCGGGCGGCGAACTCCTTGCTGCACAACACGACCGCCGCCGCGCCGTCGGAGGTGGCGCAGATGTCCATCAGCCGCAGCGGGTCGCACACGATCGGCGAGGCCGCGACGTCCTCCATGGTGAACGCCTTGCGGTAGCGCGCGTTCGGGTTGGCCAGCCCGTTGCGCGCGTTCTTGACCTTGACCCGGGCGAAGTCCTCGACCGAGGCTCCGTAGAGGTCGATCCGGCGCCGCGCGTACATCCCGAAGTAGGCCGGGTTGGTCGCGCCGAGCACGTGGAAACGCACCCAGTCCGGGTCGTCGGGGCGGTCGCCGCCGACCGGGGCGAAGAAGCCCTTGGGGGCCGCGTCCGCGCCGACCACGAGCGCGACGTCGCACAGGCCCGCGAGGATCTGCGCGCGGGCGCTCGCGATCGCGTGCGAGCCGGACGCGCAGGCGGCGTAGGAGCTGGAGATGCGCGCGCCGGTCCAGCCGAGCGCCTGGGCGAAGGTGGCGCCCGCGACGAAGCCGGGGTAGCCGTTGCGGATGGTGTCGGCGCCGGCCACGAACTGGATGTCCTGCCAGGCCAGCCCGGCGTCCTTCAGCGCGTCCTGCGCGGCCTTGACGCCGTACTCGACGAAGTTGCGGCCCCACTTGCCCCACGGGTGCATACCCGCACCCAGGACGACGATCTCGCGGTCGGTGCTCATGCCTTGACCTCCACGGGCCGCACGTTCCACGTGGTGTAGACGTGCTCGTCGTTCTCGTACAGCACGCCGGGCACGATCTCGACCTCGACCCCGACCTTCAGGTCGTCCACGCCGACCCCGGGCGCGCCCTGGCCGAGCACGATCAGGCCCTCGGCCTCCAGGCGCACCGCGATGATGGTGAACGGTTGCCACTCGGTGTCCGGGTCGGACACGAACGGGGCCGGCGGGCGGTAGCCGGCGTTCGTGTAGGACCAGACCGTGCCGCGCCGGGACAGCGGCACCTCGGCGAACTCGGTGCCGGCGCACGCCGGATTGCTGCAGAACGTCTCCTGGCGCGGGAAGAACACGGTCCCACAGGCGGTACACCGGGTGCCGAGGAGGGAGAAGTCCTCCCCGGACGTGGTGAACCAACCGGGGACCACAGGCTTGTGGTCCTTCGTCACGGGGCCCTCCAACTCGTCTGGCCGTGTCGTCCGATGTGTGTACGGACCACAGTCTGACGGATCGTCAGTTCCGTGCGCCAACCCGACCGGGGTATTTACGGTCACACCCGCCGGCCCGCGACCGGCCGGCCGTCCCCTATATCTGACGTCCCATCAGTCCCGAGGCCCGCCACAACCGTTGCCCCGGCCCACCGAGCAGACCGTGCTCGTCGTAGAACGCGATCAGCCGCCGCGACCAGTGGCCCAACGTGTCCAGTCGATGCGGATTGGCGCGCGCCACCTTGTACGCCTCGCCCGCATCCAGACCCACCGCCGCATACACACCCGGATGCACCAGGCGGGTGGCGATGATGTGCGCGGCCCGGGCCAGCGCCAGCCGGGTGATCGCCCGCTCGGTCCGCGACATGTGCGGCGCGCCGCGGGCCACCTCGTCGCGGGCGTAGCGCACGTGCCGGGCCTCCTCGACCACGTGGATGCGCGCGGTCTGCCGGGTGATCGGCTGGAGCGACTCGTCGGCCATCATCTCGCGCTGCATCGTGTCCAGGACCTCCTCGGCGATCAACGCCATCGCGAAGGCCTGCACGCCCGAGCCCAGCGTCTTCATCGCCCGCGCGGCCATGTGCGCGTACGGACCGGGCCCGTACTCGGGGCAGTCCAGCTTCTCGATCAGCCTGCCGAACATGGTCGAGTGCCGGCACTCCTCGGCGATCTCCATGAACGCGTACTGCACGTGCCGCGAGGTCAGCGGGCGGTCGTAGACGTGCCGGATGAGCAACTGCATCAGCACGACCTCGAACCAGATGCCGACACTGGCCATCGAGGCCACCTCGTGCCGGGACAGGTCGATCCGCTGCCGCTCGCTCATCCGCTCCCAGATCGGCGTGCCGTACAGGCTGACCCGGTGCGCGGGCAGGAAGAACGCCCCGTTGACCAGCGGCGCGTCCCAGTCGATGTCGGTGATCGGGTCGAACGCGTGTGCGTGCGACGCGGCGAGCAGCCGCTCCGCGACGCGCTCGCGGTCGGTGACGGTGCCGTGCGTGGTGGGCATGCGAGGCCTCCTCTGCCGGGCTTGTTTCCCGTCGGTAACATCCCGCGTTCGGCGCGGCGCGTCCAGAGTGCCCACGAAGATCCTTTTGCGACCCGGTCGGGGGATGCGCGCCGGACCGCGAGATGGCAGGGTCGGGGGGCACATCGCGCGGAGGGGACATACGACATGACGGAATCGAGCGAGCGGGCCGAACTGCTGTGGCAGCCTTCGGCCGAACGGGTCGCCGCCGCGGCGGTCACCCGTTATCGCGAATGGCTCGGCGCCGAACGCGGCGTCCGGGCCGAGGACTACGCACAACTGTGGGCTTGGTCGACCACCGAGCCCGAGGCGTTCTGGACCTCGCTCTGTGACTGGTTCGAGTTGGACCTGGGCGACCGGGAGGTGGTGCTCGCCGAGCGGACCATGCCCGGGGCCCGCTGGTTCCCCGATGCCCGCCTCAACTACGCACAGCAGGTGCTGCGGCACACCGCGGACGGTGATCCCGAGCGGGCCGCGATCGTGTACCTGGACGAGGAACTGCTCCCGCGCGAGATCTCCTGGGCCGAGCTGCGCCGCCAGGTCGCCTCCTGCGCGGCCACCCTGCGCGAGTTGGGCGTGCGACCGGGCGACCGGGTGGCGGCCTACGTGCCCAACACTCCGCACGCGGTGGTCGGCCTGCTCGCCTGCGCGTCCATCGGCGCGGTCTGGTCGGCCTGTGCACCCGACTTCGGCGCACGCAGCGTGCTCGACAGGTTCCAGCAGATCGAGCCGGTCGTGCTGATCGCGGTGGACGGCTACCGCTACGGCGGCAAGGAGATCCGCCGCGCCGACGTGGTCGCCGATCTGCGCGAGGGCCTGCCGACGGTGCGACACGTGTTGCATGTGCCGCTGCTCGACGAGCCGGCGCCGGCCGACGTGCTGGCGTGGGCCGAGGTGATCGGGCGCGACGCGTCCGCCGCCGACCTCGACTTCGAGCAGGTCGGCTTCGACCACCCGCTGTGGATCCTGTACTCCTCCGGCACCACCGGCCTGCCCAAGGCGATCGTCCAGGGCCACGGCGGCATCGTGCTCGAACACCTCAAGCAGGCCGCGTTCCAGCTCGACCTGGGCCCCGAGGACCGGTTCTTCTGGTACACCTCGACCGGCTGGATGATGTGGAACATGCTCGTCGGCGGCCTGCTCGCGGGCAGCACGATCGTGCTCTACGACGGCAGCCCCGGCTACCCCGGCCCGGAGGCGCAGTGGACCGTGGTCGAGCGGGCCCGGGTGACCTGGTTCGGCACCTCCGCCGCGTACGTGATGGCCTGCCGCAAGAACGAGCTGACCCCGCGCGTCAGCCATGACCTGAGCCGGGTGCGGGCGATCGGCACCACCGGCTCCCCGCTCCCGCCGGACGGCTTCCGCTGGATCTACGACGCGGTGGGCGCGGACATGTGGCTGGCCTCGGTCAGCGGCGGCACCGACGTGTGCAGCGCCTTCGTCGGCGGCAGCCCGGACCTGCCGGTGTACCTCGGCGAGATCCAGTGCCGCGCGCTGGGCTGCGCGGTCGAGGCGTGGGACGAGGACGGCCGGTCGGTGGTGGACGAGGTCGGCGAGCTGGTGATCACCCTGCCGATGCCCTCGATGCCGGTGCACTTTTGGAACGACCCCGACGACGCGCGCTACCGGGCCAGCTACTTCGACACCTACCCGGGCGTGTGGCGGCACGGCGACTGGATCACGCTCACCGAGCGCGGCACGATCGTGGTGCACGGCCGCTCCGACTCGACGCTCAACCGCCAGGGCGTGCGGATGGGCTCCAGCGACATCTACGAGGCGGTCGAACGCCTTCCCGAGGTGCGCGAGTCGCTCGTGGTGGGTTTGGAACTGCCCGACGGCGGCTACTGGATGCCGCTGTTCGTGGTCACCGCGCCCGGGCACACCCTCGACGACACGCTCAAGGCCCGGATCCGCGCGGTGATCCGCGAGGAGGTCTCGCCGCGGCACGTGCCGGACGAGATCATCGCGGCGCCGGGCGTGCCGCACACCCTCACCGGCAAGCGCATCGAGATCCCGGTGAAGAAGCTGCTCCAGGGCCGCCGGCTGGAGGACGCGGTCAACCCGGGCTCGGTGGACGACCTCGACGTGCTCCGCTTCTACGCCGAGGTGGGCCGGTCGCGGGCCCGCGCGCAGGAGGACAAGCAGGAGACGAAGCCGGGAGAGAAGCGGGCATAGCCGGCCGAGTCGTACCAACGCCCGGTAATCATCGGAAGAACACAATAATGTGACGCGCACGGAGTAGTACGGAGCAATCGGGCGCGTCCGATGGCACGATCGATCCATGCCCGAGACGTCACGTCGCCCCCAGCGCCTTCTCGGACGTCTCCCGGCACTGGCCGCGGTCCTGGTCGTGGCATCGGTCGCCGCCTACCTCGCGTTCGCGCTG
This sequence comes from Embleya sp. NPDC008237, assembly GCF_042956465.1. Taxonomy (NCBI): domain Bacteria; kingdom Bacillati; phylum Actinomycetota; class Actinomycetes; order Kitasatosporales; family Streptomycetaceae; genus Embleya; species Embleya sp. NPDC008237. The sequence goes on from NZ_JBIBGL010000002.1 coordinate 382,479, forward strand.
ACCCGACCGGCGACCATGTGGTGGCTCGGCGACCTGCGGGTCTACCAGGCCGGCGGGCGCGCGATCGTGGAGGGCGACGGGCGGCTCTACTCGATGTCCGTCGGGACGGCACGCCTGCCGTTCACCTACACCCCGTGCGCCGCACTGCTGTTCACCCCGCTGGCGTGGCTGCCCTGGGGGGCGCTGCGCTGGGTCTCGGTCGGCGGCAACCTCGCGCTGCTGGGCATCGGCGCACACCTGGCCTGGGGCATGGCCGGGGTGCGCGGCACACGCCGACTCGGCGCCGCGGCGAGCACCGCCGCGGTCCTGCTGTGGACCGAACCCGTCCAGGAGACGCTGCGCTTCGGCCAGATCAACCTGCTCCTGCTGGCGCTGGTCCTGGCCGACCTCTCGCGCGCCCCCGGTGCCCGGTTGCGCGGCTGCGGGGTGGGCCTGGCCGCCGGGCTCAAGCTCACCCCCGCGATCGTGATCCCGTACCTGTTCCTGACCGGCCGGGTGCGCGAGGGCCGCAACGCGCTGCTCGCGCTCGGGGCGAGCCTGTTCGTCGCCTTCACCGTGCTGCCGCGCGAGTCGCTGCGCTACTGGGGCGGCCTGTTCCTCGACGACACCCGGGTCGGCCCGGCCCAGGCGCCGGGCAACCAGTCGCTGCGCGGGTTGCTGATCCGGTTCACCCATCAGATGCCCCCGCCCGGCCCGGTGTGGCCGGCCATCGCGATGGCGGTGGGGGTGGGCGGGCTCGCGCTGGCCGTGCTGGTGGCACGGGGCCGACCGGGTGATCCGCGCCGGGACCTGGCCGGGCTGTGCGTGACCGCGCTGACCGGGCTGCTCGTGTCGCCGATCTCCTGGACCCACCACTGGGTGTGGATCGTGCCCGGCGCCGTGCTCCTGGCCGACACCGCCCGCCGCCGACGCGGCCCGATCCGGCTCCCCGCCGCACTGGCCGCCTTCGCCCTGGTCGCGCTGACCGCCGCGGTCCCGGGTCGCCGAGTGGAACTCCCGGTCCCGGTACCGACCGGGCTGATCTGGCAGGTGCCCTACCGCGACGGCCGCGAACTCCGGCTCGCCGGGTGGGATCTGCTGCTCGCCGACGCGTACACTCTCGCCGGGCTCGCCGCGCTGATCACGATTGCGGTGGGCGTACCGGCGACCCGACGAAAATGGGGGAGTCGCACCGCGGAAGCCGTTACGCTCGACCCGCCGGAACCGCCGGCCCGAACGGCCCCGGGCACCACCACTCCGGCTCCGGCCAGGGCTTGAACGATCCCGACGTCGCATTCGGGGACATTCGCCGGCTTCCGGCAACCAGGCACCGGGCGGGGCCGATCCGACCGTGTGGATATCCTGACCCGGCGCCACCCGGCCAGGCGCCCATTGAACCGTGCAGTTGTGGAGTCCCCGACCGACATGTCCTTCCCCCACGTGCTCGTGACCTCCTGCCGCGAGCTCCTGACGCTCGCGCCCCGCGTCCCGTTCGGGCACGAGCGCAGCCGGGAACCCCGTCGGCCCGGTCGCGTCGCGCTCGTCGGCGGCCTCCTGCTGGTGTTGTCGCTCGGCCTGTGGGTGATGTGGACCCACCTCGGCCGCCGCGACATGTGGCACATGCTCGACCTGAGCGTCTACCACGAGGCCGCACACGCGTTCCGCGACGGCGACCAGATCTACACCGTGAACTACGGCAAGTGGACCGACAAACTGCCGTTCATCTACCCGCCGTTCTCCGGGCTGCTCTTCTACATCCTGCTCCCGCTGGGCTTCGCCGGCCTCAAGTGGTTCATGGCGGCCGTCAACCTGCTGTCGCTGTTCGCCGTCGTCTGGTCCGCGTGGGGCATGCTCGGCTATCGCCGCGGCCTGGGCCGGTTCGGCATCAGCGCGACCACCTTCGCCGCGGTGCTGTGGCTGGAGCCGGTGGAGTGGACGCTCGTCTGGGGGCAGATCAACCTCCTGCTCCTGGCCCTGATCGTGCTCGACCTGGGGCTCCCGGACAGCCGCCGATACAAGGGCATCGGGGTCGGCATCGCGGCCGGGCTCAAGCTCACCCCCGCGATCTTCATCGTCTACCTGCTGATCACCCGCAGGTTCCGGGCCGCCGCGGTGGCCGGCAGCGCGTTCCTGGGGACCATCCTGGTGGGCCTGGTCGCCGCGCCGAGCGCGTCCGTCTACTACTGGTCCCACCTCGTGTCGATCAGCGGAAAGGTCAACGACAAGCTCAGCGTGGGCACGCTCAACAACCAGTCCGTGCAGGGCATGTTCACCCGAATGCTCGGCGACGGCGGGGCGGCCTCGGTGTTGTGGCTGCTGCTGTGCCTGCTGGTCGGCACGCTCGGCCTGGTGGCCGCCGCCCGGGCGTCGCTGCGCGGCCACGAACTGGTCGGCGTGGTGATCACCGGCGGCCTGTCGCTGTTCGTGTCGCCCATCTCGTGGTCGCACCACTGGGTCTGGGTGGTGCCCGCGTTCGTCCTGCTCGCGCACGCCGCGCTGACCCTCGCCCGGCCGTTGTGGTGGTGGCTGACCGGCACGTTCTTCGTCTTCTTCGCCGCGTGGCCGATGCGGCTGAACGTGTACGGCGACTGGGACGGCTCGCGCACCCTCCAGCCCTGGGGCCTGATCTGGCTCGCCCCCCGGGACGGCAGCCGGGAACGGCACTGGACGCCGATCGAGTTCGTGCTCGGCAACGGCTACCTGTTCGCCGGGATCGCGCTGACCCTGATCCTGGTCTGGCGCATCCTGCGCGACCGCACCCCGCTGCCCACCCTCACCGAGCCGCTCGCCGAGACCGGCACGCCCGACCCGGACCCGGTGAGCAGCGGATCCGTGCGTCACTAGGCTGGATGCCGCGAACCGAACGAGCAGGACCCAGTACGAGACGGCCCACCGGCAGAAAGCAGAGGCCCCGTGGAGGCCCACGTGGACGCGGCGCCGCCGCACCCCCGGGACGGCGGCGTGGACGCTCCCAGCGACCGGGTCCTGACGATTCCCAACGCGCTCAGCTTCGCCCGCCTGCTCGGTGTCCCGGTCTTTTTGTGGCTCATCCTGGCGCCCGAATTCGGCGGGCCCAAGCACGACCTGTGGGCGCTGGCGCTGCTCATGCTCAGCGGGATCAGCGACTACCTCGACGGCAAACTGGCCCGCAGGTGGAACCAGGTCAGCAAGGTCGGCGCGATCCTGGACCCGGCCGCGGACCGGCTCTACGTGCTGGCCACCCTGGTCGGTCTGACCTGGCGCGAGATCCTGCCGATCTGGCTGACCGCGATCATCCTGGGCCGCGAACTGTTCATGGGCGTGGTGCTGCTGATCCTGCGCCGGCACCGCTACGGCGCGCTCTCGGTGAGCTTCGTCGGCAAGGCCGCGACCTTCAATCTGATGTACGCCTTCCCGCTGCTGCTGCTCAGCGACGGCACCGGACGTGTCGCAACTCTCGCCGCGATCTTCGGATGGGCGTTCGCCTGGTGGGGTACTGCGCTGTACTGGTGGGCAGGAGTCCTCTACGCAGCCCAGGCCAAACACCTCGTGGCCGCGGACAAGGCGAGTCGCGCAGCGACCGCCGGGTAGCGCAGGGATCGCCGGACACCGAGGCGATATCCACGTACTGAAGGCACGCCACCCGGCCCCGGCAGTTCAGCCGTGGGTGCGGGTGGTGTGACGCGATAGGAGGACGAGACCGATGAAGGCCGTCGTCATGGCCGGAGGCGAGGGCACCCGCCTGCGCCCGATGACCTCCAGCATGCCCAAGCCGCTTCTGCCGGTGGTGAACCGGCCGATCATGGAGCACGTGCTACGGCTCCTGAAGCGGCACGGGCTTTCCGAGACCGTGGTCACCGTCCAGTTCCTTGCGTCGTTGGTTCGCAACTACTTCGGCGACGGCGAAGAACTCGGGATGACCCTGACATACGCGAACGAGGAGACCCCGCTCGGCACCGCGGGCAGCGTCAAGAACGCCGAGGAGGCGCTCAAGGACGACACGTTCCTGGTCATCTCCGGCGACGCGCTCACCGACTTCGACCTGACCGCGCTCGTGGAGTACCACCGCGCCAAGGGCGCGATGGTCACCGTGTGCCTGACCCGGGTGCCCGACCCCCTCGAGTTCGGCATCACGATCATCGACGACGAGGGCCGGGTGGACCGATTCCTGGAGAAGCCGACCTGGGGTCAGGTCTTCTCGGACACGGTCAACACCGGCATCTACGTGATGGAGCCCGAGGTCTTCGACTACGTCGCCGCGGGCGTGTCCGTGGACTGGTCGGGCGACGTGTTCCCCAAGCTGCTCAAGGAGGGCAAGCCGATCTACGGCTACGTCGCCGAGGGCTACTGGGAGGACGTGGGCACCCACGAGAGCTACCTCAAGGCGCAGGCCGACGTGCTCACCGGCAAGGTCGACGTGGACATCGACGGCTTCGAGCTCTCCCCGGGCGTATGGGTCGCCGAGGGCGCCGAGGTGGACCGGGACGCGATTCTCAAGGGGCCGCTGTACATCGGCGACTACGCCAAGGTCGAGGGCGGCGTGGAGATCCGCGAGCACACCGTGCTCGGGTCCAACGTCGTGGTCAAGCGCGGCGCCTTCCTGCACAAGGCGGTCGTGCACGACAACGTCTACATCGGCCCGCAGACCAACCTGCGCGGCTGCGTGATCGGCAAGAACACCGACGTGATGCGCGCCGCCCGGATCGAAGAGGGCGCGGTGATCGGCGACGAGTGCCTGATCGAGGAGGAGTCCCTGGTCGCCGGGGACGTGCGGATCTACCCGTTCAAGACGATCGAGGCCGGCGCGGTCGTCAACACGTCGGTGATCTGGGAGTCGCGCGGCCAGAAGTACCTGTTCGGCCCGCGCGGGGTCTCCGGCATCCTCAACGTCGAGATCACCCCCGAGCTGGCGGTGCGCCTGGCCGGCGCATACGCCACCACGCTCAAGAAGGGCGCCACCGTCACCACCGCGCGCGACCACTCGCGTGGTGCCCGGGCACTCAAGCGGGCGGTCATCTCCGCGCTCCAGACCTCCGCGATCAACGTGCGCGACCTGGAGAACGTGCCGATGCCGGTGGCCCGCCAGGAGACCGCGCGCGGCTCGGCCGGCGGGATCATGATCCGCACCACGCCCGGGGTGCCGGACTCGGTGGACATCATGTTCTTCGACGAGCGCGGAGCGGACCTGTCCCAGGCCGCCCAGCGCAAGCTCGACCGGGTCTTCTCCCGCCAGGAGTATCGCCGCGCCTTCCCCGGCGAGATCGGCGAACTGACCTTCCCCGCACGTCCGTTCGACAGCTACTCGGGCTCGCTGCTGAAGGCCCTGGACATCACCGGCGTGCCCGAGTCCGGGCTCAAGGTGGTGGTGGACGCCGCGCACGGCAACGCCGCCCTGCTGCTGCCCAGCATCCTGGGCCGGCTGGGCATCGACGCGCTCACCGTCAACTCCGGCCTGGACGACGCCCGGCCCACCGAGACCGCGGACGAGCGGCACGAGGGGTTGCTGCGGCTGGGCGAGCTCGTGGCCTCGTCCAAGTCCGGGTTCGGCGTGCGGTTCGACCCGGTCGGCGAGCGCATGTCGCTGGTGGACGAGCGGGGCCGGATCATCGACGACCACCGTGCCCTGCTGGTACTGCTGGACTGCGTCGCGGCCGAGCGCGGCGGCGGGAAGATCGCGCTGCCGGTGACCACGACCCGGATCGCCGAGCAGGTCGCCGCCTATCACGGGGTCCAGGTGCAGTGGACCACCACGTCGCCGGACGACCTCGCGCGCGTGGCCATGTCCGACGACACGATCTTCGGCGGCGACGGCCGCGGCGGGTTCGTGATCCCCGAGTTCAGCACCGTCTTCGACGGCACCGCCGCGTTCGTCCGGCTGATCGGGCTGGTTGCCCGGACCCAGCTGACGCTGAGCCAGATCGACGCGCGCATCCCGCGTGCACACGTGCGCCGGCGGGACGTACCGACGCCGTGGGCGGCCAAGGGCATGGTCATGCGCCGGGTCGTGGAGGCGGCGGGCGACCGCGAGATCGACACCACCGACGGCGTCCGGGTCGTGGAGGCCGACGGGCGCTGGGCCCTGGTGCTGCCGGACCCGGCCGAGGCGGTCACCCACGTGTGGGCCGAGGGCCCGGACGACGACGCCGCGGACGAACTCCTGGACGAGTGGAGCCGGGTCGTGGAGCACGCCGGCGACTGACCGGATGTCTCCGGGCCCGCCGACGCCGGCGGGCCCGGTAGCGGTCTTGTAGGGTCTTCCCCGGCCGTGGATCGCCTGCCGCGATCCGCGGCCGGACCCGGTGTCGGACCCTGCATCGAGCACTCCGTCGGGCATGGAACGATGGGGCGCATGTCATCGCGGGAGACACCAGGCACGAGCCGGTACAGGCGGCCGGACGCCTCGATGTCCCTGCTCGTGGACATGATGACGAACAGCCTGGACGCGGGCTACGCGGAGGCCACCGCCCGTCGTGCGGTGCGCGGGGACACCGGGATGAACAAGGGCCCGCTGGCCCGCGTGCTGGCCGTGGTCGGGGTCGCGCTGATCGCGATGATCCTGATGGTGGCCGCGATGAAGGTGCACGCCGCCGCTCCGCAGGCCGAGCGGGAGCGCCACCAGTTGGTGGACCGGATCCACACCGACGAGGCCGAGGTGGACGCGCTCACGGCCACCGTCGAGCGGTTGCGCGACGAGGTCGACGCGATCCAGGAGGTCTCGCTGCCCAAGGCAGCCAAGGACCGGGTGCAACTGCTCGCGCTGCTCACCGGATCCGACCCGGTCGAGGGTCCGGGCCTGAAGGTGATCGCGGACGACGCCAAGGGATCGGACAACTCGGACGGCTCGACCGACCCGCGCCAGGCCGAGGCGGCGGCGAACGGCCGGATCCTGGACCGCGACCTCCAGCGCCTGGTGAACGGCCTGTGGAAGGCCGGCGCCGAGGCCATCTCGATCAACAACCAGCGGCTGACCGCGCTGTCGGCGATCCGCGCCGCGGGCGCCTCGATCCTGGTCGACAACCGGCCGCTGGCTCCGCCGTATACGATCCTGGCGATCGGTGACGCGAAGCCGATGCAGGTCGAGTTCATGGTCGGCGCGGACGGGCGCTATCTGCGCCAGCTGCAAGAGAACTTCGGGATCCGGATCAACCTGAGCGCACAGAAGAAGCTCAAGCTGCCGGCCGCGCTGGGCACCTCGCTGCGCTACGCGGACGCCCCGGGCAGCGCGCCCGCGAGCCCGCCGCCGAGCGCACCGGCGAAGCAGACCCCGAGCACACCGCCCGCCACGCCCACGGGCCGCAGCGGGCCGCCGCCGAGCGGTTCGGCCTCGCCGGCCGGCTCGCCGACAGCGTCGCAGAAGCAGACCGAACGAAAGGGTAAACAGTGATCGCGGTCCTCGGCCTGGTCCTCGGGGTCGTGGTCGGGTACCTCGCCCGACCCGTGATCCCGCACGAGCTGGAGCCGTACCTGCCCATCGCGGTGGTGGCCGCGCTGGACGCGGTCTTCGGCGGGCTGCGCGCACTGCTCGACGGCATCTTCGACGACAAGGTCTTCGTGGTCTCGTTCCTGTCGAACGTGGTCGTCGCCGCGCTGATCGTCTTCCTCGGCGACAAACTGGGCGTCGGCGCACAGCTGTCCACCGGCGTGGTGGTCGTGCTCGGCATCCGGATCTTCTCCAACGCGGCGGCCATCCGCCGACACGTCTTCCGGGCCTGACGGGGAGTCACACATGGCCGACGAAACGGACGAGACGCGCGGGCGGCATGCCCGCCACGACGAGGACCCCCGCGAGCTGGGCATCCCGCGCACCGCCGAGGAGCCCGCACCCGAACCCGTGCCCGAACCCATGCCCGCACCCGGACCCATGCCCGAACCCGTGCTCGGGCCCGAACCCGAGCCGGAACCCGAGACGCCGTCCACGCGCAAGCCCACGGTCGAGACCCGGCGCCCGGTCGACCTCTACCACGAGGGTCGGCACATCCGGGAGCGGATCCGCGAGCAGGCCGCCGAGGTGACCTCGGAGATCCCGCCGATCACCGCGCCGGTCCGCGAAACGGCGCACGAGATGCGGGAGGCGCCGCCGGCGTCCCGGCCGCAGCCGGACCCCAGGGCGCCGCGCGTGCCGATACCGCCACTGGTGCCCGCCGCGCCCGCGCACGGGGCGTCCCGGCCGGGTGAGGCACCGGGACCGCGGGTCGCACGCGAGCCGGGAGATGCGCGCGATCCGCGTGCCCCGCTCGCGCCGCCGCACGCGGGAGCGCACGCGGCGCGCGACACGCCCGAGACGGAAACGGATTCGAACGCGGTTTCCGAGCCGCACACGCACGACCCGGTGAACGATCAGCCGGGCCGGCGCAGGCTGCTCGACGCGTTCTGGCCGCCGCGCGTGAGCCGGGCTCAACTCGTGGGCGCCGTGCTGCTGTTCGCGCTCGGCGCGGGGCTGGCCATCCAGGTGCGCTCGAACACCGAGTCGGACCCGCTGCGCGGCGCGCGGCAGGAGGACCTGGTCCGGGTCCTGGACGAACTCGGCGAGCGCACCCGGCGGTTGGAGGACGAGAAGCACCGCCTGGAGAACAGCCGTACCCAGCTGCAGAACAGCAACGACCGGGTCCAGGAGGCGCGTGAGCAGAACGAGGCCAAGGCGGACGCCCTGGGCGTGCTCGCGGGTACCGTCAAGGCCACCGGGCCCGGCATCACGCTGACCATCACCGACCCGCAGCGCACGGTCAGCGGCGACGTGCTGCTGGACACGCTCCAGGAGCTGCGCGCGGCCGGTGCCGAGGTGATCCAGATCAACGACGTGCGCGTGGTGGCGGGCACCTGGTTCAACGGCACACCGCCCGGCGACATCGTGATCGACGGCACCAAGGTGCTCCCGCCGTACGTGTTCAAGGTGATCGGAAATCCGCAGGATCTCCAGCCCGCGCTGAACATCCCCGGGGGCGTGGTGAAGACCCTGGAGAAGAAGCAGGCGGGGGCCATCGTCACCCCCTCGCAGGAGGTGCTGATCGACGCCTTGCGGCCTGCGAACAAGCCTGGTTACGCTCGCTCGGCACCGGGCGCCGGTAACGGGTGAGCACACCTGACAGAATCAGTCCGCCGGTCGCCGTCGGTGCATCACTCATCAGGCAAGAAGGGCAGGCTGTCCGCATGTACCCCGCAGATCTCGCGTACACGACGGAGCACGAATGGGTGCGCGTCATGGAAGAGATCTCCGGGACGGTGCGGATCGGCATCACCGAATTCGCGCAGGACGCGCTCGGTGACATCGTCTACGTCACGCTGCCGCCGGTCGGCACTCGCGTCGTGGCCGGACAGCCCTGCGGCGAACTGGAATCGACCAAGAGTGTCAGCGACCTCTTCGCGCCACTCGACGGCGTCGTGACCACCGTCAACGACGTGCTCGACGGCGCACCGGAGTTGGTCAACTCCGATCCCTACGGCGACGGTTGGATGTTCGAGGTGCGCCTCGACGATCCCGCCGCACCGGCCGCGCTCTTGGACGCGGCCGCCTATCAGAACAGCCTTGGCTCCTGACGGCCCGGCGAAGCGGTAGGCAGTCCATCACCACGACCCACTCCTCCTGCCCCACGGGCGGGCCAGGTTCTCTCGGGGAGGTTCGCCCGTGAAGTTGTTCGCGAAATTGTTCGGTCGTTCCCGTCGCTCCGGCGACGCGCCGGCTGCCGATGCGGGGAGGGCCGGCAACCCGCCGCCCGCCCCGCCGACGATGCCGCCGGGCACCCCCTACGGGGCGTCCGCCGGCTCACCTCCCGCACCCGCTCCGCCGCTGGGCGAGTCCGACGCGACCGCCGGGCATGTCGCTGTTGACCACGAACACACGGCGCGCATAAGTTTCGGGCAACTCTCGACCGAAGGTCGAGGTTCGACCGGAACGGGTCAGGAGGCCGACGTGGTGGTCTGCGGCACGTGTGGGCATCACAATCCGCCCGGTGGCCGGTTCTGCTCCAACTGCGGCGCACGCCTGGGTGCGGGTGCCGAGCGTGCGTCCGAGCAGACCTCGACCATCTCGATCAGCGGCATCGAGGCGCTGGACGCGGAACCCGCGCCCCGCGAGATCCTCACCCCCGAGGCGCAGGCCGCGGTGGACGCGCTTCCGCCGGGTACCGCGTTGCTCGTGGTGCGCCGGGGCCCCAACTCGGGCAGCCGCTTCCTGCTCGACTCGGACCGCACCACGGCCGGTCGGCATCCGCAGAGCGACATCTTCCTCGACGACGTGACGGTCTCGCGCAAGCACGCCGAGTTCCGTCGCACCGCCGGCGGCTTCGCGGTCGCCGACGTGGGCAGCCTGAACGGCACCTACGTGGGTCGCGAGCGGATCGACGAGGTCCCGCTGACACCGGGCGACGAGGTGCAGATCGGCAAGTACCGACTGGTCTTCTTCCCCAGTCGGCAAGGGCAGATCGGGTGAGTCCGGCGGCGGCCGGATCGGTCTCCTTGAGCATCGGCGGGGTGTTGACCCTGCTGCGTCCCGAGTTTCCGGACATCAGCATCTCCAAGATCCGGTTCCTCGAGGCGGAGGGGCTCATCGAGCCGCAGCGGAGCCCGTCGGGCTATCGCAAGTTCGGCGCCGCCGACATCGAACGTCTGCGCTACGTGCTGCGCGTGCAGCGCGACCGCTATCTGCCGCTCCGGGTGATCAAGGATCAACTGGACGCGATGGATCGCGGACTCGAACCGGCCGGCCCGACCCCGGCCGAATCCGAGCGCTCCGAGGACGCCGACGGCGATCCGGGGTCGGCCGGTCGGGACGGCACCACGGTGCTGCTCGACCGGCCGGGCCTGATCGCCGCGGCCGGCATCCAGGACGTGGACCTGGCCCGGCTGGAGGAGTTCGGCCTGATCCAGCCGCACCGTCCGCGGCCCGGCGGCACCGAGGCCGAGCACGCGGTGGTCTACGACGGCGACGCGCTCGTGGTGGCCCGCCTGGTGGCCGCGCTGGGCCGCTACGGCGTCGAACCGCGGCACCTGCGGCAGACCAAGGCCGCCGCGGACCGCGAGGCCGCGCTGGTCGAACAGATCGTCGCGCCGCTCCTGCACCGCCGGGGCGCGCGGGCCAAGGCGGGCGCCGAGGAGACCGTGCGCGACCTGCTCGCGCTCACCTCGCGACTGCACACCGTCCTGGTCACCACCGCGCTCGCGCCCCGGCTGGGCCGCTGAGCGGGCCGGCATCCGCCCGGCGCCGGTCCCGACGGTGCGGCGTGCCGGGGTCGACCGGTGTGCTGTGTCGGGGTCGACATTCCGCCCCACGAAGAAAAAACGACGAATCCCCGACCTATTCGGCCCCCGGGGATCGGTGACCGACAGCCCGGCGCGCTAGTGTGGCGATGTGAACGAGCTAGAGGTTGTGGGCGTCCGGGTGGAGATGCCCTCTAACCAGCCGATCGTGCTCCTACGGGAGACGGGGGGCGATCGTTATCTCCCCATCTGGATCGGCCCGGTAGAGGCGACGGCCATCGCGTTCGCCCAACAGGGCGTGGTACCCGCGCGTCCTCTGACGCACGATCTCTTCCGGGACGTGCTGGAGGCGCTGGGACAGGAATTGACCCAGATCCGGATCACCGACCTGCGCGAGGGCGTTTTCTACGCCGAGCTGGTCTTCTCCGGCGGCGTGGAGGTCAGCGCGCGCCCGTCGGATGCGATCGCGCTCGCGCTGCGGACCGGGACGTCGATCGTCGGCAGCGACGCGGTCCTGGACGAGGCGGGCATCGTGATCCCCAACGAGCAGGAGGACGAGATCGAGAAGTTCAGGGAGTTCCTGAACGACATCTCGCCCGAGGACTTCGGCACCACGAGCCAGTAGTCGGCCCGCCCGGCCCGGTGCGCGTCCGAAGCCGCCGACCGTCCCTGCCCGCCGTCCTCGGCGAGGGGTACCGGTCGGCGGTTTTTGCGTCCCGGTACCGGTCGGCCGGTCGGCGGCCGCGGACGCGCACCGGGCCGGCCGGCCGCGACGCGGACCCCGACGCACCTGCGGTCGAAGCCGGTCCGGCTCGATCCGTTTCGATCAGTGGCAAAGCGGCCAGACCTACCCCTGGCACAGGGGTTCAAACCACTCGTGCGAGGAGCGTCACTCGGCGTGCCGAACGGCCCGGTCGTTGACGCGCTGTTGGTGACTGCCTACCGTCGAAAACGACAGTTCCGGGATGACCCCTGCGCGTTGCACCTCGCCGCCTGCGGCCCGGGACTGAAGAGACTCGCCGCGCCGTACTCGGGCGCGGGGAGACGAAAGGGAGGTCGGCGTGAGCAGCACCGGCGACATCACGGCGGCGGAACGCGCCCGCACGGCACGTCCTCTGCCGGCGACCGATCCCGGTGCGGGCCCCCGGCGGCAGGACGTCTCGCCGGCCGGCACGCCGTCGGAGGACGTCGGCTACCGCGGCCCGACGGCATGCGCGGCGGCCGGCATCACCTACCGCCAACTCGACTACTGGGCGCGCACCGGCCTGGTCGAGCCCACGGTCCGCCCGGCCCACGGCTCGGGCACCCAACGTCTGTACGGCTTCCGCGACATCCTGGTGCTCAAGATCGTCAAGCGGCTCCTGGACACCGGAGTCTCGCTGCAGAACATCCGGATCGCGGTGGCCCACCTGCGCGGTCGCGGGATCGGCGACCTGGCCGGGATGACGCTGATGAGCGACGGCGCCAGTGTGTACGAGTGCACGTCGTACGACGAGGTCATCGATCTGGTCCAGGGCGGCCAGGGGGTCTTCGGGATCGCCGTGGGGGCGGTCTGGCGCGAGGTCGAGGGCTCGCTCGCACAACTCCAGGGCGAGCACACCGGCACCGGAGAGACGATCACGCAGGTCCATCCGGGTGACGAGTTGGCGCGCAGGCGGCGCGACAAGGCGGTCTGAGCCGCCCGCGGCGGATGGGAACCGGGCCGACGGGCAGGAACGTCCCCATGGACGTGATCATTCGCCGGCCGACCCTGCCGCGCTCGCGGCGAGCCCAACGACGCGGTTATCAGGCCGCCGTCCTGCTCACCGTGGCCGGGCTGGCCCCGATCACGGGGCTGCACCTGTACGCCGGGAACCGGGTCCGCTCGCCCGCCGACGTGCCGTATCAGGACGTCACGATGGTGCTCGGCGCGGGCGTGCACGGGGACCGGCCGTCCGATCTGCTGGCCCGCCGACTGGACGTGGCCCTGGGTTTGTACCGGGCCGGCCGGACCCGGGTGATCCTGGTCAGCGGCGACGGCGGCGGCAACCGCTACGACGAGACCGGGGTGATGCGGCGCTACCTCGTGGACCGGGGGATACCGCGACATCGGATCGTGACCGACGAATCGGGATTCTCCACCTGGGAATCCTGCATCCGGGCGAAGCGCGTCTACGGGATCGACCGGGTCATCGTGGTCACGCAGAGCTTCCATCTGCGGCGTGCGCTCGGACTGTGCCGGGCCGCCGGGATATCCGCGTACGGCGTCCCGGACGAGTCCTTCACGTGGGGCCACATCGGGCCCACCGTGTACGGCACCGGGCGCGAGGTGCTCGCCGCGTTCAAGGCGACCGGTCAAATCGTGCTCAAACCCGATCCACGCGCCCGCGACCCGAAGAACGACGAGATCCGCCGCGCCCTGGGCGACTGAGCGCGCGAACGCACCCGGATGTCGGTTCCGTGCGTCATCATTGCGCGGTGTGAGACAGGCCCCGGGCATCCTTCACCTCGACATGGACGCGTTCTACGCGTCGGTCGAGCAGGTGGCGAAGCCCAGCCTGGCCGGCAAGGCGGTGATCGTCGGCGGCATCGGCGCGCGCGGCGTGGTGGCCACCGCCTCGTACGAGGCCCGCGTGTTCGGCGTGCGCTCGGCGATGTCGATCGGCGAGGCCCGCCGACGCTGCCCCAACGCCGCCTTCCTCAGCCCGCGCTTCGCGCTGTACCGCCAGGTCAGCGACACCGTGATGGAACTGCTGCACCGGCTGTCCCCGCTGGTGGAGCCGCTCAGCCTGGACGAGGCGTTCGTCGACCTGGAGGCGGGCCCGCACGGCGGCACGCTGGACACCGAACGGGTCACCGAGATCGCCGTACGCCTGCGCGCGGACATCCACGCGGCCACCGGGCTGACCTGCTCGGTCGGCGCGGCCACCTCCAAGCTGCTGGCCAAGATCGCGTCCGAGGCGGACAAGCCGGACGGGCTGTGCGTGGTGGCACCCGGCGCCGAGCGGGCGATGCTGGACCCGCTGCCGGTGCGCGCACTGCCCGGGGTCGGCCCGGCCACCGGCGACGTGCTGCGCCGGGCCGGTCTGGACACCGTGGCCGATCTGGCCGCCGTCGACGAGAGCGAACTGGTCCGACTGCTGGGCCAGGCACACGGCCACGGCCTGCATGTGCTGGCCGCCGGGCTGGACGCCCGCCCGGTGGTCGCCGACCGGGACGCCAAGTCGGTGTCGGTGGAGGACACCTTCGCCACCGACCTGGTGGACCGCGAGCGCATCACGCGGGAGCTGGACCGGCTCTCGATCCGGTGCGTGGAGCGGCTGCGCGCCGCCGGGCGCTCCGGGCGCACGATCGTGCTCAAGCTGCGCCGCTACGACTTCAGCACGCTGACCCGCTCGGAGACGCTGCGCGGGCCCACCGACGATCCGGGCGTGGTGCGCGAGACGATCCGCCGACTGGCCGCGCAGGTGGACGTCACGGGCGGCGTGCGGCTGCTCGGGGTGGGCGTGAGCGGCCTGGCCGATTTCGCCCAGCAGGACCTGTTCGGCGCGGCCGAGCCCGGGGCCGGCGAGCCGATCGAGGATGACCCGGAGGGCGACGCGGAGCCGCTCGTCGAGGCCGTCCCGGAGCGGGTCTCCTGGTCGCCGGGCCAGGACGTGGTGCACGAGGAGTTCGGACCCGGCTGGGTGCAGGGCAGCGGCGTCGGTCGGGTCACCGTGCGGTTCGAGGTGCCGGGCGGTCGGCCGGGCCGGGTGCGCACGTTCGTGATCACCGATCCGGCGCTGCGACCGGGGGAACCGATTCCGCTACCCGCCGCCGACCGGGGATAGCCGCCGGGATCCGGGGCAGGCGCGGGTCACACGACTCCTCGGGGGTGTCCCCACCATGACTGATGTCAAAGAGCGGCCGGCGCGAGGGCAGGGTGCCTTCCGATCGGTTCGCCGCAGGCTCGGCCTGCCCGCCTTCCTGGTCACACTCCTGGTCGGCTTCATCGTGCTGGCCCTGGTGCTGGTCGGGCTGGTCAATCTGTTGCCGGGCAAGTTCAACCCGTTCGGCGAGACCACCAAGGACCACAGCGGACCGGTGATGCTCAAGGCCGTGCAGGATCTCAGCCGCTACGAGGCGGTCAGCGGCACCTTCCAGGTCGTCGTGGACCTGGAGAAGGACGCCAAGTTCCTTCCGGACGCCGTCCGCGGCCAGCGCACGCTGTTCATCGGGGTCGGCCAGGTCGGCGGCTTCGTGGAGTTCGGCGGGATCGGCCAGGACGCGATCCAGACCTCGCCGGACAACAAGAGCGTGACCATCAAGCTCCCGCACGCGCGGCTCGCGCCCGCGGCGCTCGACCAGAAGAACAGCCACGTGATCGCCCAGGACCGGGGCCTGTTCGACCGCCTCGGCGACTTCTTCTCCGGCAATCCCGCCGACCAGCAGCAGCTCTACGTGCTGGCGACCAAGAAGATCGACGACGCGGCGAAGACCGCCGGACTGCTGGAGCGCGCCGAGCGCAACACCACCAACATGCTCCAGGGGATGATGCGATCCCTGGGTTACACCACGACCACTGTGACCTACGCCTAGTGCGCGGGCCCTTTCGAGGGTCACGCTGATACCGTTGAGGTCGCCCATTACGTTCGCGCGGGAGAGTCCTCGTGTCGTGTACACGGGGCGCCGAAGGAGCAACTCCTCCCCGGAATCTCTCAGGCACCCGTACCGCGTGGTCGTGGGCACTCTGGAAAGCAGGATCCGCACGTGGCTCGCCGAGTCGGGTCGGATCCTCGCCGACGGTGCAAATCGCGCCCGTGGGAACCGGTTCGACCGGTGCCCCGGGCGCGGTGAAGCTCTCAGGTACAGATGACAGAGGGGGAGGCCGGTGGGCGCGCGACCCGCGTGTCCGTCCAGGAGCGATCCAGGAGGCCTTTCGCGATGACCCCGCGCACCCCTGCCCCGACGCGTGCTCACGCCGTACTCCCCTCCGGTCCCGGCTCGTTGACCGGCCTGGAGGCCGCGTCGCCGTTCACCGGCCGGCACATCGGTCCGGACGCCGACGAGCAGGCGAAGATGCTCGCCGCGATCGGTTACGGATCCCTGGACGAGTTGACCGACGCGGCGGTGCCCGCCGCGATCCGCGCGCTGGAGGGCTTCGAACTGCCCGCCGCGCGCTCCGAGGCCGAGGTGCTCGCCGAACTGCGCGAGCTGGCCTCCCGCAACACCGTGCTGACCTCGATGATCGGGCTCGGCTACCACGGCACCTTCACCCCGCCGGTGATCACCCGGAACGTGCTGGAGAACCCCGCCTGGTACACGGCCTACACGCCCTACCAGCCGGAGATCTCGCAGGGCCGGCTGGAGGCGCTGCTCAACTTCCAGACCGTGGTCACCGACCTGACCGGCCTGGACGTGGCCGGCGCCTCGCTGCTCGACGAGGCCACCGCCGCCGCCGAGGCGATGACCCTGGCCCGACGGGCCGGTCGGGCCAAGAGCGACGTGTTCGTCGTGGACGCGGCCACCCTGCCGCAGACCGTCGCCGTGGTGCGCACGCGGGCGCAGGCGCTGGGCATCGAGGTCGTGGTCGCCGACACCACCGACGGATTGCCCGAGGGCGGCTGCTTCGGCGTGCTGCTCCAATACCCCGGCGCCGACGGCCGGGTCCGCGACCTGACCCCGGTGATCGAGGCGGCGCACGCACAGGGCGCGCTGGTGGCGGTCGCTGCCGACCTGCTCGCGCTCACCGTGCTGCGTGCGCCGGGCGCGATGGGCGCCGACATCGCGGTCGGCACCACTCAGCGGTTCGGCGTGCCGATGGCCTTCGGCGGTCCGCACGCCGGATACATGGCGGTCCGCGAGAAGCTCACCCGCAGCATGCCGGGCCGGCTGGTCGGGGTGTCCGTGGACGCCGACGGCGCGCCCGCCTACCGGCTCGCGCTACAGACCCGCGAACAGCACATCCGCCGGGAGAAGGCGACCAGCAACATCTGCACCGCGCAGGTCCTGCTGGCCGTGATGGCCGGGATGTACGCGGTCTACCACGGGCCGGACGGGCTCACCTCGATCGCCCGCCGCACCCACCGCTACACGGCCGTGCTCGCGGCCGGGCTGCGGGCGGGCGGCGTCGAGGTCGTGCACGGCGACTTCTTCGACACGATCACCGTGCGCGTGCCGGGTCGGGCCGCGCAGGTGCTCGCCGCCGCCCGCGCGGCCGGGATCAACCTGCGTCCCGTGGACGCCGACCACGTGGGGATCACCTGCGACGAGACCACCCTGCGGGCGCACGTCGAGGCGGTCTGGGGAGCGTTCGGGGTCACCGGCGACGTGGCCGCGCTGGACGCGGACACCGCCGACGCGCTGCCGCAGCCGCTGCTGCGCGACACCGAGTTCCTGACCCACCCGGTCTTCCACACGCACCGCTCCGAGACCGACATGCTGCGCTACCTCAAGCGGCTGGCGGACAAGGACTACGCACTCGACCGGGGCATGATCCCGCTCGGCTCGTGCACGATGAAGCTCAACGCCACGGTCGAGATGGAACCGATCACCTGGCCCGAGTTCGCGAACCTGCACCCGTTCGCGCCGGTGGAGCAGGCCGCGGGATACCTGGAGCTGATCGACGGCCTGGCCGACTCGCTGGCCCGGATCACCGGCTACGCCAAGGTCTCGCTCCAGCCCAACGCCGGCTCGCAGGGCGAGTTGGCGGGCCTGCTCGCGGTGCGCGCCTACCACCGGGCCAACGGCGACACCGGCCGCGACGTGTGCCTGATCCCCTCCTCCGCGCACGGCACGAACGCGGCCAGCGCGGTGATGGCGGGCATGCGCGTCGTGGTGGTCAAGACCGGCGAGAACGGCGACGTGGACCTGGCCGACCTGCACGACAAGATCGAGCGGCACCGGGACACGCTCGCGGTGCTGATGGTGACCTACCCGTCCACGCACGGCGTGTTCGAGGAGGGCATCGAGCAGGTGTGTGCGGCCGTCCACGAGGCCGGCGGCCAGGTCTACGTGGACGGCGCGAACCTGAACGCGCTGGTCGGGCTGGCCCAGCCGGGCGGCGCGATCGGCGCCGACGTATCGCACCTGAACCTGCACAAGACTTTCTGCATCCCGCACGGCGGCGGCGGTCCGGGCGTGGGCCCGGTCGCGGTGCGCGCGCACCTGGCGCCGTACCTGCCCAACCACCCGCTCCAGCCCACCGCGGGCCCGGAGACCGGCGTGGGGCCGATCTCGGCCGCTCCGTGGGGCTCGGCGGCGATCCTGCCGATCCCGTGGACGTACCTGCGGCTGATGGGCCCGGACGGGCTCAAGGAGGCCACCCAGGTCGCGGTGCTGGGCGCCAACTACATCGCCAAGCGGCTCGCACCGCACTTCCCGGTGCTCTACACCGGCCCGAACGGCCTGGTCGCGCACGAGTGCATCATCGACGTGCGGGGGATCACCAAGACCGCCGGGGTCAGCGTCGACGACGTCGCCAAGCGGCTGATCGACTACGGGTTCCACGCGCCGACCATGTCGTTCCCGGTGCCCGGCACGCTGATGATCGAGCCGACGGAGAGCGAGAACCTGCACGAGATCGACCGGTTCTGCGACGCGATGATCGCGATCAAGGGCGAGATCGACCGGGTCGCGTCGGGTGAGCTGCCCGCCGACGACAACCCGCTCGGCAACGCGCCGCACACCGCCGAGCTGCTCGCCGGCGAGTGGACGCACGCCTACACCCGGGCGGAGGCGGTCTTCCCGGCCGGTGTGGTGCCGGCCGAGAAGTACTGGCCGCCGGTGCGCCGGATCGACGGCGCCCAGGGCGACCGCAACCTGGTCTGCTCGTGCCCGCCGATCGAGGCGTACGGCAACAACTGACCCGAACCGGGCGCGGCCCGCTCTCGATCGTGGACGTCCCGACCGCGGGCGAAGCGATCAGGGGCGGGCCGCGCCGTGGGTCAGCAGGTGGGCCACCGACGCGGCGAACCCCGGTTTGGCGGCCAGGTCGCTGCCCAGGACGCCGAACATCAACGCGCCGCTGAGCGATTCGAAGAGCAGGTCGGCGTCCACGTCCGGGCGGGCCTGGCCGCGCGCGACCGCGTCCGCCACGAACGCCCGGAAGATCGCCCGGACCGGATCCATCCGGGCCACGAGCAGTTCCTTGAGCTCGGGCTGGTCGCGGTACTCGGCGAGCAGCCCCGGCACCGCGGCCGCGGTCTCCGGGCGACGGAACGACTCCAGCGCGGCCTCGGCGAAGCGCAGTACGCCGGTCGCGAAGTCCTCGTGCGGCAGCGGCCGAAAGCTCATCTCGCGGGCCGGGTAGACCGCCTCGTGCACCAGGTGCGCCTTCGAGGGCCAGCGGCGGTACACGGTCGGCCTGGTCACGCCCGCCCGGCGGGCGACGGCGTCGATGCTGACCCGGTTGTAGCCCTGCTCGGCGACCAGCTCGCGGGCCGCGGCCAGGATCAGTTCGTCGGTGCGTGGATCACGCGGGCGACCGGGCCGAGGGGTGCCGCCAGTGCCCATGGGGATGGAACTCCCAGTCGTCGTCGCGCCCGACATCGTGTCGCCGCAGATCGCATGTTGCCGCTCGGACTGTATCGGGAAGGCGGCCCGACCGGCCCCGGGCAGGCAAGAGCCGGAGGTCGTTCCGAGGTGACCTCCGGCTCGTTGGGCCGTGCGAACGGATCAGGCCGCCGAAACCAACCCCACTCGGGGCCGGTGCGGGGCGATGGTGCGTCCGTCCGGCAGCAGTTCGCCCGTGTCCTCGAACAGGACGACGCCGTTGCACAGCAGGCTCCATCCCTGTTCGAAATGAGCGGCCACAACGGCGGCGGCCTCACGATCGGGGCTGTCCGCCGGTGGGCAATGCGGTCGGTGCTGGCACATCCTCGTACCTTCTCGGTGTCTGCGCGGAGCGCGTCGGGCAGCCTTGCCCGGCAGCTCACAGTGTCCGCCTCCGAAGGCCCGCGCGCAGGACTTCTCGCAGTTCTCACCCGACTGCGCCCAAGATGTGACCACACGTGTGAACGGTCGGGTGTGATCAGCTGTCCGGAGCCCCCACGGCGGCCGGCCGGCGGGTGCGCGCGGCCAGCACCGCGGCCAGTTCCGCCGCGGTGTAGCTGCGCAGCGCCTGCACGCCGCACGGCGCCGGCGAGAGCGGGATCAGCAGGTCCACACCGCCCGCCTCGTCGGCCAACCACAGCGCGACCATGTACATCCCGGGCACGTTCAGCAGGCGCGCCTCGTCGCGGCGGAGCAGGGTCTGCGGAAGCGCCCGGGCCGCGGCGGCGGCCGGTGCGGTGGCCACGGTGAACGGTCCCTCGACGAATCGACCGACGCCGTGACCGGTCGGGCCGGGGCGCACCTCGATGCCGCCGACGACCACGTCGCCGGACCACATGAGCCAGCGCCAACCCACCGGGCGGGCGCTGCGTACGCCCTGATCCGCGACCAGGTCGAGCAGGTCGATCTCGAAGACGCGGTGCGGGAATCCGGCTGTGAGCGCGGCTTGATCGGCGCGGCAGTCGGCGGGGAGCAACGCGCGGGATTCAAGCACGGCTCGGGCCGCTCGGCGGGCCGACTCGGGAGCCTCGGGCACACGCAGGACCATGAGACCGCCTCATTTCGATGCAGAGTCCAAAAATCCGGAGAATCCGGGGAGGGGAAAGCGGCGCTGTGCTGTGGGGAACCGGGTATCCGGCCGGGGGACGACCCGGCGGCGTACGGAGGGACCCGGCAGGGCCGGTCAGCGCATTGTACCGAAACGGCTCCGAAAAGTAACGGTGTATTGCGAACTGACACCCGTTTGAAGACCTTTTGGAACGATCTCGATCAGGGGAACAGCGAGGACATCACGTCGTCGAGGGTGACCAGGCCGAGCGGCACCGTGTCCGGTTCGCCGACCAGGGCCAGATGGGAGCGGGAGCCGCGCATGCGGGCCAACAGGGCGGTGAGCGTGGCATCCGGGCCGACCGTGACGAGGGGGTAGACCGGTACCGCACCGTCCGCCTCGGGAGCCAGCACGTCGAGCACGTGTACGTAGCCCACCGGCCGGTCGGCCGCGTCCAGGACCGGGAAGCGGGACAGGCCGGTGCGCACCGCGGCCTCCTCCAGGGCTGCCGCCGAGACCGGTCCGGGCAGCGCCACCACGTCGGTCCACGGCCGCATCACCGAGGCCGCGGGGCTGGAGTGCAGCGCCAGTGCGCCGGCCAGCCGGTCGTGCTCGCGTACGTCCAGCAGGTCGTGCTCGCGCGACTCGGCGAGCAGCGCCGGGAGTTCCTCGGCGGTGTACACGCTGCGCACCTCGTCCACCGGCCGCACCCGAAAGGCGCGCAGGAACAGGTTGGCCACGTGGTTGAGCAGCCACAGGATCGGCGCGGTCAGCCGGGCGAAGAGCAACAGCGGCGGGGTCAGCCACAGCGCGCATTCCTCCGGCCCGGCCAGGGCGATGTTCTTGGGCACCATCTCGCCGAGCACCATGTGGCAGAACACCACCACCGCCAGCGCGAGCACGAACGCGATCGGGTGCACCGCCCCGGCGGGCAGCCCGATCGCCTCGATCGGAGCGGCCACGGCGTGCGCCAGCGCGGGTTCGGCGACCGCGCCCAGGCCGAGCGAGGCCACGGTGATGCCCAGTTGGGCGGCGGCGAGCATGGTGGACAGCCGGCCCATCGCGGTGAGCACCATGGCCGCCCGGCGCGAGCCCGCCTCGGCCTGCGGCGCGATCCGGGTGCGCCGGGCCGAGATCACCGAGAACTCGGCGCCGACGAAGAAGGCGTTGGCCGCGAGCAGGACCAGCGAGAGCAGGAAGTCGCCCATCAGGAGTCGGCCTCCATCCGCAGCTCGACCTCGTCGATCCGGTGCCGGTCCATCGCCACCACGGTCAGCCGCCGGCCGTCCACCTCCACGTGGTCGCCGACCGCGGGCAGCCGACCCAGCCGGGCCAGGATCAGCCCGGCCAGCGTGTTGTAGTCGCCGTCCGGCAGCCGCCAGCCGCTGGCCTCCTCGACCTCGTCCGCGCGCAGCAGGCCGGACAACCGCAACACGCGCGCGCTCGGCAGCCGTTGCGGCGGCGCGTCCGGCTCGTCCGCCGGGTCGTGCTCGTCGGCCAGATCGCCCACCAACTCCTCGGCGAGGTCCTCGGCGGTGAGCACACCCGCGGTGCCGCCGTACTCGTCCACCACGATCGCCAACTGGGTCCGGCCCTCGCGCAGTCGTTCGACCGCCCGCTTGAGGTCGAGCGAGGTCGGCACCAGGACCGGGGCGCGGGCGATCCGGGCGAGCGGGGTGCGCGCCCGTTCGGCGGCCGGCACGTGCAGCGCGTCGCGCAGCACCGCCACGCCGACGATCTCGTCCAGATCCTGGCCGCGGACCGGGATCCGGCTGTGGCCGCACGCGCGGGCGGTGTCCATCAGTTCGCTCACCGACGCGGTCGCGGGCAGGGTGACCAGTTCGGTGCGCGGGGTCATCGCCTCGGCGGCCTGCTTGTCGGCGAAGCGCAGCGCCCGGTGCAGCACCCGGGCGGTGCCCGCGGGCAACGCTCCCGCACGGGCGGAGTGCCGGACCAGTTGGGCCAGTTCGTCGGGCGAGCGGGCGGAGCCCAACTCCTCCTGCGGCTCGATGCCGAGCTTGCGCACGAAGAAGTTGGCCGAGCCGTTGAGGAACACGATCAGCGGCCGGAACAGCCGGGAGAAGCCGACCTGGAACGGGCCCGCGACGCGGGCGACGCCCAGCGGGCGGGCGATCGCGGCGTTCTTGGGGACGAGTTCGCCCAGCACCATCTGCAACCCGGAGGCCAGGACCAGGGCGGCGAACCTGGGCAGCCGGAAGGCCGCCTCGGCAAGGTAGCCGGCGATCAGCGAGGTCAGCGTGATGCCCAACTGGGCGCCGGACAGTTGGAAGGACAGGGTGCGCAGCGCGCTCAGGACCCGGCCCGCGCCCCGATCGCCGGCCTCGGCCCGGGCCGCCACCTCGCCGCGCTCGACGGTGACCAGGGAGAACTCGGCGGCGACGAACATGCCGTTGCCGGCGATCAGCAGCACGAGCAGCACGATGGCCAAAGCGGCGTCGATCGGGCGGCCTCCCGGTTGGCGCGGTGAGCGGGCCTGGCACACATGCCCGGTGGGCGGGCGGCCTATGCACTCGTGCGCGGGGTGCGCGCGGGGCTTGCGGGGCCGGGCCGGGCGCTGGAGGTTGCCGTTGTGCGTTCGGTGGGTCGGGCGTTGTCCTCAAGCGCCGGACGGGCTGGATTCGGCTTGGGTGGGTGTGGAGGTTGCCGTTGTGGGGCGGGTGGTTACGGGATGACGAAGGTGTAGCCGGCGGACTTGAGTTCGGGGATTATTCGCTCCAGCATGGCGATCGTCTGGCTGCGTTCGCCGCCGCCGTCGTGGCACAGGATCACGCCGCGCGGGCCCAGTTGGCCGTGCACGTTCTGGAGCATCTTGTCCACGCCCGGCTTCTGCCAGTCGTTGGTGTCCACCGTCCAGTGCAACGAGCCCATGCCCAGTGACGCGGCGGTCTGACGCACCTCGTCGGACCAGTTGCCGCCCGGCGCGCGGAACCAGCGCACGGGAGTGCCCGGGGACGCCTTGTGGATCCACTCCAGGGTCTGCTGCATCTGGCCGTGTATCTCGTCCGGCGTGCGCTTCTTGAGGTTGATGTCGTGCGTCATGGTGTGGTTGCACAGCCCGTGGCCGGCGGCGACCACCTTGCGGACCAGGTCGGGATGGTCCTTCGCCTGCTGGCCCACCATGCAGAAGGTGGCCTTGACGTCGTACTGGGCGAGCAGCCCGAGGGCCTTGTCGGTCCACTCCGGCCACGGCCCGTCGTCCAGGGTCAGCGCGACCAGCTTGCCCTCGCCCTTGACCTTGGACACCAGGGTGGGATCCACCGGCGGCGGCGGCGCGGCGGGCGGGGTGGCCGGCTCCCGGGCGTTGGGGTTGCCCGGCGGCAGCGGCGGGGCCTGTATCTCCTTGGGCGCTTTCGCGGCCTGCGGCGAAGCGGCCGCCTCCGACCATCGGCCGGCATTGCCGACATTCCAGATCAGGGCAGCGCAGACGAGTATCGAGATCGTTGTGACCACGATCTGGAAACGCAGTCCCTGTATGGGCATCGCCCGAACCAACTCCCGCACGGCAACCCCCACGAATCTCGCTACGCCCGTCACGGCAAGAGCACACCCTAGGTGATCTCCGGCAAGCCTTGAAGATCGGCCGGCAGGTGCGCTCTCGATGTGATCAGTGACGTGTTTGCCGGCCCTGCGGTTCCCCTGTGATTCGTCACGGTCGATCGGTAATGTTCCCAATGTCGGCCCGATGCATCGGTTTGGGAGAACGTCGGCGGGAACGATCAGGTCGTCCCGATCCGACAGGTACCGGATTGCGACCACTCGACCGGCTCCGCGGGAGCCGGGTTCACGAGGGAGGGGCATTCATGGGCGAAAAGGTCGAGGTCACCGAGTTCTGCCGATCCGATCGGCAGCGATACCGGCACAAGTTGCGCCGCTGTCTGGAAACGCTGCAACGCATGCTGGACGAGGACCGGTTCGAGAGCGCCCGCAAGCTCATGGGCGTCGAGATCGAACTGAACCTGGCCGACGCCGCGGGTCGACCTCGGATGAGCAATGCCGAGGTGTTGCGGCGGATCGCCAGCCCGGATTTTCAGACCGAGCTGGGACTGTTCAACATCGAGGTCAACATTCCGCCGCATCGGCTCACCGGGCCGGTGTTCTCGGAATTGGTCGAGGAACTGCGCACGAGCCTGGACTACGCCGACCGCAAGGCCGCGGAACTCGAAGCGCGGATCGTGATGATCGGCATTCTGCCGACCCTGACCGATGCGCACATGGCGTTCGAGACCATATCCGACAACGCCCGATACACCCTCCTCAACGATCAGATCCTCAACGCCCGAGGCGAGGACATACGGTTGCATATCGAGGGTGTCGAGCGGCTCGACACCACGGCCACCACGATTGTCTCCGAGGCCGCCTGTACGTCCGTGCAGTTCCACCTCCAGGTCACTCCGAGGAATTTCGGTCCGCTGTGGAACGCGGCGCAATCCATCACCGGGGTGCAGTGCGGAATCGGGGCGAATTCACCGTTCCTGTTCGGCCGCGAGCTGTGGCGCGAGACCCGCCCGATCCTGTTCGAGCAGGCGTGCGACACCCGGCCCGAGGAGCTGATCGCGCAGGGCGTACGACCGCTGACCTGGTTCGGCGAACGGTGGATCGACTCGGTCGTGGACCTGTTCGAGGAGAACGTCAAGTACTTCCCGTCGTTGTTGCCCATCTGCGACGACGAGGACCCGATCGAGGCACTGGATCGCGGCGACGTCCCGCACCTGCGCGAACTCAAGCTGCACAACGGCACGATCTACCGATGGAACCGCCCGGTCTACGACGTGGCCCGCGGCAAGCCGCACCTGCGGGTGGAGAACCGGGTGTTGCCGGCCGGGCCGACCGTGGTCGACATCATGGCCAACGCGGCCTTCTACTACGGCGTGGTGCGTTCGCTGGTGGACGACGAGCATCCGGTCTGGGAACGCATGCCGTTCGAGGTCGCCACCGAGAATTTCCACGCCGGTGCCCGGTACGGCATCGACGCACGACTGAACTGGCCCGGCCACGGCACCGTGCCGGTCACCGAACTGGTGCTGGAGGACCTGCTGCCGCGCGCCTACGAGGGCCTGGACCGGTGGGGGATCGACCCGCGCGAGCGGGACGAGTACCTGGGCATCATCGAGCAGCGCTGCCTGCTGCGCACCAACGGGGCCACCTGGCAGAGCGCGCAGTACCACCACTATCGGGACACCAAGGGCATGGACCGGTTGGAGGCCCTGCGCGCGATGACCCTGCGCTACGCCGAGCACATGCGCGGCGGGGACGCCGTGCACACGTGGCCCGTGGGCTGACGGCGGGCTTATCCGCGCTCGGTAACGTGTGCGGGTGATCACCGAGCCCGAGTCCGTCGAGACCCCCGCCGTGCCCCGGCGCCGAGTGCTGCGCTCGGAAGTGGTGTTGGTGCTGGCCCTGTCCCTGGGCGCCTCCGGGGTCTCCTCGCTGATCTCGTTCCTCGGCTCGCTGACCGCGCCCGGCGGCCTGGGACACAAGGCCGCCGTGCTCAACGGCTCGCGGGCGGCGGATCGGCCGTGGCTGGACCTGGCCTGGCAACTGTTCGGGATCGCCACCGCGCTGGTGCCGGTGTTCCTGGTCGCGCACCTGCTGATGCGCGAGGGCGGCTCGTTGCGCGCGCTCGGGGTCGACCGGACCCGGCCGTGGTGGGACCTGGGCCGCGGGGCGGGCGTGGCGGCGGCGATCGGCGGGTCGGGGCTGGCGCTGTACCTGGGCGCGCATGCCGCGGGCGCGAACCTGACCGTGGTGCCGACCACGCTGCCGGACGTGTGGTGGCGGATCCCGGTGCTGGTGTCGTCCGCGATCCAGAACGCGGCCCTGGAGGAGGTGATCGTCCTCGGCTATCTGCTGCGCCGGCTCGGCCAGTTGGAGGTGCCGTGGGTCGGGGCGGTGGCGATCAGCGCGGTGGTGCGCGGCTCGTACCACCTGTATCAGGGCATCGGCGGGTTCTTCGGGAACGTCGTGATGGGCGTCGTGTTCTGTCTGCTGTACAAGCGCTGGGGCCGGGTCATGCCGCTGCTGGTGGCACACGCGCTGATAGACATCGTGGCGTTCGTGGGCTACGTGCTGCTCGCCGGCCGGGTGGACTGGGTCCCGACGCCCTAGCGGCGCCCCGCCGAAGGCGATCGATTTATGGACTCGTCGGTACGTCTCGGACCCGTCGTTGGTGTCTGATGGTCAATGTGGGCAGACCTCTCCGAGAGGGGTTCGTCACGGACAGGTGCATATCGGGCGACGCGGGGACGCAGGGGGTCGTATGGACAACCGGAGGCGGGTGGAGTTCTTCTCCACACCGACGCCCATCGGCGGGCCGCCGCGCGGGCGGTTCGGACTGCACGCGCTGAGTCGGCATCCGGTGCGGATCCTGATGGTGGTCGGCGGGCTGATCCTGTTGGTGATCGTCTTCTTCGTGGCGCTGCTCACGGTGGACGGCGGCGGTTCGAGCGACAAGAAGACCAAGACGGCCGGCGCCGGTTCGAGCAAGAGCTCGTCGGGGTCGCCGAACCCGACCGGCTCCGGCACCGGCAAGGCCACCTCCGGTACCGGGCAGACCGCCGCCGGGCCCCGGCCCGGTTCGGTCGCGGCGACCGTGCACACCGGCGGCCGGCTGGTGATGTACAAGGGCACGTCGTACCAGTCGGACAAGGTCGTGCAGATCAAGACCGGCACCGAGGTCCGGGCGAACTGCCACGCGGAGGGCTCGATCGCCTACTACGCGGGCTCCTCCAGTCGCACCTGGGCGCAGATCGACGTGGAGGGCAAGACCGGTTTCGTGCCCGCGATCTACCTGGAGAGCGGCGGCGACCTGAGCAAACAGGTACCCGCGTGCACCGGTTGACGGCTCGATCGGGGCAGCACCGCAGGTGACCCCGTCGGTCGGTCGGTTCATCGGCGTACGGCGGGCAGGGGCGGATCGACTTCGTGTTCGCGGGAGCCCACGACCACGATCCGCCTCGTGCCCGCAAGCCTCGTGCCCGCAACGGGTGCGCACGAGCCGATCACCGTCGGGTTCCGGATCGGCGCCCGCGCGAGGCGACCCGCGCGGTGGACCCGACCCGGACCGCGGACCGCCGCATGCCCGATCCCGGCGGAACCGGGAGTTCCGCGTCCGGACCTCGCCCGCGGACGGACCGAGGACGAGGCGCGGATGACGGGGGAGCCGGCGCGTCGCGCCCGGATCCGGGGTGCATCCGCAGAACATGGGGCCCGAGGGGGTCATGTCGACGGTTCCCGGGGAACAACCGAAATCGGCGGAACGACTGTCCCTTCCGCCGCCGCCCCCGGCCGCCCGGCCGAACCGCCGGCGACCGGGCCGATCCTTGCCCCGGCCCTCGACCCCGACCGGCACCCCGCGCACAGAAAGGTTCACGTGGACGCGACCGACCGACACGACCGCCCCCGCGAGACCGCGGGCACGTTGCGGGCGCATTGGGCCTGGTACCACGACGGTCGGGTGCCGGCGTGCAGCGCGGGGCCGGAACGGCGGGCTCACTTCGAACGACTGGTGCGACCCACCCTCGACGAGTACGCGCCGCCCGGGTGGGTGGGACTGACCAGTACCGGACGCGAGGACCCGTTCGTCGCGATGACCCTGCGCGATGCGGACGGGGTCCGCTACTTCACCGCGCCGTACGCCGAGATCGCCGCCGCCGCGGCCGGCTACACCGCGCTGTGGCTGGCCTTTCGCGGCATCGAACTGCCCACCGACCGGGAGCGACCGCTGCGGGTCCGACTGCCCGGCTCGCCGGGCGCGGTCGGCGTGCGGGCGGACGACTTCGAATGGCTCGCGGGTGTGGCGGCGGCGGTCCTGGCCGGCCCGGTGGTGATCACCGGCGCGGACCACCTGGACACCCGGAGCCGATTGGAACTCCTGGACCGAGTGGCCGCGTTGTTGCCGTACGGCTGCCGCGCCGGCCTGCGCTTCGCGACCTCGATGGGCTCCACCGGGCGACTGCGACCACGGCTGGCCTTCGGCCGGGTGCCCGCGCCCGGCACGGTGCGGGTGGCCCTGGACGGCATGCCCGACCTACCCGACCTGCCCGCGGCCCGTGCCTACCTGGGCGAACTGACCACGCTGCGCCGCCGGGTCGGGCTCGACCCGCTGATCGCCGCCCTCGCGACGCTGCACGAACCGGGCACGCCCGCCGCCGGGGACCACCTGCTCGGGCTGCTCGCCGAGGCGGGAGCCCGGGCCGCCGGGATGGGCGCGGGCGGCGACGCGCCGCGTACGGCCGCCGAGTTCGTGGGCGCCGCCGCGACCGGCCCCGCCTCGCGGGCACCCGCGGTCGAGGCCCGCCCCGCGTCCATGCTGGACCGGTTGCTGTGCGGGGACACCACGCTGGCGGCCCCGATCGCCGAGCGCTGGCGGGCGGAGGACGGCGACGAGGTGACCCGGGACATGGCCGCCGCGCTGCGGGCCCGGCCGGCCGGGTTGGCGGTCGGCTGGAACACGGCGGTGGCGGCCGGCCGGGGTGATCGGCTCGTCCACGTCCTGCTCGGCCCGGTCCCGCCGCTGCTGGCCGGCGCCACCCCGCCCGCCGGCACCGAACCGCGGGCCCCGCACGGCGCGGACGCGGCGACGGACGGCGTGGGCCGGGTCGACGGCGGCTCGGTCTCGCCCGAGGCGCTGGTCGCGGACCTGTGCCGACTGCTGGGCCCGGCGCCGACCACCGACGTGCCCGCGCTCTACGACGCGCTGTGGAACCACCCGGTGGTGCTGCGCCGACTCCTGGACACCTCGGGACCGGATCTGCGCGCGTGGCTGGAGGTGATCCGGCCGTGGGACGACCGGGCGCCCGAATGGCTCGCGCCGTACGCGCTGTTGGTGGGCGAGCGGTTGCGGACCGCCGAGATACCGAGCGCCGAGGCGGTGTTCACGCTGCGCGTGGCCGGGCATACCGACCCCGCCACGATCGCCGCCGTCCTGCACGACCTGTGGCCGACCCTGGTCCCGCTCACCGACCGCCGCGCGGACCCCGCCGCACAGGGCCTGGCCGCGCTCCTGGGCACTCCGCTGGGCGCCCAGGCCCCGGTCGCCGCCCGGGTACGCGCCGACGTGCTGCGGCTCGCGCTGGGCGGCGCGCCCACGGACGGGCCGTACGTCGCGGCGGATCTGCTGGCGCTGCGCCGGGAGCCGGTCGCCGAGGGGCGGTTCGCCGGCTGGGTCGCCGCACTGTTGCGGGCCGTGCCGGTCACCGCCGAACTGCTCGGCGAACTGGTCCGGGCCGGCGACCCGGCGGTCACCGCCGCGGTCGCGGACGCGGTGCTCGCCGACCCCCGCCTCGCCGAGCTGCCCGGACTGGACAACGCATGGTGGGCCGCGGTCGCCCGGGCCCGCCCGGAACTGGCCGCGCGCGCCGCGAGCGGTTGGTTCCGCGACGTGCTGCGCGGGGCGGACGCCGAAGCGGTGGCCCGAGTGTGGGCGGCGGAGATCGTCGACGGCCCGGCCCGTGCGCGCCGCGACCTGTACGTGCACGAGGTCGGTCGCTGGTGGCACGGCGCAGGCGACCGCGAGCGGGACCGACTGCTGCCCCACCTGGAACGCGAACTGACCGCCCGCGGGCCGACCCCGGCCCAGGCGCGCGAGGAACTGCGGGCGATCCGGGTCCTGATCGCCGCGCACAGCTGGGGGCCGGAGGCCGCACTGTTGATCGTCGAGCGCGAACAGGACGAGTTCGACGCGTTCCGTCGCCACCTCAAACAACTGCGGGCCGCGCTCAAACACGGCGAAGGGCCGCGTGCGCTCGCCGTCGCGGTGGTCCTGACCCTGATCGCGCTGTGCGCCGCGGTGCCCGCACACGACTCGGTGGCGGCCCCGCGGCCGGCGGCGATCGGCGCCGAACCGCCCGATCCGTACGGCGCCGAGCGGCTGATCGCGAGCCTGGGCGCGGATCGCGAGGGCGCGAACTACGTGATCCTGGTGGATGCCTCGGAGTCGATGAACCGCACCGGTCGCTACGCCGCGGTCAAGACCGCGATGACCGCGTTCCTGGGCCGGCTCACTCCGTCCGACCGGGTCTCGCTGATCAGCTTCGACACCACCGCGACCGAGTACGGCAACGGCCTGGAGCCGGTCACCGATCCGGCCGCGATGGCCGCGCGGTTGCCCGCCCCGCGGGTCGGCGATCCGACGGCGGGCACCGTGCCACCGAGCCGAACGGCGGAGGCCGCCGATCTGCACGCCGCGCTCGACCGGGCACTGACCGTGCTGCGCACGTCCGCGCCGAACTCGGTGAACGGGGTGCTGCTGCTCTCGGACGCGACCCGCGACGCGGTCGGCCCGGACCTGCGCAAGGACTTCGACCGGCTCGGCGAGGAGGGCCGCACGGTCACGGGCTTCGCGATCCCCCTGGCGAGCGACGCCGGCGCGGGACCGGCGCTCCAGCGGGTGCTGCCGGACACCCGCATCCTGCGGGACAACCCGGCCGACCCGGGCACCGGCCTGGCCCAGGCGCGTATCGGTCTGCAACTGCGCAGCGCCGCCCGGATCGTGGCGGCGGACAAGGACGGCGGGGTGCAGGCCACGTGGTTGATGCCGCCGGCCGAGCAGCCGGACGCGCTGGACTGCCGCACGTTCCAACCGGTGCCGCCGAACACCCGGCTCGACCTGTCCTCGGGCCGCGAGTTGTGCCTGCGGCTGGTCGCGACCACGACGCGGGTCCCGCTCCAGGTCACCCGGCTGCGGGTGGACGGCGTCGGGGTGGTCGGCCTCAAGGACGGCGCGCCGCTGCTGGCGCCGGGCCGACCCGTCTACTTCTCGGTCAACCTCGCCGCGCGCACGCACCGCACCGACGGCATGTGGAAGGACGCCGGCCACTACGAGGCCAAGGCGCACGTGGTCGGGGAGGTGCGCACCCCGCTGGCCGAGTCGTTCAAGGAGCACCTCCCGGACACCCGACTCGAACTGCGGCCGGAGGTGTCCGGCGACGACCTGCTGTACCGGGGCGACGAACGGGTGGACCTCAGCTGGTGGCCGTGGCTGCTGGTGGGCCTGGGTACGCTCGCGTTCGCCGGCGCCGTGTGGTTCGGGTGGTCGTGGGTACGCCCCCGGGTCCGCCGCCGCCGGGTACCGTGACCGGCATGCGGATTTTTGTCGTGGACGCGTTCACCGATCGACCGTTCCGAGGCAATCCGGCGGGGGTGTGTCTGCCCGACTCCGCGCATGTCGACGACGTCGCCTGGATGCAGTCGGTCGCGACCGAGCTACGGCATTCCGAGACCGCGTTCGCGGTGCCCACCGCGGGCGTCGACGCGGACTTCGCCCTGCGCTGGTTCACCCCGCAGACCGAGGTGGACCTGTGCGGGCACGCCACCCTGGCGACGGCGCACGTGCTGTTCGGGCAAGGTCCGGCGAGCACTTCGCGGATCCGCTTCGCGACCCGCAGCGGGGTGCTCACCGCGACCCTGGACAGCTCCGGCGTGCTCCTGGACTTCCCCGCGCTGCCGCCGCGCGAGGTGCCGGTACCGGCCGACCTGGGCCTGGCCCTGGGGGTCGAGCCGATCCGGGTGGCCGCGGGCGGCGACGACCTGCTGGTGGAGGTGGCGTCCGAGGCGGCCGTACGGGCGGTGGTCCCGGACCTGGAGATGATCGCCGCGCTGCCGTACCGGGCGTTGATCGTCACCGCCGCGGGCGAGGGCCGAGCCGACTTCGTCTCGCGCGTGTTCGCACCCTCGGTGGGCATCGCCGAGGATCCGGTCACCGGTTCGGCGCACTGCGTGCTCGGCCCGTACTGGGCGCCGCGGCTGGACCGCAGGCGGATGAACGGCGCGCAACTGTCCGCGCGCGGCGGCACGGTCGGCGTGGAGTTGGTCGGCGATCGGGTGCGGCTGTCGGGCCGGGCGGTCACGGTGCTGGAGGGAGACCTGGTCACCGACTGAGCGGGTCGGGGCCGAGCGGCGGGGACCGCGCGGGTCCGGGCCGGGCGGGTCGGGATCGCGCGGGGCGGACTTCGGCGACGCGACGGCGCTCGACTCGGCACCCGCCCGGGTCGGCGGAAACGGCGGTGGATCATTGCGCCCGCCGTTGCTAGCGTGCGGGCACCAACCGACCTGACACACCGTCAGTAGAGCCGGGAGCCGCACCATGTCCGAGGCCGTCAGCTACAACGCATCCCACCTGGGGCTGTGCGTCACCGATCTGGACCGGGCGATGCGGTTCTACTGCGACGGCCTGGGCTTCGCCCCCGTGGTGCGCTACGACGTGGGCAACGAGGTCGCGCACACCCTGGAGGTCGAGGGCGACGTGCGCCTGGTGTCGCAGATGATCGCCAAGGCGGGCATGGTCGTGGAACTGCTGCACTACGCCTCGCCGAACCCGCTGGGCGAGCCGTCGCGGCGGCGCAACCAGCTCGGACTGACCCACCTGTCCTTCATCGTCGAGGACGTGGACGCCGCCGCGGCCCGCCTGGTCGAGTACGGCGGCACGCTCCTGGCCGACACGCGGGCCAGTCTGCGCAGCGACACCGGCTCCACCGAACTGGTCTTCCTGGCCGACCCGGACGGAACCCGGGTGGAGCTGATGAAGCTCGAGGGTTGACCCGCGCGGGACCCGGGTGGGACCGCCGCGGCCCGAGGGCCGACCGCGCGGGACCCGCGTGCGCTCACTCGGTCAGCCCCGTCATCACGTCGCGCAGGCACCCGCGCAGCCACGCATGCCCGGGATCGGCGTTGTTGCGCGGATGCCAGGCCAGGCCCATCGGCAACGGCGGCAGGTCCAGCGGCACCTCGAATGTGCGCAACCCCATCTCCGCGACCATCGTGGTGAGTTGCTCGGCGACCAGGCCGACCAGGTCGCCCGCCCTGAGGATGAACAGTGAGGACGGGAAGGTCGGCACGGTGCCCACCACCCGGCGGGTCAGGCCCAGTTCGGCGAGCGCGGCGTCGACCGGTCCGTGCAGCCTGCCCCGGCGCGAGACGATCAGATGCTCGGCGGCGGCGAACCGCTCGGGGGTGCAGCGCCCCTCCAGCAGCGGGTGACCGACCCGTA
Source organism: Embleya sp. NPDC008237 (assembly GCF_042956465.1). Taxonomy (NCBI): domain Bacteria; kingdom Bacillati; phylum Actinomycetota; class Actinomycetes; order Kitasatosporales; family Streptomycetaceae; genus Embleya; species Embleya sp. NPDC008237. Next base: position 416,195 of record NZ_JBIBGL010000002.1, read on the forward strand.
CGCACGCGACCATGCGGTCGTCGAAGAGGTGCTCGGTGTGCACCTCCGGCGAGACGGTGTCGATCACGCCCACCTCCAGGTCGGCGATCCCCTCACGCAGCGCCGGAGCGTCGACGTAGCCCTCCCCGAGGAACTTCAGCCGCACCCCCGGCGCCTCCCGCGCCGCACGCGCGAACAGCGTCTCGGCGCACGCCGCGGTGAAGGCGTCGTGCGCGAGCACGGTGAAGGTGCGGGAAAGGGTGCGCAGATCCACCTCGCCGGCGGCGGCGAACAGGGTGCGGGCGCGTTCCACGATGACGCGCACCTCGGCCCGGATGGCCAGCGCGTGCGGAGTGGGCACCATCGAGCGGCCGGCCCGGACCAGGATCGGATCGCCCAACGCCTTGCGGATCCGGCCGAGTGTGCGGCTCATCGCGGGCTCGGACAGATGCATGCGCTGCGCCGCGCCGGAGACGCTGCACTCCTCCAGGAGCGCGTCCAGCGCGGTGAGCAGATTGAGGTCCAACCCCGATTGCGTCACACGCATCCTTCCCATGCGGAACATGCACTGGAGTCAATCGACGTCCCACCCTACGGTGAAGAGGTCCGGACACGCAGTTCCCCGCATCACCCCTTCCTCTTCCGTCAGTCGGCTCCTCCTGGGGGATCCATGTCCACGCCTGTCCGGGCCACGTCGGCGCCTCGCGCCGACAGCCCCGAACCCGACCGTGCCGGCGCATCGCGCGCCGTGCTGCTCGCGATGTGCGCCTGCGTGCTGGTCGCGCAGAGCATGGTCGCCGCCATCAACCTGGCCATTCCGCAACTGGCCGCGTCCCGGTTGCACCCGTCCGCCGACAGCATCCTGTGGATCGTCGACGCGTACGTGATCGTCTTCGCCGGACTGCTCATCCCGGCCGGCGCCCTCGGCGACCGCTACGGCCGCAAGGGCGCGCTGCTCGCCGGGCTCGGCGTGTTCGCCGCCGGTGCCACGGTCAGCGCGCTCGCCACGAACTCGGCCACGCTGATCGCCGGTCGCGGTATCTCCGGCGCGGGCGCCGCGCTGATCATGCCCGCGACCATGTCCATCCTGATGCACGTCTTCCCGGCCGAGCGTCGACCGCAGGCGATGGCTTCCTGGACCCTCGCGGTCGGCCTGGGCGGTCTGCTCGGCAACGTGGGCGGCGGCCTGGTCCAGGAGTACCTGCCCTGGCAGGGCCTGTTCTGGATCATGGTCCCGTCGGCCGCGGTGCTCGCCGTGGTCGTGCAACGGGTCACCCCGCGTACCGCCACGCACCCGGCGGCGCTCGACCCGACCGGATCCACACTGCTGATCACCGGCCTGGTCGCGGTGTTGTACGGGATCATCGAGGGCCCGGAGTTCGGCTGGGGCTCCGGCCACGTGATCGGCGGCTTCGGGCTGGGCGGCCTGCTGCTGGCCGGCTTCGTGCTGCACGCGCTGCGTGCCGAGCACCCGCTGCTCGACCCGCGGGTATTCAAGTCCGCCAAGCTCCGGGCCGGCGTGCTCGGCATCGGTGCGAGCTTCTTCGGGCTGTTCGCGCTGTTTTTTATCAACGCCCAGTACCTGCAATACGTGAAGGGCTTCTCGGCGCTGCGCGCCGGATTTGCCATCATCCCGCTCACGGTCGGCATGGCACTCGCGCCCAAGGTCGCGGTCAAGGCGCAACAGCGGTTCGGAACCCGGCCGCTGGTGGTGTTCGGGCTGAGTCTGATCGGGATCGGGCTGCTGTGCATGGCGAGCGTGGACGCCCACACGCCGTACGCGGTGTACGCCGGGTTCCTGCTGATCCTGTCGGCGGGCACCGGTCTGTGCGCGCCCGCGCTGTCCTTCGGGGTGGTCTCCGAACTCCCTCCCCACCAGGCGGGGTTGGGCTCGGGGTTGAACACCGCTGCCCGCGAGGTCGGTGCCGCGTTGGGGGTCGCGGTGTTCGGCACCGTCCTGGCCGCCCGGTTCTCCGGTCAGCCGGCCGTGGAACTGGCCCGGACCCGGGGCGCGGAACACGCCCGCGTCGTGGACTCGTTCACCGATGCGATGTCGGTCGGCTTCCTGGTCGTCGGCGGCCTGCTGCTGGCGATCACGGCGGTGGTCGCGATGGGCTACCGGGATCGCGCGCGCGCCTCGGCCGCCCCGATCGCATCGGGCGGTGCCGCATGAATGGGGCGACGAGTCGCCGACGTGGGCCGGTGGGCAGGCTGCTCGACCGGGTGTTCCTGACCGGCACGATCGTGGAGACCGAGCCGATCGCGGCCCGGATGCGGCGGATCCGGATCGGCGACGCCTCGCTGCGCCAACTGGCCTGCCGACCCGGGCAACAGGTCCGGGTGCACGTGAACGACGTGCTCTCGATCGCGGGTTGGCGCCAGGGCCCGGGCAACCTGCTGCGCACCTACTCGGTGTGGGAGCACGACCCGGCGGCCGGGACGCTGGACCTGTGCGTGCTGGACCACGACGGCGGCCCGGGGCCGGGAGCCGCGTGGGGTCGGGCGGCGCGACCCGGCGACCGGGTCCGGTTCGGCCGACCCGAGGGCGGCTTCGTGCTGCGTCCGGACGCGCCCTACCACGTGTTCGTGGGCGAGGAGACCGCCTCGGTGGCGCTGGGCGCGATGATCGCGGCGGTGGGTCCGGCGCTGAACGTGTACGGGGTGATCGAGACCGCCACCGAGGCCGACCGGCTGCCGATGCCGCACGCCGAGCGGCTCACCTGGCTGACCCGCGGAGACGCGTCGGCGGCGTCCTCGGCGACGCTGGCCGAGGCGGTCGGCCGGCTGGCGCTGCCGGCGACGACGGGCATCGCCTATGTGGCGGGCGAGGCGAAGACGGTCAAGCTGGTCCGCGACCGGCTCGTCGCCGACCACGGCTGGGACCGCCGTTCGGTGATCACCAAGCCCTTCTGGTCCCCGGGGCGGACGGGCATGGAGTGACCGCGGTCGGCCCGGCACGTTTGGTGTGGCCGGGCCGGTTCGGGCGCCGGTCGAGTCGATGTCGACTCGACCGGCGCCCGCGCGTCCGTCACCGGGGCCGTTCCGGGCGCCCGGCCTCCCGGGTCGCCCGGTCGGGCTCCGCTACAGCGTGAGCAGAGCGCGGATCGGGCGGGTCGGATCGGTCAGCGGGCGCATCGCCAACCGGATCAGGGCGAGCGGATTGTCGTCGCCGGCGATCCGGTTCGCGCCCAGTGCCCCGCAGGACTGGCACTGATGAATCAGCTGCCACTCGCCGTCCGCCCGAACCGACATGCTCAGCACGGTCATTCGGCCCCGACAGTCGGCCGCCCGATCGCCCGGGACGCGGCGATCGAGGTGCAGGCTGGTGAGGCAGTGCGGACAGTGGTTGCGATGTGCCGTACCGGGCGCGAGCAACGGCACGTCGAGCCGACATCCGACGCAGCGGAAGGCGTCGCCGCGCCCGGTCCGTCCGTGGGTGACGTCCTTGTACCGCTGCGGGCGCCGGTCCGCCGGTTTGCGCCGGGCCACCGTCACCACTCCCCGAACACTTCGAGCGGGAACGGGGGTTGGGCCAGCGGCCGGACGGCCATCCGAATCAGGATGAGCTGGTTGTCGTCCGGAGCGATGGCATTGGAGGTCAGTTCGTCGCACCGGATGCATCGATGCACGATCATCCAGTCGCCGCTGCGCAGCACCGCGATCGAGATCGGCGACATCCGCGCCGCGCACTCGGACGGTCCGCCCTCGACCCGGTCGAGGACGTGCCGGGAGTGCAGGCAGCTCGGGCAGTGGTTGCGCCGGCCGCCGGCCGGGTCGACGGTGGTCACGGTGAGGCCGCAGCGGACACAGTCGAAGGTGTCGGTGCGCGGTGGGACGGTGTGTTGCTTACCGGAGTTGTGGCTGCCGGTGGACACTCGGAAATCTCCTTGCCGGAGGCGGAAGCGAAGACAGCAAGGAAGCGCCGAGCGCTCTCGGGAGGGGCCGTCGGCTCGACCCGCCGCGGCGAACGCGGACGGGCCGGCGGGGCCACCGGGAGGATCAGCGGCGGTCGGGGGGATCCCCGACGCCGGATCCGGCCACGGTCTGGTGAGGCGCGCTCGGCGCGGACACGGGCATCAACACCTGATTTCCGATGAGGGTGGACGCCCGCGCGGCGCGGACGTGACCGGGCGAACGTAACAGCGGGCGCGGCGACGGGGCCAACGATTTTCATTCGTCAGCGAGCAGCGAGCAGCGAGCCACAGGCCCCGAGCCGCGAACGCGAGCCACGAGTCCCAAGCCCCAAGCCGGCGCCACGACCCGAGGCCGCCGTCCCGGACCGCGACCCGAGCCGCGGCCCGGTCCGCCCGATCGGCCCTGCCAGACTGGTCCGATGATCGTCAGACTCGCGCAGGCGGCGGACCGGCCCGGCCTCCTGGCCCTGGCCGCCGAGGTGGAGCACTGGTTCGGACCGATGGTGGAGGAGCCCGGATTCCACACCGCGCTGGACGAGCACATCGGCGCCGGCCTGGCACTCGTGGTCCCGCGGGACTCGGGGCCCGGGCTGCTCGGCGGCCTGCTGTTCGGCGCCGAACCGCCGGTGCATCACGTGCACTGGCTGGTGGTGTCCGAGGCCGCCCGGGGCCGCGGCGTGGGCCGGGCGCTGATGGCGGAGGCGACGCGTCGGTACGTGCGCGGGCCGGGCACCATCGAGTTGATCACCTTCGGGGCGGACCACCCGGGCGCGATCGAGGGCGGCTCCCGGGCGTTCTACGCGTCGCTCGGCTTCGTCGCCGCGGAGCCGGCCGAGCGTGGCCCGGAGGGCGGTTCGCGACAGGTGTTCCGCCGGACGGTGGACCGGGCACCGTCGCCCGACCGCTGACCGGTCGGGCGACGGCTGTGCCGCCGGTGCCGCCCGCGGCACCGGGACGGGACTACCCGGTCACACCACGCCGAAGGCGGTCATCGCCTCGGCGACGCGCAGGAAGCCGGCGACGTTGGCGCCCAACACGTAGTCGCCCTCGTGGCCGTGCTCGGCGGCCGTCTCCAGGCACGTGGCGTGGATGTCGCGCATGATCGCACCCAGTCGGGCGTCGGTGTCGGCGAAGCTCCACGACGTGCGGGCCGCGTTCTGCGCCATCTCCAGGGCCGAGGTGGCCACACCACCCGCGTTCGCCGCCTTGCCCGGTGCGAACGACACGCCCGCCGCGCGGAAGACGTGCACCGCGTCCGGGGTGCACGGCATGTTGGCGCCCTCCGCGACCGCCATCAGACCGTGCTTGACCAGGTGCGCGGCAGCCGCACCGGACAGCTCGTTCTGCGTCGCGCAGGGCAGCGCGACATCGCACGGGACCTCCCAGACCGAGCCGCCCGACACGTAACGCGCGTGCGGCACCCGGTCCGCGTACTCCGCGATCCGGCCGCGCCGCTCCAGCTTGATCTCCTTGAGCAGATCCAGGTCGATGCCCTTGTCGTCGACGATGTATCCGGCCGAGTCGGAGGCCGCCACGACCTTGGCGCCGAGTTCGCGGGCCTTCTCGATGGCGAAGATCGACACGTTGCCCGAACCGGAGACCACCGCCCGGCGATCCATCAGGTCGTCACCGCGCACCCGCAACATCTCGGCCAGGAAGTACACACAGCCGTAGCCGGTGGCCTCGGTGCGCACCTGCGAACCGCCCCAGCCCAGCCCCTTGCCGGTGAGTACGCCGGACTCGTACCGGTTGGTGATCCGGCGGTACTGGCCGAACAGGTAGCCGATCTCCCGCCCGCCGACGCCGATGTCGCCCGCCGGCACGTCGGTGTGCTCGCCCAGGTGCCGGTACAGCTCGGTCATGAACGACTGACAAAAGCGCATCACCTCGGCGTCCGAGCGGCCCTTCGGGTCGAAGTCCGAGCCGCCCTTTCCGCCGCCGATGCCCAGCCCGGTCAGGGCGTTCTTGAAGATCTGTTCGAAGCCGAGGAACTTGACCACGCTCAGGTTGACCGAGGGATGAAAGCGCAGTCCGCCCTTGTACGGACCGAGCGCGCCGTTGAACTCGACCCGGAAGCCGCGGTTGACCCGGACCCGACCGGAGTCGTCGGTCCACGGCACCCGGAACAGCACCTGGCGTTCGGGTTCCACGAGCCGCTCCAGCAGTGCCGCGTCGGCGAGTTCGGGTCGCCTGATCAGCGCGGCGGCGAGGCTTTCCAACACCTCGTGCACCGCCTGGTGGAACTCGGGCTCGCCGGGGTTGCGGCGCAGCACCTCGTCGAACGTCGTTGCCGCAGGGCCGGTGAGCTCGGCGAATGTCTGGGGACTCATGGGTGGTTGTCCTTCCGTCGACGGGCGCGTCGCGGGCGATCGCACTGCGGTCACGCTATCCGGCCCGCGGCCTCGGACGATGTCGGCGGGTCGGCGCGTCGGGATGAGGGAACGCCCTCGTTCCTGTCGAACGCTCACCTGCGATGCTGCATCCCGTGTGGCCCATAAGATTTGATGCAGCGTCACGTCGAGTGGCGGCCCTGACACTCGTGCTCCTGACGACGGCGTGCGGGACGGGCGGGTCGGGCGGCGCCGACGCGCGCTCCGAGCCGTCGGCCCGGTTCACCCCGGTCGAGGTCGGCAAGCCCGATCCGGTGCTCGCGCCCCCGGCGCCGGCGCCGGCGTGCGACCCGAGCCGGAGCCTGACCCCGGCCGCCCCGGTCCGGGCGGGCGCGATGCCGGCCGGTTCGACGATGCGGGCGATCCAGGACCGGGGTCGGCTGGTGGTCGGTGTCGACCAGAACACCCGGATGTTCGCCGCGCGCAGTCTGGAAAGAGAGGAACTCGAAGGCTTCGACATCGACCTGTCCCGGGAGGTGGCTCGGGCGATCTTCGGCGACCCCGACCGGATCCAGTTCAAGACCATCCCGCCCGGTCGCCGGATCGACGTCCTGGTCAACGGCGAGGTGGACATGGTCGTGGACGCGATGACCATAACCTGCGAGCGAATGCAGCAGGTGGAGTTCTCCGGCGTGTACCTGGAGGACGCGCTGCGCTTCCTGGTGCCCAGGAAGACGAAGGTGGCGAGCCTGGCCGATCTGGCCGGAAAGTACGTGTGCGTGTCCTCGAACACCACGCCCGAGCGCCGGGTGGCCGAGTCCAAGGCCCGGGTGTACGCGGTCGCGGACCGCACCGACTGCCTGGTCGCGCTCCAGGAGGGCCGGGTGGCCGCGGTGTACACCAACGCGTCGCTCCTGGAGAGCCTGCGCGAGCAGGACCCGCGGCTGGAGGTGGTCGGGCCGACCGCCGTGGAGGAGGTCAAGGGCATCGCGGTGCCCAAGGGGCAGACCGACTTCGTGCGCTTCCTCAACGGCGTGCTGGAGCAGTTGAAGAGCAACAACCGGTGGCAGGAGCTGTACGACAAGTGGCTGCGCGCGGCGCTCGGGCCGGCCAAGCCGCCGACCACCACCTACGGCGGATGACCGTTGTGGCAGCGGTTACTGACGATGCGTCAGGTCGCTGCTACGTTGCCGCCATGTTCCTTTCGCTCGGACTGCCCACGCACCTGGTCGAGGCCGGCGCCGATCTGATCAGCGCCGAGGCCGTGATGGAGATGTCCCGCGCGGCCGAGTCCGCCGGGTTCGACGCGGTCTTCACCACCGACCATCCGTTCCCCGGCGACCAGTGGCTCGCCCACGGCGGCCACCACACGCTCGATCCGATGGTCACGCTGTCCTTCGCGGCGGCGGCCACCACCGGGCTGCGGCTGCACACCAACCTGTTCGTACCGGCGTACCGCAATCCGTATCTGTCCGCGAAAATGATCTCCTCGCTGGACGCGCTGTCCGGCGGTCGGGTGATCCTGGGCGTGGGCGCGGGCTACCTGGAGCCCGAGTTCGCCGCGCTGGGCGCCGACTACGCGAACCGCAACGACGTGCTGGACGACGCGCTGCGGGCGATGCGCGCGGCGTGGACCGGGGAGAGCGTGGGCGGCAACACCATGCGCCCGCGGCCGGCCCAACCGCGGATCCCGATCTGGGTGGGCGGCAACAGCAAGCGGGCGATCCGGCGAGTGGTGGACCTGTGCGACGGCTGGCTGCCGATGCCGGCCCCGGCGGGCGCGTCCAAGTACCTCAAGACCCCGGGCCTGGAGACGCTCGCCGACTTGGCGGCGCGGCTGGACTACGCCCGCGAGTACGCGGCCTCGGTGGGCCGTACCGATCCGATCGACGTCACCTTCATGCCGCGCGGGATGAGCATGTTCGACGGCGACGGCATCGACCACGAGGCGATCGTCGCGGACCTGACCGAGCAGGCCGAGGCCGGGGTGACCGGGGTGACGCTGACGCTGCCGGCCACGTCGCGGGCGCAGTACCTGGAGCAGACCGCCGCGTTCGGCGAGCTGGTCGTGCCGCGGGTGAAGAAGCTGGTCGTGCGTCCGCTCCTGGGCTGAGCGGGCGGGGCCCGGCGCCGATCCGACGCCGGGCCCCGCGCGGTGCTACCGGCTCACTGGCCGTAGGAGCCGATGAAGTCGCCGATCCGGGTGATCGCGTCGGTCAGGTCGTCGACCTGGGGGAGGGTCACGACGCGGAAGTGGTCCGGCTGGTGCCAGTTGAATCCGGTGCCCTGCACGACCAGGATCCGCTGGCTCTGGAGCAGGTCGAAGACGAACTTCTCGTCGTCGACGATCTTGCACACGTCCGGGTCGATCCGCGGGAACGCGTACAGCGCACCCTTGGGCTTGACGCAGGTCACCCCCGGGATCGAGGTCAGCGCCTCGTACGCGGCGTCGCGCTGGGCGTGCAGCCGGCCACCGGGCAGGATCAGGTCGTTGATGCTCTGGTAGCCGCCCAGGGCGGTGGCGATCGCGTGCTGCGAGGGCACGTTCGCGCACAGGCGCATGTTGGCCAGGATGTTCAGGCCCTCGATGTAGTTGGCCGCGTGCCGCTTGGGGCCCGACAGCAGCAGCCAGCCGGAGCGGAACCCGGCCACCCGGTATGCCTTGGACAGCCCGTTGAAGGTCAGGCACAGCAGGTCCGGCGCGAGCGAGGCGAGCGGGATGTGCACGGCGTCGTCGTAGAGGATCTTGTCGTAGATCTCGTCGGCGAGGAGGAGGAGCCCGTGCCGGCGAGCGAGCTCGACGATGCCTTCCAGGATCGGCTGCGGGTAGACCGAGCCGGTCGGGTTGTTCGGATTGATCACCACGATCGCGCGGGTGCGGTCGGTGATCTTGGCCGCGATGTCGTCGAGGTCGGGATACCACTCCGCGCCCTCGTCGCACAGGTAGTGCACCGGGGTACCGCCGGACAGGCTCACCGCGGCCGTCCACAGCGGGTAGTCCGGCATCGGCACGAGCACCTCGTCGCCGTTGTTCAACAGCGCCTGTAGAGCCATCACGATCAGCTCGGACACGCCGTTGCCCAGGTAGACGTCGTCGACGTCGACGCCCTCGATGCCGCGCGTCTGGTAGTGCTGCACCACCGCCCTGCGGGCGGACAGCACGCCCTTGGAGTCCGAGTAGCCCTGCGCGGCCGGCAGGTTGCGGATCATGTCGTGCAGGATCTCGTCGGGTGCCTCGAAGCCGAACGGCGCCGGATTGCCGATGTTCAGCTTGAGGATCCGGTGACCCTCGTCCTCCAGGCGTTTCGCCTCGTCGAGGACCGGGCCGCGGATGTCGTAACAGACGTCCGCGAGCTTCCCCGACTGGCGCACCTCGGGCAACGGACGATGTTGTGACTGCGACAACTCTTCGACGCTCACCTGGATATCTCCTCCTCGCAGGGCAATCGCCCGCGCGATCCTCGGGTGCACGGTGTGCGCGGGCGACGCTGCGAGTCTTCCACGCCCGGGGTCCGGCACGCAGTGGGATATTTGCCACGTGGATCACCCGGTACCCGCCCGGGACCGGGTCGGCACCCGTTCGTGACGCCGCCGGTTGGACGACAAGAGTTCATCCGCGCGTTGCCCGCGTGGCAGATCCAAATCACCCGAGGGCGCGTTCGCGGTGCCACCCTGCGGCATATGGACGTGTCGTACTTCTACGGAACTGCGGGCGAAATCGACGCCGCGAGTCTGTATCGGCTGTTGGCGCTGCGCAGCCGGGTATTCGTGGTCGCACGTCGACAGCCCTGGCTCGATCCCGACGGCCGTGACATCGAGCCCGGAACCGCGCACCTGTGGGCGGAACAGGACGGCGTGGCGGTGTCCACGCTGCGGCTGACCGAGGAGGGGGACGGCCTGTTGCGGATGGGCCGCGTGTGCACGTTGTTGTCGCACCGGCGGCAGGGGCACGCCACCGTCCTGGTCCGGCATGCCCTGGTTCTGGCGGGCCCGCGTCCGGTGATCTCCGACGTGTACGCGCGCAGCGCCGACTGGTTCACCCGTCGCGGCTTCGAACCGCGCGGCGGGCGCACCGTCGTGGACGGCGAGCCGCACACCTCGATCCGGCACGTCCCCGCGGCGCGACGCGCGCCGGCGCCGTCCGGCGGCTCCGGTCCGGGGCACCGGGGCGGCGGGTACGTACCGGCCTGGGCGTCGACCTGAGCGAGGCGCCGCCCCGGACAGGCGTCGGCCCGACGAGTCGCTGACCCGACGGGCCGGGGCGCGCGGCGCCGTTCGGCACGCGTGCGCGCCCACGCGGCGCGCAGGCCCACCGGCACGCGCGCACGCGTGCCGGGTGCCGGCCGGAAACCGCCGGCCGCGTGGGCCCCACGGCGGTGCCGGGACGTGTTTGGATGGCCTCTCGCGTCGGGGAGGGATCGGCCATGCGATTTGTAGTCCTGGGGGCCGGGGCAATCGGCAGCGTCCTCGGTGCTCGCCTCGCGCAGTCGGGGCACGGGGTACACCTGGTGGGTCGGCGCGCCCATGTCGAGGCCATCCGTGCGCACGGGCTGCGGGTCCGATTCCCGGACGGCGAGGATGTCGTGCGGCTCGACGCGGTGACCGACATCGCGACGCTGGACCCGCTCGTGGACTGGGCCGACGTCGATGCGGTGGTGCTGTGCGTGAAGTCCCAGGACACCGCCGGCGCCCTGCGCGAGCTGGCCCGCCACGCCCCTTCACGCGTGCCGATCCTGTGTGCGCAGAACGGCGTGACCAACGAGGACACCGCGCTGCGCCTGTTCGCGAACGTGTACGGCGTCCTGGTCGCGTGTCCGACCGCCTTCCTCGAACCGGGCATCGTGCACGCCTACTCGTCGCCGGTGACCGGAGTCCTCGACATCGGCCGCCACCCGCGCGGTCGGGACGCGTTCGCGGCCCAGGTGTCACGTGTCCTGTCGGGCGCCGGCTACGGCTCCGACGTGTTCGAGGACATCACCGCGTACAAGTACGGCAAGCTGGTGACCAACCTGGGCAACGCGGTCGAGGCTTTGTGCGGCCCGAGCGCGCGCGGCGGGAATCTGGACCGACTGGCCATGGACGAGGCCCGCACGGTGCTCTTCTCGGCCGGCATCCACGCCGAGTTCGCGCCGGTGAGCCCGCTCGTGCAGGTGCGCCCGGTGGGCGGCGAGCGGCGCCCCGGCGGCTCGTCCTGGCAGAGTCTGTATCGCCGTACCGGCGGCATCGAGACCGACTACCTCAACGGCGAGATCGTCCGGCTCGGCCGGCTGCACGGCGTGCCGACCCCGGTCAACGCCGAGTTGCAGCGCGCGGCGAACCGATTGGTCGCGACCGGCGGCGAACCCGGCTCGGTGTCCGAACTCGACCTGCTCCGTGCCGTCGTGGACGGCCGGGATTCGGCCCGCTGAGGACGATCGGGACTCGATCCGGTGGTCGGGAAAGACCCCGACGGTCGGGTTCGAACGGCGGAGCGGAGGGTGCCCCGGCAGTCGGGTTCGACTACCGGGACGCCCTGCGCGGAACCGGCTGGTGCGGCGGCGGCACGGGCCGGCCGAGCCGCAGCCGGTGATCGGTGATCCGGGCGACCCACATCAGTCGGCTTCCGCCAGGATCAGGTAGAGCCGCTTGCGCGTGTCGGTGACGACCTCCAGGGCCTTGGCCCGCTGCGCCTCGGTGCCGTTCATCATCAACTGGCGCAGTGCGTCGCCGATGCCGTGCATCGCCGAGCGCAGGTCGTGGACCGCCTCGAAGTCGACGCCCTGACTGGCCTCGTCCCAGGGCTTGGTGCCCTCGGGGAGCGCGGCGGCCTCCTCGCGGCCGGCGTCGGTGAGGGTGAACAGCTTGCGGCCGCTGCCCTCGACGCCCTCGATCACACCCTCGTCCTCCAGGAGCTGGAGGGTCGGGTAGACCGAACCGGGGCTGGGCTTCCACACGCCGCCGGTGCGTTCGCCGATCTCCTGGATCATCTCGTAGCCGTGCATCGGCCGTTCGGTGAGCAGGGCCAGGATCGAGGCGCGCACGTCGCCGCGGCGGGCGCGACCGCGCCCACGGCCTCGGCCGCGCCCCTCCGGTCCGCCACGGCCACCGTGGCCGTGCCCGCGTCCCCACGGGCCGGGGCCGGGCGGGCCCCACGGTCCGAAGGCCGGGCGGTTCTGTCCTTCTGCGCCCCACAGGGGGCGTCCTTTGCTGCGGTGCATGAGTTTTCTCCTTGTGAAGTGGCGACTCGTCGAGCCGCCGATCTCGCGTTCGGCCTTCCGGGTGATCCTCCGGCCCGACCGATGTGCGTATCGCGATCGTTCGCGATGGCTCAACGATATATCGGGAGTGCTTCTTTCGCAAGCATGTGTCATGGCGTGCCTTCGGCCGGGGGTGTGCGATGCGTCGGTCCTCGATCGACCGGTCGGCCCCTTCGGGCGGCCTCCCTGCGCAGGATCTCCACGGAACCCGCACGAGGCGGACGCACGAGACGCGTTGGGTGAGGGTCGCTCACGGGTAGATTTCGGGTGATGGCTCTTGGTGATCGAACGGCGTGGGGAGAGGGCTGTGTGGACCTGGTTGTCGGTGGGGGTGGTCGCATACCTGGCATTCCTCGCGTGCGTGATCGTGGTGCTTCGGGGCGCCAAGGCACGGGCCCGGGCGGAGCGCGGCGCCGACATGCAGGCGGCCGGGGCGCCGGTGCCCGCGGGGGAGTCGGCGGTCGCGCCGGCGCCCGGGGGCGACCGCCCGGCGGCCGGACCGTCGATCGAGGACGACGAGGCGCGCGCCCATCCGCTGCCCGACGAGCCGCACGCTCGGCCGGTGCGCGGATGCGATCCGGGACCGCCCGGACCGCCCGCTCCGCCCGCCTCGCGGGTCCGGGGCTGAACCCGCCCTCGGTTTTCCGGCCCGGGCGCAGGGTAGGCGCGGCGCATGGCTGATCCGATTGTTGTCATCACCACCCACGACGGGGACGACCAGCGTCCGCTGGGCGAATTGGTCCCGGCGCCCGACCGCGTGATGAGGGTCGCCGAGATGATTCGCCACCTGCTGGAGGAGCTGCGCGACGCGCCGTTGGACGAGTCCGGCCGCGACCGGGTGCGCACCGTCTACGAGCGCTCGCTGCCCGAGCTGCGGCGCTCGCTCGCGCCCGACCTGTACGAGGAGCTGGAGCGGCTCACCCGCCCCTTCGCCGACGGCGGTGCGCCGAGCGTGGCGGAACTGCGGATAGTGCACGCCCAGTTGATCGGCTGGCTGGAAGGGTTGTGGGGCGGCATCCGACTGACCCTGATGTTGCGGAACAACGCCGAGGTGGGGCCGCCCGGGCTCCCGGGCGGGGAGGACGACGGCTCCTATCTGTGAGTGCGGGCCGGGCCGACGTCGGGCCGCCGGTCGCGAGGATGCGGCGGCGGCCCGGATCCATGACTGTGCCAAGCTGATTGTTCGTCAGTCGAGCATCCGTGGAGTCGTCACCATGACCGACCAGGCATCCGCCGAGACCGGGCCGGCCGCCGTGCCGCGCCACGAACTGGATCGGGACACCACGTGCGTCCCGCGTCCGGACGCACCGGGCACCTACGACACCACACTCTCCCCGGACTGGGCGTTCGGCATGGGCCTCAACGGCGGGTACCTGCTCGCCCTCGCCGGCCGCGCGCTCGGTGTCGCCCTACCGCACCCGGACCCGTTCACGATCACCGCGCACTACCTGACCACGTCGCACCCGGGACCCGCCGAGGTGCGTACGGAAATACTGCGCGCGGGGCGCACGCTCAGCACCGGCACCGCCCGGATCGTGCAGGACGGCGAGACCCGGGTGCACGTGAGCGCCTCCTACGGCGACCTGGCCGGGTTGGACCCGCAGGTGCGGACCGACGCCCGGCCGCCGCGACTGCCCTCGCCCGAGGAGTGCGCCGCGAGTTTTGCCGACGTGGCGCCGTTTCGGCGCACCACGTTCATGGACCGCACCGAGCAACTGCTCGACCCGGCGACGGCCGGCTGGCTTGCCGGGAAGCCGTCCGGACGTGGCGAGATGCGAGCCTGGTGGCGGCTGGCGGACGGCCGCGAGCCCGATCCGATCGCGCTGCTGCTCGCCGTCGACGCGCTTCCGCCGACCGCGTTCGACCTGGGCCTGCGTGGCTGGGTGCCGACCGTGGAGCTGACCGTGCACGTGCGGGCCCGGCCGGTGCCCGGGTGGCTGCGGGTGTCGCTGACCACGCGCAATCTGGCCGGCGGCTACCTGGAGGAGGACGGCGAGGTGTGGGACTCGGCGGACCGCCTGGTCGCGCAGTCCCGGCAGTTGGCGCGGGCGCCTCGACCGCGGGAGGCGTAGGGCGGGTCGGCCGCCCGTGGGTGAGGCGGCCGACCGCGGGCTCGGGGTGGGCTCAGCGCGGCGGTCCGTACGGCCCGGGCGGACCGTAGGGACCCTGCGGGCCGGGCGGGCCGTACGGACCCGGTTGACCCGGGGGGTAGGGCCCGGGACCGCCGTACGGGCCGGGACCGGGCGGCGGGGGCGGGGCGCCGTGCGGGCCGCCGGGGCCGCCCCACGTATTGTTCTGGAACCCGTCCCGACCCATGCCGACGAAGCGGTTTCCGTCCATCGCGGTCACGTTCGGGGGCAGGATCTCGCTGGGCTGGACCACCACGTAGCCCTCGCCGATGAAGGCCATCGTCCAACCCTCGCCGGTCTGGCGGCGACGCCGCCAGATCCGCGACGACGTGGTCTGCGCCTGGAGGCTGGTCTGCAGGCCGGCGGTCCAGGCGATCACCGCGTCGGCGTCCGCGAACACCTCGCGATCGTTGGCGGCGCGCAGTACCAGCGGTGCGCCGGACGTGGTGATCACGATCTTTCCGGTGCCGCCGATCTGCATCGAATAGGCGCCCATGCCGCCCACGTTGTAGCCCGCGTCGATCTGGACGACGCTCCAGTTCAGCGTGTTGTCCAGGGCCAGGACGTTCTCGTCCTCGACGATCAGCGACTCGTTGTGCAGATTCAGGATGTGGATGCTCTGCGCCTGGTTGGCCAGGTAGACCGTGCCGTGTCCGTGGCAGCGCATCAGGTCCAGCATGTCGCCGGTCAGCGCGCCGGTGCGGATCTCGGCGGCGCTCTGGAACGCCCCCTCGAACTGCACGTTTCCCTGGTACGCCACCATCGCGCCCTTGCGGGCGAGTACCTCGGTGCCCACCTCCGGGGCGAGCAGTACCCGGAGCATGTGCGCGTTCTGCAGGCTGTAGCGCTCTGCGGACTGGCTCACCGTGTGGTTGAACAGCGGACTCTGCACGAGGTCTCCGACGGATCCGGCAACGGCATGGGTGCGGTTGGCACATGGTTCGTGTGACCAGACCATGATTCCGCGTCGATGGTTCCCTCGGAACCAAGGGTGGCCCATGTCGACGGGTATGGTGCGGGAGAATCTCTCTGTTACGGCGTTACAGGACGACCTCGGGAGCGCGCCATGACCACACCGACACCGGCATCGGGACCGACACCCACACCGGCAGCGGAACCGGCACCGACATCGACCGGGCCTCGGCCGCCCGGGAAGGGACTTCTTCCGGACGTGGGCCGGATCGGGCTGTGGACCGCCGCGCTCGACTTCCTGCCCGTGCCGCGGCTGCGCGAGACCGTGGCCGAACTGGACGAACTCGGCTACGGCGCGCTGTGGTGGGGCGAGACGGTGGGCCGCGAGGCGTTCACCCAGGCGCTCCTGGTACTGGGCGCCGCCCCGCGCATCGCCGCGGCGACGGGGATCGCCAATGTGTGGGCCCGGGACGCGATGGCCGCCAACGCGGCGTCGCGCACGGTGCACGAGGCATACCCGGGACGCTTCCTGACCGGACTGGGAATCAGCCACGGCGGGCTGGTCGAGGGGCTGCGGCCGGGCGGGCGCCGGTACGAGAAGCCGCTCGCGCTGATGCGGGAGTACCTGGACGCGATGGACTCCGCGCTGTACTTCGCGGCCGGCGGCGACAATCCGCGGCCGCCGCGCGTGCTCGCGGCGCTCGGCCCGCGGATGCTGGATCTCGCCCGGGAGCGGGCCGACGGCGCGCATACCTATCTGGTCACCCCCGAGCACACCGCCGAGGCGCGGGCGGCGCTGGGCCCGGATCGGCTGCTCGCGGTGGAGCAGGCCGTGGTCGTCGCGACGGACCGGGAGACGGTGTTGCGGCGTGCCCGCGAGCACCTGCGGATCTACCTCGGACTGCCCAACTATCGCCGCAATCTGCTGCGTCTGGGTCTGACCGAGGACGACTTCGTCGACGGCGGCAGCGAACGCCTGGTCGACCGACTGGTGGTCTCGGGCGACGAATCGGCGATCCGCTCGGGCGTGGACGCGCACTTCGCCGCCGGTGCCGACCATGTCTGCGTCCAGGTGCTCGGCGAGACGATGACCGAGGCGCCGAAGGCGGATTGGCGGTCGTTGGCTTCGGTGCTCCTCTGAGGCATGTGCGGCCGGGCGCCGGGAGGTGGCGTGGGCCCGTCCGGCGCCCCGGCCGCGTATGGCCGGCGCGCGGTCGGGGCCGTGCCGGTCAGGACGTGAGTGCGGCCACGGCAGCGTCGACTTCGGCGTCGGTGTTGTACAGGTGGAAGGCGAGCCGGGTGCGGCCAGCGCGGGCCGAGACGCGGATGTCGGCGGCCTCCAGACGGGCCCGGGCGTCGGGGAGGTCGATCGCGACGATCGCGCTGTCGCCGGGAGGCAGGCCCAGGGCGGTCAGGAAGCGGTTGGCCAGGGCGACATCGTGGGCGTGGATGTGCTCGACGCCGATCCGCTCGACCAGCGCGAGCGCGGGATCGGCGCCCACCTGGCAGAACCACGACGGCGAGGTGTCGAACCGGCGCGCGGTGTCGGTCAGGCGCAGCGGCGGGCCGTAGTAGGGGTCGACGTCGGGCGCGCCGGCGTACCAGTTGGCGGCGTGCGGGAGGGTGCGGGCGGCCAGTTCCGGCGAGACGTAGCCGTAGGCCGCGCCGCGCGGGGCCATCAGCCACTTGTAGGCGCTGACCACGAACAGGTCGTACCGGGTCGCGTCCACCGGCAGCCATCCGCACGCCTGGGTGCCGTCCACGTACACGCTCGCGCCGTACGCGCGGGCCGCGGCGACGATGTCCGCCTCGGCCGCGATCGACCCGTCGGCGGACTGGACCAGGCTGAACGCGACGGCCGTGGTGCGCTCGTCGATCGCCTCGACCAGTTCGGCGGCCGGCACCGTGACCACCTCGACGCCGCGGGCCTCCTGGACCAGCCACGGGAACAGATTCGAGGTGAACTCGACCTCCGGCACCACGAGTCGCCCGCCTGCCGGCAGCCCGGCGGCGAACGGTGCGAGCAGTCCGGAGGCGGTGTTGCCCGCCATGATCGTCTCGGCCGGCGCGCCGACGATCCGCCCGAAGGTCGCGCGGGCCCGTTCGCCGGCCGCGTGGAAGCCGTCCATGTCGGTACGTCCGCGATGCCACGTCTCCTGGGCCCGGGTCAGCGCCGCGAGGGCGGCGTCGGGCGGCAGACCGCTGCTTGCGGTGTTGAGCCAGCCGGGCTCCGCACTCCAGTACGAAGGCGCCTCGCTCGGCTCCGGGTTCGGGTTCGGGTTCGGATTCGGGTCCAGTTTCAGGTCCATGCTCCGAGGCTAGGCGGCTCGCGGCATCCGGATACAGGTCCACCTTGTCGCAGGTGGCCTGATTTCCGGTGAACAGGAGGAGGCTGCGCGCATGCGTGGTCCCGCCGGCCACGGCCCCCGGGTCGCACTCCGGGGGCCGTGGCCGGCCCCTTGAACCGTTCGTCAGGGCCGGTCCGCGTCGCCCGGATCGCCGTCGGTGCGGGTGGCGAGCCAGCTGGGCCACGGGACCGGGGGGTTGGGGAGGGGGGTGATGTCGCGTTCGGCGCACAGGCGGTCGAAGCCCTCGCGGTCGGCGGGGACCGCGCGGGGGTCGCCGCACATGATCTCGTACAGGGTGGCGCCCTCGGGGCCGGCGATGAGCGGGCCGAAGGCGGCGCCCTGTTCGAGGGTGATGTGGGTGCCGGTGGGGCACGGGCGGTCGCCGATCAGGACCTCGCCGGCGAGCACGAAGACGTAGTGCTCGGACATGTGGCCGTGGCGTTCGACCACGACTCCCGCGTCGTAGCGGGCGTAGATGACCATGCGCTCGGGGGACCACTCCAGGAACTTCTCCCAGACCGAGGTGCGTCGGCCACCGTGTGACTGGGCCTTGACCTCGTGCCACGGGGTTTCGGAGATGTGGGTGATGCGCAGTTCGGGCTCTCGATCCGCCACGGGGGTTGCCTTCCCAGGAGGTGACGATGCGTCAGATCGATCTTGACACAGAATCCGACGTCGAGTTTTGCCCGATATTGAGGGGATTTCCGGAACTTGCGCACCAAATTCTTACGGGGAATTTACCCCGAGGGCTCGTCGGGCGGTGATCGAGTTGTCCCGGCGGCGCATAAAGTCGGTTGATACACCCAACCAAAAACCCTGTCGCGGGGCGCCGTGTGTTCCTGTCGGTGGCCCGTACATGTAAGGAACCAGCCTTGAAGAGCGCGCAGCAGGCGCCGTCCGCCACTGTCCCGCCCGTCGCACCCGAACCACCGAGCAAGACCTCGTCCGCGGGCATGAGCCGGACGGGATTCGTCCTGCTCGTCCTGATCATGGGTGCGCTGACCTACTCGCTGCTCCAGTCGATGCTGGCGCCGGCCCTCCCGCAGATCCAGACCGAGATCGGTGCGACCGCCGACGCCACCTCGTGGCTGATGACCGGCTACCTGCTGTGCGCCTCGGTGACCACGCCGATCCTCGGGCGCCTGGGCGACATGTACGGCAAGAAGCGCCTGTTCGTGTTCACCATCGGCATGCTCGCATTCGGCTCGCTGGTGTGTGCGCTCGCCGACTCGGTCGGACTGATGATCATCGGCCGGGTGATCCAGGGCTTCGGCGGCGCGGTCTTCCCGCTCTCCTTCGGCATCGTGCGCGACGAGTTCCCGCCGGAGCGCCGGGCCGGTGCGATCGGCCTGATGTCCGCGATCATGGGCATCGGCGGCGGCATAGGCATCGTGGTCACCGGCCCGATCATGGACCACCTGTCCTACCACTGGCTGTTCTGGATCCCGATGGTGACCTGCCTGATCACCGCGATCGCGTCGTGGTTCCTGATCCCCGACTCGCCGGTCCGGGTCAAGACAAGGATCCACTGGCTCGGCGGCGCGCTGTTGTCGCTCGGCCTGGTCGGCGTGATGCTGGCGCTGAGCAAGGGCGAGTCCTGGGGCTGGGGCTCGACGAACACCGTCGGCCTGTTCGTGGCCGGCTTCGTCTTCCTCGGACTGTGGGTGTTCGCCGAGTCGCGCACGGACGAACCGCTCGTGGACATGCGGGTGATGCGACTGCGCGGAGTGTGGGCGACCAACCTCGGCGGCCTGCTCGTCGGCTTCTCGATGATGGCGGGCATGCTGCTCGTCCCGCGCTTTCTGCAGATGCCCGAGAGCACCGGCTACGGCTTCGGCACCACGGTGACCGTGTCCGGCCTGTACGTGCTCCCGCAGGCGTTCGCGATGTTGCTGATCGGCCCGATGGCGGGCGTGATCGACAAACGATTCGGCTCGAAGATGGCCATGGTCGCCGGCTGTGTGCTGATGGCCGCGGGCTTCACCTTCCTGGCGCTCCTGCACACCAGCGGTTGGCACATCCTGGTCGCGATGTTCGTCTTCGGCATCGGCATCGGGCTCGCCATGTCGGCGATGGCCAACCTGATCGTCGGCGCCGTCCCGGTCGAGCAGACCGGCATCGCCACCGGCATCAACACGATCGCCCGCACCGTGGGCATGTCCTGCGCGAGCGCGATCTCCACGACGCTGCTCACCGCCAACCCCGGCCCGGGTGGACTGCCCGCCGAACGCGGCTTCATCCTGACCTTCGGCTGCGCCGCGGTCGCCGCGCTCGTCGCCCTCGGCGTCACCTTCGTGGTGCCCAGCCGGGCCAAGCGGGGCGCCCGCCCCGTCGGCTGAGCCCGCGACCGGGCGTCGCTCCGGCCGTACGTCCCTGCCCCCCCCCCGACGGGGGTGGGGTTTACCCCACCCCCGATCCGCGTGGTCGCACCCTCGTGCCGCACACCCCCCGATCCGTAGCGTCGAACCCGTTGGTTTCGACAGGCGTTACGAGGCACGGGAGGCAGCATGTTCGGGCGAGGCGGTCGCGGTACACGGCAGGCGAAGAAGGATGCCGCGTACACCCCGCGGTACGCGGCGCCCGCGTCGGTCGACTGCGCGGTGCGCCTGGACGCGGTGACCAAGGCGTACGGCAAGGGCGCGTCGGCGGTACACGCACTGCGCGGCATCGACCTGGCCATCCCCAGGGGCACGTTCACCGCGGTGATGGGTCCGTCCGGATCCGGCAAGAGCACGTTCCTGCACTGCGCCGCGGGCCTGGATCGGCCGGACGGCGGCCGGGTGCTGCTGGGCACCGACGACCTGACCGCGATGAAGGAGAACGAGCTCACCCGGCTGCGCCGGACCCGGCTCGGCTTCGTCTTCCAGGCATTCAACCTGCTGCCCTCGCTGACGGTGGAGAAGAACGTCCTGCTCCCGCTGCGCCTGGCGGGGGTACGCGCGGACCGCCGGCGCGCTGCCGACGTGCTCGCGATGGTCGGCCTGGACCGGCACGCGAACCGGCGGCCCGCACAACTGTCCGGCGGCCAGCAACAGCGCGTCGCGATCGCCCGCGCGCTGGTCACCCGGCCCGACGTGCTGTTCGCGGACGAGCCCACCGGTGCGCTGGACACCACCACGGCCGCCGAGGTGCTCGGCCTGCTGCGCCGCGCGGTGGACGACACCGGCGCCACCATCGTCATGGTCACCCACGACCCGGTCGCCGCGTCCTATGCGGACCGGGTGGTCTTCCTGGCCGAGGGCAACCTCGCGGGTGAGCTGTACCGGCCCACCCCCGAGGCGGTCGCCGCCCGGATGGTCGACCTCTCGCAGGTGGGCACCCGACAGGAACAGGCCGCCTGATGTCCCTTCTTCGACCCAACGGTCTCGCGCGCACCTCGGTGCGCTTTCGGCCCGCGTCCTTCGCCGGCTCGTTCGTGGCGCTGCTGTTCGCCGCGATGCTGGTCACGATGTGCGGCGTGTTCATGGAGACCGGCCTGCGCGCACACTCCGCACCCGAGCGCTACGCCGACACGCCCGTGCTGGTCAGCGGCGCGGACAAGGTGAGCAAGCGACTGGGCCACGGCGAGGGCACGTACACCGAGTCCGCGCCGCTGCCCGAGCGGTCCCGGATCGACGCCGGCCTCGCGGGCCGGATCGCCGCGGTGCCGGGGGTGCGTACGGTCATTCCCGACCTGACCTTCCCGGCGCAGACCGACCGGGTCGTCCTGGATGCCCACGGATGGTCCTCGGCGCCGCTGGCGGGCACCCGCGAGGGCACCGCGCCCGGTGCGGGGCAGGCCGTACTGACCACGGCCGCCGCCGGTGCGACCAAGGTCGGCGACACTTTGCGGGTGGCCACGCCGGGCGGTGAGGTCGCGCTGCGGGTGACCGGCGTGGTGCCGGGCCACGGCGCACACCTGTACGTGGCGGACGCGGAGGCGCAGCGCCTGGCCGGACACCCCGGCACGGTCACCGCGATCGGGGTGCTCCCGGCGGCCGGCGCGGACACCGGCAAGGTCGCCGACGACGTGCGGACCGCACTGGCCGGCACCGGCGCCAAGGTGTCCACCGGGGACGCCCGCGGTGCGGTCGAGTTCGCCCAGTTCGGCGAAACCAAGGAAATGCTCACCTCGATCGGCGGCACCCTGGGCGGCATCGTGCTCGCGGTGGCGATCTTCGTGGTCGCCGGCGCGACCGCGCTGTCGGTGGGCCAGCGCCGTCGGGACATCGCCCTGTTGCGCGCGGTGGGCGCCACCCCGTGGCAGATCCGCCGGATGATCGCGACCGAGACCGGTCTGGTCTCGCTGGTCGCGGGTGCTCTCGGGGTGCTGCCCGGCACGCTGCTGGCCCACTGGTGGTTCGGCGCGATGGACGACCGCGGGCTCATCGCACCCGGCGTCGAGGTGTCGGTCGGCCCGATCCCGATGCTCGTCGCGGTCGGCGCGGGCACGCTCACCGCGCTGGGCGCGGGCCTGCTCGCGGCCCGGCGCAGCGCGAAGATCCGGCCCACCGAGGCACTGGGCGACGCCGCCACCGAACGGGCCTTCGTCGGCTGGTTCCGGCTGGTGCTGGGTCTGGGCGCACTCGGCGGCGGGATCGCGGTGACCCGGATCGCGCTGAATGCGACCGGTGAGGACGCGGTCGCCGCGGCCGGTGGCGTGGTCATGCTGTTCATGGTCGCGATCGGCCTGCTCGGCCCGAGCCTGGCGCACGTGTTGGTGACGCTGCTCGGCTGGGTGGGAAGCCTGTTCGGCACCACCGGACAACTGGCCTTCGACAACGCTCGGGCCAACTCGCGGCGCCTGGCCTCGGCGATCACCCCGATCGCGCTGTCGGTCGCCTTCGCCGCGACGCTGAGCTTCATGTTCGCTGCCGAGGACCACTACGCGAGCGTGCAGTCCAAGGACGCGGTGACCGCGGACCGGGTGCTGGCCGGGCCCGGATTCACCGCGCAGACCGCCGCCGAGGTCGCGGGCACCCCCGGTGTCGCGTCGGTGACCTCGGTGCTGAACACCTCGGTCGTGGTCGTTCGCAGCGGCGGCCTGGAGAAGCAGAGCGCGCAGGGCATCGGCGGCACCACGAAGGATCTGGCGAGCACGCTGGACCTGGACGTGCGCGAGGGCAGCACCGATGCGCTGCGGCCCGGCGCGCCGCAACCGGCGGGTGGTGCGGTCGCGTTGGACCGGATGATCGCCTCGGCGCTGCACGGCAGGGTCGGCGGGCAGGTGTCGATGTGGCTCGGCGACGGCACGGAGATCAGGCCGACCGTGGTGGCCCTGTACGACCGAGGGCTGGGCACCGCGGCCGTGACGCTGCCGCGGGCCGCGGTCGCCGGGCACGTGCAGACCGCGATGGACACCCGCCTGCTGGTGAAGTTCGCCGCGGGTGCGGACACCCGGGCCACCGACGCGGCGCTGAGCACGCTGACCGGGCGTCACGCGGGCGCGTCGGTCGCGGACCGTGCCGCGTACGCCACGCAGATGGACAAGGACCGCGAGACCAACAAGTGGCTGAACTACGTGATGCTTGTCATCCTCGCGGGCTTCGCCACGATCGCGGCGATCAACACGATGGCGGTCACCACCGCGGCGCGCACGCGGGAGTTGGGCCTGATGCGGATGATCGGCAGCACCACCGCTCAGGTTCGGGCGGTGATCCGCCGCGAGGCGATCATGGTGGGCGTGATCGGCCTGGGCCTGGGCCTGTCGGTGGCGCTGGCCACGCTGGTCCCGGTCAACAAGGGCTCCTACGGGACCACCGTGCCGTATGTGCCGCTGCCGCTCTGCCTGGCGATCAGCGCGGCGGCGCTGCTTCTGGCGCCGCTGACGGTGGCCCCGGTGGCCCGCCGGTTGTTGCGGCTGACTCCGATCGACGCGGTCGGCGCCAAGGAGTAGGGCGCGCGGCAGTCGGCCGATAGCCGATGTCGCCACGGTACGAGCGCCGGACGGACCGATCCTGGTCCGTCCGGCGCTTTCGTGCGTTCGGGTTCGGATTCGGGATTGCGCCTGGGCCCGGGCCGTCGGGTCGGGTCGGGACGGGGTCGGTGGGCGTCAGTGGATGGGGGAGGCGCCGCCGGGTTGGGTGCGGTCGGGCACGGTCGGGCCCGACCGGGTCGGGCCGATGCGGTTCGGTGGGGTTTTCGGGGCCGATTGGGGCGCGGTTGTTCAGGTGGATGTGCGGCCCGGTGTGACCAGGCCGGTTTCGTAGGCGAAGACCACCAGTTGGGCCCGGTCGCGCACGGACAGCTTGGTCATTGCCCGGCTCACGTGGGTCTTCGCGGTGAGGGGACTAAGCACCAGGTGTTCGGCGATCTCGTCGTTGGACAACCCGCGGCCGACCAACCCGACGATCTCCCGCTCGCGTTCGGTGAGCAGGGCCAGTTCGGCGGAGGGCGGGGCGGTGGGGCGCGAGGCGCCGGCCGCGTACTCCTCGATCAGTCGGCGGGTCACATTCGGCGACAACAGCGCGTCGCCCGCCGCGACCACCCGCACCCCGCGCAGGAGTTCGGCCGGTTCGGTGTCCTTGACGAGGAAGCCGCTCGCGCCGTTGCGCAGCGCCTCGAAGACGTACTCGTCGAGGTCGAACGTGGTCAGGATGACCACCCGCACCTCGGTCAACGCCGGGTCCGCCGCGATCACGCGGGCGGCCTCCAGGCCGTCCATGCCCGGCATCCGGATGTCCATCAGCACCACGTCGGGGCGCAACTCGCGGGTGAGCCGGATCGCCTCGCCGCCCTCGCCCGCCTCGCCCACGACCTCCATGTCCGGCTGCGCGGACAACAGGGCCCGAAAGCCCGCGCGCACCAGGGCCTGGTCGTCGGCCAGCACCAACCTGATCATGCATCCCCCTCGATGGGCCGCGTCGGACCGCCGGCGGTCGCCGCCGACCGGGTCGGCGCACGCCCGCTGCCATCCTTCCCGTCGGCGCGATCACCGTAGGGCAGGTGGGCCTGGACGTGAAAGCCGCGCCCGGGCACCGGCCCCGCGACACAGCGGCCACCGAGCGCGGCGGCCCGTTGGCGCATGCCGTGCAGTCCGTTGCCACCGGAACTCAGCGCGTCGGCGGGGGCCGGCCACGGCTCGGACCCGGCGCCTCGGCCGTTGTCGCGGATCGACAACTCCAGACCGGTATCGCCGTAGGTCACCTTGACCACGGCCTCGCTCGCCGCGGCGTGCCGCAGGGTATTGGTCAGCGCCTCCTGCACGATCCGGTATGCCGCCAGGTCCACCGCCGAACTCAGCGGGCGGGCGGTGCCGGCGCGCTCGACCCGCACGGTCAGCCCGCCCGCCGAGGTGCGCGCGACCAGGTCGTCGAGCCGATCCAGGCCCGCGGTGGGCGCGCGCGGGGCGCCGTCCGGACCCGAGCGGTCGACCGAGTCGCCCTTGAGGATGTCCAGCACCGAGCGCAACTCGCGCAGCGCCTCCCGACTCGCGTACTTGACCGCGGTCAGCGCCTCGCGGGCCTGCTCCGGCGAGGAGTCCATCAACTCCAGGCCCACCGACGCCTGCACGTTCATCAGCGAGATGTGGTGCGCGAGCACGTCGTGCAACTCGCGGGCGATCCGCAGCCGTTCGTCACCCGCTCGGCGGCGCTCGGCCTCGGCCAGGCCGAGCGACTGCACCCGGGCGCGCTGCGCCTCGGCGGCGTTGAACGCGCGGCGCAGCCGGACCACCTCGCCGATGCCCGCGAGCACCAGCAGCCACGCGGCGATGCCCAACGCGGGCGCGAGGTCGGGCGTCGGCTCGGAGGTCACCAGCGGCGAGATCCAGACGAAGCCGAGGTAGCCCAGCACCAGGACCACATACGCCAACAGGCGCAGGCCGGCGGCGAAGGCGCCCCACAGCGCGATGATCATCGCGAAGAAGATCGGGCCGCGCGGATAGTCGAGCATCGTGTAGAGCAGCGCCGTACCGACCGCCACCAGGAGTACGCCGGCGCGGTGACGGCGGCGCACGATCAGCGCCAGCGGGCCGGCGACGATCAGCAGCACGCTCCACACGTCCTGATCCCGGGCGGCGTCCGGTTGGCGGTGCGCCGCGAAGAGCATCGTGCCCAGCTGCACCACGCAGACCAGCACCCCGAGCGCGATGTCGCGCACGACGGGCGGGACCGGGCGGAGGGTGTGCGCGAGCCAGTGCGCACCGGGGCGGGAAACCCGCGACCACGGTGGTCGGGGCCGCCGGCCCGGACGCCGGGTCGGGGGATTCGAGGGGCACGTCATGTGATCAACGGTAGGGCGCGTGGGGCGCCGCGCGCGTCGGCTGCGCGTGGGCTTGTCGCATGCTCCCGGGGAAGCAGGCAGGCCCCTGCGGACTGCTCCCCAGGGAGCAGGAACGTGCTGGTCGACGCCCCCTTGGGCCTGCCGGGGCAGCAGGTCCGGTGCATCCCCGGGCCGGACGCCGGCCGGGCCGCGAATCGGAAGAGTTGATCCCGTCGGCAAGGCCCCGGAGCGAAGCCGATTCCACACCTTGCCGATGCGGCTCGGGCCCACGCCCCGACTCCGCCCCCGTCCGCCACTGCTTCCCAGGAGGTCACCGTGAACGCGTCCCCGACGACCGGCAAACGGCGCTATTCGAGGTCCGTTCGCAGGGCGGTCAACTCCGGGCACGTCGTGTTCGCGGTCGGCCTGCTGGGCGTCGAGTGGGTCATGCTGCTGATCGCCGTCGTGGCCCGCTCGACCGACGACCCCGCGCTGCGACACGGTGCGTATCAACTGATGCGGATATTCGCGCTGGCCGGCGGCATCCCGTTCGCCGTGTTGTCCCTGATCACCGGCGTGCTGCTGTGTCTGCGGACGCCGTGGGGGCTGTGGCAGCACCTCTGGATCAAGATCAAGATCGTGCTGCTGATCGCGGTGATCGTGGCCGGCGCCGGGGTGGTCAGCCAGTTCGCTCACCGGATGATCGCCGCCTCCGCATCCGGCGGCGACGCGGATGCGTTGCCCCCGTTGCAGACCTGGCACCTGGCCGTGGTGATCTTCCAGCTGCTCGCGCTGATCGTCTCGACGGCGCTGTCCGTCTTCAAACCTTCGGGCCACCGCGGCCGCGGTCGCCCCCGGTCCGGCCGACACACCGACGGTCCGCCGCGCGCTCGACGCGCCTCGGCCGACGCTGCCGGCGAGGCAGACCCAACCGGCGCCGTGCGTGAGCCCGCCGCTGCGGGCCGACCCGCACCCCTTCGTTCATCCTCCAGTCCCCTCTCCCGAGAAGGATCGTCATGACCACCACCATCGACCCCACGAACAACCACGCGGCCCGCGCCGAACACGTCTCGCGGGTGCACGGCGAGGGGGACACCGTCGTCCGCGCCCTGGACGACGTCACCATCGGCTTCCCGCGCGGCAGGTTCACCGCCGTGATGGGCCCCTCGGGATCCGGCAAGTCCACGCTGTTGCACTGCCTGGCCGGCCTCGACGACGTCACCGACGGCGCGGTCTTCCTCGGCGACACCGAGCTGGGCTCGCTCACCGACCGGCAGCTCACCCGGCTGCGTCGGGACCGGATCGGGTTCGTCTTCCAGGCGTTCAACCTGCTGCCCACGATGACCGCGCTGGAGAACATCGTGCTGCCCGCATCGCTCGCGGGCCGCAAGACGGACCCGGCCTGGCTGGACCGGGTGGTCGCCGCGGTCGGGTTGCAGCAGCGGCTGCACCACCGGCCCGGCGAGCTCTCCGGCGGGCAACAGCAGCGCGTCGCGGTGGCCCGGGCCCTGGTCGGCCGGCCGGAGATCGTGATGGCCGACGAGCCGACCGGCAACCTCGACTCGCGCTCCGGTGCCGAGGTGCTCGCGCTGCTGCGCGACGCCGTGAACGAACTCGAACAGACCGTGCTGATGGTCACCCACGACCCGGTCGCCGCGGGCTACGCGGACAGCGTGGTGTTCCTGGCCGACGGCCGGATAGCCGACCACATGCAGGCGCCGACACCGGACCGGGTGTTGGACCGGATGAAGGCATTCGACCGTGTCGCCGCGGGTGCCGGCGCCCGAGGGGAGTGACGCGCGATGTTGATCCGACTCTCGCTCGCCAACCTGTGGGCCCGCAAACGCAGGCTCGTGGGCCTGGCCCTCGCCGTGCTGCTGGGCACGGCCTTCCTCTCCGGCGCGCTCGTGCTCGCCGACACGATGAACTCCTCCATCGGCGGGCTGATCCGGGACAGCGGCGCCGGTACCGACGTGGTGGTGCGCAACGCCACCTCGGTGACCGACCGACCCGGCACCCAACGCGGCGCGATCGACGCCGCACTGGTGGACCGGGTCCGGGCGGTGCCCGGGGTCGCGGGCGCCGAACCGGTGATCCAGGGCTACGGCCAGGTGGTCGGCAAGGACGGCAAGGCGCTGACCGGCAACGGCCCCCGGACGGCGGGCAATTGGATACCCGATCCAGCCCTGACGCCGTACCGGTTGGCCACCGGCCGCGCGCCGACGGCGCCCGACGAGGTGGTGATCGACCGGGGCACCGCCAAACAGGGGCACCTGAAGCCCGGCGACCGGGTCACGGTGCTCACCCCCGGGCCGGTGCCGGTGACCGTCGTGGGCGTGGCCACCTTCGGTGACCTGGACGCCTTCGGTGGCGGCTCCTACACCGCTTTCGATCTCGACGGCGCGCGCCGACACGTGCTGCGCGACCCCGGCAAGGTGGGCACGATCGCGGTCCGGGCGGTGCCCGGCACCGACCAGAAGGACCTGGCCGCGCGGATCCGACAGGCGCTGCCGGCCGACGTCGAGGCGGTGCCCGGCAGTGTGGCCACCGGCGAGGCGGTGTCCGCAGTGGAGGACAGCTTCCTGCGCGTCTTCCGCACCTTCCTGACCGTCTTCGCCGCGATCGCGCTGGTCGTCGCGGCGTTTTCGATCAACCACACGTTCTCCGTGGTGGCCGCGCAGCGCACCCGCGAGGTCGCCCTGATGCGGGCGCTGGGCGCGAGCCGGGGTCAGGCGCTGCGGCAGGCGCTGATCGAGGCCCTGGTGATCGGCGTGCTGGCCTCCGCACTCGGCCTTGTGGCCGGGCTCGGCCTGGCCGCCGGACTCGAGGAGCTGTTCGCCGTACTCGGCTTCGAACTGCCCGCCCGGGGGCTGACGTTCAAGGCGTCCACCGCGTTCACGGTGCTGCCCGTCGGCATTTTGTTGACCGCGTTCGCAGCCCTGGTGCCGGCCGTGCGCGGCTCGCGCGTGGCACCGGTGACGGCGCTGCGCGGGGCGGGCGCGGAACGCACCGAACTGCCGCGGCGGCGACTGATCGCGGGCCTGGTGCTGCTTGCGGCCGGCCTCGCGGTGGGCATTGCCGGCGGCGGCCTCGTGGGACTGGCGATCGCCGCGCCGGCCCTGCTCGCGGGTGTGCTGCTGGTCGCCCCGGCGGGCATCCGGGCGGTCGGCGGACCGCTTACCGCCCCGCTGCCGCGACTGCGTGGTGCGCCGGGCGCGTTGGCCCGCGGCAACCTGCTGCGCAGTCCGCGCCGGACGGCCGGGGCGGCGACCGCGATGTTGCTCGGGATCGCCATCGTCACGCTGTTCGCCGTGTTCGCGGCCTCGCTCAAGGAGGGTGCCGGTGAGCAGACCCGCAAGGTGATCGCGGGACAGTTGGTGATCGGCGGATCCTCGCCCGGCGGCTGGGCCGGTGGCGGTCACAGTCCCGAACTCACCCGCAGGGCATCCGAGTTGCCCGGCGTAATTGCGGCAACCGGGATCCGCAACGCGGGTGCGCTCGTGGACGGGCGCGGTCGGCAACTGCTGGCGGTGGATTCGGACCGGCTGGACCGGCTGTTCGACCTCGACGTGAAGCACGGGCGGGTGACCGGGCTCGGCGCGAACGGCATGGCGGTGTCCGCGGACACCGCGAAGGACCGCGGCTGGCAGGTCGGCTCGACCGCCGAGGTCACCTTCCCGGACGGTGCGCGGCAGCCGTTCACGGTCACCGGGCTCTACGACCGCACCGCCGTGGTCGGCGACTACCTCATCGATCGCACCGCATGGGAGCCGCATGCGGACGCGGCCCTGGACGCGGCGACGGTGCTGCGGTTGGCGCCGGGCACCTCGACGGACACGGTCGAGGCGGCGGTCGAGCGGTTGGCCAAGGACTACGGCGCGCCGCCGGTACGGGACCGGGAAGGGTTCGTGCGGGCGCGGGCCGCGATGTTGCAGACGCTGGTCGCTGTGGTCTACGTGCTGCTGGCGCTCGCGTTGGTGATCGCGCTGGGCGGGATCGCCAACACGCTGTCCCTGGCGGCCTACGAACGCACCCGTGAGCTGGGCCTGTTGCGGGCGATCGGCGCGGCGCGGTCCCAGGTGCGGTCGGCGCTGCGCTGGGAGTCGACGCTGGTCGCGGTGATCGGTGCGGCGAGCGGCCTCGTGGTGGGCCTGTTCCTGGGCTGGGTGGCGATCCGCGCGATCGGCGGCGCCGATACGGGGGCTGCGCTGCCGTTCTCGGTGCCCGCGGTGCAACTGGCGGTGCTGGTGGGGGTGGGCGCGCTCGGTGGCCTGGCGGCCGGGGCGAGGCCCGCTGCGCGGGCTGCGCGGTTGCCGGTCCTGCGCTCGGTTGCGACCGAGTAGGGATGGCCTCGAACGCCGACCGGGCTGAGGGGTTGGTCCGGTCGGCGTTCGGGGTTGCGTTGTTGTCCTCAAGCGCCGGACGGGCTGGAGGATTCGGTCCGGTCGGTTGCCGGGGTTGCGCCCGTGGTGTGCGGTGAGGGCGCGGCGGTTCTTGAGCGTCGGACGGGCTCGACCCGGCCTTCGGCCGAGGTGGCCTCGAACGCCGACCGGGCTGAGGGGTTTGGTCCGACGGGCTGTCGGGGCGCGCCGCTGTTGTCCTCAAGTGCCGGACGGGTGAAGGGTTTCGGGTGGGATGGGGGTTAGGCCGCGTGTTCTTTCGTGCCGGTGAAGGCTGCCCATAGGGAGGCGTAGGGGCCTGCCTGAGTGAGGAGTTGGGTGTGGGTGCCGAGCTCGACCAGGCGGCCCTGGTCGATGACGGCGATGCGGTCGGCGCGGGCGGCTGTGGTCAGGCGGTGGGCGACGACCAGGGTGGTGCGGCGGCCGGTGAGTGCCTCGGTGGCGCGGGTGACCGCGGCCTCGGTGGCCAGGTCCAATGCGGCGGTGGCCTCGTCGAGCAGGAGGATGTCCGGGTCGACGAGGTAGGCGCGGGCGAGCGCGATCAGTTGGCGCTGCCCCGCCGACAGGTTGCGTCCACGCTCGCCGACATCGTGCAGGTAGCCCCCGTTCAGGTCGGCGATCGCCGCATGTGCGCCGACCGCGCGGGCCGCCGCCTCGACCTCGGCGTCCGTGGCGTCCGGGCGGCCGTACGCGATCGCGTCCCGCACGCTGCCCTGAGCCAGATACGCCTCCTGCGGGACGATGCCGAGCCGGTGTCGGTAGGCCGAGAGGTCGTAGTCGCGCACGTCCACGCCGTCCACCAGCACCGCGCCGGCGGTCACGTCGTAGAACCGGGCCACCAGCTTGACCAGCGTGGACTTGCCCGCCCCGGTCTGTCCCACCAGCGCGACCGTCTCGCCGGGCTCGATGTACAGCGAGATGCCGGACAACACCTCGGGCGGGCCCGCCGCAGACTCGCCCTCGCCCGGCCCGCCCTTGCCCAGCCCGGCCTTGCCGGGCCCGTCCTCGCCCGACCGGGCAGCGGTGGCGACGGCGGTGGCGTCCTCGTCCGCGAAGTCCACGAACGCGGGTGCGTTGTACGCGAATCGCACGTTCTCGAAGGCGATCGCCCCCTTGAGCCCGCTCGCCGGCACCGGTACCGGCACGGCCGGAGGCGGCGTCGTGGTGGGGGTACGCAGCAGATCGCGGATCCGGCGCAGCCCCACCGCCGCCTGCTGGTAGCCGTCGAAGACCTGGGAGAGCTGCTGGATCGGTGAGAAGAACATGTCGATGTAGAGCAGGTAGGCGATCAACGCACCCGCCGACAAGGTCCCGCCGCCGACCCGATGCGCTCCGACGATCAGCGCGATGCCCGCCGCGACGTTGGACAGGAACTGCCCGAACGGGAAGTAGAGCGCGATGTAGCGCTGCGCCCGCAGCCGCGAAGCACGGTAGTCGTCGCTGCGTTCGGCGAACCGCTCCGAGTTGCGGCCCTCGCGGCGGAACGCCTGCGACGTCCGCAACCCCGCGACGTTCTCCTGGAGATCGGCATTGACCACGCTGACCTTCTCGCGCGCCTCCGTGTAGGCCTTGGACGACCTGGACCGGAACACCACGGTCGCCGCGATCAGGATCGGCAGCACGCTCATCACGATCAGCCCGAGTTCCCAGTCGAGCACGAGCAGCGCGACCATGATCCCGAAGAAGGTCAGCACGCTGACCACCGCGCTGACCAACCCGGTCTGCAGGAACGTGGACAACGCGTCCACGTCGGTGGTCATCCGGGTCATGATCCGCCCGGACAACTCGCGTTCGTAGTAGTCCAGGCCCAGCCGTTGCAGGTGGGCGAAGGTCTTCACCCGCAGCGTGTAGAGCAACCGCTCGCCGGTGCGGCCCGCGATCAGCGCCTGGGCGACGTTGACGAACCAGTCGGCCGCCACGATCAGGACGGCGATCAGCGACACCGTCATGATCGCGCCGGTCGCCCCGTCGTCGATGCCCCGGTCGATCCCGTCCCGGATCAGCGCCGGCAGCGCGAGTTGCGCGCCGGTGTCCAGGATCACCAGGACGAAGGCGAGCAACAGCGCCCACCGAAAGGGCCGCAACAACGAGCGCAGATCGAACGCCGCGTCGGAACGCCGCGCCTGCGCTTCGTCCACGTCGGGCCGATCCGTCGCGGGCGGAAGCTTGTCCACCTGGGCCAGCAACTCCGGCGTGGCCTGAAGCATGGCCGCCCAACCGCGTGGGCCGCCGCCCGTCCCGGTCCCGGCGAGCGCACCGGACGCGGCCGCCGGCGCCGGGTCGGCCGGCGTCGAGCGATCCCACAGCGCGGGCGTCACCCCGCTCGCGTCGAGCGGCGCGACCGGCCCGGCAGCCGGGACCGGCTCGGGAACCGCGACCGACTCGGCAACCGTCGGCGACTCGGCAAGCACGACCGGATCGGCAGCCGCGACCGACCCGGCAGCCGCGGCCGCCGCGTGCGCGTCCACCCCCTCGGCGTCCTCGCCCGGCCCGGACAGCAGCAGCCGGTACAGCGGGCAGCGTGCGCTCAGTTCGTCGTGGCTGCCCACGTCCACCAGCCGGCCACGATCCAGGACCGCGATCCGGTCGGCCAGTTGCAGCGTCGAGCGCCGGTGCGCGACCAGGATCGTGGTCCGGCCGGCCATCACCCGGTGCAGCGTGGCGTGGATCTCCGCCTCGACCTTGGGGTCCACCGCCGAGGTCGCGTCGTCCAGCAGCAGGATCCGCGGATCGGTGAGCAACGCCCGGGCGAGCGCGACCCGCTGCCGCTGCCCGCCGGACAGGGTCAACCCCTGCTCGCCGACCACCGTGTCGTAGCCGGCCGGCAGTTCGCGGATGAACGCGTCGGCCTCGGCCGCCCGCGCCGCCGCGAGTACCTGTTCCTCGGTCGCGTCCGGCCGACCGTACGCGATGTTGGCCCGCACGGTGTCCGAGAACAGGAAGCTGTCCTCCATCACCAGCCCGATCGCCGAGCGCAACGAGTCGAAGGTCAGATCCCGCACGTCGCGCCCGTCCACCAGGATCGCGCCGGACTGCACGTCGTAGAACCGGGGCAGCAGCATCGAAACGGTGGACTTGCCCGACCCGGAGGTGCCCACCAGGGCCAGCGTCTCGCCCGGCTCCACCCGCAGCGACAACCCGTCGAGCACCGGCCGCGAGGCGACGTAGCCGAATCGCACGTCGGCCAACTCCACCGACGCGGCCACCACCGGCAACACCTCGGCGTCCGGCTTCTCGGTCACGATCGGCTGGGAGTCGATCACCTCGAAGATGCGCTCGACGCTGGCCCGCGCCTGCTGACCGAAGGTCAGCAGGCCGGAGAGCATCCGCACCGGCCCGACCAGCTGGCCCAGATACGTGGAGAAGGCCAGGAACGTGCCCAGGGTGATCTCGCCGCGGACGGCCAACCAGCCGCCGAGCGCGAGCACGCCGACCTGGCCGATGGCGGGGATCGCCGAAAGCGTCGGCGTGTACCGGCTGTTCAACCGGACCGAGCGCAGCCGGGAAGCGAACAGCCTGCGGCCGGCCGCCTCCAGCCGGTCCAGCTCCTGTTCCTCCTGCCCGAAGCCCTTGACCACCCGGACCCCGGTCACCGCGCTTTCCACGACACCGGCCAGCGCGGCGGCATCCTGCTGGGCCTGCCAGGTGGCCGGGAACAGTCGCTTCCGGGACAGGTAGGCCACCGCGAACAAACCCGGCCCCACCGCCAGCGACACCAGCGTGAGCAGCGGCGACAGCCAGAACATCACGCCGAGCGAGATGACGAAGAGCAGCACGCTGCCGGTCATCATCGGGATCATCGACAGGAAGCCCTGGACCATCGTCACGTCGGAGATCCCCCGACTGACGATCTGCCCGGTCTGCAATTCGTCCTGCCGGGCGCCGTCCAGTCGGGAGAGCGCGCCGAAGATGCGGGTACGCAGGTCGTACTGCACGTCCAGGGACAACTTGCCGCCGACGTAGCGCCGCGCGTACGTACAGCCGAACACCACCACGGCCGCGCCCAGCAGCAGCACCGACAGCGGCAGCAGCCCGCCGAGCTCGCCGGCGACCGCGTCGTCGACCACCCTGCGCTGCACCAGCGGGACCAGCGCGGTGACCGCCATGCCCACCAAGGACGCGCCGAACGCGATCAGCACGCTGCTTCGATACCGCCACGAGGCGGCCATCAGGCGGCGTAGCCAACCCTGTTCGGGGCGGCCGGGCGCGGGTCCGGTTGTCATGGACAACCATTCTAATTGTCAACCGAGAAAACGATGTTCGGATGACCCGATCACACCCTGGACCGTGCACACCGCCCGGGCCGTCATGGCCGCGATTCGCTGCCCGACCGGACCCGCCCGCGGGCGCTCCGGCCCGGCCCGTCGGATCGCCCGAAATCACCCGGACCGCCCGCGAACGCCACACAGGAGCCGCCATGACGTCCCCCGCCACCCCCGGGACCTGCCCGCGCTCCCGGCCGGCGGGAGCCGGCGGGAGCGAGGAGCGCTGCGGGTCGTTTCTCGTCACCCGGGACGAGCCGACCCGGGAAACTATCCCCGCGTTTGCACCGGCAACGGTTCGGCTTGATCCATGTCGACTTCCCGACCGGGAACCGGACGCCGCAATGTCCTTTCACCGACTGCGCGAGCGAATCGGCATCGGGCGGCCCGGATAACGTCCGGCACGGGACTTGGACACGTGCCGGAGCGCGCAGGCGCACAATCCTCACCCTTCCGAGTGAAATTGCGTGTCCTGGGCCCTGGGCCAACCGATGACGTCACCCGGGAGGGCGAACGGCGTCTTTTCCTTTGCCGACAAAACCTTAGAGTTGCCGCGCCGCCATGAAATCCCCGGGCGGCGCGGCGGAGCCGTGCCCGGAATTCCCGAGTGCGGCGGGACGCCGATTCGTTTCCCCCGACGTCCCCGGTGAAGGGCAATTCCATGGTCAAGCACGGATTTCGCAAGGCGGCCGTGATCATCACGGCGGTCATCTTCGGTTCGATGGCCTCGCTGTACATTCCCGCGGCGCGCGCCGCGCAGACGCCCCGCGAACCGTTGATGCCGGACAGCTTCCTGCCGGCCCAACTGCTGCTGCCCTTCCAGAGCGCGGTCTTCAACACCGACGGTGCGGTGTTCTTCGGCTGACCGCCCCCTACCCGTCGGGTCCCGGCGACGGCGGAGGCGGTGTCGGCCCCGGAACCGACGGCGTCTGACCCGGACCCGGAGTCGAGGGGCGAGGAGCGGTGCCTCGTCCCCTCGATCCGGAATCGCCCGACGCCGGGGAGCAGGCCCGGCGCCCGGTCCCGTCGGGCGCGCGGGCGGGCTCGGCGCTCGGCTACTTCAGCTGACCGGCGATCGCCTTCAGGCCCTCGGCGGCGTACTTCTCGTCCAAGTCGCCGCCGGGAGCACCGGCCACCCCGATGCCCACGATCGGGGCGCCGTCCACGGCGACCGGCACCGCGCCGGCCAGGAACAGCGTGCCGGGGATGTCCCGGAGCGATGCGCCCGGCGCGGTGACCCGCTGGGCGAGCGCCGAGGTCGGGGCGTTCCAGGACACGGCGGTGTACGCCTTGCGCCGGGCCGACTCCTCCGACTGCGGGCCCGCACCGTCGCCCTTGAGCACCACGCGGGTGGAGCCGTCCCGGGCGACCACGACCACGGTGACCTTCTGGCCGTCCTTCTCGGCGGCGTCGAGGGCGGCCTGGGCCGCCTTGCTCGCGGCGTCCACGCCCAGCGTCTTGACCGACACCACGGCCGCCGCCGGGCGCTCGTCGTGCTTGGCCTCGGCGGTGCCGGGCACCTGGGCCGCCGCGACACCGGCGGTGACCGCGCCGACCGCCGCAAGCGAGAAGACCCCGGTCAGCACCCGACCACGCGTCGAAAAGTTGCTCATCGTCCTGTACCTCTTTCACGTTCCTGCGTCGTTCCCGGGCATTGCCCCGATGCCTCCACACTCCCGTCGATCCGCCCGCCGGCCATCGGCAGAGTCGCCGGTTCCGGCGCGCCGGTCGGGCGGTGCGAAGATCAACCGATCGGCCGATCCGGACCCGGGCGAGCCGGTCCACGGTGGAGGGGATCGTCGATCCGCGCGCGTCGCGCGTGATCGAGCCGAGCGGGACAGGGAACAGGTACGTCGTGCCCCGACAGCGAACAGAGCCATGGCCGGTGCGGCACGCCGGGCTGGTGATCCACGCGGGTTTCCTGCTGCTGCTCGCCGCGTCGCTCGGCCGATACACGGTCCGGCACGGCACCGACGGCCGGGCTCCGTGGGTGCTCGCGCTCGCGCTGCTGCTCGCCGTGCTCTACCTGGCCGGCCTGACCCTGCCCGAGGACCCCTCGTCCGCCCGAGCGGCCTGGCTGACCGCGGTGCTCGCCACCTGGCTGGCGCTGGTCACCGTCGCGCCGAGCTTCGCGTGGTGCGCGGTGCCGCTGCTCTACACCGGGCTGCGGGTGTTGTCGACCCGGGCGGCGATCGGCACGGTGGTGCTGCTCACCGGCGCCGTGGTGATCGCCCAGTACCGACTCGCCGACACCATCGACCCCAGCCTGTTCCTCGGCCCGCCCGCCGTGGCCGCGATCGCCACCGCCGTGTTCACCCGGATGCGCAGCGACGAGCGACGGCTGCGCGAGACCGTCGACGAATTGGCGGTCAGCGAGCGCCGAGCGGGCGTGCTGGCCGAGCGGGAGCGGTTGTCCCGGGAGATCCACGACACCATCGCGCAGGGCACCTCCAGCCTGCGGATGTTGCTCCAGGCCGCGGACCGCAGTTGGGACACCGACCCCGCCGCCGCTCGCGCGCACGTACACCGAGCGGAACAGGTGGCGGCGCTCGGCGTCGAGGAGATCCGCCGGTTCGTCCGCGACCTGGCACCCGCCGAACTCGCCGACGACCCCGGCCTCGCGGGCGGCCTGGCCCGGGTCGTCGAGCGGTTCCGAAGCGAGGACGGGCCGAGCGTCACCCTCGCCGTGGACGGCCGGATCCGCGCACTGGCCGAACCGGTGCAGGCCGCACTCACCCGGACCGCCCAGGGCGCGCTGGCCAACGTGCGCGAACACGCCCGGGCCCGGACCGTGCACGTGAGTCTCACCTACCTGCCGGATCGGGTGGCGCTGGACATCCGCGACGACGGCGTCGGCTTCGACCCGGGCCTGACCCGCGTGGGCGACCTGCGCGGCTACGGCCTTCCGTCGCTGCGCCGCCGGTTGGCCGAGCTGGGCGGCGAACTCACCGTCGAGAGCGCCCCCGGCGAGGGCACGGCCCTGGCCGCCACCGTCCCCGACGCGGCCGACGCGCCGCCGGCCGACCCAGCCCGCGCCGACCCGTCCTACGCCGACCCGTCCCACGCCGCCGCGCCGCAGGCCGCGGACGGCGCTGCCGAGCCCACCCCCCGTCCGACCCCGGGAGCCCCGTCGTGAACCCGATTCGCCTGATCGTGTGCGACGACCACGCCGTGGTCCGGGCCGGCCTGCTCGCGCTGTTCGCCGGCGAGGCGGGCATCGAGGTGGTGGGCGAGGCGGCGAGCGGGGAGGAGGCGGTTCGGCTGGCCGCCGCGCTGCGCCCCGACGTGGTGCTGATGGATCTGCAACTGGTCGGCGGGATCGACGGCGTCGAGGCCACCCGGCGCCTGCTCGCGCTGCCCGAGCCGCCGCACGTGCTGGTGCTGACCATGTACGACACGGACGCGGACGTCTCCCGTGCGATCGAGGCGGGTGCGGCCGGCTATCTGCTCAAGGCGGGCAGCCCCGAGGACCTGTTCCGCGCGGTACACGACGCCGCGGCGGGCCGGACCGTACTGGCCCCCGAGGTGGCCGCGCGCCTGTTCACGCGGATGCGCAAGCCGGACAGCACGCTCACCGCCCGCGAGGTGGAGATCCTGCACCTGCTCGCGCGCGGGGTCGGCAACGCGGAGATCGCCCGGGAACTGTTCATCTCGCAGGCCACGGTGAAGACCCACCTGGGCCACATCTACGCGAAGCTCGGCGTGGACACCCGGACCGCCGCGGTGAGCG
The DNA here is from genome assembly GCF_042956465.1 of Embleya sp. NPDC008237. Lineage (NCBI taxonomy): Bacteria > Bacillati > Actinomycetota > Actinomycetes > Kitasatosporales > Streptomycetaceae > Embleya > Embleya sp. NPDC008237. Next base: position 454,616 of record NZ_JBIBGL010000002.1, read on the forward strand.
TGGCCACCGAGCGGCGCCTGATCCGGCTGACCTGACGACCCCTCGACTCGGCGTCCGGAGCGCACCCGCGGTCTTGCAAACCCGTCGACCGCGCCGCATAGTGCTCGACACAGTCAAGCATCTATCCGGCGGAGTGTGCCATGCCATTCGGACCCGACACCACCACCGACGACGTCCTGGCGGGCCTGGACCCGACCGGCCGCACCATCGTGATCACCGGCGGCACCTCCGGCCTGGGGCGGGAGAGCGCGCGGGCGCTGGCGGCGGCGGGTGCGCACGTGGTGCTGACCGCGCGGGACGCGGACAAGGGCCGGGCGGCGGTCGCGGAGCTGCCCGCGACGGTGGAGTACGTCGTCCTGGACCTCACCTCGCTCGCCTCGATCCGCGCCGGCGCCGCCGAACTGCGCGAGCGCTTCCCGAAGGTGGACGTGCTCCTCAACAACGCGGGAGTGATGGCGACCCCGTTCGCCCGCACCGCGGACGGCTTCGAGCTGCAATTCGGCACCAATCACCTGGGCCACTTCCTGTGGACCAACCTGCTGGTGCCCACCCTCGGTCCGGGCGCGCGGGTGGTCAACCTCAGCTCCGCCGGGCATGTCGCGTCCGGGATCCGCTGGGCCGACCCCAACTACGAGAGCGCGCCGCAGGACTACCACCCCTGGCAGGCGTACGGCGCGTCCAAGACCGCCAACATCCTGTTCACCGTCGAACTGGATCGCCGGCTGCGCGGGCGCGGCGTACGGTCCCTGGCGGTGCACCCGGGCATGGTGGCGACCAACCTCGGTCGGCATATGACCCGCGACGCCGGGCGCGACCTGCAGAAGAAGGTCACCGCCGCGAACATGCCGCCGCTCAAGCAGGTCGCGAACGGTGCGGCGACCCAGGTCTGGGCGGCGGTCGGGAGCGAACTCGCGGACGTCGGCGGCGTCTACCTCGCGGACTGCGCGATCACCACCGAGCACGCGCCGTGGGCCCTGGACGAGGCGGACGCCGCGCGGTTGTGGACGCTGTCCGAGGGTCTGGTCGGCGAAGACTTCCCCTGGTGAGGGTCTACACCGGGATGGATCCGCGGCTGCCGCTGCGCGAGGTGGCGGCGCACGCGCGCCGGGCCGAGGCGGCCGGGTTCGACGGGCTGCACGTGGCCGAGACGGTGCACGACGCGTTCGCGGTCGCGCTGCTCGCCCTCGAACACACCGAGCGGATCGTGGTGCGCACGTCGGTCGCGCTGGCGTTCGTGCGCTCGCCGCTGCTGACCGCGTACGGCGCGTGGGACCTGGCCCGGTTCTCCGGCGGGCGCTTCCAACTCGGCCTGGGCAGCCAGGTGCGGCAGAACATCGAGGACCGGTACGGAATGCCGTGGTCGCCGCCGGTGGCCCGGATGCGCGACTACGTGGGCGCGGTGCGGGCCGCCTTCGAGGCGTTCCGGACCGGCGAACCGCCCGGGTACGAGGGACCGCATCACCGACTCACCCGGATGCAGCCGTACTTCAACCCCGGCCCGGATCCGGACACCGCCGCCCCGCGGATCCTGCTCGGCGGGGTCGGCCGGGCGATGTGCACGCTCGCCGGCGAACTCGCCGACGGCCTGGTCACCCATCCCACCAACTCCGGCCCGCGCTGGCTGGAGACCGTCGCCCGTCCCGCGGTGGCCGAGGGCCGGGCCCGTGCGGCGGTTCCGCGCGCGTTCGAACTGGTCGCCGGCACCCAACTGATCGCCGGCCCGGACCGGGCCCGGCTTGCCGCGGAACGCGAGCGGCAGCGACGGCTGTTCGCGTTCCTGTACTCGACGCCCGCGTATCGCGGCACGCTCGACCTGTACGGATGGGGCGAACTCCAGGACCGGTTGCAGCAGATGATCCGCCGGGACGACTGGTCCGAGTTGGCTCGGCACGTCACCGACGAGGTGCTGGACACGCTGGTGCCGATGGCGCCGTACGAGGAGTTGCCCGCGCTGATCCGGGCGCGCTGGGGCGGCCTGGTGGATGCGGTCACCGTGCCGCTGCCGGCCGATCCGGCGCACGATGCGCGGATCCGGGACGTGGTGCTCGCGCTGCGCTGAACCGGGCCCGCCGGCCGGGGGATCGGTGTCGGGAGCGGGCGACGGGCCCGCGAGCGGGGGGAATGCCCGCGGGCCCGCCTTCCTCGGCGGCGCACTGGGGGGAGGTGCACGCCGCCGGCTGCCCCGCCGGTACCGTCCCGGGCCCGGCGGGAGCTTGAGGCCACGATGCCGCGTCGGTACCCCTTCGCGCCGGAGGATCGCCATATCCGATCCCCATGGGTCGTCGAACACAGTCCACCTCCCGGGGATTGGCTCTTTATGGGCAGGCCAGTCGGGCGAATAATGGGAACTGGCCTGGTCGTTGTGCAGGCCGATTCCATCGTGCCGCCGGGAGTGTGTCGTGAACGCGTATGTCGCCTGGTCCCTGGTCCTGTTCATCGCGGGCACCGCCCTGCTCGGCCCCCGCTTCGGCGCCGACACGCGCGACGGCGCGGATTGGTCCGCGCCGCGGGAACGGACCGGGATGCCGGCCGTCCACCGGCCCGACCCACTGCCGGTCGGTGAATCGGCGCCGACCGGCGCATCGGCGTCGGTGCGGGCCCCGGCGGTGCCGGCAATATCTGACGGATGGTCAGCTTTGCCGGGTCCCGCTCGTACGGGCGGCCCGGCCCAGCGAAATCCATCGGGTGATCTTCTCGTCGGGGGCACTCCCGGTCGCTCCCTGTGAGCGCTAGCATCCGCGCTGAGGAGCTGCCGGAAAAACCGTGCGCGCGGAATCCGCCGACCCCGTGAATCGGGGACCGCGGTGGGCCGTCCGGTGCCGTCCGGTATCGACAGCCGCAGCCCACCCGGGGGTCCGTCTCCATGCACAGCGCCATCCGCCGTCGTATCCGCCCCGGAGCACTGGGGGCGGGGCTGCTCGCGACGATGTGCGCCCTCGCCGCGCTCGCGCCCGCGGCGGTCGCCGGTGCCGGCCGGCCCGAGGCCGTCCGGGCCCGACCCGCCGCGCCGACCGCCCCGGGCGGCACGACCCAGGTGCAGACGGCGGTCACCGGCAACGGCGACCACCGGGTGACCGTGCCGGTCGGCGCCACCGCGATGACGGTGACCGTGTACGGCAAGGCGGCCGGCACCGTTCCCGGCTCGTCGGTGGCCGGCTCGGCCGCGATCGCCGCGGCAGGTCCGGTCCGGTCCGGCGCGACCCTGGTGGTCGGGATCACCGACAGCGGCACCACGCTGTCCTCGGCGACGGCCCCGCTGCCCTGGTTGTTCGCCCCCGCCGCCGGCGGCATCGGCGCGTACGCCGACCCGATCGTCTTCCCCGGCGCGCAGACCTCGGCCACCGGCGGGGTCGGCGACGGCCACGCACTGCTGTCCTTCACGGTGCCCGCCGCCCAGGTCGGCGATCTGCTCCCGGCCGTCGACTTCGGCACGTCCCCGGTCGGCCAGAAGGCCACCCGCAACCTGCCGATCACCGTCACGGCCGACGTGCCGTTCATGATCGCCTCCGCGAAGGTCGACGGCCCGTTCGCGATCGACGCCGGCGGCACCACGTGCGCGTCCGGCCCGGACACCAACGTGCCCGGCGGCTCCGCGTGCTCCTTCGCGATCACGTTCACCCCGACCAAGCGGGGCTCGGCCGCCGGCACGCTCACGCTGACCGGCAACATCCCCGGCGGCAGCCGTACGGTCACGCTGTCCGGAGTGGGCAGCGGCAAGCCGGGCGCGCCCGGCGGCCTGGCCGCCACCGCCGGACAGGGCCAGGCGGTGTTGTCCTGGATGCCGCCGGCGGACACCGGCGACAGCCCGATCACCGGCTACCGGATCCTGCGCTCGACCAACGGCGAACCCAAGTCGGCATCGCCGCTCGCCACCCTGGGCGCGGACACCCTGACCTACGCCGACCAGAGCCTGGACAACGGCACCACCTACTCGTACGCGATCACCGCGCTCAACGCGGTCGGCGAATCCGACCCGTCCGCACCCGTCGACGTGCTGCCCTCGGCCGCACTGGTGCTGCCCGCCGCGGTACTGCCGCACGCCACCGTCGGACAGCCCTACACCGCCAAACTCGCCGCCCAGGGCGGCACCGCCCCCTACCACTGGGTCGCCGACGACCCGCTGCCGCCGGGACTGACCCTGGACCCGGACAGCGGTGTGATCACCGGCACTCCCACCGCCCCCGGCGAGACCGGATTCGGGATCACCGTCTCGGACAACGCGCCGACCCGGCACGAGGCCAAGGCCCGCTTCGGGATCACCGTGACGGCCCCGGCCGCGGCGTCCGCCGGGTCCGCCCAGGCCGCGCTCGCGCCCGGCAGCACCGGCGGGGACGGCGGGTCGAACGTGAGCACCTGGCTGTGGGGGATACTCGGACTCCTGGGCCTGATCGGGGTCGTCGTGGCGGTGCGCCTGCTGCGCGCCAGGCAGGGCTGAGCAGGACCCGAGCCGGGCCCGCGCGGCGTCCGAGCGGCGGCCGGGCACCGGCCCGCCGACGAGACCCCGGAGCCGACCTCGCCCCGGCCGGGATCGGCCCGCCGGGCCCGCCCGATCGGCTCCGCCGGGCCCGGGCGTCGCGAAGACCGCGGCGGGTCCCGAATACTGTGTCCCTCGGGGGAGCACCCCCGACCCCAGCCGCAACCCCCGTGAGCGGATCGGCCCGCGGGGGACAGCGCCGGCGACGCCATACGATCGTCGGCGCCTCGTCCATCGTGGGCGCAGACCTGTGTCACGTCACAAGGAGCATCACTATGCCCGCGCCGGCAGGCGACCCCCAGGCCAAGGAACGCGAGCTCGCCGCGGAACAGGTCCATGTCGATCGCTCCTACACGCGCCTGGAACACATGCGCGACGAAGCCCAGGCGCTGCTCCAACAGGGCTACCGGCAGGCGCAGGTCGGCACGCGCGCGGCGCTGGTCGAGCGGGACGTCATGGTCTACCGCGCCGAACTGTGGGCCCGCTCGCTCGACGCCGCCGACGACGGCCTCGTCTTCGGCCGCCTCGACCAGCTCGACGACGAGGTCCGCCACATCGGTCGGATCGGCATCCGCGACGAGGACAGCGAGGTGCTCGTCGTCGACTGGCGCGCACCCGCCGCGGAGGCCTTCTACCGGGCCACCCCGGACGACCCGCGCGGCGTGGTCCGCCGCCGGGTGCTGCACTGCCGGGGCCGCTCGGTGGTCGACATCGAGGACGACCTGCTCGACCCGGACGCCGCCGGCGACATGGTCATCGTCGGCGACGGCGCCTTCCTGGCCGCGCTCTCGCGCACCAGGGACGGCTCGATGCACGACATCGTGGCGACCATCCAACGCGAGCAGGACGAGGCCATCCGGGCCCCGATCGACCGCTCGGTGATCGTGCGCGGCGGCCCGGGTACCGGAAAGACCGCCGTCGCGCTGCACCGCGTGGCGTACCTGATGTTCCAACACCGCCGCCGCTTCGGCTCCCGCGGCGTCCTCGTGGTCGGTCCCAACCCGCGCTTCACCGCCTACATCGAACGGGTGCTGCCCTCGCTCGGCGAGGGCGGCGCGGTGCTGCGCTCGCTGGGCGACATGGTCGAGGGCGTCGAGGCGGCGTATCACGACGACGCGGCGGCGGCCAAGCTCAAGGGTGCCGCCGCGATGACCCACCTGCTTCGCCGCGCGGTGGCCGACGTGCCGGCCGGCGCGCCGACCGAGTTCGCGATCTCGCACCGGGGCACCCGGATCGTGCTCGACCACAAGGCGCTGCGCCGGATCCGTCGCGAGGTGCTGGCCAAGAACCGCGGCGGCCCCAACACCGCCCGGCTCCAGGTGGCCCGCCAACTGCTCACCGAACTGTGGGGCCGACTGCTCTCCCGCGGCGCCGGGCGCGGCGAGAAGGACGCGTTCCACGAGGACGTGGCCGCGCGCGACGAGTTCGCCGCGTTCCTGCGCGCGTGGTGGCCGCTCCAGCGGCCCGTGGACGTGCTCGCCGCGCTGGCCGACCCGGAGCGCTTGCGCCGCTACGAACGCGACCTGACGCCCGCGCAGGTGTCGGTGCTGGCGAACTCGTGGGCGCGCACCGCGCGCACCGGCGAGGTCTCCTTCCACGACGTGGCGCTGATGGACGAGCTGACCGGCCTGCTCGGGCCGATCCCGCGCAAGCGCACGGTGGCCTACGGCAACCCGGACGAGGACAACCCGTACGTGGTGGACGGTCGGGACATCTTCAGCGGCGAGACGGTGGGTCGGGACGTCCCGGACGAGATCACCGAGGTGACCACCTACGCGGACCGGATGGCCGGCGGGCGCGGCGCCCGCAGGCCGCGCGACGAGGACGAGGACGAGCCGGTCGAGTACGCGCACATCGTCATCGACGAGGCGCAGGACCTGACGCCGATGCAGTGGCGCATGCTCGGCCGCCGCGGCATGCACGCGACCTGGACCATCGTCGAGGATCCCGCGCAGAGCGCGTGGGAGGACCCGAGCGCATCGGCGGCCGCGATGGCCGAGGCGTTGCGCGAGCGGGGCCGGTACGAGTTCGAGTTGACCACCAACTACCGCAACCCGGTGGAGGTGGCCGACGTCGCCGCGCGGGTGCTGGTGCGGGCGGTGCCCGGGGCCCGGCCGGCCCGGGCGGTGCGCAGCGGCGGCGAGCCGCCGACCGTGCACGCCACGGCGGGGGAGCGGACCGGCCCGGTGGTGCGCAAGCTGGTGCGCGAGCTGCTGGAGACCGTGGAGGGCACCATCGGCGTGGTCACCCCGGTCGGTGCGACCGAGGAGCTGGCGGCCGAGCTGGCGGGCCTGGATCCGCGGGTGCAGCCGATGGACGCGCTGGACGCCAAGGGCCTGGAGTTCGACGTGGCGGTGATCGTCGACCCGCGCGGGATCGTCGAACAGTCGCCGAACGGCATGCGCACGCTCTACGTGGCGCTGACCCGGGCCACCCGGCTGCTGGCCGTGGTCACGGCGGATCCGGACTGGACCGCCGAGCTGCTGGGAATCGAACCGCGCTGACGGCCCCGGGGACCGATGGGCGTTCGTCGTCGAATGCCCACCGGTCCCCGGGACGGCGGTCGCCATCGAGCGCCGGACGGGTCGGCGACCGTCCTCGACCGCCGGGCGGGATCGGCGCCGGTTCGCGAACGCCGGCCGGGGCCGACCCCGGGTCGTCCGGCGTTCGCGGCGGGACGCGCCTTACGCGGCCACCCTCGCGCAGAGTGTGCGCAGCGGTTCGGTCACGCTGTCCGGGCGTTCGGTGAAGACCATGTGCCCGCACTCGGGCTCGACGTGCAGCGTGGCCCCGGGCAGCTCGGCGGCCAGCGCCCGGCTGTGCGCGAGCGGGGTGAGCCGGTCGTGCGCGCCCACCACGATGTGCACCGGCACGTCCGCGAGCGCGGTCAGCGCGCCGGCCTTGTCGTGCCCGGCCAGCGCGGGGAAGAACCCGCACACCGTCGTCATCGGCGTGGCGAACAACATCTGCGCGCAGGCGTGCACCACCGTCGGGTCGGCCGTCGGGCCGAACAGGCTGCGCCGCACGATCCGCAGGTGACCGGGCCGGTTCGGGCCGGGCAGCAGGGTGCGCCCCCGGGTCACCAGGCGCGGGTGGCGTCGGCCGAACGCGAAGAACCGGATCTGCGCCGCCGACCTGAGCCGCACCGCCGCAGGCAGCCCGCGTCCGGTCGGCACCAGATCGCCCGCCGAGGTACCGACCAAGACCACTCCCGCCACCCGGGAACCGAACAGCTCGGGCCGGGCCGCGGCCAACGCCATGATCGTCATGCCGCCCATGGAGTGTCCGCACAGCAGCACCGGGCCGCTGGGCGCGACCGCGTCGATCACGTCGGCGAGGTCGTCGCCCAGCAGGTCGATCGTCCACGGCGCGGCCCGCCCGGCGGTGGATCGCCCGTGTCCGCGGTGGTCGTAGCTGACCGTCCGCACACCCGCCGCCACCAGCGCCTCGACCTGGGTCCGCCAGATGTCGCCGTGCAGGGTCCAGCCGTGCGCGAAGACGACGGTGACCGCCGCGTCCGGCGGCCCCGATACGTTCACCCGCAGTGCCGCACCGTCGCCGGTGCGGACCGTGACGTCGTCGCGTACGAGTGCCCCGGTGCCCCTGATGTCCGCCGTCATGTTCGCCTCCCGCTCACGCCCTCACCTCATTTCTACCCGCCGGTAACGGGGTCTGAATACTCGTCCGCCGGCAAAACCGGCACCGCGGCGGGTGACTGCGCGGGCACGCTGCTCCGGGCGGGCACCAGGGTGGTGGGGCCCGTTCGCCTGGACACCACGCGCACCACCGGCTCGAATATCGATCCGAGCAGGCGGGAGCCGACGTCGATCGCGGTCGCGTCCGCGCCGACGAACACCCGGGCCCGGCCGCGGCGCACACCGCGCAGGATGATCCGGGCCGCGCGCTGCGCCGAGGTGTGCGACGCCGCGTCGTGCAGGGCCACCACCTCGTCCTTGTCGTGTCCGGCGGCGGCCCGCGAGTTGCGCACGATGTTCGTCTTGATCCCGCCGGGGTGCACGGTGGTCACCCCGACTCCGGAGCCGGAGAGCCGCATCTCCTGGCGCACCGACTCGGTGAAGCCGCGCACCGCGTACTTGGCGGCGCAATACGCGCTCTGCGAGGGCACGCCGAACAAACCGAACACCGACGAGATGTTGACCAGATGCCCCTGGGGCGAGCGGCGCAGGTGTGGCAGGAATGCCTTGGTGCCGTAGGCGACGCCCCAGAAGTTGATCCCGATCAGCCACTCGAAGTCGTCCCAGGACATCTCCTCGACGTCCGCGGTCAGGGCCACGCCTGCGTTGTTGACCACCAGGTCGACCCCGCCGAACCGGTCGGCGGTGGCGTCCGCCCAGGTGTGTACGGCCGCGCGGTCGGCGACGTCGAGCACCGTGCAGTGGACCTGTGCCGCGCCCAGCCTCGCGACCTGCGCCCTCGTCTCCTCCAGCCCCACCGCGTCCACGTCGGCGAGCGCCAGCCGCGCTCCGTGCGCGGCCAGTTCGTACGCGAGGGCCCGCCCGATGCCCGATCCCGCGCCGGTGACGACGCACACCCGACCTGTGAATTCCCGGATCACACGCACTCCCTGTCCGTACCGCCCGAACCCCGGCAACCGCCGGCTCCGCTCGCCCCGCACGCAGAACCGCATGCATCTCATCAGATTTCGACGGTCAGATAAGTCTGACAATCGGATAACTGGCCTAGGCGACCCGGTCCCACCGCCGGGCCCGATGACCCGCCGGCGAGAACCGTCGGCTCATCCGCCGGAACCGGGTCAGCGAACCCGGCCACAGCGCGGTGACCCGGCCGTTGCGCTCGTCCATGTACCAACTCGTGCACCCGCCGGTGGTCCACACCGTGCGGCCCATGCGCTCGTCCAACCACGCGTTGTAGGCGTCCTGCTCCTCGGGCAGCACCTCGACGTCGGCGATGCCCTGATCGTGCATCTGCCGGATGGCGTCCACCGCGTAGCGCACCTGTGCCTCGATCACCACGGTCATCGACGAGTGCCCCAGCCCGGTGCCCGGACCGATCACCAGGAACAGATTCGGGAAGCCGGCCACCATCGCCCCCCGGTGGGCCGCCATCCCGTCGCGCCACACCTCGCTCAGCGTGCGTCCGTCGCGCCCGGTGACCATGCCTGCGATCGGCGGCCTGGTGGCCTCGAATCCGGTGCCGAAGACGATCGTGTCCGCCTTGTGCTCGATCCCGTCCGCGGTGAGCAATCCGCCCGGGCGCACCGCGCTGATCGCGGACGTCACCACCTCGACGTTGGGCCTGGTCAGCGCCGGATAGTAGTCGTTCGACAACAGCACCCGTTTGCAGCCGAACCGATAGTCCGGGGTCAGCCGGGCGCGCAGCCGCGGATCCGCGACCTGCTTGCGCAGGTGCGCCAGGCACTGCCTCGTGGCCAGTGCGGTGACGAGGTCGCTCGGCCCCAGGAATGCGCCGAGAGTGGCCTCGCGCTGCCAGTACAAGCCCTGGCGCACCACCTGCTGCGCCGCCGGCAGCCGCCGGTAGAGCCGCCGCTGCCAGCCGGGCAGCGGTCGGTCGCGGCGTGGCATGATCCACGGCGGGGTGCGCTGGTACACGTCCAGCCGGCTCGCCCGCGGCTGGATCCGCGGAACGAACTGGACCGAGGAGGCACCGGTGCCCACCACCGCGACATGCCTGCCGGTCAGGTCGTGCTCGTGGTCCCAGCGGGCGGAGTGGAACACGTGCCCGCCGAAGTCCTCCAGACCGGGCAGCGCGGGCAGCGCCGGCTCGGTGAGCGGGCCGGCCCCGGCGATCACCACGTCGGCCGTGTAGGTGCCTGCGCCGGTGGTCAGTCGCCAGCGCGCCCGCTCGTGCTCCCACCGGGCGGCGGTCACCTCGTGGCCCAGCCGCAGGTGCGGCGACAGGCCGAACTCGCGCGCGCAGCGGCGCAGATACGCCTGGATCTCCGCGCCCGGCGAGAACGCGTGCGTCCAGGCCGGGTTCGGTGCGTAGGAGAAGCAGTACAGGTTGGACGGCACGTCGCAGGCCGCGCCCGGATACGTGTTGTCCCGCCAGGTGCCGCCGACGTCGTGGGCGCGCTCCAGGATGACGAAGTCCTCGATGCCGGCGTGGTGTCGAAGCCGATGGCCGGCGGCCAGGCCGGAGAAGCCCGCTCCGATCACGGCCACTCGAACGTGCGTCGTGTCCACTGCGGCCTCCGTACCGGGTAGGGGCGCTGCATCTGGAGGCTACTGACAAGTAGCCTCGGCGCGGAAGAGTGGAGCGCGGTCCTTCGCCCATCGTTGCCGCTGCCTCGTGGCGCCGCCCGCCGGCCGCCGTCGGGCGGTCGATCGGGCACGCGTACGGCCCCGCGTGGTAGGGAAGGGGAGATCGATCGGGCCCGCGGGATCGCAGGTGCCCGTGGCGCTGTGGTGAGGAGTACGACGATGGCCGGGATTCGTTACCAGGTGGTCCAGGACGGTGCCGGGCGACCCACGGACGGGCCCTGCGAGCACCTGGGCACGCTGCCCGAGACGGTGGTTCCGGGCTCGACGAAGGGCTGCGAGGACTGTCTGCGCGACGGTACGCAGTGGGTGCACCTGCGGGAGTGCCTCACGTGCGGTCACATCGGCTGTTGCGACAGCTCGCCGAACCGGCACGCGACCGCGCATTGGCACGCCGCGGGCCATCCGCTGGTGTGCTCGTTCGAGCCCGGCGAGGACTGGGCGTGGTGCTATGCGGACGAGTTGGTCGCGGTGCCGGTGGACTGACCTCCCGGTGCGAGCGCGGCGGCGGACCGATGCCGAGGCGTGTGTCGGTGCGGCTGCCTAGACTCTGGAGCGTGGTCGACACAGCCGAAACCGGTGGGAGTACCCGATGAGTGATCTCGTGGCGACGGACGGCGCCGATGTCGTGGAGGTGCACTTCGAGCCGTTTCGGGTGGAGCTCACCGGCTACTGCTACCGGATGCTGGGCTCGGTCTTCGAGGCGGAGGACGCGGTCCAGGACACCATGGTGCGGGCCTGGAAGAGCTTCGAGCGATTCGAGGGCCGCTCCTCGGTCCGCTCCTGGCTGTACCGGATCGCCACCAACGTGTGTCTGGACAGCCTCAACGGGCGCGAGCGCCGGGCCCGACCGATGGACCTCTCCTCGCCCGTGTCCGCCTCCTCGGCGCTGACCCCCGCACTGCCCGAGGCCACCTGGATCGAGCCGATCCCGGACGGCCGGGTCGTGCCGAGCGTGGCCGACCCGGCCGAGTTGGCGGTCGCGCGCGAGAGTGTGCGGCTCGCCTTCGTCGCCGCGCTCCAGCACCTGCCGCCCCGGCAGCGCGCCGTGCTGATCCTGCGCGAGGTGCTGGCCTGGAAGGCGAGCGAGGTGGCCGAGCTGCTCGGCAGCACGGTGGCGTCGGTGAACAGCGCGCTCCAGCGGGCCCGGGCCGCGCTCGCGGAGAACGAGGTCGCCGCGACCGACCCGGTGCGGCCGCTGGACGAGGAGCAGCAGTCGCTGCTCGCCCGCTACGTGGACGCGTTCGAGCGCTACGACCTCGACTCGCTCACCGCCCTGCTGCGCGAGGACGCGACCCTGTCGATGCCGCCGTACGAGCTGTGGCTGCGCGGGCACGAGGACATTCGGGCGTGGTTCCTGGGCACCGGCATCGGCTGCCGGGGCTCGCGGCTGGTCCCGATCGTGGCGAACGGCACGCCGGGCTTCGGGCAGTACCGCCCCAGCGGTCCCGGCGGCAGCTTCGAGCCGTGGGCGCTCCAGGTGATCGAGATGTCACAGGGGCAGATCATCGGCCTCAACGCGTTCCTCGACGTCCCGCATCTGTTCCCACTGTTCGGCCTCCCGGCGACACTCGACGCCTAGCGGACCCGAGCGCAGCGGACCCGGGCCGGTCGGGACGATTTCGTCCAGGCCGGTCAGGGTCAGCAGGTCGCGCAACTCGCCGCTCGCGCCGTGCAGTCGGATCCGCCGGTCGAGGCCGCGGGCGGTGAGTTGGAGTCGGGCCAGCGCCTCGATCGCGGCCAGGTCCGGGTGGGTCAGCGCGCTCACGTCGCACAGGAACGGGTCGGCCGCATCGCCGTGCAGCAGTTCGAGCAGGCGGGCGCACAGGCCCGGGACGTCCGCACGGACGAGGGGCGCGTACACGATCAGTGCGCCGGTGGGCGGGGTGGGTTCTTCGGGCGGATCGACCATCGACGACCTCCTGTGACGACGCTGTACCCGGTTATGACCGTTGTGGCGGGCAAAACTCATCACCCGGGTTCGCCCGGAGGTCGCCGAGGATTCCCGGCGGGGGTGCAAAGCGTGGCAAGTCCCTTGTGGAACGGGTTGTTTGGCGTGTCGTAGGCTGGCGCCGTACCGACTTCGAGGGGATGACACGTTGTCCGAGCAGGACTGGGCACCCACCGGGATCGACGTCAGTCGTCCCCACCCCGCCCGTGTGTACGACTACCACATCGGCGGCAAGACCAACTATCCGGTCGACCGCGAGCTGGCGGAACGGTTCATCGCGGTCGCCCCGCAGACCTCGGTCACCGCGCTGGACAACCGGGCCTTCCTCGGACGCGCCGTGCGGTACGCGGCGGAGCAGGGCATCGACCAGTTCCTCGACATCGGGACCGGGATCCCGGCGCCCGGCAACACGCACGAAGTCGCCCAGGAGATCATTCCGTCGGCCCGGGTGGCCTACGTGGACAACGACCCGATCGTGCTCGCGCACGCCCGTGCGTTGATGCCCGCCACCGATCGCGGCCGGACCAGCTTCACCATGGGTGACGTGCGCGAGCCGGAGAAGATCCTGGCCGCGCCCGAGGTGCGCGAGGTGATCGACTTCGAGCGTCCGGTGGCGCTGTTGCTGGTGGCGATCCTGCACTACGTCTCGGCCGCCGAGGACCCGGCGGGTGTGGTGAACCGGTTGCTGGCCGCGGTGCCTTCGGGCAGCCTGCTGATCGCCTCGCACACCACGTCGGACTTCCTGCCGCCGATCGCCGCGGAGCAGGTCCTGGAGATCAACGCCGACGCCGAGTTCATGCTGCCGCGCCCGCACGCCGAGATCGCGTCCTTCCTGACCGGCGTGGAACTGGTCGAACCCGGGCTGGTCCAGGCGCCGTTGTGGCGTCCGGAGGAGGGCGCGGACCTGTCGCCCGAGCGACTGGCGCAGTCGTGGATCTACACCGCGGTCGGCCGCAAGGTCTGAACCCGAGCACGGTGCGGGACCGGCGTGCGTCCACCGGATCGGTGGGCGTACGCCGGTCCCGACGCGCTTTACGGCAGGGCGCCTTCGACCGCCGCGACCAGCGCGCGCATCAGTGGCGTCTCGTCGATCCAGGCGACCGCGTCGCCGCGCCTGCGGGGTTCGGCGTCGGCGCGGATCGCGGACGCGTTGCGCTGGAGCCAGGCGGCCGCGTTCGCGCAGTGGTAGGGATGCATGTCGGCGATCTCCAGCACCTCGCCGCCCGCGGTGGTCCAGGTCAGTTCCTCGCGCAGCAGCCGCGCCCAGGCGCCCTTGCGGTGCGCGCCGCGGGCGATCAGCGCCTGTCGGCCGGCCCTGGTGATGCCCATGTTCCGTCCGCGCAGCGGAACTTCGGCGCCGAGTCGGACCAGTCGCCCGCGCTGGAGGGTGGCCAGGGTGCGCACCGAGATGCCGGGCGCGCCGGGCCGCACGCCGTCGGGGTGGGTGCGCACGGTCTTGGTGTCGATCCGGGTCAGGGCCCGGCGCACGGTCGCGGGTTTCACGGGGGTCAGCCGGATCATGGTGTTGACAGTGGACATCGAGGGATCCTCCTCTGCGTCGAGCCGCGGCGGGTCGGCCGCGGTGGCGCTCAACCCATGCGTCAAGCATCCCATCCGGCACTGACATCGGGGCCCGTGCGACCTGCGCATTCGTCCGATCAAGTCCGGTGATCTGCACGGGAGTTGACGGTGGGTCACGAGGTTCGTGGGAGGCGGCCGACACGTCCTGGCCCGGCGGTTCAGGCGGTGCGCCACACCGGTTCGTCGGAGCCCCAGGGGGTGGGCGGACGGGCCCATGCGGCGGGCAGGCCGGGCAGTTCGAACGGCGGCAGTGCGTGGGTGAGCGAGCCCACCGCCGTCTCGGTCGTGGCCAGGTACGGGGCCGGGTCGTACGGTTGCGCGATCTCGGGTTCGCCGGGCGCGTGGGCGCCGATCAACCAGTGGGCGGTACGGGCCAGCGCGAGGTCGATCCTGCTGCCGCGCCGGTCGTCCAGGCGCAGCGTCAGGGCGCGCAGGACGGCCGCCGCGAGCAGGTATCCGGTGGCCCGGTCCAGTGCCTGGGTCGGCAGCGCCCCCGGCTCCGGTCGCTCGCCCGCCTCGATCCGGGCGATGCCGCAGGCGCCCTGGACCAGGCTGTCGAAGCCGCGCCGGTTCACCCACGGCCCGGGGCCCCACGCGTTGAATGCGGCGGTGATCAGCCCCGGGTGCCGGGCGGCGAGCGTGTCCTGGTCCAGGCCGAGCGCGGCCATCGCGTCGGTGCGGTATCCGGTGATCAACACATCGGCCCCGGCGAGCAGTTCGTCGAAACGGGCCCGATCGGTGCGGTCGCGCAGGTCGAGCAGGGTGGAGCGTTTGCCGAACGCGTTGTCCCAGTACTCGCCGGGGTTCTCCGGCAGGTGGGGCGGGTCCACCCGGAGTACGTCGGCGCCCAGATGGGCGAGGGTTCGGGTGCCGGTGGGGCCGGCGAGTACTCGGGTCAGGTCCAGGATCCGGACGCCGGCGGCGGGCGCGGGGTCGGCTGTGGGGGACCACGGTTCGCCGGCGGCGGTGCGGGTCAGCTCCAGGAGTGGCGCGGCGGCGATCGAGGCGCCCTGCGGGTGTGCGGCCCATGCGGCCGGTTCGCGCACGGCGAAGCCCAACGCGCCGTGGACCGCGAGTAGTTCCTCGATTTCGGTGCCGGTGAGCCGGGTCAGTGCGTCGACCGCGGCGTCCACCGAGTCCACGCCGAGTGCGGCGAACGCCGCGGCGCGGTGGTGCGGGTAGTTGCCGTGCAGGCGCACCCAGCCGTCGGCGCTGCGGTGGAAGCGGGAGAGCGGGTGCATGGACACCAACGGCTCGCCGGCCAGGCGCAGATGCCGGTCGCTGCCGATGGCGACGGCTGCGGCGCGGCTGTCCAGGACCGGCGGTGTGGGGAAGGACGCGCCGCGGGCCGCGCCGAGTTCGCGCGCGGCGAGTACGACGGCGCCGATCGAGGCCTGGGCGAGCGCGGTCACCGGCAGCGCGGAGGAGAGCGTGTGGTCGGGGCCGGCGAGGGTGATGTGCGCGCGGTCGGCGGGGTTGCCGCCGAGGGCGCGCCAGGCCTGGTCGAGGAGTTGCGCGGGGGTGGTACGCATCGAAGCCTCACAGTTCCGGGAACTCCGCAGCCTGGTGGACTGCCTGTTCGAGGCGTCCCGGAGGCAAACTAGCGGGTCGTCGGTGCCCGAGTGTGCCCGTGTCCGCACTGTGGGCGTCCGGGCAAACGATTGGTCACTCGTTTGTGTAGGGGTTGTGCGGTTTGCCCCGTCGGGCCGGGTCGTGTTCGAGACTGGGGCCATGAGGCGCATCTGGGGCGAGGACGGCGGGTCGGGGCTCGGGTCCCACGACGCGCTCCTGAAGGACTCCCGGCTGAGCGTGCCCGCGCGGGGCCTCGCGGTGTATCTGCTGTTGTTGCCGGACGGAGCCCGTCCGGATCCGCAGGTGTTGGGCGCCCGTCCGGGGGAGAGCGCCGCGTCGATCGCGGCCTACCTGGACGAGTTGGCGGCGGCGGGCTACCTGACCCGCATTCCGGGTCGGGACGCGCACGGGAACGCGATCGAGGAGGTCCGGCTCGCGGCGAATCCGGGCGAGCACGCGGCCGCGGCCGGGCGGGCGTTCCGTTGGGCGAGACCCGGGCCTGCGGTGGGCGACTGAGCGTCGTTCGCGGGCTACATGTCCTGCCAGGTCGGGGTCCGGCGCTCGCGGAAGGCCGCGGCGGCCTCGGTCATGTTGCCGGTGAAGGTGCCGAGCACCTGGGTGCGGTTCTCCAGTTCGAGTTGTTGGCGCAGCGAGGTCGCGCCGATGCCGGACCACAGGCCCTTCTTGGTCATCCACACGCCGTACTCGCTGTTGGCGGCGATGTCCCGGGCCAGGTCCAGCGCGGCGCCCAGGTGTTCGCCGGCCGGCACGCGTGCGTTGAGCAGGCCGTAGGCGTCGGCTTCGGCGGCGTCGAAGTGCCGCCCGGTGAGCATCAGTTCGGCTGCGCGGGTGGGGCCGACCAGGCGCGGCAGCAGGTAGCTGGTGCCCACGTCGGCGGAGGACAGGCCGACCTTGATGAACACGGAGCCGAAGCGGGTGCTCTCGTCCGCGACCCGCAGGTCGCAGGCCAGGGCCAGGGCAAGACCGCCGCCGACGGCGGCGCCGTGTACGGCGGCGATCACCGGCTTCTCGCATTCGTGCACGGCCAGGATCAGTTCGGACAGGTGCTCCTGCGAGCGGTAGACGTGCCCGACCGGGCCGCGGCCCTCGGCGTCGGGGGCGTGGTCCGGGTCGCCGGAGAGGTCGGCGCCGGAGCAGAACCCGCGGCCCTCGCCGGTCAGCACGATCGCGCGCAGCCCGCGTTCGCGGTGCAGGCCGGCGAAGGCCGCCTTCAGGTCGCTCACCATGGTCGCGGAGAGGGCGTTGAGCCGGTCCGGTCGATCCAGGCGCACGATCGCGACGCGGGATTCGGGACGTTCGATGCGCACGTATTTCATGTGACTCAGTCAAGCATATTCACCGGGTGAAGGAAATGCCCGCGAGGCGCCGCGTCCGATGAAGTTACCTGCCGGTAGCATCACTTCCATGACTGAATCGACGACCGACTTCGATGCCGTCGCCGAGGGCCTGCGCGCCTCGGTGCCCTTCGTGCGCACGCTCGGCCTGGAGTTCGTGGAACTCGCCGCCGACCGCGCCGTGCTGCGGCTGCCGGACGAGCCCGCGCACCACAACCACATCGGCGGTCCGCACGCCGGTGCCATGTTCACCCTCGCCGAGTCCGCCTCCGGGGCGATCGTGATCGCGGCGTTCGGCGATCAGCTCGCCCGCGCGACGCCGCTCGCGGTGGACGCCGCGATCCGATACCTCAAGGTCGCGCACGGCCCCGTGCTGGCCGAGGCCCGCCTGGGCCGCCCCGCCGCCGAGGTGGTGGCCGAACTCGACGCGGGCAAGCGCCCGGAATTCGTGGTCGCGATCACAATTCGGGACGAAGCGGGCACGATCACCGCGGAGATGACCGTCACCTGGACGCTGCGCCCCAATCGCGGCTGAGAGGCGCACACTGGCGCGGTTACCGGTGGACGTTTCCCGTCACGGCGCCAGGGCAGGCAAGCGCCCGTGCCGGTCGGGAACGTCCCGATCATGGTTTGTTCGGGTTGGTGATGGTTTCCTATTCTGCTCGGATGACCGGGCCGATCGTGGTGGGCAAGGTGTCCCGCCGACTCAGGGTCCACGAGGCGTGGCGACGGTGGCGCCGCGTGTTGCGGGCCCTGACGACCGCTCTCGTGGTGTTGTCCATCACCGTGGTCACCGGACTCGGGGTCGCGCGGGCCACCGTGCTCTCCGGCGACTGGTACGACGGTGTGCTCGAACGCGAGCACGCCTACGACCGGCTCTACGACGAGGTGCTGGTCGACCCGCGCCTGGCCGGGGTCACCAACGACCTGCTGGGCCGGCTGCCGATACCGCCCAACCAGGTCACCGCCAACCTGCGCCTGGTGCTGCCGCCGTCCACGCTGCGCGGGATGGTGCGCGAGCAGGTCGGGCACACCGTCGGCTACCTGCGCGGCGACGAGCGCGAACTGCGACTGACCGTCGACCTCAAGCCGGTGATCAACAACCTGGGCAAGGTCGCCGACGTGTTCGTCGGCGACCTCACCGGCGACGTGCCCCGGGTGACCGAGGACAACGCGCCGGCGCTGGTGGACGGGGTCTCCAAGGCGCTGGACGCGCTCGCGCAGGGCCGTCCGCCCGAGGCGCTGCCGGCGCTGAACCTGGACCCGGCCGCGGCTCCCGAGGTGGCCGACCTGATCCTGGCCCGGCTGCCGGTGGAGGCGCGTGAGCCGATCCGCGGCCAGGTGGTCGCCTCGCTGCGCGCCGACGACCTCGGCGGGGTGCTGGTGGCGATCGTTCCGGTGATCTTCGGCGAGAAGGTGCGTCAGGCGCAGCTGGGCCTGACCGGGCTCTCGGGCGGCGGCACCTGGGACCTGACCCTGGATCTGCGGGCGAGTCAGGCCGACCGGGACACCAGACTGAAGCTGGGTCAGCTCGAACAACTGCGCGCGATGACGGTGTTCGGCCTGGGCCGGCTGCTCACCGTGGCGAGCGTGACCGCGCTGCTGGGCCTGGTGGTGCTGTGGCGGACCGGGTCGGCGCGCGGCGCGGCCCGGTTGCGGCTGCCCGCGCTGGCCCTGGCGGGCGGCGGGCTGCTCGCCGGGGTGGGCTGCCTGGTCGCGTGGGGTCTGCTGCCGCACGTGGTCTCGGAGCACCGGGAGGGCTGGGCGCCCTCGGTGGTCCGGCTGACCGGCGACCTCCAGGAGGCCGCGGCGCGCGACATCGTCGGGGTCTGGCTGGCCGCGGCGGCGGTGCCGCTGGTCTTCGGCGGGGTCACCTTCGGCGCGGTCGCGCTGTGGGACAAGCACAAGCACCGGCGGGCCGCGCCGGTGCGGCACACCACCCGGCGAGTGCTCACCTCCGGCGCCGCGGTGGTCGCGGCCGGCGCGATCGCGCTGACCATCTTCGTCCCGGTGCCCACCTCCGGATCCGGCTCCGACGCCAAGCGCTGCAACGGGATGACCGAGCTGTGCAACCGGCGCTACGACCAGGTCGCCTACCTGGCCACGCACAACTCGATGTCCTCCACCGCGGCCCGTTTCCTCAGCCCGCTCCAGGACGCGGACATCGTCACCCAGTTGGACGCCGGTGTGCGCGGCCTGCTGGTGGACTCGTACACGTGGGAGGCACCCGAGGAGGTGGCCGGTCGGCTCGCCGAGTCGGACCTGGATCCCGAGTCGCGCAAGATCGTCGCCGGGGTGGTCAACGACGTCGCACCGGCCCGACCCGGGCTGTGGTTGTGCCACTCGGTGTGCCGGGGCGGTGCGCTGCCGATGGTGGAGACGCTGCGCGCGGTGGGCCAGTGGATGGACCGCAACCCGCACGAGGTGGTCACCATGATCGTGCAGGACGCGATCACCGCGCAGCAGACCGAATGGGCGTTTCGCGAGGCGGGCCTGGAGCGACTGCTGTTCACGCCGGCGGCCGATCCGAACGAGCCGTGGCCCACGCTCGGCTCGATGGTCGAGAAGAACCGTCGCCTGGTGGTCTTCGCCGAGCGCGCCGACGGACCGCTCCCGTGGTACCGCAACTTCTACAAGTACGGGATGGAGACGCCGTACGCCTTCGCGAGCCCGGCCGAGATGACCTGTGCGCCCAATCGCGGCGACGTGGACAAGCGGCTGTTCCTGATGAACAACTTCGTCACCTCCACCGGCGGCAGCCGACTCGACGCCGGACAGGTCAACTCGCGGCCGTTCCTGCTGGATCGGGCCCGTCGGTGCGAACGCGAACGCGGCGCACAGGTGAACTTCGTCGCGGTCGACTTCGCCACCATCGGCGACGCCAAGGGTGCCGTGGACGTGTTGAACATCACCCGGAAAACCCGCTGATGAGCCGTCAATTTATCGACAGAAATGGATCAGTAGGACAGGCCGTGTCCGGTTTCGAAGAGCGGCTCCGCGTCCGCCGGCAGGTCGCTGGCGAGCCGCCCGGCGGGCGCGTAGCGACCGAACACCACATCGAGCACACCCTCGTCGTCCGCACCCCGGGTGCCCAGCAACGCGGCGCAGTAGCCGACCAGATCGGCCACCGCGGCCGGCCGGTACAGGTCGATCACCGCGACCGTGGGCACCGACGCGGCGATGTCCACGATCCGATCCAACTCGGCACCGTGGTGGTCCTCGGGCAGGCGCAGCAGGGCCACGTCGGCGTCCGCGAGGTCGGTCACCACGGTCGCGTAGCGGGCCGCGACGCCGGCGTCGACGTGTTCGGTGTACACGCGCAACGCGTCGCGCAGGGGTAGGGCCGGTCCGCCGCTCGTGCTGATCCGTGAGCTGATGCGGTTCGTGAGCAGCACGACGGCGTGCGGGTCCCGGTCCGTCATGGGTGAGCCCTCCTCCCGGCCGCGGCAGGCGCCGCCCTGACCCCGGACCCTACGCGTCGGGGACGACGTCTCGGGCACCAGGTTGCCGGTGTCTACCCCGAACCGGCCTGCTCAGCCCGGCGCGTCCAATGCCGCGGCCGCGGTGCGGGCCAGCGCGACCAGTCGCTCGCGATCGACGACCGGGATGGTGATGTCCACGGAGGTGACCAGATCGCCGCGGGCCCGGGCGAAGGCGATGCCGTCGCCGCGGGCGGGATCGCGGTAGACCACAGCCGCGTCCGAGATCCCGGGCAGCACCTCGTGCGGGCCGGGACCGGTGGCGGTCGAGCGCGCGGTGTCCAGCGGTCCGCCGACCATCGCCTGCGGCAACTGCCCGACGGTGACGGTCAGTACGCGCCGGCCCCCGGCATCGACGTATTCGCAGGTGCGCCCGGCGTCCGCGGGCCTGGTGTGCACGGGGCCGATCGCGAGCACCTCCTCGACCCGGGTGGGCGAAAGCAGGTCGCAACTGTCGGCGGGCGAGATGCTGTTGCCCACCGGGGAGGGGGTGGGCCGAGGGGGTGCGCCCGCGTTGTCGCCGGGCGCGGGGGCGGAGACGGCCGCGTGCCGGGGCGGCTCGTCCGCGTCCTCGCAGCCGCCGAGCAGGCACGCCAGACCCACCACCCCCACCAGGGTGGCGGCGGGTCCGACGCGCGCGGTCACAGCCGGCCGACCATCGTCCGGGCGATGCCGGCCAGGACGTCGGCCGACACGTCCTTGTCGCTTCGGGTGACGTAGAC
Source organism: Embleya sp. NPDC008237 (assembly GCF_042956465.1). Lineage (NCBI taxonomy): Bacteria > Bacillati > Actinomycetota > Actinomycetes > Kitasatosporales > Streptomycetaceae > Embleya > Embleya sp. NPDC008237. Next base: position 476,010 of record NZ_JBIBGL010000002.1, read on the forward strand.
GTCCGCGTCCAGGTAGGTGTCGCCGAGGAGCTTGGCCCAGACCACGCCGTTGGCGGTCGAGTCGCGGTAGGTGAAGGCCGCATCGCCCACCCCGGGCAGGGCCGTGGGATTGTCGCCCCCGTCGATGGTGCCCTTCGCGGCCTGTTCGGCGGTGCTGTACTTGGCGTCGCTGGAGGACATCATCACGGTCATCATGGACAACCCTCGGGAGTCCCGGTAGTCGCAGAACGAGCTGCTCGCGCTCTTGAGCTTTTGATCCACCTCCGCCTTGACCACCGGCAGTCCGAGCAGCGTGGCCACCTCGGCCGCGGTGAAGAACCGGCACGGGTCGTTGATGTAGGGACCGGTCGTCCCGGTCGCCGGCGCCGAGGTCCCGGTCGAGGAGGCGCTCGGCGAGGCCGTGGCCGATGTGCTCGCGGACGACGAGGCGCCGTCGGTGGGCGGCGCGGTGGTGCGGCGCGGCGGCTTGGTCGCGGTGTTCGTCGGTCGACCGGTCGGCGCGCTCGTCGGCGTCGGCTTGGCGCTTTCGAGCGCGCGAACGGTGTCCAGCGGCGACCTGTCGTTGTTTCCGCAGCCGGCGACGCCGGCGCCCACGGTCAACGCGACGAGTACCGCGACCACGCCCGTGCGGACAGTCCTGGTGCGCACTGTGGTGTTCCCCCCGGTGTTCGAAGTGCAGTCGTCCATGAGATGAACCTAGGGCCCGAGGCGTTCCCGAACGAGTGGTACCTCCCTTGCAAGTCGAGGGGGATGTGAGGGCGCGATAATGCGCCCATGACTTCCGCACCACACTCAACCACCCACCCGGGGGCTCGCGCGGTCACGCAGGCCGTGATCCTCGCCGGCGGGCAGGGTTCCCGGCTGCGCCCCTATACCGACGATCGACCCAAGCCGATGGTGGAGATCCCCGGCACCGGCACCCCGATCATCGGACACCAGCTGCGCTGGCTGGCCGCCGAGGGCGTGCGCGACGTCGTGGTCTCCTGCGGGCACCTCGCCGAGGTGCTCCAGGACTGGCTCAAGAGCGCCGATCTGCCGGTGCGCGTGGAGACCGTCGTGGAGACCGAGCCGCTGGGCCGGGGCGGCGGGTTGAAGTTCGCCGCCGCCGCGCTGCCGCGCCCGGACGAGCCGTGGTACGCCACCAACGGCGACATCTGGACCCGGTTCTCGCTCACCGAGATGGCCGCCTTCCATCACGAGCGCACCGCGGTGGCCACGCTCGCGCTGGCCCGGCCCCGGATCCCGTGGGGCGTGGTGGAGACCGACAAGTACGGCCACGTCCTGGACTTCATCGAGGCGCCGCCCTCGCCGTATCTGATCAACGCGGGCGTGTACGTGTTCGCGCCCGAGTTCACCGCGCTGCTGCCGGACGTCGGCGACCACGAGCGCACCACGTTCCCCGGGCTGGCCCGGGCCCAGCGGCTGGCCGGTTTCCCGATTCCGCAGGGCGCCTACTGGCGTGCGATCGACACCGCCAAGGACCTGTCCGAGGCGGCCAGGGAGCTGCGCGGCGACGGCTGAGCGCTTCCCGTCGGGATCGAACAGGCCCGGCCCCAGCCGCTCGACGGCTGGGGCCGGGCCGTTCTCCCGGGGGTTTTCCTGGCGGCTTCCTCCGTCAGCGAGTGGGTTGTTCGGGGTCTCGTGTGCGCGCTTCCCGTGACCCCCGCGGCCACGGGCTCGAGCGTACTGAGCGGGTCGTCGGCCGCGGTGTCAGGATGTGATGCCCGCGCGGGCGCCCGGGTTGGCGGTGTCGCGCACCACCCGCAGCCCGTCCAGCAGACCGGCGAGCTGGCTCTCGGTCAGCGGGTCGATCAGCCAGGTCTGCAGCAGTTCGACATGGCCGGGCAGGACGCCGCCGATGCGATCCGCGCCGTCGCGGGTGAGCACCGCGAACAGTGCCCGGCGGTCGGTGGGACAGTTCTCCCGGGCGACCAGTCCCTCCTTTTCCAGGCGATCCACCACCCGGGTCACGCCGGATGTGGACAACGACGTCTGGGCGGCGAGGTCGCTCATCCGCAGGCGTTGCTCGGCCGAGCGGGACAACCGGACCAGCACGTTGAAGTCCACCGTGGACAGGCCGTGCTCGCCCAACTGCGGACTGAGCCGGTCCATCAGGCCGGTGTAGACCTCCACGAGCAGTCCCATGGCGGTGATGCGTGGATCGTCGAAGGGGGTGGTCGTCGAAGGGGCTGGGGATGCGGCTCTCGGGGGAGTGTGCATGTCACTATCATAGCGAGTAGTTGACACGCGGAATATCATTGCCAAAGCTATTGCTGAGGTCGATATCCGCAAGGCAACGACATTGAACCGGGCTCTCCCGGCCGGGCCCCGAACTCAGCGGCTCGCCAGGAACGCGTCCACCTGCTCGTGGATGTAGGCCACGTCCTCGGCGTCCATCCGGTGGTTCATCGGCACGATCAGCGCGTGCTCCATCACCCGGTCGGCGTTCGGGTAGCCGGCCGGGTCGGCGCGATGCGCGATGTCCTTGAAGCCCGGCTGGCGCAGGATGTTGCCCGACCACACGGTGCGGGTGGACACCCCGCGCTCCTCCAGCCACGCCTGCATCTCGCCGCGGGTGAAGGACACCCCCTCGTTCAACAGGATGGGGAAGTTGAGCCAACCCGTCTCCAGACCCTCGGTCTGCCGAGGCGCGGTGAACTCGGGGCGCGCGTCGAAGTAGGCGTGATGCGCCGCGAAGTGCGCTTGGCGGGTGGCCAGGAACCGGGGCAACTTGGCGAGTTGGGCCAGACCGAAGGCGGCGCCCAACTCGGAGGGTTCGAAGTTCCAGCCGATCTCGTCGAAGATGAACAGGTTGTCGTACAGCACGCCGTCGATCTCCTCGAAGAAGTCGCGGTTGCCGCGCTTGGAGCCGAACAACTGCAGTTCGCTGCGCCGGCCCCAGCGCCGCAACATCAGGCCCCGGTCGCGCAGGTCCTCGTCGTCGGTGAGCACCATGCCGCCGTTGCCCGCGCAGGTGATGATGTGCGACATCGCGAAACTGGTCACCGAGATGTCCGCGCGGGTCCCCGTCGGCGTGCCGCGCAAGGTGGCGCCGAGCGCGTCGCAGGAGTCCTCGATCACCTTGAGGCCGTGCCGGTCGGCGATCGTGCGGATCACGTCCCAGTCGGGGGCGTTGCCCGCGAGATTGGGGGTCAGGACGGCCCGGGTGCGCGGGCCGATCAGGGCCTCGATCCGGGCCGGGTCGATCTGGTAGGTGTCCGGCTCGACGTCCGCGAGCACCGGCACCAGGCCGGCCTTGACCATCGGCGCGATGTCCGTGGAGAAGGTCAGCGTGGAGGTGATGATCTCGTCCCCCGGGGACAGCCGCAACAATTCGATCGCGAGGTAGAGCGCGGATGAACCCGAGTTGCACATCAGGCCGTTGCGCTTGCCGAACAACTCCGCGACGCGCGTTTCCATGGCCGCCACGTTGCGCCCGATGCCCATCGCCGAGGGCGGCCCGTTCAGCACCGTCAACATCGCGTCGATCTCGCTCTGGTCGTGCACGCTGCCGGCGTACGGGATCTTGCGCATGAGTGCCTACCCTCGTGGTGATGTCGCGAGCGCAACATGACTGACGAAACGTCAGCTGACGATGTGTCATAGCTATCATGGCTATGATGGACGGAACAAGACGACGGGAGCTGAGCGTGCGCTACACCACCGTGGGCAAGTCGGGTCTGAAGGTCTCCGTGATCGGCCTCGGCTGCAACAACTTCGGGATGCGGATGGACCAGGACGGCGCCGACAAGGTGGTCGGCGCGGCGCTCGACGCGGGAGTGACCCTGTTCGACACCGCCGACGTGTACGGCGGCGGGCAATCCGAGGTGCTGCTGGGCAAGGCCCTGGGCAGTCGCCGCGAGGACGTGGTCGTGGCGACCAAGTTCGGCGCGAAGGCGGCCGAGGGGCCGTACGGCCGCGGCTCCTCGCGCCGGCACATCGTGCGCAGCTGCGAAGGCAGCCTCCGGCGCCTGGGCACCGACCACATCGACCTGTACTACCAGCACTACGCCGACCCGGAGACCCCGATCGAGGAGACGCTGGGCGCGCTCGACGACCTGGTCCGGGCGGGCAAGGTGCGCTACGCGGGCACCTCCAACCTGGCCGCCTGGCAACTCGCCGACGCCGCGCACCTCGCGGGCCCGACCCGCTTCGTCGCCGCGCAGGTCGAGTGGAGCCTGCTGGAGCGCACCGTCGAGCGGGACATGGTGCCCGCCGCCCGACACTTCGGCGTCGGGGTCATCCCGTACTTCCCGCTCGCGTCCGGCCTGCTCAGCGGCAAGTACCGGCGCGGCGAGGAGTTTCCCCAAGGCAGCCGGTTCGCGGCCATGCCGCGCTTCGCCCAGGGCGTGGCCACCGACGACAACTTCGCCATCGTCGAGCGGCTCACCGCCTACGCCGAGAGCCGGGACCTGACCCTGCTCCAACTCGCGCTGTCCTGGCCGGCCGCGCAGCCCGAGGTGTCCTCCGTCCTGGTCGGCGCGACCCGCCCCGAACAGGCCACGGCCAATGCCGCCGCGATCGTCGAGCTGACCGCGACCCAGGTCGCCGAGATCGCCGAACTCGCCGCGGCGGTACCGGCGTGAACGCGGCGGCGCAGCCGGTCCGCGCCGGTACCGAGCGATCCCTGCGCAACGCCGGCATCGCGGACGAACTCGCCCGCCGGCTGCGCCGCCGGATCCTGGACGGTCCGCTGCGGGACGGGGACATGCTGCCCAAACAGGACGACCTGATCGCCGAGTTCGGGGTCGGTCGCACCACGCTGCGGCAGGCGTTTCGGATCCTGGAGACCGAGGGCCTGATCACCGTCAAACGGGGCAACACCGGCGGTGCGGTGGTACACGTCCCGCAACCCGCGGACGCGGCACACATGTTCGGCATGGTGATGCACGCGCGCCAGGTTCGCCTGGACGACCTCGCACAGGCGCTGCGCCGCCTGGAGCCGGTCTGCGCGGCATTGTGCGCGGCGCGCCCGGACCGGGCCACCGAGGTGCTGCCGTGGTTGCGCGAGGTGCACGCGCGGATGGAACGCGCGGTCGAGGACGGGCCGGCCTACATCCGGGCCGGCCGCGACTTCCACGAGGCGCTGGTGTTGTTGTGCGGCAACGAGACGATGAAGATCCTGCTCGGCGCGGTCGAGGTGTTGTGGGCGCAGCAGGAGCGGGAGTGGGCCCAGGAGGCACTGGCCGACACGGGGGAGCGGGTTCGACGCGCGGGATTGCGTGACCACGAGCGGTTGATCGCGCTGATCGAGGCCGGCGACGAGACCGAGGTCTACCGCGAATCGGTCCGCCACCTCGAAGCGGCCCAGGACTACCCCCTGCGGGATCGCGGCGGGGCGCCCATCACGTCGACCTGAACTCGGGCCATGGGGTGTTGGGGGCGGGTTGGTTGGCCTCATGCGCCGGCCGGGCCGGGTTCGCCTCAAGCGCCGGCGGGGCTGAGTGGCCTCAAGCGCCGGCCGGGCTATTTGGCCTCAAACGCCGGCCGGGCTGGTTCGCCTCAAGCGCCGGCGAGGCTGAGTGGCCTCATGCCCGGCCGGGCTGATTCGCCGAGCGTCGGCCGGGCTGGGTGGTCTCCTGGGGTGGTCTGCCTGGGATGTGCTGCGGTTGGGCTTTGGGTGCGCGACCGCGGCTGTGGGTCTTTGTCGGGTGGAGTGGTCAGCGGTTTCGCCATAGTGCGCCCAGGACGTCGCCGTTGAAGCGGCCGATGACGCCCAGGGGGATGCCCTTGGGGCATACCGCGGTGCATTCGCCGGTGTTGGTGCAGCCGCCGAAGTCCGCCTCGTCGTGGGCGTGGATCATCGCCTCGACGCGGGTGTCCTGCTCCACCCTGCCCTGCGGCAGCAGGCCCAGGTGGGTGGCCTTCGCGGCGGTGAACAACATCGCCGAGCCGTTCGGGCAGGCCGCCACGCACGCGCCGCAGCCGATGCAGGTGGCGGCCTCGAACGCGGCGTCCGCGTCGGCCTTGGGAATCGGTGTGGCGTGTGCCTCGGGGGCCGAGCCGGTGGGGGCGGTCACATAGCCGCCCGCCTCGATGATCCGGTCCAGGCCCGAACGGTCCACCACCAGGTCCTTGACCACAGGGAAGGCCGCCGCACGCCACGGCTCGACGTCGATGGTCTGCCCGTCGCGGAAGTGCCGCAGGTGCAACTGGCAGGTCGTGGTGGCCTTCTGCGGCCCGTGCGGCACCCCGTCGATGACCAGGCTGCACGCGCCGCAGATGCCTTCGCGGCAGTCGTGGTCGAAGGCCACCGGCTCCTCGCCGCTCGCGGTGAGCCGCTCGTTGAGCACGTCGAGCAATTCCAGGAAGGACATGTCCGCCGACGCGTCCGGCACGTCGTAGGCGACCATGCCGCCCCGATCCGCGGGGCCCTTCTGCCGCCAGATGCGCAGGGTGAGTTTCACGCGTAATTCCTTGTGGCCAGAGTGACGTTGTCGAAGGTGAGCCGCTCGCGATGCAGGATCGGCGGGCCGTCCGTGTACTCCCAAGCGGCGACGTAGGCGAAGGCCTCGTCGTCCCGGGCCGCCTCGCCGCCGGGGCTCTGGTGTTCGGCGCGGAAGTGGCCGCCGCAGGACTCCTCGCGGTGCAGTGCGTCCAGGCACATCAGCTCGGCGAGTTCGAGGAAGTCGGCGACCCGGCCGGCCTTCTCCAGCGACTGGTTCAACCCGGCACCGGTGCCCGGTACGCGCAGTCGCGACCAGAACTGCGCGCGCAGCTCCGGGATCCGCGCCAGCGCCTCGCGCAGCCCGGCGGCGTCGCGCTCCATGCCGCACTTCTCCCACATCAGCAGGCCCAGCTCCCGGTGGAAGTGGTCGGCGGAGAGGTCGCCGTCGATCGCGAGCAGCCGCTTGACCCGGTCCTGGACGCCGGCTTCCGTGGCGACCAGCTCCGGATCGTCCGCGTCCACCGGTGCGAAGGGTCCCGCCGCGAGGTAGTGGGTGAGCGTGGTCGGCAGCACGAAGTAGCCGTCGGCCAGCCCCTGCATGAGCGCCGAGGCGCCCAGCCGGTTCGCGCCGTGGTCGGAGAAGTTCGCCTCGCCGATCACGAACAGGCCCGGGATGGTGGACTGGAGGTCGTAGTCGACCCACAAGCCGCCCATCGTGTAGTGCACCGCCGGGTAGATCCGCATCGGCACGGTGTACGGGTCCTCGCCGGTGATGCGCTCGTACATCGCGAAGAGGTTGCCGTACTTCTCCTCGACGGCCGGTGCGCCCAGCCGGGCGATGGCGTCCGCGAAGTCGAGGTAGACGCCCAGTCCGCCCGGCCCCACCCCGCGCCCCTCGTCGCAGACCCGCTTGGCCGCGCGCGAGGCGATGTCGCGCGGGACGAGGTTGCCGAAGGCCGGGTACATGCGCTCCAGGAAGTAGTCCCGCTCCGCCGCCGGGATGTCGCCCGGCGCGCGGGTGTCGCCGCCGGCGGTGGGCACCCACACCCGGCCGTCGTTGCGCAGCGACTCGCTCATCAGGGTGAGCTTGGACTGATGCTCGCCGGAGACCGGGATGCAGGTCGGGTGGATCTGGGTGAAGCACGGGTTGGCGAACAGCGCGCCGCGCCGATGCGCGCGCCAGATCGCGCTCGCGTTGCAGCCCATCGCGTTCGTGGACAGGAAGTAGGCATTGCCGTAGCCGCCGGTGGCCAGTACGACCGCCTCGGCCAGGTGGGTGGACACCTCGCCGGTGACCAGGTCGCGCACCACCACGCCGCGGGCCCGCCCGTCCACCACCACCAGGTCGAGCATCTCGGTACGCGCGTGCACGGTGACGTTGCCGGCCGCGACCTGGCGCGACATCGCCTGGTAGGCGCCGAGCAGGAGTTGCTGGCCGGTCTGGCCGCGTGCGTAGAAGGTCCGGGAGACCTGGGCGCCGCCGAACGAGCGGGTGTCCAGCAGGCCGCCGTAGTCGCGCGCGAACGGCACGCCCTGCGCGACGCACTGGTCGATGATCTGGGTGCTGACCTCGGCCAGTCGGTGCACGTTGGACTCGCGGGCGCGGAAGTCGCCGCCCTTGATGGTGTCCTTGAACAGCCGGGCCACGCTGTCGCCGTCGCCGCGATAGTTCTTGGCGGCGTTGATGCCGCCCTGCGCGGCGATGCTGTGTGCCCGGCGCGGCGAGTCCTGGTAGCAGAACGAGGTGACGGGGTGGCCCAGTTCGGCCAGTGTGGCGGCGGCGGAGGCGCCTGCCAGGCCGGTGCCGACCACGATCACCGGGAGCCGGCGCCGGTTGGCCGGATTGACCAGCCGCGCGGCCAGCCGGCGCTGCTCCCAGCGCTCGGCCAGGTCGCCGGCGGGGGCGGCGTGGTCGGCGATCTCCGCGCCGACGGTGTACCGCGCGTAGTCGGTGCGCCCGGCGGGTTCGGTGTACTCCGTGTGCGGTTCCATCACGTTCACCCCACGATTCCGACGGTCACGGCGAACGGCACGGACAGGAATCCGACCGTCATCAGTACGGCGTAGCCGGTCGCGATCGACGCGATCAGCCGCTCGGTCCCCGGCCGTTGCCGACCGAGCGTGCGGGTCATGCTCCACACGCCGTGCCGCAGGTGGAAGCCGACCGCGACGACCGCGACCGTGTAGATCGCGGTGATGTACCAGTGCTCGAAGTCGGCGGTGACGTTCGTGTACGGCTTGCCGGAGGCGCCGACCGGGTTGGCCACCCCGACGGTGAGGTCGAGCAGGTGGTAGACCACGAACAGGGCGATGATCACACCACCCCAGCGCATGGTGCGGGCCGCGTACGAGCCCTGCACCGGCGGGCGGTGCACGTACTTGACCGGCCGGGCCCGGCGGGCGCGCCGGGTGAGCAGGATCGCCATCGCCATGTGCACGACCACGCTCACCGTCAATGCCGCCCGAATGATCCACAGCGTGCCCTCGTGCGGTACCAGCGGTTCGCCGATGGTGCGCAGCCAGTGGGCGTAGTGGTCGAAGCTCGACTCGCCGAAGAAGATCTTCAGATTGCCCAACATGTGGGCGGTCAGATAGGCAAGGAGCACGGCACCGCTGAGCGCCATCGCGATCTTCATCACGACGGTCGAACGGTGCGACGCTCCCTGCCTGCGCTGCCCGGCGGAGGCGGGAGCGCGGGTCAGGGTCGCCATGCGTTCGACGGTAGGTGGACCGAGGTCATGCCGTCCAAGATCGGAAATGCCTGGTTTCGATAGCCGGCGGCTATGCAAGGCTGGAGGCATGCAGTTTCAGCAGCTCGTCTACTTCGTCGCGGTCGCCGAGACCCGCCACTTCACCCGCGCGGCGGCGCGCACGCACGTCGCCCAACCGTCGTTGTCCAAGCAGATCCGGGCCCTGGAGCACGAGTTGGGCGCCGAACTGTTCACCCGCGTGCGCGGCAACATCGCGCCGACGCCGGCGGGGGAGCGGTTGTTGCCGATCGCGCGGCGGATCCTGGCGGACGTGGACGTGGCACACCTGGAGGTGGCCGAGCTGGTCGGGCTGCGCTCGGGCCGGGTGCGGATCGGCGCCACGCCGTCGTTGTCGGCGAGCCTGCTGGCCGAGGTGCTGCGCAGCTTCCAGGACCGCTACGCGGGCATCCGGCTGCTGGTCGACGAGAACGGCTCACGCGACCTGGTGCGCTCGTTGCTGCGCGGTGACCTGGATCTGGCGCTGATCGTGGTGCCGCCGCAGGGGGTGGGCGCGGCGCTGACCACCGAGCCGCTGCTGCGCGAGGACCTGGTGCTCGCGGGTACGCCGCCGGTGACCGGTGCGACGGTGCCGATCGCGGCGCTGCGCGGGGTGCGCCTGGTGATGTTCCGGGACGGCTACGACCTGCGCGAGGCGACCCTGACGGCGTGTCACGAGGCGGGCTTCGAACCGGAGTTCGCGATCGAGGGGGGCGAGATGGACGCGGTGCTGCGGTTCGTCGAAGTGGGTCTGGGGCCGGCCATCGTGCCGAGCATGGTGCTGGCCGGGCGGCCGGGGCTGACCGCGACGCCGCTCACCCCGCCGGGCCTGTCCCGCACCATCGCGCTCGCGCACCGCAGCGACGCCGCGCTCACCCACGCGGCGCGCGCCTTCCGGGACGAACTGCGGGCGTTCCTGGTCCCGGACCGGCTCCCGGCGGGGGTCGAGCGGATCGGCGGCGCCGAAGCGTGAGCCGCCGCCGGCGGACACCCCACCCGGCGCCCGCCGGGCGACCACGTCGCGATCAGCCCAGCGGCATGATCAGGCAGGTCGTGGTCGCGGTGGCCAGCAACCGGCCCTGGTGGTCGGTGAGTTCGGCCTCGGCGGTGCGGATGGTGCGCCCGCGGTGGATCACCCGGCCCTCGGCGCGCAGCTTGCTGCCGTCCAGCGGGCCGGGGCGCAGGTAGCGCACCGAGATGTCCAGCGACGTGTAGCCGGTGGCGGGCGGCAGGGTGGTGTGCACCGCGCAGGCCATCGCCGAATCGAGCAGGGTGGCCGCGATGCCGCCGTGCATGGTGCCGATCGGGTTGGCGAACTCCGGGCGGGCGGACGCGCTGAACACGATCCGGCCGTCCTCGACCTCCTCCGGCTCCATGCCGATGAACGGGCCGATTCCCGTGGGCATGCCATGCTCCCGCAGCGCCTGGAGCTGCTCCAGACCGGTCGGTCCCGCAGTCGACGACGTAGTGCTCATCCCGAACCCCTCACCTGAGTTGACGTTGTCAAGTTGACAACGTCAACTCGGCGGCTGTCAACTGGGGCCGTGCCTTCCACCAGCCGATCCCGCACCCGCGCCCGACCCGGGGACGGTGCGCTGCTGCGCGACGAGATCCTGCGCGCGGCGACCGCGCTGCTGGAGGAGGCCGGCGACGAGTCCGCGCTGACGCTGCGCGCGGTGGCCGCGCGGGTGGGCGTGACGACGCCGTCGGTATATCTGCATTTCGCGAGCAAGCAGGACCTGGTCGAGGCGGTCTGCCTCGCGGTGTGGGAAGACCTCGGGCGGCGGATGCGCGAGGTGGGGGCGGGCGTCGAGGACCCCTACCAGTCGATGCGTCGGCGTGGTGCCGCGTTCGTTCGCTTCGGGCTCGAACACCCGGTGCAGTACCGGCTGTTGATGATGCGCCCGAGATCCGACGCACAGACCGGACGGACCGCGGCGGACGCCTGTCTGGCCTACGTCGGCGAGGCGATCCAGCCGTGCCTGGACGCGGGTGTCCTGGTCGGCGACCCGACCCGGCTGACCCTGCAGATGCTCGCGGCGCTGCACGGCCTGGTCGCGCTGTATCTCGCGCAGCCGAACTACCCGTGGCCGGACGACGTGGAGACGATGGCGGACGAGGTGACCCGGATGGCCGGGTTGGGCTCCGCGCTCGCCGGGCGACTGCGCGGTCCCGGTCCGGCGCCGAGCACGAGCGCGTTCGCGGCGGGATTCGACGCGCTGGCGGAGCGGCTGCACCGGCCGGAGTGCGCGGATTCGACGGATACCTTCGAGCCGGCGGGCGGCGAAGCCCGGGGCGGCGAACCCCCGGACGACGCGCCCGAGGGCGCCCAACCCTCGGGCGGCGGGCCGCTCCCGTAGCGGCAGGCGGGGGAGGCGGCCGCGCGCCCGGTGCGTGTGGAGGTCAGTGACCCTTGCGCTTGTCCGCCTGCTTCTTCACCTTGTCCACGATGGACTTGACCTTGTCCGGGTTCTTCTTGGCGTAGTCGGTCGCCTTCTTGATCAACTTGTCGAGACCGGCCATGACGCCCACTCCTTGTTCGGTACGGGGCGGTGGGTCGCACCGCCGCCGTGCTGCTTCGTGCTCTGGTTCAGGATCAACCGCCGTCCGGGACGAATCGTTCCCCGGTGCGACGTCAGGGCCGCATCGAGGACGATGCGGCCCTGCTGCACGGCGCGTGCGGTTCGTGCGCCCGGGTTCGATCCCGGGAGTCGGCTCAGACGTTGACGCCGAAGTCCTTCGCGATGCCGGCCAGGCCCGAGGCGTAGCCCTGGCCGACCGCGCGGAACTTCCACTCGTTGCCGTTGCGGTACAGCTCACCGAAGACCATCGCGGTCTCGGTGGACGCGTCCTCGGTGAGGTCGTAGCGCGCGAGTTCGTTGTTGTCCGCGCGGTTGACGACCCGGATGTACGCGTTGCGTACCTGGCCGAAGGACTGGTCCCGGGCCACCGCGTCGTGGATGGACACCGGGAAGACCACCCGCTGGACGTCGGCCGGCACGGACGCGAGGTCGACGTTGACGGTCTCGTCGTCGCCCTCGCCCTCGCCGGTGAGGTTGTCACCGGTGTGCTGGACCGAGCCGTCGGGGCTGGTCAGGTTGTTGTAGAAGACGAAGTGCAGATCGGACAGCACCCGACCGTCGTTGCCGAGCAGCAGTGCGCTCGCGTCGAGGTCGAAGTCCGCACCGGTCGTGCTGCGCGCATCCCATCCGAGACCCACCGCGACGGCGGTGAGACCGGGCGCGGCCTTGGACAGGGATACGTTGCCGCCCTTGGCGAGACTGACTCCCATGGCAGTGCTTCCTTCCCTCGTGCATATCGGGGTACAGGCGGATCGGGTGATCACGCGACGGCCGCCCGATGGGTAAATCTACAGGATCTACAGGACTGTAGAAGCCCGGCGTGCGCCCGGCGCGACGTGCGCAAGTCGTGTGACGTGCGATCGCCAATGCAGTGATACCCCATCCCACCATCGGCGGACGACTACGGGCAGCCGAACTCTGGGTCCGGGTCCGTCGTTTCGGCCCCATCCGGGCGGATTCACGCATCCTGGGGCGCAGTCCGCCCCGCCCCGGGCACCCGGGCGGACAGCCGGAACGCCTCGCCGACGACGCCGGCGGTGAGCGTGCCGCCCAGCGCCGCCAGTCGTCCGTCGAGCGAACGCAGCCCCAGCCCCGAACCGGTCGGCGCGGCACCGGCGCCGGCGCGGACGCCGTCGTTGGTCAGGACCAGGACGACGGCACCGTCCGGCTCGACCGTCGCGGTGATCGCGCACCGGCTCGCGGCGCTGTGCCGCAGCACGTTCGTGGCGCCCTCGCGCAGCACGGTCGCCAGTACGGTGTCGGCGCCGGCGGGCAACTCGCCCACGTCGACGGCGACCTCCACCACCATCCCGGCCCCGGCCAGCACGTCCCGGGCGGCGAGCGCCTCCACCGCCAAGGACATCCCGCGATACCCGCCCGCGACCGTGCCCACGTCGGCCAGCGCCTGTCGGGCCAGCGCCAGGCCCTCGGCGAGCTGGGCCGCCGCCGCCTTCGGATCGCGGTCGACCAGGCGCAGCGCGAGTTGGCTCTTGAGTACCAGCGCGGACAGGCTGAACCCGAGCAGATCGTGCAGGTCGTGCCCGAAACGCAGTCGCTCGCGGGCCACGTGCGCGGCGGCCAACTCGATCCGGGCCACGCACAACGCCCGCGCGAGGTCGGCCATCCGGACCAGCCCGTACACCAGCGCCGCACGCTCCAGGATCCACACCACGTGGTAGACGTGGTCGAGCGCGGTCGGGCTCCAGGTGCCGAAGTACACGTCGTGGCACGCGAACCCGGCCACCGCGAGCACCCGCCACGGCCCGCGCAGCAGCACCAGCGCGAGCCCGGCCAGGAACAGCCCCACCGACCAGACTCCGGCGTCGAACACCACGAGCGGCACGTAGGCGAGTGCGATCTGCGCCGCGAACGTCCACTGCCACCACCGGGGTCGCCCGCCCGGGACCGGTGTGCAGTTGCGGATGTACAACGCGACGAAGGCGACCAGCAGCAGCCCGAACAGCGCGCGGCGGCCGGCCGAGTAGTCGCTCGCGGCCAGCACCCGCAGCGGCAGTGGCACGATGATCAGCACCAGGATCACCACCCGCAGCACCGCGACCGCGCGCGGCGTCGGCTCGTCGGTGATCGCGGGCGGCGGGGTGCTCTCGGCGCTCTTGTGCGCGTGCGCGAAGGCCCGGGCCGACGTCATCGCGCCCCTGGCCTCCGCCAGCGCGTCGGCCAGCTCCGGGCGGGCGCGTTCGGGGTGCTCGCGCAGGCCGGCGAGCAGGGCGTCGCCGCGGTCCAGGATCCGGGTCAGGCTCGCCCCGACGCCTTCGGTCAGTTGCCGGGCGAAGCCCAGCCGTTCGCGGGCGACCTCGGCGTCGGCGAGCGCGGTGCGGGTCGCGGCCAGTGCGGCGACCAGGTCGGCCAGCCCGGCGAGCGCGTACACCGCCAGACCGACCAGCACGGCCTGGCCCATCACCAGGTACAGCGCCTCCACCACGGTCGGCCGCACCGCGAGCCCGACCGGCACCTGGGCGGCCACCACCGCCAGGAACCCGGCCCAGCCCGCCCAGGCCGGCCGCAGCAGAAGCAGCGCGGCGCCGGCCAGGAAGCCCGGGTTGCCGTACCAGGTCTCGTGGAACCAGATCATCGGCAGGTAGGTGAGCACCGCCTGCGCACCGAGCGTCCACGCCCAGCCGGCCGGCCGCGAGCCGTCCGCCGGGCGTACACAGTTGCGCAGATGCAGGGTGACCAGGGCGAGCAGGAGCCCCAGCGCGATCGCCTTGGCGCCGGTCGACAACCGGGTCGATTGCACCAGGCCGACGAAGCCGCCGAAGAAGAAGCCGCAGGTGACCGTCGCGACCACCACCCGCGCGAGCAGGGCAGCAGGCTCGGCGTCCGCACGCGCGCCGAAGGCGGCCCGCAGCGCGTCGCGACGAACCCTGGACGCCACCATGACCATCCCCTGTGCTCTTGCGCGGTGCAGCCGCCGGCGGCTGCGGGCATGCATGCCGGCCCGGACGCCGCTCCGGCCCCGGCCCCTGTCTCGACGGCAGGCAAACCGTACCGACCGGACATCCGGCCGTCACCCCCCGGGTCGACCGCGCCCGGGAACCCGGGTCGGATGCCCCGGGGTGCGTCGCCGGCGCGGGTGCGGGCGGGTCACTCGCACGGATCACCCCACTGGCGCGCCCGTCCGGGTCGTCCGACGGTGACGTGAGGCAGCGGTATCCGTCACGAGTGCGAAGCGAGGCGCCCATGTTCGCGGCCCTGGGCGGGTTTGTCGTACGCAGGCCCTGGTGGGTGATCCTGGCCTGGGTGATCGCCGCCGGTGTGGTGATCGGCCTCGCGCCGAAGCTCACGTCCTCCACGGACGAGAAGAGCTTCCTGCCCGAGTCCTACGAGTCGGTGCGTGCGTCCGACCTGCGCAGCGAGGACTTCCCGCAGCAGGAGAACATCGGCGCGGTGATCGTCTTCCAGCGCTCCGACGGCACGCCGATGACCGCCGCGGACAGCGCCGAGGTGGCCCGGATCTCCGCGTCGGTGCAGGCGCGCGGGATCAAGGACGTGCTCGCGGTGACGCCGGGTCAGGTCTCGCCGAACGGGCTCGTGCAGACCTCGACGGTCGCGATGCCGGAGATCACCGATCCCAACGACGAGACGCCGCAGGACGCGGTCGAGGCGATGCGCAAGGACGTCAAGGCGCAGGTGGCCGGGACCGGGCTGAGTGCCGGCATCACCGGTCAGGCCGCGCAGGCGCTCGACGAACGGGAATCGTCCGAGAGCGCCGGCACTCTGGTCGCGGTCGGCACCATCGTGATCATCGTGTTGTTGCTGCTGATCATCTTCCGCAGCCCGATCATCGCGCTGCTGCCGGTGGTGATCATCGGGTTGATCGCGCCGATGGCCACCGGGTTGATCGCGTCCGCCAACAAGGCCTTCGACATGAAGGCGGACAGCTCGATCGAACAGCTGCTCACCGTGGTGCTGTTCGGCGTCGGTACGGACTACGTGCTGTTCCTGCTGTTCCGCTACCGCGAGGTGCTGCGCGAGGGCGACGACGCCAAGAACGGCATGGTGCACGCGGTGTCCAGGGTCGGCGAGGCGATCGCGTCCGCTGCGGCGGCGGTGATCGTGGCCTTCGCCGCGCTGACGCTGTCCACGCTCGGGATGTTGCGCTCGATGGGGCCGGCGCTGGCGATCGCGGTGTTCGTGACGCTGCTGGCCGGTCTGACCCTGGTGCCGGCGGTGGTGTCGCTGCTGGGTACGCGCGTGTTCTGGCCGTCCAAGTCCTGGCGGGTGACGCCGCACGGCAGCGGCTTCGCCCGGCTCGGTCGGGGCATCGGCCGGCGGCCGGCGGTGTTCGCGGTGTCGTCCGCGCTGGTGATGGGCGTGCTGGCGATCGGCGCCCTGGGCTACCGGGCCAACTTCGACCTGGCGGGTTCGTCGCTGCCCTCGGACAAGGAATCCGTGGTCGCGATGAAGAACCTGGAGAAGGGCTTCCCGCCCGGTACGACCGACCCGACCGAGGTCTACCTGACGTCCACCACCGGCCGGCCGCTCACGCCGGCGGAGCGGGCACCGTTCGAGGCGGCGCTGCCACGGGTCGAGGGGGTCGGCTCGGTGACCGAGGCGGTGCTCAGCGCCGACGGGCGGACCGCGTTCTACTCGGTGGTCCTGTCCGACTCGCCGGCCACCGACGATGCCCTGACGACGATCAAGGACCGCCTGCGCCCGACCATGCACAAGGCCGCGCCGCCCGGGACCCGGGCACTGGTGGGCGGGATCAGCGCGGTGTACGTGGACATCAACCGCGCGGTGGATCGGGACTACTCGGTGGTCTTCCCGGTCGCGGCGGTGTGCATCATGATCATCCTGGGCCTGCTGCTGCGCAGCCTGGTCGCGCCGTGGTACCTGATGGCCTCGGTGGCCCTGGGCTTCGGCGCCACGCTCGGGGCCACGTCGGTGCTGTTCCAGCGGATCGGCGACCAGCCCGGCCTGATGTTCATGCTCCCGGTGATCATGTACCTCTTCGTGGTCGCCCTCGGCACCGACTACAACATCCTGATGGTGTCGCGCCTGCGCGAGGAGGCCCGCGAGGGCCACGACCCGCACGACGCGGCGGCCGTGGCGGTCAAGCATTCGGGCCCCACGATCGCCGCGGCGGGCGTGATCCTGGCCGGCACCTTCGCGACCCTGATGCTGGCCGGCAACTCGACGCTCTCCCAGATGGGCTTCGCCCTCTCCAGCGGCATCGCGATCGCGGCCTTCATCATGGCGCTGATCTTCACCCCGAGCCTGACCGCCCTGATCGGCCACGCGGCCTGGTGGCCCGGCCACGGCGACACCGGGCCGGCCGGCGAGAAACAACGCGAAAGCGAACGGGTCGTCTGACCCGAGGTATCGCCGCCTGTGCGGGGACCGCGGCGGCCTCGCGGGGCGGCGGGGCTCGCGGCGGATGAAACGCCCGCACCGTCCCGGCCTCTCGGGGCCGGTTCACCCGGTGGGGGCAGTGCGGTTGCCGGTGATGTCGGTGCCGTTCGGGAAGCTCTGCGGCGAGAGCGAAAAAGATGTGGCGGGGCCGATGAGTTTTTCGGCGGGGGACCGTCTGAACCTTCGACAACATCGAGACCTACGAGATGGGGCGCGTCATGGCCAGGATGATCTTCGTAAATCTGCCGGTGCAGGACCTCGCGAAGGCGACCGCGTTCTACACCGCGCTCGGGTTCGAGCAGAATGCGCAGTTCAGCGACGAGAACGCGAGCTCGTTCGCGATCAGCGACACGATCCACCTGATGGTGCTCGTCGAGCCCTTCTTCAAGACCTTCACCAAGAAGGAGATCGCCGACGCGATGCGGACCACCGAGGCCATCGTGTGTCTGAGCGCGGACAGCCGCGAGGAAGTGGACGAACTGGTCGAGAAGGCGTTCGCGGCCGGAGGCGGCACGTCGAACGACCCGATGGACCAGGGCTTCATGTACGGCCGCAGCTTCCAGGACCCGGACGGGCACCTGTGGGAGGTCGTGTACATGGACATGTCCGCGATGCCCGCGCAGGGCTGATCGCGACGCCCCTCGCTCCCGCCGCGGGTCGGGTCGCCCGGGCGGGCCGTGGCGAGGGTCACCCCGGCAGCAGCACCCGGAAGGCCGCGCCCGCGCCGGGGGCCGTGCGTACCTCCACCCGGCCGCTGTGCGCGTTGACCAGGGCGGCGACGATGGCCAGGCCCAGGCCCGAGCCGCCGCCCGCGGTGCGGCTGCGGGAGGAGTCGACGCGGTAGAAGCGTTCGAAGACGCGTTGGGCGTCGGCCGGGGCCAGGCCGGGGCCGGCGTCGGCGACCTCCAGGACCGCGCACGCGTCCGGGGCGTTGGTGCGGCCCACCGTGATCCGGATCGCGGTCCCGGCCGGGGTGTGGGTGAGCGCGTTGGAGACCAGGTTGGCCACCACCTGACGCAGCCGCGACTCGTCGCCGGAGACGACGACCGGATGGGCCGCGCCGCCGTCCGACCCGGTGAGGGTCACCGGCCGGTCCGGGGCCAGCGTCTTGATGTCGTGCACCGCGTCGGCGGCCAGGATGCGCAGGTCCACCGGCTCGTTGCAGAGCGGGCGCTGTTCGTCCAGGCGGGCCAGTTGCAGCAGGTCCTCGACCAGGCCGCCCATCCGGATCGCCTCGTCCTCGATCCGGCGCATGGTGCGGGCCACCTCGACCGGATCGGTGAGCGCGCCCATCCGGTACAACTCGGCGAAGCCGCGCACGCTGGCCAGCGGGGTGCGCAGTTCGTGGCCGGCGTCCGCGACGAATCGGCGCATCCGGGTCTCCGACTCGGCGCGGGCCGCGAACGCGGTCTCGATCTGGGCGAGCATGCCGTTGATCGACGTGGACAGCCGGCCGATCTCGGTCCCGGGCGCGGGCACCGGGACCCGATGCGAGAGATCGCCGGCCGCGATCGCCGCCGCCGTCTCCTCGATCCGGCGCAGCGGACGCAGGCCGCCGCGCAGCGCGAACCAGCCGGCCGCCGCCAGTACGGTCAGGCAGGTCAGGCCGATCATCAGGCATACCGAGCGCATGCGGTCCACCGTGGCCCGCACGTCGTTCATCGGCTGGGCCAGCACCACGCTGCCCTCGCCGCCCGCCATCGGCACCGCGAGCACCCGCCAGCGCGCGCCGCCGGTCACCGAGTCGGTCTCGAACGGGCGCCGGTCCAGGGCCAGCACCGCCGCGATGTCCAGTTTCGGCAACCGCGGCCCCAGTTCCTCCTCGGTGCCCGGCGAGCGGAGCCGCTGGCGGGTGCCGCCGTCCGGATACAGGTACTCGGCCACGAGCCGGCTCGGCAGCACGCCGGGTGCCCGGCCGTGATTGCCCGACGGGCCGCCGCGCTGCTCGCCGGGGCCCTCCGGCAGGCGGAACGCCATCCCCCGTGCGGCCTGGCTCAGTTGCCGGTCCACCTGATCGGTGAGGTAGCCGCGCAGCGAGCCCACCACGACCGTCTGGCTGACCAGCAGCGCGACGGCGACCAGGGCCATCGCGATGATCAGGACCCGGACGCGCAGCGAGGACCGGCTCGGGTGCGGGAGGCGCATCGGCGCGCCGTCAGGCCGTCGGCTGCGGACGGCGCAGCACGTAGCCCACGCCGCGCACGGTGTGGATCAACTTGCAGCCGCCGACGTCGAGTTCGACCTTGCGCCGCAGGTAGCTGATGTAGGACTCGACGATGCTCAGGTCGCCGCCGAAGTCGTACTGCCAGACGTGGTCCAGGATCTGGGTCTTGGACACCACCCGGCCGGTGTTGAGCATCAGGTAGCGCAACAGCTTGAACTCGGTGGGCGAGAGCGGCACCGGCCGGCCGCCGCGCAGCACCTCGTGGCCGTCCGGGTCGAGTTCGAGGTCGGCGACCACGATCCGGTTCGAGGGGGTCGGTATGCCCGCGCCGCCGTCCACCCGGCGCAGCACCGCGTGGATGCGGGCGATCAACTCCTCCAGGCTGAACGGCTTGGTGACGTAGTCGTCGCCGCCCAGGGTCAACCCGGTGATCTTGTCCTTGGTGGTGTCCTTGGCGGTCAGGAACAGCACCGGCAGGTGGGTTCCGTCGGCGCGCAGCCGGCGGACCACCTCGAAGCCGTCCAGGTCCGGGAGCATCACGTCGAGCACGACCAGGCTCGGCCGACAGCGCTCCACGGCCGCCAGTGCGGCCGCGCCGTCGGCCGCCGAGTCCACCTCGAATCCGGCGAAGCGCAGGCTGGCGGACAGGAGTTCGCGGATGTTGGGTTCGTCGTCGACCACCAGCAGGCGGGCCCGGGCGCCGACCTCGACGGGCGCGGCCACGTCAGCCCGCTCCGCCCGTGCCGCCGGCCCCGGGGCGTCCGGCCGCGCCGGTGCCCTCGGTGACCGAGGTGGCGGTCACCGAGCCGTCGGCGTCGGTGGCACCGCGCACCACGACGGTGTCGCCGGGTGCGAGGTCGACGGGTTTGCCGTCGCGGACGACCTGGATCCGGGTACCGGCGTCGGTTTTCACCTTGACGATGTTGCCGGCTGAATCTGAGACGTAGATGAAAGAGTTGTCCACGACCTTCACGGTGCCGGTGGTGAGGTCCGCGGCGGCGCCGGTGCCGCCCGTGCCGCCGCCGGTGCGGCCGGTGCCCGGTTGGCCGCCGGCCGTGGCCGCCCCGCCGCCCGCCGTGGCGCGGGCGCCGTACGGGTTCGCGCCCTGCGCGGCGCCGGCGGCGGGTCCGGCGACCTGGTTCGTGCCGCCGCCGTGGTCCTTCTGCACCTCGACGCCGGCCAGGAAGCCGACCGAGGCGAACACGCCCGCGCCCAGGGCCAGGGTGACCAGGGGCAGTCGGCGCCGGGGCGGGGCGGCGAGTTCGGCGGCGACGTCGCGCGCGGTCGGCGGTCGACGGAGGATGTCCTCCGGCGACTCGTCGGGGTGGGGCTCGTCGCCGGCTTCCGCCTCGGTTCGGAAGCCGGCGACGAACCCGGTCTCGGCCACCTCGTTCGCCGCCGGCCCGGGGCCACCGGGCGCGGGGACGCGGGAAGGGGAGCCGAGGGCTTCGGAGTCGGGTCGCGCCCGGTCGGCGACCGGGTTCTGCGGCCGAGTGTCGGGCCGACCGGCGTGGTGCTTCGGCGTCATGGTCTCGGGTCTCCTCCTGGACGCGGGAACGGCGGGGATCGTACGGGCTGTTCGTCGGGCCGGTCGGTTCGGTCCACGCGTACGGCCCGTTCGTGCGGCCTATTCGTGCCGCAGCGCCTCGATCGGCCGCAGCGCGGCGGCACGCGCGGCCGGGTAGCCGCCGAAGAACAGGCCGATGGCCACCGACACGGCGAACGATCCGACCACCGAACTCGGCACCACCACCGGCCTGATCCCGACCACCTCGAAGCGCGCCGCGAACAGCCCGGCGGCCACGCCCAGACCGCCGCCGAGGACGGACAGCAGGGTCGACTCGGCGAGGAACTGGCCCAGGATCGCGGCGCGCGGGGCGCCGATCGCCTTGCGGATGCCGATCTCGCGGGTGCGCTCGGCGACGGTCACCAGCATGATGTTGGTGATTCCGATCCCGCCCACGAGCAGTGAGATCGCCGCGACCGCCGCGAGCAGCACGGTGAAGGTCTTGTTGGTCTCGTCGTTGGCGCTCAGCAGCGACTGCTGGTTGGTGATCCGGAAGTCGCTCTGCGCGGAACCGGTGATCCGGTGCCGGTTGTTCAGGATCGAGGTGACCTCGTCCTGGGCGAGCACGGTGTCGGCGGAGGAGGTGGCCCGGACCGCGATCGAGGACAACGAGCCGTAGCCGGTCAGGCTGTCGCGCATCGTGGTCACCGGCAGCACGATCGTGTCGTCGGAGTCCCCGGCGCCGGTGCCGCCCTTGGTCTGCAATACGCCGGCGACCCGGAACGGGATGCCGGCGATCAGGATCTCCTTGTCGATCGGGTCCTCCGTGCCGAACACGTTCTCCACCGTGGTGCTGCCCAGGACGGCGACCTTGCGGCGGGCGCTCACGTCCTCGGTGCCGAACAGGGCGCCCCGGCCGAGGTCGTGGTTGGTGGTGGCGAACCAGTCCGGGGTGGTGCCGACGATCTGGGACACGGTCACCGACTGGCCGGCGTAGGTGATGCTCTGCGACGTGGTCTGCACCGGTGCGGCGGACCGCACGTGCGGGGCCGTGGCCTTGTCGACGAGCGCCCGGGCGTCGTCCGGGGTGAGGTCCTTGAGTGCGCCGCCCTGGCCGGCCGCGCCGAACCGGCCGCCACCGGCGGTGTGCGAGACGGTCAGCAGGTTGGTGCCCAGCCGCTGGATCGAGGCCTGGACGGACTTGGACGAGCCGTTGCCGACGGCGACCAGCAGGATCACCGCGCCGACGCCGATCAGTACGCCGAGCATGGTCAGCGCGGTGCGGATCTTGTTGGCGGCCAGACCCAGGACGGCGAAGCGCAGTACCTCGACGGGGTTCACCGGCGGGCTCCTTCGCCGGATGCGTCGGATGCGTCGGATGCGCCGAAAGCGCCGGACGGGACGGTTGTTGCGGGTGGGACGGTCGCGGCGGCCGGAACCGGTGGGGTCGGCGGCGGTGCGGACGCCGGTCCGGGCGGGCGGCGGTGGTCGGCGACCACCAGGCCGTCGACCAGGCGCAGGACCCGCTCGGCGCGCGCGGCCACCTCGTCCTCGTGGGTGATGATCACGATCGTGCGTCCGGCGCCGTGCAGTCGGTCCAGGATGCCGAGCACCTCGGCGGTGCTGTGGCTGTCCAGGTTCCCGGTCGGCTCGTCGGCCAGCAGCAGCGCCGGTGCGGTGACCAATGCCCGGGCCAGGGCGACGCGTTGCTGCTGGCCGCCGGAGAGTTCGTTGGGCGCGTGGTCGGTGCGGTCGGCCAGGCCGACCAGGTCGAGCGCGGCCAGGGCGCGGCGGCGGCGCTCCTTGGCCCGCACCCCGGCGTAGGAGAGCGGAAGTTCGACCTGGGCGAGCGCGCTGGTGCGCGGGATCAGGTTGAACGACTGGAAGACGAAGCCGATCCGGCGATTGCGGACCAGCGCGAGTTGGTGCTCGTCCAGCCGGCCGACGTCCAGGCCGTCCAGCAGGTAGCGGCCCGCGGTGGGTACGTCCAGGCAGCCGAGCACGTTCATCAGGGTCGACTTGCCCGAACCCGAACTGCCCATGATGGCGACGTATTCGCCGCTCTCGATGGTCAGGTCGACGCCGCGCAGCGCGTGTACCGAGGCGGCGCCGTGCCCGTACGACTTGGTCACCGCGCGCACGTCGATCACCGGTGCGGGTCGGCCCGCGTCCGGCCCGGTCATCGCGAGCCGCCGCGCGGGACGCCGCCGCCGGATCCGCCGGTGGTGTTGCCGCCGAGCGCGCCGCCGCCGGGGAAGTTGCCGATGCCCGGGGCGGGCAGGCCGCCGCCCGCCGTGCCGCCTCGGGTGGATTGGCCGGAGCGTCCCGACGTGGAGCCGGCGCCACCGGTCGCGGCGACGGTGCCGATCACGATCTCGTCGCCCTCGGCCAGACCGGAGACGATCTGGGTGGTCTGGTCGCCGACCACGCCCGCGGTCACCGTGCGGCGCTGCTCGACGCCGTCGACCAGGACCCGGACCGAGGCCGTCGCGCCCGTGCCGGAGACCGCCGCCGAGGGCACCTGCAACGTGTTGTCGGCCTCGGCGACGACCACCGAGATGTTCGCGGTCTGTCCGGTGCGCAGCGCGGAGACGTCGCCCTCCAGCGCGATCGTCGCGCCGTACTTGACCGAACCCGAGGTCGAGCCGCTGTCCGGCAGCGGGTTCACGCCGACCACCTTGGCATTGAGTCGGATCGCGGAGTTCACGTTGAGCGTCACGGTGGCCGGCTGCCCGGCCTTGACCTTGGCGGCGTCGGCCTCCGGGAAGGACACCCGGGTCTCCATGCCGGTCGGGTTGGCGATCACCACGAAGCCGGTCACGGCGGTGCTCGACGACGACGTGGACGAGCCTCCCTGGCCGCCGCCGGTGCCGCCGCTGCCGCCGGACCCGCTTGCGGAGGTGGTCGCGGAGACGGTGTCGCCGACCTTGCCGGACACCGATGCCACGATGCCGGCCGAGGGTGCCTTGAGCACACAGCCGTCCAGGGCCCGCTGGGCGTCGGCGAGTTTGTTGTTCGCCGTGATCAGGGCCGACTCGGCCTGGCTCACCGCTGCCGCGTCCACCGTCGTGCTCGGCGACGGGGTGGCCGTCGGGGTCTTGGTGACGGTGACGGTGACGGTCGGGTGCGGCTGGGTGACGGGGGGCGACGTGGTCCGGGGCGGCGCCGTCGTGGACGTGGCGGTGGGCACAGCGTCGGTGCCGCTGCCTCCGCTCGTGGCGCCGCCGCCGGTCGAGCCGCGCAGGACCGTGTTCTGGGCGTCCGCGCCCTGATTGCCGCCGCCACTGCCGTTGCCGCCGCCGCCGTTCTGCTGGACCGGAGTGCCCGCCCGGGCCTTGGTCAGGTTCGCCTGGGCCACCGTGACGGCCGCCTTCGCCGCGGCGAGGGCCTCCTGTGCCTGGGTCGGGTCGATCTGCGCGAGGACCTGGCCGGCGGTGACGGTGTCGCCGACCTTGACCGCGACGGTGGTGACCTTGCCGGCGGCGGTGAAGCCGACGCCGACATCCGAGGGGGAGGTCAACGACCCGGACGCGGACACCGTGGCCAGCACCGTGCCCTTGGTCACCTTGCCGGTGCGCGTCCGGCCGGCGCGGGACGATCCGCCGCCGTCGTCCACGGCCGCGTAGGCGAAGCCGGCGCCGGTCACCATCGCGGTGGCCAGGGCCAGGTTGATCAGGACCGACTTCCGTCGCAGTCGTACACGCCTCATGGCCGCACAGCCTGGTCCGGGCACGTCCCCGAAGGCTGTCCGGCACCTGGGAGTTGCCTGGGAGCGCGGAAGCGGCCCGGGGTCCGCGGCCACCGGTCGGACCCGCCGAAACCGAGTCCGATCGTGACATGTCGCGTGCCGACGCGGGCGGAGCGGCGCCCGATCCGGGGCGGGGCTCCCAGGGAACTCCCAGGCGGCGCGCGGGCGACGACCACCCCGCCGTGCTTGAGTCCGGGGAGGATGGGCGGTGCGTCGTCCGACGCCGACCCCGAGGCTCGTGGGAAGGACGTCATGACGAGGTACCCGGCTCGACCGGCGTGGACCCCATCGGTGCTGCCGGTCGCCGCCTCGGCACTCGTGTTGTCGCTGGCCGGATGTGGGGGGAGCGGCGGCGACACGGGCACGAGTGCCTCGGCCCCGTCGAGCGCGGCGAGCGGTGGTGGGGACGCCGGCAAGGCGTACACCGACTGCCTGCGCGCGAACGGGGTCGAGGTACCCACTGGCCGACCGGACGGCGGCACCCGTCCCCCGGGCGCGGGCCGCCCGTCCGGTCGTCCGTCGGCGCGCCCGAGTCGACCGGCCGGCGAACGCCCCACCGGGTTCCCGAGCGGGCGGCCCGATCCGCGCTCGACCGATCCGGCGTACCGCAAGGCCGAGGAGACGTGCGCGAAGCTGCGGCCCTCGCGGGGGCCGGGCGGCGGCACGGACCGCCCCCGGCGCGGCGGCAACTCCGCGGAGGCGTTCGCGGGTTGCCTGCAGGACCATCGGGTGGAGTTGCCGGCGGGTGGGGCCGCCGCGCTGGACCGGTCCGATCCGAAGGTCGTCGAGGCGCTGAAGATCTGCGAGGCCCTCCTGCCCTCGACTCCGGCGGCACCCACGGGCGCGCCCACGGCGGCGCCGACGACGTAGGGGGAGGCTGCCCGTTCCCCCGCGCCCCTGTCCCGCGTCGCCCGCCGGTCCGGCCGCGTCGCGTGGGGGCCCGAGGGCGGGTTCGTGCGGTTGCTCGGGTCGGTGCGAGCCGCGGGTTCCACCGGCAGTGTCAATTGCGGCAAACAGGGCATTCGGTAAGGCCGTGTGCGAGGTGCCGGATGGTGCCCGGCCGGGGAGCGATGAGTTCTTCGGCCGGGTCCGGTCCACCTCTGTACCGGCGATACCGCGCTCCGCACCGCGATCGACCCACTGGAGAGTGACCAGTCATGCTCACGACCGATTTCGCCCCCGGCGCCCCGCTCTGGATCGACCTCGGGGTGCCCGACCTCCCGGCGGCCGGCGCGTTCTACGGCGACCTGTTCGGGTGGGATCTGGAGATCACCGGTCCCGAGACCGGCGGCTACGGGATCCTGCGCAAGGACGGCAAGAGCGTTGCCGCCTTCGCACCGCTGATGGACCGGAGCGCATCCCCGGCGTGGTCCGTGTACTTCCACGCCCCGAACATCGACGCCACCACCAAGGCGGTCGAGCAGGCCGGCGGTCGGGTGCTGCTCCCGCCGATGGACGTGATGGACATGGGCCGGATGGCCGGCTACGCCGACTCCACCGGTGTGAGCTTCATGGCGTGGCAGCAGGGCACGAACAAGGGCCTGGAACTGGTCCAGGACGTCGGCGCGCTGTGTTGGACCGAGCTGTACACCGCCGACCGGGTCGCCGCCACCGGCTTCTACCACTCGGTGTTCGGCTGGAACTACCAGGACTTCCCCTCGCCCGCCGGCATCTACAGCCTCGCCTACCCGGGCGAGGACGTGGACGCCATGCACGGCGGCGTGATGGAGGTCGACCCCGGGCAGACCGCCCCGCAATGGCAGATCTACATCGGCGTCGACGACTGCGACGCGTCGTTCGCCCGGGCGATCGAGCTGGGCGCGACCGAGCTGATGGCGCCGTACGACATCCCGGACGTCGGCCGGATCGCGATGCTGAACGACCCCTTCGGCGCACGCTTCGCGATCATCAAGGGCATTCCGCCGGCCGAGTAGACGGCGGCCGAGGCGCCGACCCGATCGGGTGACGGGAGTCGTCCGGTCGGGTCGTTCCGGTCGGTGCGCCGGGCCGGCGCGTGGCACGTTCGCGGGATGAGAGTCGAAGTCAGACACGGTCCCGCGTTCGCCGCCGCCCGCTGCCGGCTCGATCCGGGCGAAGCGATGCGGGCCGAGTCCGGCGCGATGATGGCGCACAGCGCGGGCGTGGAGATCTCCGCCAAGGTCGAGGGCGGCATCATCCGCGGACTCAAGCGCAGCGTGCTCGGCGGCGAGTCGTTCTTCCAGACCACGTTCACCGCACCCGCCCAGGGAGGCTGGGTCGACGTGGCCGCCGCGCTGCCCGGCGACATCGCCAACGTGACGCTCACCCCCGAGGTGCCCGAGTTCCTGCTGACCCGCAGCACCTGGTTGGCCAACTCCGCCGACGTGCGGATCGACACCCGCTGGGGCGGGCTGCGCAACCTGGTCGGCGGCGAGGGCGGCTTCCTGGTGCACGCGTCCGGCCGGGGCGAGGTGATCATGGGCTGCTACGGCGCGCTGGACGTGCTGGACCTGGAGGCGGGGGAGCAGGTCGTGGTCGACACCGGCCACGTGGTCGCCTACGCACCCACGATCACCTTCGCCACCCGCCGGGCCGCGCGCGGGCGGACCATCGCCTCGGTCACCTCCGGCGAGGGCCTGGTCTTCGACTTCACCGGCCCGGGCCGGGTACTTGTGCAAACCCGCAACCCGTCCGCGTTCGCCGAGTTCGTCACGAGCCTGCCGGGCGTACGCAGCTGACCCGCCGAGCCCCGAGCGTCGTCCCGACGGTGCCCCTCGCTCGGCCGGGCGGCGCGCCTCGGGGCAGTCCCCGCATCGTCCACCGGCGCCGCCCGGGAAGGAGTAGGCCCGACCCCTTCCGGGGATCCACGTGATCATGACCCTTCGCGCCCTGGCCCTCGACTTCGGCGACACCCTGGCCGTTCCCGGGCCCAATCCGGACGGCCGCACGGTCCTGGAGGTGCTGCGCACGATGCCGGGCACCGACGTGCCGGACACCTTCGTCGCCGCCTTCGACCACGTGCACCGCATTACCCGCGAGGGCGACCGGGTCCGGGACACGCACACCTCGTTCGCGGACGAGATCCGGCACGCCGCGGCCCTGTGCGGGGCGCGCATCCCGGACCCGGAGGCGGTCGCCGAACCGGTCTTCGAGCGGGTCCCCGATTCGCGGGTCATCCGCCGGGCCGCCGAGGCGCTGCTGCGCATCCGCGAGCGCCGCGACCTGGTGTGCGTGCTCGCCTGCGACACCCAGCGTCCCGAGTCGGTGCGCCGACGGACCCTGGCCGAGGCGGGCATCGAGGCGTGCTTCGACGCCGTCGTCCTGTCCTGCGCGATCGGCCTGCGCAAACCGCATCCGCACTTCTACGCCGAGGTCGAACGCGCGTGCGGCGGCATTGCCCGCGAGCAGATCATGTTCGTCGGCAACACCCCGACGAAGGACGCCACCGGACCGCACGTCTACGGCATGCAGGCGGTGCTGATCGCGCCCGCCGGACGTCCCGCGGGCCTGGCCGAGGCGATCGGGGTGATCGACCACTTCGCCGACCTCCCCGACTACCTCGATCGAGCCGCCGCGGGCCGAGCGGACCCCGGGATCCGGTTCAGCCGCGGATCTCCGCCACACGCTCGACGTTGAGCACGTCGGCGATGTCCCGGCTCTCGGCGGTGTCGAACCAGGCGTCCAGGATCTCGATCAGCACCGGCCCGGAGGTCAGCCGCAGGCTCAGCGCGAGCACGTTGGCGTGGTTCCAGCGCCGGGCACCGGCCGCGGTGGCCGCGTCCGTGCACAGCGCCGCCCGGATCCCGTCCACCTTGTTCGCCGCGATCGAGGCGCCCGTACCGGTCCAGCAACACACGATCGCCTGGTCGGCCCGACCCGCCGTCACCTCCCGCGAGGCAGCCGCACTCACCGGCGCCCAGTCGTCGGCGAACTCCGGTCGGTGCTCGGGGTCGAAGGCGCCGAACGGCAGCACCTCGTGACCGCGCTTGCGCAGTTCGTCGGCGAGGTAGACGCCACAGCCCTTGATCTGGTCGGCCGAGATCGCGATGCGCATCGGACACTCCTTGGTCGGTGCATTGTCGGTGCCGGGTGTGAGACTGGAAAGCATGGTCCCCACGGACACTCTGCACGTGACCCGACACACCTCCGCGCTCGGGTCGATGGAGACGGTGACAGGGCCCCCGCATCCCGCGCTCGCGTCGCTGATCGACGCCTACCGCGGCTACGACGAGCACACCCTCGCACCGCTGCGCCGCCGCGAGCCGGCGACCGGGTCGATCACCCTCATCATCGGCTTCGCACCGGTGCGGGTGTGGTCCCCACGCGAGCCCGGATACGGGCCGGGCACCACCAGTTCGTTCGTGGCCGGCCTGCACGACGGGCCCGCGCTCGTCGAGCACGACGGCCACCAGGCCGGCATCCAGCTCGACCTCACCCCGCTCGGCGCGTACACGCTGCTCGGCCTTCCGCTCGCGGAGATCGCCGACCGGGTCGTGCATCTCGACGACCTGCCCGGGTGGGACGTGGGCGCGCTGGTGGACCGGTTGCGGTCCGCGCCCGACTGGCCCGCGCGGTTCGCCCACCTGGACGAGATCCTGCTGCGCCGCCGCGAGCGCGGCCCCGTGCCGCTGCCCGAGGTGGTCCGCTGCTGGGAGCTGATGGCGGCGAGCGCGGGCCGGGTCGAGATCGCCGCACTCGCCCGGGAGACCGGCTGGAGCCGGCGCCACCTCGGAGCGCGCTTTCGGGAGACGCTCGGCCTGCCGCCCAAGACGGTGGCCCGGGTGTTGCGCTTTCGGCACGCGATCGAACTGCTCGACGGGGCACCGCGGAGCCGGGCGCAGATCGCCACCGAAGCGGGCTACTACGACCAGGCGCACTTCAACCGCGACTTCAAGGTGCTCGCGGGGTGCACGCCCGGTGCCTATCTGGCCGCCCGGATGCCCGCCGGCGGCGGCCTCGCGGGCTGACCGGCCGGCCCGCGCCGATCGTTCCCGTTTATCCAATACCGCGCGGGGTCACTCGCCGGAAGCTGGAATCGTCCACCCGGCAGGCATCGGAAGCAGCGCACCGCATCCGGTGATGTCCGGCGGCATTCGGCACCATCCGGCATCAAGGAGTGCACCATGAGCGACAAGACCCTCGTCTCCGACCTGATCCCGACGCTGCGCTACAACGACGCGACCGCCGCGATCGCCTTCCTGGAGAACGCCTTCGGAATGAGCGCGGTCATGGTGGTTCCCGGCGACGACGACATCGTCGCGCACGCGGAGCTGACGTTCGGCAACAGCATGGTCATGCTCGGCACCAACCTGCCCGAGGGCTGCGGCGACCAACTGCGTTGGCCGGTCGGCGGCGCGTCCCTCTACGGCATCCTCGACGGCGATGTGGACGCGCACTGCGCCCGCGCGGTGGCGGCGGGCGCGACCGTGGTGCGCGAGCCGAAGGACGAGGACTACGGCGGCCGCGGCTACACCGTGCGCGACCCGGAGGGCAACCTGTGGAGCTTCGGGACGTACCGCCCGACGGTCTGACCCGATCCGTTCGCGCGGTTCGGCCGGGGGTCCGAGCGGCGACGCGGGGCGCCGCTCGGACCGCGCCGATCAGCCCTCGTGCGCGGCGAGGTAGCGGTCCACCTTGGCCCGCTCGTAGGCGTACACCGGCTCGATCGGGCCGACCGGCACGAAGGTCGCCGTCGCGCAGTCCTCGTACAGGTCCACCCGGGTGTAGCCGACGCCCGCCACCCCCTGGTAGGTGCCCGCCGGCGGGAACACGTCGGCGCGGTAGGCGACGGCCGGGGCCGCCCACACCGGCACTCCGGCCAGCACTCCGCAGGTGGCGTGGTGGTTGTGGCCGGTCAGCACGATCCGCACATCGGTGCCGGCGATCACCGCGCCCAGCCGGGCCGGGTCGCGCAGCGAGAGTCGTTCCAGGAACGCCAGCGGCGTGGGGATCGGCGGGTGATGCAGGCCGAGCACCGTGCCGCCGGCCGCCGGCGTGGCCAACTCGGCGCGCAGCCACTGCAACTGATCCTCGGTCAGGTCGCCGGAGTGGCTGCCGGGCGTGGTGCTGTCCAGCATGATCACCCGTACCTCGCCGGCCGTGTGCACGAAGTCGTGCGGTCCGGTGGAGGCGGGCACGCCCAACAGCCCCTCGCGAAACGCCGCGCGGTCGTCGTGGTTGCCCATCCCGTACAGCGCCGGCGCGCCGATCCGCGGTCCGGCCTCGGCCAGCAGCTCCCGCAGTCGCCGATAGGCCCGCGGGTCGCCGGTGTCCGCGAGGTCGCCGGTGAACAGCAGGGCGGCGGGTGCCAGATCGGCCGCCTCCACCGCCGCGAGCGCCTGGCGCAGCTGTTCGGCGGTGTCCAGCCGGTCGAGCAGCAGCTCACCCTCCGGGACCAGGTGCACGTCGCTGAACTGGACCAGCGTGTGGCGCGGGATACGCACGGCAATCCTCCTGCGGGCAGGGTGACGCGACACGTGTCACCCGGGGGCACAGTCCATCGCCGATAGGCGACAAGGTCAAGCATTTCCCCCGACGACCTGCCGACGACCTGCTCGAACGCACGAGCTAGCGTTTTCCCGTGGAGATCAAGACTCTGGGGTACGACCACCCCGACGTGCGCAAACTGGTCGCGGATGTGCAGCAGGAGTACGTGGAGCGTTACGGCGACCCCGACGAGTCGGCGGTCGACCCGGCCGACTTCCTGCCGCCGGAGGGCCTCTTCTGCGTGGCCTACCGGGACGGCGCCCCGGTCGCCAGCGGCGGCTGGCGGGCCCGCGGCAGTGCGGACGACCCGGGCCTGCGGGCGGGCGACGCCGAGCTCAAGCGCATGTACGTGGTGCCGCACGCGCGCGGACGCGGCCTGTCCCGGGTGATGCTCGCGCACCTGGAGGAGGCCGCCCGTGCGGCCGGCCGACTGCGCCTGGTCCTGGAGACCGGCGACAAGCAGCCCGAGGCGATCGCGCTGTACCGCTCGTGCGGCTACGAACCGATCCCCGGGTTCGGCTACTACAAGGACCACGAGAGCAGCATGTGCTTCGCCAAGGTGCTCTGAGCGGCACTCCCAGGACGCGGCCGGGCCGGGCGACGCGCCCTTCGACACGACCCGACCCCGAGGTCTGCTTCGCGGATCTCTCGCGCACGGCCTGCTCCGCACGTCGAGGGCCCGGCGACGGGACCGATCCCGCCGCCGGACCCCTGATCGGCCGGCCCGACGTCCGCCGGGCGGGCTCTAGTGCTCGACGTCCGACTCGGCCGTGCGCGCGCCGCGCAGCATGAACCAGGCCGCGACGGCCGCCGCGAGCAGTACCGCGGCGCCCGCGCCGGCCGCGATCCGCAGCCCCTCCAGGAACGCGTCGTTCGCCGAGTGGGTGAGGTCCGTCGCGGCCTGGCCGTGGACCGTCCCGGCCGCCTCCGCGGCGCCCGCGAGCGACTCGCGGGCATCGGAGGCCGCGTCCGCGGAGACGCCCTCGGGGATCGTCACGTGGCCCCGGTAGATCCCGGTGACCACCGAACCCAGCAGCGCGATGCCCAGCGCCGCGCCCAACTCGTACGCGGTCTCCGAGACCGCCGAGGCCGCGCCCGCGTTCTCCTTCGGCGCGCTGCCCAGGATCAGGTCGGCGGTGACGGTGAACGAGAAGCCCGCGCCGACACCGACCAGGAGCAGCACACCGCCCAGGTAGAGGTACGGCGTGTCCTCGGACAGCACGGTCAGCGCGCCCAGGGCGAGACCGATCGCGGTCAGACCGCTCGTCACCACCACGCGCGGGGTCAACCGGCGTGCGGCCAGGCCCGCGAGCAGACCCGAGACGATCGCCCCGGCCGTGGCCGGCAGTTCGGCCAGGCCGGCCTGCAACGGGCTGCGGCCCTGGACCAGTTGCAGGAACTGGGACAGGAAGAAGATCAGCCCGGACATGCCGAGCACGGTGAGCAGGTCGGCGAGCACCGAGCCGCTGAACGCCCGGTTGCGGAACAATCGCATGTCCAGGAGCGGTACCGGCAGCGACAACTGGCGGCGGCCGAACCAGGCCAGGGCGCCCACGCCGATCACCAGCGCCGCCCACACGTCCCAGCGCAGCAGACCGTGTGTGGCGGCCTCCTTGATCGCGTAGACGGTGGCGATCATGCCGACCAGCGACAGCGCCGCGCTGAGCATGTCCCACGGACCCGGGTTCGGATTGCGCGACTCCGGCAACATCTTGACGCCGACCACGATCAGCACCGCCATCACCGGCAGATTGATCAGGAAGACCGAGCCCCACCAGAAGTGTTCGAGCAGGAAGCCGCCGACCACCGGGCCGAACGCGGCGCCGGCCATCGACATCGCGCCCCACACACCGATCGCGAAACTGCGCTCGCGGGCGTCCGGGAAGATGTTGCGCACCAGCGCGAGCGTGGACGGCATCAGCGACGCACCGGCCACGCCCATCGCGACGCGGGCCGCGATCAGCGCCTCGGCGCTGGGCGCGTAGGCGGCCACCACGGACAGCGCGCCGAACGCGGCCGAGCCCCAGAGCAGCAGCTTCTTGCGGCCGATCCGGTCGCCCAGGGTGCCGGCGGTGACCAGCAGACCGGCGATGACGAACGAGTAGACGTCGCCGATCCACAACAGCTGGGTGCCGGTCGGTTCGAGGTCCTCGCTGAGGAAGGGGATCGCCAGGCCGAGCACCGTGGCGTCGATCGCCACGAGCAGCACCGACAGCGTCAGTACACCCAGGGCGATCCAACGGCCCGGCGCACCCTTTGCGGAGTCGCCGGTGCCGGTATGAACGGGAGTCGAGGAGGTCGTGCCACTTGCCATGATCAGGATTCCAAGCAAAGAGACGGATCGGCTGTGCGGATCAGCCGGGGAGTCGCGGTGGGACGGTGCCGGGGCGGCGGCGTGGGCGTGCGGCGGCGGCCGATTCGTGCCGAAGCCGGATCAGCCGGGCGGGCGGCGGGCGGCGCCGCCCAGGAGGAGTTCGGCCACCGAGCGGGCCGCGTCACGGCCGGCGAGCCGGCCCTCGTGGACCGCCCAGCCGGCGGCGGCGACGAACGAGAACAGCGCCTCGGAGACCCACTGCGCGGTGAGGTCCACCCGCATCGAGCCGTTCTCCTGGCCGCGCCGGACCGCGGCGGCGACCTGCTCGTCCATCACGCTCCAGGCCTGCTCCAGGCCCGGATCGCCGACCAGTGAGCTCTCCCCGTACAGGAACGCCAGATATTCGGCGCACGGCATGAGGCGGTCCACCAGTGCGCGCAGCACCGCGGGGACGTCCTCGCCGGCGGTCAGGTCGGCGGCGTCGATCGCGCGGCCGATCTGCGCCGAGGCCTGCGCACCGAGCGCGGCGATCAGCGCCGGCCGGCCCGGGAACATCCGGTGCAGCGTGGCGCGGCTGATCCCGGCGGCTCGGGCGATCTCGTCCATGGACGATGCGGGTCGCCGGAGCAGCAGGGTGA
This sequence comes from Embleya sp. NPDC008237, assembly GCF_042956465.1. NCBI lineage: Bacteria > Bacillati > Actinomycetota > Actinomycetes > Kitasatosporales > Streptomycetaceae > Embleya > Embleya sp. NPDC008237. The sequence goes on from NZ_JBIBGL010000002.1 coordinate 509,939, forward strand.
CGGCGGCGCGCAGCACGTGCTCGTTGTCGGTGGGCATGGATCAACTCTAGCCCGAATGAGACAATCGTGTCTCATGATTTACCGGATGGATTCAGTTGGAACCCTGTGGCGTCAGCTCCGGTCGCGGCTCCTGCCAGGTCAGCACCGGCTCGGCGGCCCCGCCCTTGAGCGCCGCACCGGGAAAGATCCGCAGCCGCCACGGCGACAGGCGCATCACCGCGAAGCCCGGCGACAGGGGGTCCTCCCAGCCGGGCACCCCCGTTCCGGCCGGGTCGTAGCCCAGCGGCTCGGGGGTGTCCCGGAACAGGTTCCACACCCGCTCGCGGATCTCCGGCTCGAAGAGCAGATCCGCGCGGCACTCGGCCACGCACGTGTCGTGCGAGGGCGACCAGTAGTTGCACGACACGAACGGATTGCGGGCGATGTGCGCGCGCTTGGTCGCGGTGGGCGCGGTGGCCACCCAACCGGTCAATCGCCCGTGTTCCCACACCCAGTACGGGTGCAGGATCCGGGTCCGCGGCCGACCCGCACTGTCCACGGTGGCGATCGAGGCCCACACGATCGAGTGCGCCATGGCGATGAAGGCCGGGGCCGCGGTTTCCAGATCGGTCATGGCGGCAACCCCTGTCTCGTGCTGACGTCCCGGTACCTCACCACCCATACTGTCGTGAACGCGCGCGACCCTAAAGGCCCGGCGGGAAGTCGTACGAGGCCGGCGGCTTGATCCGGACCTTGTCGCCCTGGAACATCACCGAGATCTGATCGTGCGGACGCAGTTCGATCCGGGCCGGATCGCCGCCGACCAACGTGCCGTTCAGGTAGGTGCGGTAGGTGTGCGTGGCGTCCGGGGTGAGGGCGCCCAGGTGGGTCTCGTCGAAGCGCACGTTCCACATGGCGAACAACTGACCCAGTACGAAGCGGGCGTTCGCGTCGTGGCTCTCCACGTGCAACACACCGCTGTCGTCGTGCGTGTGCAGATCGGCCAGCAGCCCCGTTCGCTTGTCGATGCCGATGTCGGGCGCGACATCGACCCGGTCGAGGCCGACGAAGATGTCCAGGTGCACGTGGAAGTGCTGGAGGGCACCCTCCATCGTGTCCAGCTTCAGACCCGCGTCGGCACCGCGCCGGGCGCTGTCCTCGGGGACCGGCCAGGGCGGCAACTCGGCGTTGGTCGCCGCCTTCGGGTGCGGCAGCGGCCCCTGTGGGGCGCCGCGCTCGGGCGACACGGCGGGCCCGGCGCCGGGCGGGGGCTCGTGGGCGGACACGGGCGTGCCGGCGGCGAGTGAACTCAGGGTCAGGAGCGCGGCTGCGACGCCGACCCCGCTGCGGAGGTGACGGTTCATCGGGTGCCTTCCGGAGGCGGACGAAATGAACAACCTGCCGGTCCGCCGGGCCGGACGAAAGCCGACCGGGCACTTCGGCGCGGACTTCACCCATACGGAGCACGCACGCCCCCGGCGGGACCGGATCGGGATCCGCCCGGGACCGGCCGGCGTTTCGCCGGGAGGGGGCCGCGCCTCGCGGGAAGGGGGCCGCGCCTTGCGGGAAGGGGGCCGCGCCTTGCGGGACGGAGCCGCGAAGTCTCCTGACCCGGCCGCGCTTTGCCGGGATCCGGGCCGCGCCTCGCCCGGCAACCGCGTCGCGCATTGCCGGGACTGAGCCGCGCTTCGCCGGGCAGACATGGGGCGACCCACCCGCGGGTGGTCCGTCGGGTGTTCCTAGGGGGCCGGAACCAGTGATACGCACCAGCGGCCGGAAGCGCCACGTCGAGAACGAACGCCCCTGGTTCACCAAACAGCGGTGGATCCTGCTCCTGCTCGTGCTCCTGCCGCCGATCGGGGCGCTGTTGATGTGGATGGTCACCCGATGGACGCCGATGACCAAAATCGTGCTGTCCGTGGTGGCGGCGCTCTGGTGCGGGGCCCTGGTGATCGGGTTGAGTACCAACCCGGAGACGCACGACAGGAGCCCCGATCCGGTCGCACCGATCGTCGACGACGGTCGGGGCCCGCAATCGTCTCCGTGACCCGATCCCCGCCACGGAGGAGTTGCCGGTCCATGCCCGACCCGTCGCACATCACGCCCTTTCGGATCGACATACCCGACGCCGACCTGGTGGACCTGCGGGAGCGCCTGGCGCGCACCCGCTGGCCCGAGGCCGAACCGGTGGACGACTGGTCCCAGGGCATCCCGCTGGCCTACACACGCGAGTTGGCCGAGTACTGGCGGACCACCTACGACTGGCGCAAAACCGAGGCGCGGCTGAACGGCCATGCCCACTTCAAGGCCGAAATCGACGGCCTGGGGGTGCACTTCCTGCACGCGCCCTCACCGCATCCGGATGCGCTGCCGCTGATCCTCACCCACGGCTGGCCCGGGTCGATCGTCGAATTCATGGACGTGATCGGCCCGTTGACCGACCCCACCGCACACGGCGGGGACGCGGCCGACGCGTTCCACGTGGTGCTGCCCTCGCTGCCCGGATACGGCTTCAGCGACCGGCCGGCCGAGACCGGGTGGGGGATCGACCGGATCGCCCGGGCCTGGGCCGCGCTGATGGCCGACCTGGGCTACTCGCGCTACGGCGCGCAGGGCGGCGACTGGGGGTCGATGGTCACCGCGTCGATCGGTCGGCAGGATCCCGAACACGTGCTCGGCATCCACCTCAACATGCCGGTGGCGATGCCGGACGCGGAGGCGATGAAGGATCCGACGCCGGCCGAACAGCAGGCGCTGGCCGACCTGGGCACACACTCCGAGTGGGGCGCGGGCTACAGCAAGATCCAGTCCACCCGGCCGCAGACGCTCGGCTACGGCCTGGCCGACTCGCCGGTCGGCCAACTGGCCTGGATCGTGGAGAAGTTCCAGCAGTGGACCGACTGCGAGGGCCACCCGGAGAACGCGCTGTCCCGCGATCACATGCTGGACAACGTGATGCTGTACTGGCTCACCGGCACGGCCGCGTCCTCGGCCCGGTTGTACTGGGAGAGCTACCGCAGCCCCGACCTGTCCGAGGTCGGGGTCCCGACCGGCTGCTCGATCTTCCCGCACGAGATCATCCGCTCCTCGCGCCGCTGGGCGGCAGGCCGCTTCACCGATCTCCGCTACTGGAACGAACTCGACCGCGGCGGCCACTTCGCCGCCTTCGAACAACCGGAAGCCTTCGTCGAGGAGGTCCGTCGCTTCTTCCGCCTGATCCGCGACTGAGCCGGGCGGCCCGGGCGGCGGTGGGCGCGTCGGGTGGAAGGTCCCGTCCGCCGGGGGCGGGCGGGACCTTCCCGACTCGAGCTCTATGCCGCCCTTGCGCCCAGGACGCTGCCGAGGAGGTCGTCCAGGCCGACCAGGCCCAGCAGCGTGCCGTCGGCGGCGTGTACCAGGGCCAGCGATGCCCGGCGTTCCTGGAGGGCGGCCACGGCGCGCTGGATCGGGGTGTCCACGCCCAGGGTGAGCACCGACGTGGCCAACTCGCCGGCGGTGTTGCCCGAGCTCTGGGTGCGCGACGTGAGCACCTTGCGGATGTGCACGACGCCGAACAGCGTGCCGTCCTCGCTGCGCACCAGCAGCCGGTTGCGGCCGTTGCGCCGGGACATCGCGACGATCTCGTCCGGCCCCGCGTCGGCCGGCACCGAGTCGATCTCGGCGGTCGGCACGACCAGTCGGGCCAGCGGCTCGGTGTGCGTGCGCAGCGTGCCGGAGAGCACATCGTGCGACGAACCGTCGATCAGGCCGAGCCGACGGGATTCGCCGACCAGCCGGCGCAGCCCCTCCGCGTCCTTGGGATGGGACAACTCGTCCTTGGGGTCCACCCCGGCGAGCCGCAGGATCGCGTTGCTGACCCCGTTCATCGCCAGCAACAGAGGCCGCACCACCCGGGTGTAGCCGCGGAAGGACGGCGCGAGCACGAGCGCGACCTTCTCGGGGCCGGCGATCGCCCACGACTTGGGCGCCATCTCGCCCAGCACCATGTGCAGGATCACCACGACCACGAGCGCGATCGTGAACGCCACCGCGTGTCCGGCCGCGGCCGGCATGCCGACCGCGTCGAACAGCGGGTCCAGCATGGTCGCGATGGCCGGCTCGGAGACGATGCCCAGGCCCAGCGAACACATGGTGATGCCCAGTTGGGCACCGGCCAGCATCAGCGACAGCTCGCGCACGCCGGCCAGGGCCGACTTCGCGCCGCGTTTGCGCTCGGCGACCAGCGCCTCCAGGCGATGCCGGCGTGCGGCCACCATCGCGAATTCGGCGGCCACGAAGAACGCGTTGCCCACGAGCAGCGCGATCGTGACGGCCAGTGCCGGCCACAGGCCCAGCTCCAGCGAGCCCAGGCCGCCACCGGAGGCCAGGGACGGGGTCATGCGGTCACCTCTGTGGTGCGCTTGGAGCGCCCCTCGGCGCTCCATTCGGAAGCATTCCGGGGGAACGAGGGGGCCGAGGTCAGCACGCGGATCCGGACCAGCGCCGGCACGTGCCGCTCGACTTCCAGCACCTCGATCTCGGTGTAGCGGATCGGTTCGTCGTCCTCGTCGGCCGCGCGCCCGGCGCGTACCTCGTCGGGGTCGGGCACCCTGATCCGGTCGCCCACCTCGGGCAACCGGCCGAGGTGGGCGATGACCAGGCCGCCCAGCGTGTCGTACGGGCCGTCCGGCAACTCCGCGCCGACGATCCGCTCGGCCTCGTCCACGCGCAGCCCCGCGTCCAGCCGCCACCAGCCGTCCTCGGGCTCGGTGTCGACGGGGTCCTCGTCGTCGCTCTCGTCGGCGATCTCGCCGACCAGCTCCTCGGCCACGTCCTCGTAGGTGACGATCCCGGCCAGGCCGCCGTGCTCGTCCAGGACGACCGCGAACTCCTCGTGCGCGGCCCGCAGCTGTTCCAGCAGCGAGGCCAGCCCGGCGGTGTCCGGAACGAGCAGCGCGGGGCGCGCGATGGACCCGGCGGTCACGTGCGCGGCGTCCTCGGGCGCCACCTCCAGGAGGCAGGCCACCCCGACCACGCCCAGTACGTCGTCCACCCGCTCGCCGACCACCGGATAGTGCGAGTGGCCGCACTCGGCGACCAGCTCGATCAGTTCGGCGGCGGTGGTCTCGGCCCGCACCCGGACCACGTCCGGACGCGGCACCATCACCTGGTCCACGGTCAGGTCGCCGAAGGCGATCGCGCGGCGCAGGATCCCGGACAGCGCGGGGTCCAGGTCGCCGTCCCGGCCGGCCTCGTCGACGATGTGCGCGAGTTCCTCGGTGGTGGCGCCGCCGTGCAGTTCCTCGACCGGTTCGATGCCGATCGCGCGCACGATGCGGTTGGCCAGCGTGTCGAAGAGGCGGATCAGGGGGCCGGCGACCTTGAGATAGACCAGCGTGGGCCGCCCCAGCAGGATCGCCACCCGCTCGGGCTCGGCGATGCCCCAGTTCTTGGGGACCAGCTCACCGAGCACCATCTGGATCGCGGTGGCCACCGCGAAGCCGAGGATCAGCGAGATCACCGGGACCGCGCCGCCGGGTACGGCGATCAGGTCCAGGAGGGGGGAGATCACCGCGGCGAGCGCGGGTTCGGCGATGAAGCCGACCAACAGGGCCGTCACGGTGATGCCCAGTTGGGCACCGGACAGCATGAACGAAAGTCGCCCCATCACGGTCATCGCCCGGGCCGCCGCCTTGTCGCCGGATTCGGCACGGCGGCGCAGCAGGCTCCGATCGGCCGCCACGTAGGCGAACTCCTGGGCGACGAAGAAACCGGTACCGAGGGTCAGCACGACGATCGCGGCTATGCCCAGAGCCGCGGTCATGAGACCGCCTCCCGGACATCGCGGCTTCGATCACAGTCTCGGGAGGGACCGGTACTAGGGGGGTCCGTCTCTTGGGCGGACACGCACGCTCCTTGCTCAACGGGCAATTCGGGGTCAAAACACTTACCTCGCCGAACGTATCATCGTGCGCGCTTGTTCCCCGGGCCCGGGCGCGGAAGCGTGCGAAGGGCGTCGGATTCGAACCGGTAGCAAAAGATGCTTGGCTTTGTGCCCCGCGTCATGACAATCTGTGCTTCCTCGAACACCGTGTGGTGATCAGGCTCGTCGAACACGTGCATCCCGCGTGCTGCGGCGAGGGGAGTACGGACGCACTGCGCCTCCTGCCGCAGGCGTTGCGAAGTTCATCCGTACGGGGGAGCGACCCGCGCCTTCCCGTCCGGAAGATTGGTACCGGGAACCTGCACCGCCGCAATGACGTTGACAACATCAGACGGGGGCAGCGTGTACGACAGCAGCCCTGATCCGGCCGACGCCGGCTCGCCCGAGGTGCCCGCATCGGACCTCCCAGCGCGCGAGAAGGAGACCATGCCTCGCACACTCGACGACTACGCCGTGTCGCTCGCCGCTTTGAAGGCCTACGACATCACCGGCGTTCGTCCACGCGACCTTCGCCGCTTCCGCGATTTCGGAGAACTGCCCGACGGCGTGCCCGAGGCCGTCGTACTGCGTGCCCAGCGCATCGTGGAGGAGGAGCGGGACCGGTTGTTGCGGCTGACCACCGGCTCGTGAACACCCCCGCGGCGACCCGGCCCGGTCGGCCGTCGTGAGAGCGATCCCACTCGGCCGCTCGCGTGGTCGGTGGTCTCGCCCGGTCGCATCGTCGGGAGGACACCTGCCGGTGGTCCGGTCGGCTTCGGCGTTCAGTTGCTCCCGTTGAGGTAGGCCAGCACCGCGAGCACGCGCCGATTCGTCTCGTCCGACGTGTCGATCGACAACTTCGCGAAGATGTTCGTGGTGTGCTTGCTCACCGCACCCTCCGAGACGAACAGCCGACCCGCGATGGCCGCGTTCGAACAACCCTCGGCCATCAGCTCCAGCACCTCGCGCTCCCGCGGCGTCAGCTGCGCCAGCGGTTTGTCCCGCACGTTGCGGGCGAGCAGTTTCGAGATCACCTCGGGGTCCATCGCGGTGCCCCCCGCCGCGACCCGGCGGACCGCGTCCACGAACTCGTCCGTGTCGAACACCCGATCCTTGAGCAGGTAGCCGACCGCGCCGGTGCCGTCGGCGAGCAACTCGCGGGCGTACAACTGCTCGACGTACTGCGACAACACCAGGATCGGCAGCCCCGGAACGCGCCGACGGGCCTCCAGGGCGGCCTGGAGGCCCTCGTCGGTGAAGGTGGGCGGCAGCCGGACGTCGACGACCGCGACGTCCGGCTTGTGTTCCACCAGGGCTCGGAGCAATTCCGGACCGTTGTCCACGGCGGCGACGATCTCGAAGCCGTGGGCCTGGAGCAGGCGGACGAGCCCGTCCCTCAGGAGGGCGAGGTCTTCCGCGAGGACAAGTCGCACGGCAGCTCCATGATCACAGTCGTCGGGCCGCCCGCGGGGGAGTGCAGGGCGAGCGTTCCGTCGAATGTATCGAGTCGCCGCTCGATGCCGCGCAGACCCGTGCCCTTCGCCAGATCGGCACCGCCGACGCCGTCGTCGGTGACGGTGATCCGCAACTTGCCGTCCACGTAGGTCAGATCGATCTCGACGTGCTGTCCGCCGGAGTGCTTGGCCGCGTTGGTGAGCACCTCGGTGACCGCGAAGTAGGCCGCGGACTCCAGCGGGAGTTCCGGCCGGGCGGGCAGCGTGACGTTGACGTTGACGTCGAGCGGGCTCTCCAGGGCCACCGCGCGCACCGCGTCGCCCAGACCGCGGTCGGAGAGCACCGGCGGGTGGATGCCGCGGACCAGGTCGCGCAGTTCGTGCAGGGCCTTGGCGGAGGCCGCGCGGGTCTCGGCGAGCAGCGTGCGGGCCGCCTCCGGGTCGGTGCTCAGCAGCGCCTCCGCCGCGCCCAGGTTCATCCCCATCGCGACCAGGCGGGCCTGTGCGCCGTCGTGCAGGTCGCGCTCGATCCGACGCAGCTCGGCCGCCGAGGCGTCCACGGCGTCGGTCCGGCTCTCGGTCAGGTGCTGCACCCGCAGCGCCAACTCGGCCTCCTTGGTGGGGGCGAGCAGGGACCGGTTCCACAGCGCGTTGACCCGGGCGAACCACGGGGCCAGGGCCAGGCCGGCGATCATCTGGGCCAGGCCCCACGGCACCGCGAGACCGGCCCGCTGCGAGCTGTCCACCTTGATGAACGTGTACCACTGCGGGTCGACGTGGCGGTAGGCCACCTCCCACAGGAAGGGCATCAGCGCGCCGTGCAGGCCGTTCACGATCAGCATCATCGGGAAGCAGGCGAGCAGCAGGCTCGACGGCAGGTAGAGCAGCGCCCAGAGCAGGTCCCGCCAGGTCGCGCCCTCGGTGATCGTCTGCCGGGTGCGCTGCCACAGCCCGGTCACGCCCTTGCCCGGCGGCAGCCGCCGGTAGGGCGTCGCGATCGGCACGCCGGCCCACGAGCGCATCGCGGTGCGGGTCAGGTTGGCGGTGGCGCGCAACAGCAGCATCAGGGGAAGGAAGAACAGCAGGCCGACGCCGATCGGCACGAGCGCCAGGAACACGACGCAGGTGATGAACAGCGCGAGGGTCGGTACGGAGAGGAAGACCAGGATGAACCCACGCCAGGCGGACAACAGCGCCCGACCGAGCCGCCAACCCGTCGCCGGTGGATCGGCGCTGTGCGGCGTGAGCGTGCTCATAGGGGTCCTCCCGTGGATGTTGCGTGCACTGCCGGTGGTTGCACCAGTGTGTCGGGCGACGACCGTGCAGGTCACTGGGGAGGCACCCCGCGCGGGGGTGGGGCTGGGCCCACCCCCGCATACCGGTTGGCCGGCGTCGGCCGCCGCTCAGGAGGCGATGGTCGCCAACAACCGGGCGAGTTCCTCGGGACGGGAGAACATCGGCCAGTGGCCGGTCGGCAGGCCGTGCACGCTCCGCTGCTCGGCCAGTGCGAACTCGGCCATGAACGGGTGCCCCTGCGCGATCATGGCCTCGACCTGCTCGGCCGGGAACAGGCACGTGATCATGTGCGCGGGCACCTTGAGCCGGGCCGGATCGCCGACCCGCTCCGCACTGGCCGCGACCGCGTACGGCTGCGCCACCGCGCGGGTGCGCAGCATCTCCAGATCGGCCGGGCCGAGCCCGTCGAGCATCTCGGCGGCGCTCGTCGGATCCCAGGGGTAGGTGTATCGGCCGTCGCCGCGCTCGGCCACCTCGGCCTCGATCCGGGCGCGCTCGGCGGGCTCGGTCAGGTCCAGGAGCGAGACGCCCTCGGCCACCGGGCCGGAATCCACGTAGACGATCCGGGCGATGCGTTCCGGGATCCGCCCCAGCGCCTCGTAGGCGGTGAACGCGCCGCCGGAGTGGGCGGCCAGGACCACGTCGGTGAGGTCGCGCGAGGTGATCTCCTCGACCAGGGCGTCGGTCTGGGTCGCGAGGTCGATTCCGGTGGCGTCGGCGGCCTCGTCGGCCAGCCCCGGCAGCGTCACCGCGAGCACGTCGTGGCCGGCGGCGCGCAGCGGTTCGACGACCCGATCCCACGCCCAAGCGCCGAGCCAGTAGCCGGGAACGAGAACGATGTGCGCCATGGGAATGCTCCTCGGGTGATGATTCGTGTGCGTCCTTGCATCTCCGATCCTGGACCGGATACCTGACAGAACGCGACAGGTTTGAGCGCGGGTCGGGCCCGGCCGGCGGTGTGCCGGCGGGTCGCGCGCTCGCCGGTTGCGCCCGTGTCGGGCCCGGCGGGCTCAGAGCCAGTTGCGGCGCTTGAAGACGACGTAGAGCACCACGCAGACCAGGACCATCAGGCCGACCGCGAAGGGGTAGCCGAGGGTCCAGTGCAGCTCGGGCATGTCGTCGAAGTTCATCCCGTAGACGGTGCCGATCAGGGTCGGCGCGAACAGGATGGCGGCGTACGCGGAGATCTTCTTGACCTCCTCGTTCTGCGCGTTGCTGGCCGCGGTGAGCTGTTTCATCTCCTCGTTCTGGGCCTGGGTCACCACGATCGCGTTGACCCGCATGATGCCTTCGAGCAGCTGGCGGAAGCCGGCCACGCGTTCCACCGCGATCGTCGCGTGGTCCTGGACGTCGCGCAGGTAGCGGCGCAGTTCCTGGTCCACGTGGTACTTGTCGAAGCCGGTGGACAGGTCGGTGAGCATGAGCAGGAGCGGCCGGGTCGCGCGCTGGAACTCGATCACCTCGCGGGAGAGTTCGTAGATCCGCCGGGAGACGTTCGGGGCGCCGAGGAAGGCCTCCGCCTCGATCTCGTCGATGTCGTTCTGCAGGCCGCCGACGACCGGGGCGTAGGCGTCCACGACGCTGTCCAGGATCGCGTACAGCACCGCCTCCGGGCCCTGGCGCAGGAGTTCGGGCCGGTCCTCGGCCCAGCGGCGGACCGCGGAGAGGTCGGGGGACTCGGAGTGGCGCACGGTGACCACGAAGTTGGCGCCGAGGAAGACGTGCAGCTCGCCGAAGTCGACCTCCTCGACGTCGTCGAGGTAGCGGGCCGCGCGCAGCACCACGAACAGGGTTTCGCCGTAGCGTTCGAGCTTGGGGCGCTGGTGGGCCACGATCGCGTCCTCGATGGCGAGCGCGTGCAGGTCGAACTCGTCGGCTGCGGAGAGGAGTTGGCTCTCTGAGGGGCGGTAGAGCCCGATCCAGGCCATCGCGCCGGGGCGGGCGTGCAGTTCGCGGTAGGTGTCGGCGAGCGTGCTCGGCGAGGCGACCCGTGCCCCGTCCACGTAGATCGCCGCGTCGATCAGGCTGTGCTCGACGGGCGGCGGCTCCGGGGAGTCCGCCGCCCGCGGATCCATCGAACGCTCGGGTGGTTCGGAGGGTTCGATCGCACCGTGCCTGCGGGCGCGGAAGGGCAGACGCCGATCGGGCATGCGGGGCTCCGAGACACTGGGCGGCGAAGAGCACGGACGTGACGACGGGCCGGTCGCGCCGGAAAATCGCGACCGACCCGACCATCGTATTGTCCATTTTTCCGCACAGATATTACGGATTTATGCCATTTGGCGATTCGATCACCGGCACTGCCGCGGCGCCGCAGCGCGGGGCGTTTGCCGACGCACCGCCCGGGTCGTGCTCACGGCAGCTCGAACGGACCCTTGCCCATCTGCTGCCGGACGGTGACCACCGGTGGGTTGACCAGGCCGCGGCGCTGCCAGTTGGCGCCGTCCACGACCAGGGTGTGGCCGGAGATGAAGCGCGCGTAGGGCGAGGCCAGGAAGGTCGCGGCCCAGCCCAGTTCGCGCGGTCGGCCGACGCGCATCGCGGGCTGGCACGGGTCCTTGTCGTGGATGCCGGCAGCGTGGATGCCGGCCGGGTTGCCTTTGTCGGCCAGGTTTTCCTTGATGGCGGCGGTCATGTCCTCGTGCGGGAACAGGCCCGGGACCAGGCCGTTGACCTGGATCCCGTACGGGCCCCATTCGACGGCCAGCGTCTCGACCATGTTCTTCACGCCCGCCTTGGCCGCCGCGCTGTGGGCGAAGCCGGGGCCGCCGGTCCAGGCGTAGGACGCGCCGATGTTGACGATCGAACCGGGTGTGCCCGCCGCCAGGTGTCGGCGGGCGAACTCGCGCGCGCAGAAATAGGTGCCGTTGAGGGTGATGTCCACGACGGTGCGCCACGCGTTGGGGGACATCTCCTCGGCCGGCACCGGGAAGTTGGCCGCCGCGTTGTTGATCAGCACGTCCGGGAGCCCGAACGTGTCGACGGCCGCGTCGAAGGCCGCGGCGATCTCGGCGGGCTCGCGGATGTCGCACGCCACGGTGCGCACCTTGGCGCCGGCCTCGGTCAGCGCCTCGCGGGCCGCCTCCAGGTGGTCCTCCTTGCGGCTGGCCACCACCAGGTTCGCGCCCAGTCGGGCGAACTCGATCGCGATTGCCTTGCCCAGGCCGGTGCCGCCGCCGGTGACGAACACCGTACGGTCCGCGTAGGTTCCGGCCGGCAGCGCGCCGGCGCCCAGGGCGGGCGGTTCGGGCAGGCCGATGATGCCGTCGGATGCCTCGGTCATGGGGTCAGCTCCCGGTGTAGTGGGCGGGCCGCTGTTCGGCGCGGGCGGCGCGGAACTCGGCGTAGTCGTCCGACTTGTTGACGAAGGTCTGCGCGATCAGTTCCTCCGCCATCGAGGTGCGCACGGCGGGTTCGGCGAGGTGGCCGAGCACGCGCCGGGCCATCTTGACGGTCACCGCCGGAGCGGCGGCGATCCGCTCGGCCATCTCGCGCACCGTGGCGTCCAGTTCGGCGGGCGGCACCACGCGCGAGACGATGCCGTGCGCGTACGCCTCGGCGGCGTGCATCGGGCGGCCGGTGAGCACCAGGTCGGCGGCCACCCCGGGACCGCAGATCTGGTACAGCCGGGCCACGCCGCCGGTGTCCGGGATCACCCCGTGCGTGGTCTCGGGCAGCATGAACCGAGCCCCCTCGGCGGCCACCCGGATGTCGCACAACAGTGCGCGCTGGAAGGACGCGCCGATCGACCAGCCCTGGCAGGCCACCAGCACCGGCGCGTCCAACTCGAACAGTTGCTGTACGCCGCGATGCCCGCGCGTCATCAACTGATGGTGCGTCAACTCGACCCGGTGGCCGCCGATCGAGGACACGTCGCGACCGGAGGAGAAGGACTTGCCCACCGCACGCCAGATCACCGCCCGAACCTCGGGGCGCTGCCTCAACTCACCGAGGATCTGCCACAGGAGCTGATCCATCTCGTCGTCGAACGCGTTGTGCTTGTCCGGGTTGTTGTTGGTGATCGTCGCGATCGGTCCGTCGTAGTCGAGAAGCACCTTGTCCGCCATGACACCCTGGGATATCCCAACGCCGCACAGGAATCGAGACCCACGGCGCCGCAACGACCGCAAGCGGGCAAGATCACAGCCGGTCGCCCGGCCGGGCCGCGGCCGTCGGCCGGGTCGCGTCGGTGCCGTCGATCCGCGCGGTCACGGCGGTGTCGCGCCGGTGTCACCGGCCCGAGGCGACGGCAGCGGCGCAGCCGCGTCGGCCGATCGTGGTCACGGGTTGCGCTGGGTGACTCCGTAGAAGTTGCCCTCGTTGTCGCGGAAGGTGGCCCACCAGCCCCATTCCTGCTGGGCGGGCTTGTCCGGGAAGTCGATGCCCCGGGCGACCAGTTCCCGGTAGGTGCTCTGCAGGTCGTCACACGTGAACAACACGTTGTTGAGCGAGCCGACCTTCTCCATGTCGAAGCGGTGGCTGAACAGGATCAGCGTGATGCCGTCACCCGGGGCGCGGACCTCGATCCAGCGCGGGCTGCCGGCTTCGCCCATCGGCGTGTCCATGACCTCCTCGAAGCCCATCTTGTCGACCCAGAAGCGCTTCGCCGCGTCCTGGTCGCTGACGTTCAGTGAGACCTTTCCGACCTGCAACATGCGCACTCCCTCGGCAGGCGCCCCCGGCCCTCGGTGGCGCTACGACCGGTGTTCGACCGGCTCGCCGAACAGTGCCTCCTGACTCACCGTCGCAAACAGCGCGCCCGCCGCGTCGAAGATCCGACCGTGCACCGTGCCGTGCGCGGCGTGCAGTGTGGTGCCCTCCTGGTCGTAGAGCCACCACCGGTCCGCGCGGAACGGGCGATGGAACCTGATCGCGTGGTCCAGGCTGGCCCGGGGGATCCAGCGCCGGCCCAGGGTCGCGGCATGCGGCAGTACCAGCGTGTCCAGGATGCTCAGGTCGGTCGCGTACGCGACGGCGCACGCGTGCAGCAGCGGGCGATCCGGCAGTTCGCCGTCGGCGCGACACCACAGCGCGTTGTGCGGCGGTCGCGCGGTGGACGTCTCGTCGGCCCAGGTCGGCGGCTCGACGAAGCGCAGGTCCACCGGGTTGCGCCGGACCAACTGCGGTCGGCGCAGCGGGCCGTTCAGCGCGTCCAGCCGCTGTGCGAGCGTGGGCAGCGTCGTCGGGTCGGGCACGGCGGGTGCGCTCGGCGCGTGGTCGAACGGCGTCTCGGGGCGAGTCACCCGGAAGGACGCGACCAGGTGCACGACGACCTTGTCCGTCTGGAGCACGTCGACCTGACGATGGCTCAGCGTCCGGCCCTGGAGGGTGCGGGTGACCCGGTAGGTCAGCGGCAGCGTGGCATCGGCCGGCCGCAGGAACGACGCGTGCAGGGAGTGCGGCACCCGGTCGCCGTCGACGGTGGCCCCGGCGGCGGCGAGCGCCTGCGCGACCAGCCAGCCGCCGAAGACTCGAAAGGCGTCCGGATCAGGGCTTTTCCCCTCGAATAGATCGGACTTGAGTCGGGTCGGCTCAACTTCTTCGACGAATTGGGTGACGGCGCAGCTCATGGCTGCTAGTACAGCAAGGACAGGCGCGACGACGACAACGAGGGGCACGGTGGGGACGTGGCGTGGGGTGCGATAAAGGTGCTGAAGGACCGCAACGCGGGGTTGTATCTGAGCGGCGTGGTGGTCTCCAGCTTCGGCAGCAGCGCGATGTCGCTCGTTGCCGGGGTCTGGGCCAAGACGCTGACCGGTTCGGACAGCGTGGCGGCGCTGATGGCGCTCGGGGTGTTCGCGCCGACCCTGCTCGGCCCGCTGCTCGGCGCGGCCGCGGACCGATGGCCCGCGAGACGCATGCTCCTGTCCGTCAACCTGGCACTCGCCGCGCTGTTGACCCTCACCCTGACCGTGCACTCGGGCGATCAGGTGTGGATCCTGTTCGCGGTGATGTTCGGCTACGGCATCGGCTTCGTGCTCCTGGACGCCGCCGAGTCGACCGCGCTCACGGCCGGCGTCGCACCGGGCATCCTGGGCGATCTGAACGGGATGCGGCTCAGCGCCGCCGAGGGCATGAAGCTGATCGCCCCGCTGGCGGGCGCGGGGCTGTTCGCGTGGTCCGGCGGGCACACCGTCGCGCTGTTGGACGCGGGCACGTTCGTGCTCGCCGCCGGGGTCTTCGCGCTGATGCGCTTCGACCAACCGGTCAAGGCGAAGACCGAGACCGGCTGGTGGAGGCAGGCCACGGCGGGCACGGGCTATCTGTGGGCGCATCGTCCGCTGCGCCGGCTGGTGTTCTCCGGCGGTCTGGCCATGCTGGTGTCCGGGCTCAGCGGCGGCGCGGTCTACGCCGTGGTGGACCGGGGACTCGGGCGCTCGCCTGCGTTCGTCGGCGTGCTGTACACCGCGCAGGGCGCCGGGTCCGTGGTGGTGGGGCTCTGCGCGGGCACGCTGATCCGCCGGTTCGGCGCGCGCGGGTTCGCGGTGCTGGGCCTGGCGCTGTTCGCGGTCGGGGTGGGCCTGCGGGTGGTCGAGTGGCTGCCCGTGGTCCTGGCCGGCAGCGTGGCGATCGGTTTCGGGCTGCCGGCGGTGCACGTGGCGGCGATGACCGTATTGCAGCGGGAGACGCCGGGGCACCTGGTGGGCCGGGTCGCGGCGACCGCGGGGACGATCATGTTCGCGCCGACGGCGTTCGCCATCCTCGGCGTGGCGGGTCTGCTGGCGGTGCTGGACTACCGGATCATCCTGCTCGGCACGGCGGCCCTGGGCGGCGCGGTCGCGCTGTACTGCGCGGCGGGTCGCGGCGAGCGGGGGCCGGATCGGGAACCGGCGCCGGCGGACGATGCGCAGGATTCGCGACATATGTGACGCACGCATGTCCTAGGTCGAAGGCGGCTTGCCACCTACGATGATCCGCATGTATGAAACGGCGGAAATCCCGGCTGAGCTGGTTGCCCTTCAGCGGGACCGCGACCACGCGGCCGACGTCGTCACGACGTTCGCGCGCGAGAACCCCGGGCGGCTGGACGCCGAACTGACCCGTCAGTGGTCGGCGGCGGTTCGGGCGGAACGCAATGCCATACGCGCACTGCACGCACACCCGATGATGGTGCTCGGACCGAACCGGTTCAAGATCATGCGCGCGCTGCGTGCCGCCGCCAAGCTGACCTGACGACGGCCCGGCCCGAACAGGGGCAAGAGAGCGCCGGACCGGACCGTCGGAGGACGTAGGTTACGCCGCCGCACCGACATCCGGCGCCGGCGCCGCGGATCCGTCCGGGTTCGGCCGCCGGCGTCGGTGCCGCGTGCTCATGCCGACAGGCTCCGCGACCGCGACGAGGCGTGGTGGTCGTCGGCGCGAGCGGTGCGGATCGGCGGTGCCGGTCACGCGGTGGCGCTCCCGGGGCAGAAGGTCCGACGGTAGTTCTGCGGCGTGGTGCCGCGACGGCGCAGGAAGTGGTGGCGCAGCGTCGCAGCGCTGCCGAAGCCCGAGCGCTCGGCGACGATGTCGATCGGCAGGTCGGTCTCCTCCAACAGTTCCTGGGCGAGCAACACGCGCTGCGCGGTGAGCCATTCGTAGGGCGTGGTGCCGGTCTCCTGCTGGAAGCGGCGGGCGAACGTACGCGGCGACATCAGCGCGTGCTCGGCCATCTGATCGACCGTCACCTCCCGGGCCAGCCGCTGCTCCATCCACGAGAGGGTGGCCTGGAGCGGGCTGCCGGAGCGCTCGGGCAGCGGTCGGGCGATGTATTGCGCCTGGCCGCCCTCGCGGTGCGGCGGCACGACCATGCGGCGGGCGATCGCGTTGGCCACCCGGGTGCCGTCCTCCATTCGGACCAGGTGCAGGCACGCGTCGATGCCGGCGGCGGTGCCGGCGCTGGTGATCACCCGCCGGTCCTCGACGTAGAGCACGTCCGGCTCGACGACGGCCTTCGGGTACAGGCGGGCGAGGCGGTCCGTGTACTTCCAGTGCGACGTGCAGCGCCGGTCGTCGAGCAGGCCGGCTCGGGCCAGGGTGAAGGCACCCGTGCAGACGCTCATGATCCATGCGCCTCGGGCCTCGGCGGCCCGCAGCGCGTCCAGGAGCAGCGGATCCGGCGCCGCGTGCTCGTCGTGCTCGGCGGACGCGGGAACCGCGACCAGGTCCGCGTGCGCGACCCGGTCGAGGCCGTGCTCGACGTACACGTCGTAGCCGGCCTTGGCGCGGACCCGGCCGGGGGTGACCGCGCACACCGCGAAGTCGTAGACCGGACAGCCCTCCTCGCTCCGGTCGATGCCGAACACCTCGCACAGCACCCCGAGTTCGAAGGGCGCGACCCCGTCCTGAACGATCACGACCACGTTGCGCAGCATGCGTACAGCATGCCGGCAGTGCGGCCGGAATGGCAGGATGTTGTGGACATCCGGCAGTCCTGCCACTCGATGTATGTGCAAGCATCGGGCAGTCTCGAGGCATGACAGTTCTGGCGGTTTTCCTGGTGGTCACGATGGTTCTCGGTGGTCTGTCGGTGCTGGACCGATCGGCCGACACGCGCGATCGGGACAAGTCCCGGTCGTGGCACCACTGAATGGCAGGCAGGCCCGTTGGCGCTCCGGGCGACGGGCGCCACGGGTGAACGACGATGTGGGGGAACGACCGCGCGCCCGGCCCAAGGGACATGGGCCGGGCGCGCGGTGTGTTCCGGATCGGCCGGGACGGCCCGGCCGGATGGAGCACTTGATCAGTTGCGGCGCTTGAGTGCCCGCCAGACGAAGAAGATGATGATCGCGACGATGATGATGGCGATGATCCCGAAGATGAACTTGCCGGCCTTCTTGAAGAAGCTCTTCTTCTTCTTTTTCTTGGCCTTCTTGGTCGGGTGACTCTGCTGCGCGGCGGCCCGGTGCGACGTGGTCTGCGCCGAGGTGTCCGCGGCCGTCTGCACGCCGGCCGAGGTGAGCGCGGTCGACACCGTCGCGGACGAGACCTGGCGGACCTGCGCCTGGGCCGGCGCGGGCGCGGCCTGCGCGGGAACGGCGGTCAACACGGCCGCGAACACCGCGAGCAGGATCGGACCGGCGAGACGCCGAAGAACACGATGAACCATCTGACAAGCCCCCATTTCAACCCGCGGAACACGCGCCTCGCGGAGTCGCCATGGCCCCGTGGTGGGCCGATGGCGGCGCGAATCTACCCGACATGCCAGGTCCCACGTGCCGAAAAGGGTCAAGATTTGGTTCCGAGGCGACCCATGCGACACGTGTCAACGATCATTCCGCTACGCTGACGATTCATCAGGTTGTGGCAGCCCGGTCGCCGGTGAGGGGTGACCGGGCTTCCCAATCGGCGTGTTCACGCGTGTACGCGACCGGGTGTGCGCCAAGTGGCTCCGCAACGCCCGCGATGTGCGGCAATCGACCCCTGCGACATACCGGAAGCCGAGCCGGCCCGGTCGCCGTCCGAGCGGGGGAAGCCCGAGGCAGTCGACCTCCGGACCGGGCTGTTCTTCGTGTCGGGCCACCTCGGACCGGCCCCGAGGGGCCGACGGAGCCTCGTCCGTCGACCCCGGGGTGCGAGGGTCAGCCGGCGACGACCGCGCGGAGGCTCTCCTTGAGGCTGCCCATGGTGGCCAGGACGGCGGTGGGTTCGTAGCCGCAGTGCGCCATGCAGTTGTCGCAGCGTGGGTCCTTGCCGCGGCCGTAGTTCTCCCACTCGGTATCGGTGAGCAACTCCTTGTAGCTCTGTACGTAGCCGTCGCCCATCAGGTAGCAGGGCTGCTGCCAGCCGAGCAACGAGTAGGACGGGATGGCCCACGGCGTGCACTCGAAGTCGCGCTTGCCCTCCAGGAAGTCGAGGAAGAGCGCGGAGTGGTTGAGCCGCCACTTCTTGCGGTTGCCGCCGGCGAAGGCGGATGCGAACAGCTTTCGGGTCTGCTCGACGCCGAGGAAGCGGTTCTGTACCGGGGCCTTCTCGTAGGCGTAGGCCGGGGAGATCTGGATCCGGTCGACCTTGAGGTCGTCGTTGAGGAAGTTCAGCACGTCCACGATGCTCTCGGGGGAGTCCGTGTTGAAGAACGTGCTGTTCGTGTAGACCTGGAATCCGGCGGCCTTGGCCATCTTGACCGCGGCCACGGCCTCGTCGAAGACGCCTTCCTTGTCCACCGCCTGGTCGTGCTTCTCGCGCAGGCCGTCGATGTGCACCATCCACGCGAAGTTCTTGTTCGGCTTGAACTTGTGCAGGTGCTTGGGCAGCAGCACGGCGTTGGTGCAGATGATCACGAACTTCTTGCGCTTGAGCAGTTCCTCGACGATCAGGTCGATCTGCTTGTGCATCAGCGGCTCACCGCCGGCCAGCGACACCATCGGCGCGCCGCACTCCTCGACGGCCGCCACGGCCTGCTCGACCGACATGCGCTTGCGCAACACGTCGTGCGGCTGCTGGATCTTGCCGCACCCACCGCACTTGAGGTTGCACGCGAACAGCGGCTCGACCTCCACGATCATCGCGAACTTGTCGACCCGCTTGATCTTCTGCTTGACCAGGTGAGTGCCGATTTTCACAGCCAGGTTCAGCGGCAGGCCCATGACCGTCGCGTCCTCTCTATCCCCGAACCCGGGGGCGTCGGCGTCCGCTGAAACTCGACTCGGCGTGGCGTCGTTGCCCGGGTGTGCCCGATGATGACAACATCTTCAACATACAGGCTGTACGTCACGTGGGGGTTGTATGGCGGTCACGCGTCGGGCACAACATGTGGCGGACACCCGAGCGGCCCTGCTGGCCGCGGCGCGCGAGCTGTTCGCGACGCAGGGGTACGCGCAGACCGGCACCGAGGAGATCGTGGCCGGGGCCCGGGTGACCCGGGGTGCGCTCTACCACCACTTCAAGGACAAGGCCGATCTGTTTCGCGCGGTCATGGAGACCGTCGCGGCCGAGGCGGCCGAGGCGCTGGTCGCCCACGAGATGCGTCATGCCCAGGACCACCCCAGCGAACCGTGGGATCAGTTGCGACACGGATTCCAGTCGTTCCTGGACGTGTGCACGACCGGGGACTTTCAGCGGATCGTGCTGGTGGACGGTCCGGCGGTGCTCGGGCCCGGATCGTGGGACGCGCTCGTGGACGAGCACGGCCACGGGTTGCTGGCGGCGTGGTTGCGGCAGGCGATGGACAACGGCGAGATCGACGAATTGCCGGTGCCGCCGCTGGCTCGGCTGCTGGCCTCGCTGATCTCGGAGGCGAGCATGTACACCGCGCGAGCCGCCGACCCCGCGAATGCCCGGGCCGAGGTGGGCCGGGTCATCGACCGGGTGCTGGCCGGGCTGCGCAAGAGCTGACCGCCGCGCGGGGGTTGATCGGCGGTCGATCGGCGGGCGGGCCCGGAGGCGTGCTCATCGGGCGGCCAGCACCGCGGACATCACGGCCTTGGCGATCGGGGCGGCGAGGCCGCCGCCGGTGATGTCGGCGCGGTCGGCCGAGCCGTCCTCGACCACGACGGCGACCGCCACGGCGGGTTTGGCGGCGGCGTCGGCCTTGGCGTAGGCGATGAACCACGCGTAGGGCACGGCGCGGTTGTTCTCGCCGTGCTGGGCGGTGCCGGTCTTGCCGCCGACGACGGCGCCGTCGATCCGCCCGTTGCCGCCGGTGCCGGTGGTGACCGCGTCCTCCATCATCTTCTGCAGTCGGCGAGCCACCGGTGGGGAGACCGCCCGGGCCAGGGTCTCGCGGTCGGTGGTGTGCACGGTGCTGCCGTCGCTGCGGGTGAGCCGCTCGACCAGGTACGGCCGCATCACCTCGCCGTCGTTGGCCACGCCGGCGGCGACCATCGCCATCTGGAGCGGGGTGGCCCGCGTGTCGAACTGGCCGATCGAGGACAATGCGGTCTGCGGGCGATCCGGATGCCTGGGGAACACGCTCTCGGTGACCGCGACCGGGATCCGCAGCCCGGGGTCGTCGAAACCGAACGCCTTGGCCTGCCGGCGCATCACATCGGCGCCCATGTCGACCCCGAGCTTGGCGAACACGGTGTTGCAGGACATCGCCAGTGCGTAACGCAGGGATGCGTCGCGGCAGCCGGAGACCTCGTTGCCGAGCCGGGTGGTCGACTCGGGCAGCGGATAGGGGTCGGGCGAGGTGGTCGGCTCGTCCGGGTCGGTGACCGTGCCGGAGGCGAGCGCCGCCGCGGCGGTGACCACTTTGAAGGTGGAGCCCGGGGGATAGGTCTCGCGCAGCGCACGATTGAGCATCGGTCGGTCGGGGTCGGCGTCCAGTGCCGTCCATGCGCTCCGGGTCGCCTTGTTGGCACCGGCCAGCCTGCCCGGGTCGTAGGACGGCGTGCTCACCAGGGCCAGGATCGCGCCGGTGGCGGGGTCGAGCGCGGCCACAGCGCCCTTGTTGCCGGTGCTCGCGAGACCGGCGAACGCGGCCTGCTGGGCGGCGGGCAGGATCGTGGTGGCCACGTTGCCGGCGGGGCTGCGCCTGCGGGTGATCGCGGTGATCACCGGCCATGCGCCCAGGCGTGGATCGGTGCCCGCCAGGAGGTCGTCCTCGACGCCTTCGAGCAGCGAGGCGCCGTAGAGCTGAGAGGCGTAGCCGGTGACCGGGGCGTAGAGCGGGCCGTCGGTGTAGCTGCGGCCGTAGGCCAGGTCGGAGGACGTGGCGGTGTGCGGTGAACCGGTGACCGCCCGGCCGGCCACCAGGATGTCGCCGCGCGCCTGCTGGTAACGCACGATCTGCGGACGGCGGTTGCCCGCCATGTGGTCGTAGGCGTCGGCCTGGTGCGCCATGAGCCAGGTGGCGTTGCCCAGCAGCGCCAGGAGCAGCAGCAGACAGAATCCGGCGGCTCGCCGGGCGGTGACGATCACGCGGGCACCTCCTCGGGCACCGGGCTGGGTTCCTCGATCGGCGCGGGTGGTCGGCGGCCCCGGTCGCTGACCTTCATCAGCAGTGCGATCAGTGCCCAGTTGGTGACCACGGACGAGCCGCCCTGGGCGAGGAAGGGCATGGTCATGCCGGTGAGCGGGATCAGCGCGGTCACCCCGCCCGCGACCACGAACACCTGGATCGCCAGCACGGCGGAGAGCCCGTAGGCGAGCAGCGAGCCGAACGGGTCCGGCGCGGTCAGGCCGGCCCGGAAGCCGCGCGCGACCAGCAGGGCGTAGAGCACGAACAGCGCGGCGATGCCGGTCAGTCCGAGCTCCTCGCCGACGGTGGCCAGGACGAAGTCGCTCTTGGCGGCGAAGCCGACCAGGATCGAGTGCCCCAGGCCGAGGCCGGCGCCGAGCAGGCCGCCGGCCGCGAAACAGAACAGCGACTGGGCCAGTTGGCCCGGGCCGAGCCCTGCGTGGATGCTCGCGAACGGGTCCAGCCAGTTCTGCACCCGGTCGTGCACGTGGGGTTCGGCGGAGCCGACCACGAACGCGCCGAGTGCGATCAGGATCAGGCCGACCAGGATCCAGCTGATGCGCGCGGTCGCGACATAGAGCATCACCACGAATGCGCCGAAGTAGAGCAGGGACGTGCCCAGGTCGCGTTCCAGGACCAGGATGCCGACCGAGGCCAGCCACACCGCGACGACCGGGCCCAGGTCGCGGCCGCGCGGCAGGTTCACGCCGCAGAACCGGCGGCCGATCATCATCAGCGTCTCGCGCGTGGTGGCGAGGTAGGACGCGAAGAAGACGACCAGGATGATCTTGGCGAACTCGCCGGGTTGCAGCGAGAAGGGGCCGAGCCGGATCCACACCTTGGCGCCGTTGATGGCCGGGAAGAAGACCGGGACGATCATCAGGAACAGGGCCACGGCCGCCGCCAGGTATGCGTACTTGCCCAGGGTGCGGTGATCGCGCACGGCGATCATCACCACCGCGAACAGGATCACCCCGATGGCCGACCACATCAATTGCGAGGGTGCGGCCTGCACCTTCGGCGTCTCCAGGTCGAGTCGGTAGATCAGCACCAGCCCCAGGCCGTTGAGCAGTGCGGCGATCGGCAGCAGCACCGGGTCGGCATACGGCGCGAAGCGGCGCACCAGGATGTGGGCGACCAGCACGAGAAAGCCGAGCCCCAGCCCGTAGCGCGCGGTATCCGGTGGAATCGAGCCGTCCTTGGCCAGGCCGACGTTCGCGTAGGCGAGGACGGGGACCAGGACTGCGAAGACGAGCAGCAGGAGTTCGGTGTTGCGCCGGGTGGGCGGCCGGGGTTCCCCTGCCGTCGCCGCGCGCCGCCGCCATCTGGACATGCGCTCTGGAATGCCCACAAGTGACCCTGGGTAACCGGAGGATCGCGCCCGGCATCGGGCATCACGCCGGTGCGGCCGGGAACGCGCCGCGTATCCGTGGCGTTGCGGTGCTCCTGCCCGGCCACCTTCCCTGGACTGCTCGTCTTTGGTTGGCGGTCGGCCGGAGAAAGGCGGCTTCCGAGGACTCGCCCGCGTCGACGAACCCGGCCGTCATCCGCTGTGCTCCCTCGGCTGCTTCGGAGTGGGCACCGCCCGGTTGCTGCGGTACCTCAAGACTGCGATGTCGAGGCGCCGTACCGGATCCCCCAACCGTGGAGACGGTCTCCCCCGGGCGGGGGAGGTCGCGCGCCCGACGACCCGGCAGGATGGCGGCATGCCCCGGATCGCGCCGCTTCGCACCTCGCTCGCCCGCTTCACCCGGCCGCTCGTCGCGGCCTCCACCTACACGCGGGCCTTCCACCTGTTCACGGCGCTGGCCCTGGGCGTTGCGGTCGCACTGGTGTATCCGGGCCTGGAGGGGGAGAGCGGGGCCGCCGACGCCTTCGCGCTGCTGGCCGTCCCGATCCCGATCCTGGTCGCCTTCGGGCTGCTCGCCGAGGCGCGTCGGTTCGAGGGGTTCCTGGCCCGACTGCTGCTGCGTCCCGGCGACGAGAGCGACATCGTGGTCACCCGGTCCCAGGGGTGGGCGGATCGATGGCGCACCGCACTGTGGCTGGTGCTGCGGGTCGAACTGGCCTGGCTCGGTCTCGCGCTCGCCGCCAACGCGGTGTTCGTGGGGATCGCGATGATCGCTTCGCCGGCCACGGACAGGGGCGTGACGTTCAGCGGCATCGCCTTCGCCGGTGGTGCCGGGCACTGGTGGCTCATCCCGCTGGGCCTGCTCGTCATCGTCGGGGCGCTCTACTACCTGGCCGGCGTGGGTTGGCTGCTCACCCGGCTCGGCACGAGATTGCTCGGGCCGTCCGCGAGCGAACGCCTCGCGATAGCCGAGCGTCGGACCGAGCAACTGCTCGAACACAATCGGCTCGCCCGCGAATTGCACGACTCGATCGGCCACGCGCTGTCGGTGACGGTGCTTCAGGCCGGCGCCGCCCGGCAATTGCTCGACAGCGATCCCGGCTTCGCGGATCGGGCGCTCGAAGCGATCGAGGAGACCGGCCGGCAGGCCCTGGAGGACCTGGAACGCATGCTGTTGTTGTTGCGGGAGGCGCCGGAGCCGGCCGCGCCCCGCCCCGGCCTGCCCGAGCTCAAGGTGCTCGTCGACGGCACGCGAGGCGCCGGGGCCTCGGTCGAGCTGCGGGTGTCGGGCCCCCTCGACGCGGTGCCGGCGGTGATCTCGCGCGAGGGCTACCGGATCGTGCAGGAGTCGCTCACCAACGTGCTGCGGCACGCGGGTCCGGTGCCGATCGACGTCACCGTCGCGGTGGATGACCACGACGTCGAGCTGACCGTGCTGAACAGCGTGCCCGCCGCGGGCACGGAGCAATCGGTGGTCGGCGCGGGCAGCGGCAGTGGGCTGCGCGGCATTCGCGAACGGGCCGCGCTGCTCGGCGGAGAGGCCACCGCGGGCGCCCAGGACGGCTGCTGGCGGGTGCATGTGCGCCTGCCCCTACGGTGGGCGTCGTGACGATCGCGATCATGCTGGTGGACGACGACGAACTGGTTCGGGCGGGACTACGGGCCATCCTGGGTGCGCAGCCCGACTTCGAGGTCGTGGGCGAGGCCGACGACGGCGCGGGCGTGCTCTCGCTGGTGCGCACGCTGCGCCCGGACGTGGTCGTGATGGACGTGCGGATGCCGCGCGTGGACGGGATCCAGGCCACCCGAGACCTGCTCGCCCATCTCGACCAGCCGCCCAAGATCCTGATCATGACCACCTTCGAGAACGACGAATACGTCTACGAGGCGCTGCGGGTGGGAGCGCACGGCTTCCTGCTCAAGCGGGCCCGTCCCGCGGAGATCACCGGCGCGGTGCGGGCGTTGGCCACCGGAGACTCCCTGCTGTTCCCGGCCAAGCTGCGCGCGTTGGTCGAGAGCCACGGGAAGACCGCCCGCGCCGACGCGGTGGCCCGGGCCAATCTGACCGAGCGCGAGGGCGACGTGCTGCGGGCGATGGCCCGGGGGCTGAACAACGCGGAGATCGCCGCCGAACTGTTCCTGGGCACCGAAACGGTCAAGAGCCATGTGAGCGCGGTGTTGGGCAAGTTGGGCGCCCGCGACCGTACCCAGGCGGTGATCGCCGCCTACGAGTCGGGTTTCGTGGGCCCCGGCTGAGCATGGCCTCGGGGCGGCTCGGCCGTGTCGGCCGGTTCGGCCGAGCCGGCCGGTCCGCTCGGTCCGGTCGAATTCGTCGGCCTGTTGACCGAGATCGGTCGATCCGGTCGTCGAGGCCGAGCGCATGTCCGATCGGTTCGGCCAAAAGGCGACATAAAAGAAGATGTTCGTACTATGTGTGACCCCTCTCGACGGTGCTCGTTGGCCATCGTGCGCATGGGCCCCGTACCGATTCGCGGGCGCCGGCCGAGGCGCGGCGAGAGGGGATCCACACATGCGACACGGTCGCGACGAGAGCACACCCGACCCGGCGACCCGATCCGACCCGAGCGGCACAGGTGCGCGTGCCCGCCGGAGCGACCGGAGCACCCGGGATCGGGCCCGGCAGGCCCGGGGAGATCTCGTCGCCGTGTGCCGACGCCGGCTGGACCAGGGGGCGGTGCGGCGCACCGAGGCCCTGGTGGTCGGGCGCTATCCCGAACTCGTCCGGCTCGCCTACCTGATCCTGCCGCCCGCCATGGAGCGCCACCGACGGGTGCTGGCCGCGCACGCCCTGGTCCAGGACGCGCTGCCGGGCCGACTGCGCGATCTCGGCCGCGGCCCGGGCGTCGCGGGCATGAGCGATGCCGACCTCGTCCGGCTGCGCATCGTGCGCGGAGCGCTGCGCCTGAACCGCTCCACGCGACGTCGGGCGCTGCTGCCGCAGGTCTGGGGCCTGCGGCTGTTCCCGCCGACCGGCGGCGCGGACGAACCGGCGATCGAGCAGGCACTCGGCCGACTGTCCGGCCCGGCCCGCGCGTTCTTCGTACTGCGCGTACTGGACGGCCTGGATCCCGTCGAGGTGAGCGAGTTCCTGCTCGCCGCCGGGGTCGAGGATGTCCTGGCCGCCGAGACCGAGGCGGATGCCGGTGCGCCGGAGCTGCGCCCGGCCGCACATTCGGACGTACCCGGATCAGTCCCCGACCTGCTGCGCGCCGACCCGTTCGACCCGTGCACCCTGCGGGCCACCCCCTCCGACCTGCTGCGCCGCCGGCGACGCCGGCACACCGCACTGGGCGTCCTGGCCTCGGCCACCGTGATCGCAACGATCGCCTGGTACGCGACCGGCGGTACCGACCCCTCGGCCGGCGACGGTGGCCGAGCCGACCGGGCCGCACCCGCCGCGCAGTCGGTCGGCGGTCCGCCCCGATCGATCCCGGCCGGAGCCTGGGTGGGCACGACCCGCCTCGACTTCGACGTGTGGTCCACCCGAGGGACCCGGGCCAGGGACGAGGCGTTGACCCGGCGCGCGGTGCGGGCCTGGACCGACCCCGCCGACGGCACCCCCGTCACGCTCGGCAAGGGCACCGCCGCCGGCCCGCCGACCGGCGCCCCCCGCCTGCTGTACGCGGGCGACGTCGCGGGGGCGACCGTCGTGCTCCTCGCCGACGGCACGCGTCTGGCCCGCTATACCGACGACCACGGCAGGCGCACCCTGGACGTCGCCGCGGCCGACGACTCGGACGAGCGTTCGGCCTCGGCCGTGGTGCTGCGCCGTGATCCGAGCGGCGTACGGATGTTGCTCGCGCCCTGGGTGGACGAGGCCGCGGTGCGGGACCTGCGTCGCCCCGAGGACAAGAGCAGGCCGCTGGCGATCACCGACGGCGTCACCGCCCCGATGCCCGACCTCGGTACGGCCGGGAAGGGCTGCGCCACCGTGCCCGTGCTCGAACTGCTGGCCGGGCGCGCCGCCGACAACCACCCCTATCTGCTCGCGGACCTGGGCGAACTGTCCGCGACGCACCTCACCTACATGCCGCCACCGGACTACGTCCACACCGGCCGGCCGGTCGAGGCCGCCTCCAGTGAACGCGCCCTCGGCGTGTGGTCGCGGACCGCATGCGCGCTGGACACGTTGCGCGGTCGGGGGCTGCGGCTGGTCAACAACTGGGAGTTCGCGCACTTCGACCTGCCCGAGGCGGCGGGGGAGGCGATGTGGTCCTGCCTGCACGCGTTCGACCGCACGGGCGGCGGCGACGTGGTGGTGCAGTTCCTGCCGCCCGGGGCGAGTGCGACCGGCGCGCAGACCGTCAACCGGCTCGCCGACTCGCCCGCGTGCAGTCGGTCCGGGAACGACATCGTCACCTCGACGTGGTGGCGCTCGCGGACCGGCGCCTGGTACCTGGTCGCGGCGGGCACGCGCGACGTGGTCAAGGTGACCGCGTCCGGCCCGGTCAGCGGCTCCGCCGACGCCCGCCAACTGGTGATCAAGGCCCCGCCCGGCACGCTTCCGCCGCCACCGGCGGCGCTGGTGGCCAACGTACGCAACGGCACCACGATCAAGACCCTGGGCTGACCACCGCACCCGGCGCGGCCGGCGGTGGTCGGCCCGCACCCGCCCGGCCCGCCCCGCGCACGCCCGGCCCGCACCCGCACCGCCGGGCCCGCACCCGCTTCCGCACGGCCCGCCCCGCACGTGCCCGCCCCAGCCGCATCGACGTAAGGATCGAGGTTTGTCCCTCGACATAAAGTGATATCACTTTGCTATGGTGGTGATGGCAAGCCAAACCGAGCGGGAGTGACCACATGAGCGATATCGGCACCGAGTCCATCGTGGAAATGCCGGCCCCCCAGGTCCGGGAGAAGGTGGTGACCGGCGTCTCCGGTCTGCCCGCGCTCGCGGTCGGGGTGCTCTTCGTCGGCGGCGGCATCGGGCTCACCATCTTCGGCGCCCTGCTGCACGACGGTGGGAAGGTCGCGGCCATCACCGCCGGCATCGTGATCATCGTCGCGTCGCTGTTCGCGCTCTGCGGTCTGACCACCGTGGCCCCCGGCGAGGCCCGGGTGCTCCAACTCTTCGGGCACTACAAGGGCACCGTGCGCACCGACGGCCTGCGCTGGGTGAACCCGTTCACCGACCGCACCAGGGTCTCCACCCGCATCCGCAACCACGAGACGCAGACCGCCAAGGTCAACGACAACGACGGCAACCCGATCGAGATCGCCGCGGTCGTGGTGTGGCAGGTCAAGGACACCGCGCAGGCCAAGTTCGAGGTGGACGACTTCGAGGAGTTCGTCGCGATCCAGACCGAGACCGCGGTGCGACACATCGCCAACAGCTACCCGTACGACGACCACGGCAACGGCGGCATGTCCCTGCGCGACAACGCCGACGAGATCACCGGCAAGCTCTCCGCGGAGATCGGCGCGCGGGTCGCCTCGGCCGGGGTCAGCGTGGTCGAGTCGCGGATCACCCGGCTCGCCTACGCGCCGGAGATCGCCCAGGCGATGTTGCGCCGCCAGCAGGCGGGCGCGGTGGTCGCCGCCCGGCAGCGGATCGTCGAGGGCGCGGTGGGCATGGTCGAACTCGCGCTGAACCGGCTGGAAGAGGGCGACCTGGTCGAGTTGGACGACGACCGGCGCGCGGCGATGGTCAGCAACCTGCTCGTGGTGCTGTGCAGCGACCAGGCCACCCAGCCGGTGGTCAACACCGGTTCCCTCTACGCGTAGCCGGCCCGGTGACCGAGCGCAAGAAGATCCTGCTTCGCCTGGACCCGGCGGTGCACGATGCGATCGCCAAGTGGGCCGCCGACGAACTGCGCAGCACCAACGCGCAGATCGAGTTCCTGCTGCGGCGCTCGCTGGGCGACGCGGGTCGGATGCCGGGCAACGCCGGTCGTCCGGCCCGCCGGGGCAGGCCCCCCAAGGCCGACCCCGCCGCCCGCCCGGTGTCCTCCGGAGCCGAACCCGAGTCCGATACCGAGCCCGGGGGAGGCGACGGTGGCGATCGAGACGATTCTGGCGGTGCCGGCCATCGTGGCCGCGGCGGTGGCGACACTGGCGACCTCGGTACCGCGCCGTGAGGACCGGCCCGAAGACGACGCGACGCCCTGGCGCCGAGGAGGTCGACGTGAACGTATCCCTGGAGGTCGACGTGAACGTGTCCCTGGCCCGGCGAGTGTTCCTGCTCGCCTACAGTCCCGAGCGGCAACGACTGCTGAGCCGAAGCAACCTGGGAGCCACCCTCCAGGCCGCTGCCCTGTACGACCTCTACGAACAGGGCCTGATCCGTGACGACGCCGGGAGGGTCACGGCGACCGCGCATCGGGGTGCCGCCGCACCGCACTGCGACCTGGCGGCCGACCTGCTGGCCAGGATCACCGCGAGCGAGCGGGCCCACCGGTGGCGCCACTGGGTCAAGAAGGGCGACCGGCAGGCCACCGGCCGCGTCGGTGCCGGCCTCGAACGCGAGCGGGTGATCAAGTGCGAGTCGCACCGGCTCCTGGGCATCGTCCCGGTCCGACGGATGCGGCTGCGCCAACCGCAACTGCGCACCGCCGCGACCAGGGCGATGTGGGACGCGCTCAAGCCGGGCCGGCCGGTGGCACGCGTGCCCGCGGCGGATGCGGCATTGGCCGCACTGGCCTACGAGGGCGAACTGCGGGTGGTGCTCGGCGGTCGGGAACGCCGGGCTGCCAAGGGCCGGATCCGTGAGCTGGAGGCGGACCTGGGCCCGGTGCCCGAGGCGCTGCGCAAGGTGGTCCGCGATCGCAAATCCACGCCCGGCGCCTGAATCGGCTTGACGATGTCCGTAGTGTCGAGGAATGACCTCCCGCACCACCCCCGACGCGACCCCGCGGGCGTTGCCCGCATTCGTCGACCGGCTGCTGCCGGGCGCACAGGGACGCTCGGTGTTGCTGGTGCTGGCGAGTGCGTGCTCGATCCAGTTCGGCGCGGCGTTCGCCGCCCGGCTGTTCCCCTACGTGGGACCCGCCGGCGCGGTCACACTGCGGCTGGTCCTGGCGGCGAGCATCCTGCTGGCCTTCGCCCGGCCGCGGCTGCGCGGGCGCACCCGGGCGGACTGGCTCGTGGTGGTCGGCCTGGGCGTGATGTTCGCGGGCATGAACATGTTCTTCTACGAGGCGATCGACCGGCTGCCGCTCGGCCCGGCGGTCACGCTGGAGTTCCTCGGGCCGCTCGGCCTGGCCGTGGTGTTGTCCCGCCGGTTGCGCGACATGACCTGGATCGTGCTCGCGGCCGTCGGGGTGCTGCTCCTGGGCCGCGGCGGGTTCAGCGGCCTGGACCCGGTCGGTGTCGCGTTCGTGATGGCGGCGGCGGCCTGCTGGGCGGGCTACATCGTGGTCGCCTCGAAGATCTCCAAGCGCTTCGACGGCGTCGATGGTCTGGCGCTCGGCTTCGCGGTGGCCGCGGTGCTGGTCACCCCGTTCGGCGTGGCCACGGCCGGGAGCGCGCTTCTGGAGCCCGAGGTGCTCGGGCTGGGCGCGTGTGTCGCGCTGCTGTCCTCGGCGCTCCCGTACAGCTTCGAGATGCTTGCGATGAAGCATCTGACGCCGGCGACGTTCGGGCTGCTGGCCAGCCTGGAACCCGCCGTGGCGGCGATCGCCGGATTCCTCGTGCTGCACCAGTCGCTCGTGCCGATCCAGGTCGCGGGCATCGCGCTGGTGGTGATCGCCAGCGCCGGGGTCACCGTGGCCCAGTCGCCTCGGCGGGTTCGGGAGAGGTCCGATACAGCCGGGCCCGAGCCCGATCCACGACCAGTTCCCGGCGCAGGTGCCATCCCCACTCCGGCCGCAGCACCGGACGCTTGTGTGGAGTCACCAGCACGAACGCGGTCGTGACCTCGGTCAGCGCGTAGGCCAGCGCGGGCAGACGGGATTCGGCGAGCAGGTGCAGTGCGTAGCTGCACACCACGAGCGAGTAGGTCCGGCCCGCCAGCGCGCCCGCCGCGATCTCCTCGAAGCGCAGCGCCTCGGCGGGCATCCCGGTCCGCTCGCGGTAGGCGACGCCCGTGTACGGATCGATGCCCGAGATCTCGCGTGCACCGAGCTCGCGCAGCGCGAGGGTGGCCTCGCCGCTGCCGCAGGCCAGGTCGAGCACGCGGTCGAGGAGCCTCGGTTCGGCCGCCACCGGCTCCGCCAACGCCTCGGCCAGCACCGCCCGCACTCGCGGCTCGTGCGGGTTGCGGTACCGCGCGCCGTGTGTGGCGTAGAAGCCCTCGGCGCCCAGTTCTTCGTAGGCGGGCCGGATCTTGTCCATGCCCTCGATTGTCTACTCTTCGCTCTCCCGCTCCGCCTTCGGCGTACGACCGAACCGGAACCATCGCTTCCAGGCACCCTTCGGCTTGGGCGCGTTGCGCATCTGCACGTACGGCTCCAGGGTCGGCGGGTGGCCGCCGGCGATCGCCCGGGCCCGCTCGATCTCGGCGTTGTACTCGGCACCGAGCAGGATCGCCATGTTGGTCAACCACAGCCAGATCAGGAACACGATCACCGCGGCGAGCGTGCCGTAGGTCTTGTTGTACGTGCCGAAGTTGGCCACGTAGTAGGCGAACGCGGCGGAGAAGACGGCCCACAGCAGCACCGCCAGCACGCCGCCGGGAGTGATCCAGCGAAAGCCCTGTTTGGCGTTCGGCGCGGCCCAGTACAGCAGCGCGAACAGGAAGTTGACCACCACGATCAGCACCGGCCACTTCGCGTAGTCCCACAGCAGCACGCCCGCCTCGCCCACCCCCAGCGCGTGTCCGGCCTGCTTGGCCAGCGAGCCGGTGAACACCACCGCGATCGCGCAGATCGACAGCAGCAGCAGCGTCACCACGGTGACCGCGACCCGGGTGGGCACCGTCTTCCACAGCGGCCGGCCCTCGGGCACGTCGTAGATGGTGTTGCACGCGCGCATGAAGGCGGCGACGTAGCCGGACGCCGACCACAAGGCCAGGCCCAGGCCGGCCAGTGCGAGCGGGCCGGCCGTGCCGCGGCTGTGTTCGAGGTTCTGGATCGCGTTGATCACGATCTGATGCGTCTCGGTGGGCGCCACGCTCTGCACGTTCTCGGTCAGCGCGTCGGTGGCCGAGCGACCGGCCAGACCGACCAGCGAAACCACGACCAGCAGCGCCGGGAAGATCGACAGCACGCTCTGATAGGTGAGCGCGGCGGCCCAGATGTTGAGGTCGTCCTCCTTGAACTCGCGGATCGTGCGCCAGGCGGCCTTGAACCACGACGACTTGGGAAGGTCGCTCGGGCGCTCCGGGAGGCGCGCGGGGTCCGGTGCTCGCTCGGCGGCGCCCTCGGCGGTGTCCGCGCTGCCGGGTCCGGTCTTGCCGAGGTCCACCGCGTCGGCGGGCGGCTGCTCGGACGTCGGGCGGTCGGTCGCGCGCGGGCCGGGGACCTTTTTGGTCCGCTCCGCGGCCGGGTCGGATGTGCCGGGCGGCTCGGTGTCCGCGGCCGGCCGACTGCCGTCGCCACGCAGCGCACGGGCGGTTCGCTCCTCACGCTCGGCTCGTGCCTTGCGCGCGTTTCGTGCGTCCTGCCACTTGCCCATGTGCCGGCCCCCAACGTCGTCCCGCGATGGCCGGCGTCTACCCGGCGGTGGTCGGCACATGCGGTGCGGCACACGGGTTGTGACGCGGCGTCAGCGCCGCGGCGCGGACATGATCGAAGCGACGCCGGCCGGGCGGACGGTTGCCCTTCGGCGAGATCGCGGCGGTCCGGGCGGAAACCGTCCACGGCCGTCCCCCACGCGAGTGAACCCGCGACGAGGACACCGCCGTAAGCGGCCGGGTTCCGGCCCAAGTCGGATCCGGCCGGAGGGTGACCATGAAGCCGTGGATGCCCAGCACGATCGTCCCGAGGCCGGCCGGTCACCACGGGCGATGCTCGCCTACGGACTGCCGGACCAGCCGGGCGCCGCCGATCTCGGCGAGGCCGGCGAGCACGAACAGGACGAGCGAGCGCGCGACGATCACGGGCGTACGTCGGGGCCGCGTCGGAAGCGGGGAAAAGCACGCTCGCGGACGGTCGCGGGCGCGCGCGGGCAGGCGCCGCGGGGCGCGAACCCGGACGTACGTCGTGGGCGGCTGCGACGGCTCGGTAAACTCGCCGCTCGTGACGTCCCAGCCTGTGCGCAAGCCCCGCATTCCGAACGTTCTGGCCAACCGCTACGCCTCCCCGGCGCTGGCCACGCTGTGGTCCCCCGAGCACAAGGTGGTGCTGGAGCGCCGCCTGTGGCTCGCGGTCCTGCGTGCCCAGGCCGACCTGGGCATCGAGGTGCCCGAGGGTGCGGTCGCCGACTACGAGCGGGTGATCGACCAGGTGGACCTCGCCTCGATCGCCGAGCGCGAGCGGGTCACCCGGCACGACGTCAAGGCCCGGATCGAGGAGTTCAACGCCCTCGCCGGCCACGAGCACGTGCACAAGGGCATGACCTCGCGCGACCTGACCGAGAACGTCGAGCAGTTGCAGATCCGCTCGTCGCTGGAACTGATCCGCGACCGCGTGGTGGCTCTGCTGGTACGACTGGCCGAACTGTCCGCGCAGCACGCCGAGCTGGTCATGGCGGGCCGCTCGCACAACGTCGCCGCGCAGGCCACCACGCTGGGCAAGCGGTTCGCCTCGGCGACCGACGAACTGCTGGTCGCCTACCACCGGCTCGACGACCTGATCACCCGTTACCCGCTGCGCGGCATCAAGGGTCCGGTGGGCACCGCGCAGGACATGCTCGACCTGCTCGGCGGCGACGAGGACAAGCTGGCCGAGTTGGAGGGGCGCGTCGCGGCGCACCTGGGCTTCGAGCACGCGTTCGTCTCGGTCGGCCAGGTCTACCCGCGCTCGCTGGACTACGACGTGGTCACCGCCCTGGTGCAGCTGGCCGCGGCGCCGTCGTCGCTGGCCAAGACGATCCGGCTGATGGCCGGGCACGAACTGGTCACCGAGGGCTTCCAGCCCGGCCAGGTCGGCTCGTCCGCGATGCCGCACAAGATGAACACGCGCTCGTGCGAGCGGGTGAACGGCTTCACGGTGATCCTGCGCGGCTACGCCTCGATGGTCGGCGAGCTGGCGGGCGACCAGTGGAACGAGGGCGACGTGTCCTGCTCGGTGGTGCGTCGGGTCGCGCTGCCGGACGCGTTCTTCGCCTTCGACGGCCTGATCGAGACGTTCCTGACCGTGCTGGAGGAGTTCGGCGCGTTCCCCGCCGTGGTCGCCCGCGAGCTGGACCGTTACCTGCCGTTCCTGGCCACGACCAAGGTGCTGATGGCCGCGATCCGCGGCGGCGTGGGGCGCGAGGCCGCACACGAGGTGATCAAGGAGCACGCGGTCGCCTCCGCGCTGGCACTGCGCGAGGGCGTCGAGCGCAACGAACTGCTCGACCGGCTGGCCGCCGACGAGCGGCTGCCGCTGGACCGCGCGGCGCTGGACACGCTGCTCGCCGACCGCCTGTCCTTCACCGGCGCGGCGGCGGCCCAGGTGGCCGAGGTGGTCCGACGCGTGGAAACGGTCGCCGCAAAGCACCCGGAGGCGGCGAAGTACCGCCCGGGCGCAATCCTGTAGCCCCGCGGCCGAACGACCGCTGCGCCGGGCCGGGACACGGGGGCTTGCCCCGCATCCCGGCCCGGCGCCGGTCCGGCGCCCGGATCCGACGGCGACAGCACGGTCGACGCACCCGGCCGAACCCGCCCTCGCCCTTGTACCGCCGCCCCGCGAAGCCCGACATCAAGGGCAACCCTCAACCCACACCACCCACCGCGGCGGGCCACCCGCCACGCTCGCGGTGTCGTGCTTGCCGCGTGACGAGGGTTGCGTCCGCGTCGCCACGGGGCGCTGCGCCCGCCGTGTCGTGCTCGCGCCGTTACGCGGGTTGCGCCCGCGTCGCCGTCGGTGCTGTGCTCGCCCCACCAAGTGCGCTGCGCTCGCCGTACCTTGCCACGCTTGCCGTGCCGTGCTTGCCTCGCGCGCTGTGCCCAGGCCGCGCCCGCCCGCTGCTCCGGCCCGCCCGCTCTGCTCCGGCACCTGCTTCGCCGTGCTTGCCCCACCCGCCCCGTTCCGCCGTTGCGGCCACCCGCTCCGCGTGCCCGCTTCGCATCGCCGAGCGGGGCCCTCGCGTGGCTACGCCAGGGCCCGCTCGCTCCGCTTCGTGGCCCTCACCCCACCCGCCTTGCCCATTCCGCCGCGCCCGTTGCCCTCGCCCGGCCCGCCTCGCCTCGCCCGCCTCGTCTTGCCCCGCCGCACTCACCCCGTGCGCTGCGCCCGCTCCGTTTGCCCGCATGCCCCGTTCCGCCGCGCCCGTCCCGTGCGTCGCTCGCTGCCTCTGCCCCGCCCGCTCCGTGCGCTGCGCCCGCTCCGCAGCGCCTCGCGTGCCCCGTTTCGCCCTGCTCGTCTTGGCGTGCTCGCTTCGCCGGTTTCGGCCGTTCGGTCCGCGTGTGTGTTTCGCTTCGGCTCGTTTGCGCCCTGCCGCGTGTTTCGGGGATCGGCCGGATGGGTGTCGGGGGCATGAGTGAGGGTGGGTGGGGCGATGGTCGGGGGAGGCGTTCGGTGTGAGGAGTCGTGGCGTGGGGTCGCTGTTGTTTCATGAGGTGGCCGTCGTGTCGCGGGAGATCGCGGGCGAGGCCGGGCGGACCGCGAAGGCGGAGTTGGTGGCCGGGTGTCTGCGGCGGGCGGATCCGGCGGAGGCGACCGTGCTGGTGGCCTACCTCGCGGGCGCGCTCACCCAGCGGCAGATCGGCGTCGGGCCCGCCGCGTTGCGCGAGTTGCCGGAACCGGCCGACACACCGTCGCTGACCCTGCTGGAGGTGGACACCGCGCTGGAGGCGGTCGGCACCACCACCGGTGCCGGTTCGCAGGCCGCGCGACGGGCCCTGATCGAGGCGCTGTTCGTCCGGGCCACCGCGGTCGAGCAGCGGTTCCTGACCGGGTTGTTGGTCGGCGAGGTGCGGCAGGGCGCGCTGGACGGGGTGATGGCGGAAGCCGTCGCGCGGGCCGCCGAGGTGCCGGTGGCGGCGGTTCGTCGAGCGCTGATGTTGCGCGGCGCCGCCGGCCCGGTGGCCGCCGCGGCGCTCACCGGCGGCAAGGCCGCACTCGCCGCCTTCACCCTGCAGGTGGGCCACCCGGTGCGCCCGATGCTGGCCGCCTCCGCACCGGACGTGTCCGCCGCGCTGGCCAAGCTGCGGGCCAAGAACCCCGATGCCAGGGTCGCGCTGGAATGGAAGATCGACGGCATCCGCGTGCAGATCCACCGCGACGGCGAGCATGTCGCGGTGTTCACCCGCAGCCTGGACGACATCACCACGCGCGTCCCGGAGTTGGTCGAGGCCGTGCGCGCGCTGCCGGTGCACACCGCGGTACTGGACGGGGAGGCGATCGCGCTGCGCCCGGACGGCCGACCGCACCCGTTCCAGATCACCGCGTCCCGGACCGGCACCCACGACGCCGCGCGGCTGCGGGCCGAGACGCCGTTGACGGTGTACCTGTTCGACGTGTTGCACGTGGACGGCACGGACCTGATCGATCGGCCCGGAGCCGAGCGCTGGGCCGCGCTCGAAGCGCTCGCGCCGGCCGAGTTGCTGGTACCCCGATTGCTCACGGGGAACGATGCCGCCGCCGACACGTTCTTCGCCGACGCGGTCGCGCGCGGGCACGAGGGTGTGGTGGTCAAGTCGCTGGATACCCCCTACACGGCGGGTCGGCGCGGCGCCGGGTGGGTCAAGGTCAAGCCGCGGCACACCCTCGACCTGGTGGTACTGGCCGCCGAGTGGGGCCACGGACGCCGCCGCGGGACGCTGAGCAATCTGCATCTGGGCGCGCGGGACCCGGCCGGGGACGGTTTCGTGATGCTCGGCAAGACATTCAAGGGGCTCACCGACGAACTGCTCGCGTGGCAGACCGAGCGGTTGCAGGAATTGGCCGTTCGTCGGGACGACTGGACGGTGTGGGTGCGGCCCGAACTCGTGGTCGAGATCGCCTTCGACGGGTTGCAGACCAGTACCCGCTATCCGGGCGGGCTGGCGCTGCGGTTCGCCCGCGTGCTGCGCTATCGCGAGGACAAGACGGCGGCCGAGGCGGACGACATGGACACCGTCCGGGCGCTGGCCTCGGGCAACTGAGCCCGGAAACGGACCGGGCCGCGAGGGCGGACCGAGCCCGGCGATCGCATCGGGCCCGGCGATCGAACCCGGCGCCCGGGCCGGTCGGTCAGTCGGGTGTGGGCGCCGCGATTCGGCGTGGGTGGTAGAGGGCCTGCGCGTTGTCGTGCAGTACGGCGTCGGCCAGGTCCGGGCCGACCGTCTCGGCGATCAGGTCGAGATCGGTGTCGCGGAACGGCCTGGCCGCCCGGGTGGAGGGCAGGTCGGTGCCGGCCAGGAGCGCATGCGGGGCGACGGCGAGCACGGCCCGCAGTGCGGCGGGGACGTCCAGGTCGACCCGGCCGAAACCGGTGGCCTTGACGTAGGCCCCGCGCTCGACCAGGCGCAGCAGGTGTGGCAGGCCCTCTCGGGACAGGCCCAGGTGGTCGATGCTCAGCTTCGGCAGCGCGGTCAGAGCGGGCGGCAGATCGGGCAGGTCGCGGGCGTCGATGTACAGCTCGGCATGCCACCCGACCAGGTCGTACACGCGATGGGCGAGGCGAGCCGACTGCTCGATCCGCGCGGAGCCGCCCCGACGGATGTTGAACCGGACCGCGCGTACGCCCGCCGCGTCCAGCTCCCGAATCGTGTGGTCCGCGACGGTCGCCGGTAGTTGCAGCACGCCGACGAAGCCCGCACCGAGCCGGCGCAGCGCGTCGAGCAGATACGTGCGGTCGAAGCCCTGGAACGAACCGGACACCACGGCGCCACCGGTGACGCCGAGGGACGCGACCCGGGCGAGGTAGTCGGCGACGGTGAAGGTCGGCGGCAGATAGCCGTGATCGGCGACGAGCGGGAAGCGCGGGTCGACGATGTGCAGATGCGCGTCGAACATCGGACGGTCGAACACCGGAGGGTCGACCGTCGGACGGTCGGGGACCGCCCGGTCGCTCGGGTTCGGCGCCGCGGGGGACGGTTCGGACACGACACGGCCTCCGATGCGGTTCGGGACGGCCCGAAAACGACCCGAAAACGGCTCCGGCACCTGCTCGGGCACGCCGCATACCGTAGCGGCTCGCGGACGCGTTGCACCGCAACGGCCGCAGAAGCCGCATACCGTATCCGAGAGTCCGCGGGCAGGGCGAGTATTGGTGCCGACTTCCCGGGCAGGCACCTGCCACGGAAGGCGTCGACGAGGGTGGGGAGGGCCGAGGACGATGGCCGAGTTGCTGCTCGGTCCCGTGCTGCGGCACGTGGATCGTACGAGTGCCACCGTGTGGGTGGAGACCGACGCGCCGTGCGTGGTGACCGTGGCGTGCGAGGACGGCGTGGCCGAGGCCGCCACCTGGAAGGTGTTCGGGCACCACTACGTGCTGGTGGTGCTCGAAGGGCTCACGCCGGGACGGTCGCGGGAATACCGGGTGCTGCTGGACGGGCGGGTGTGCTGGCCGCAGGAGAACTCGACCCAGCCGCCGAGCGTGGTGCGCACCGCCTCGGACGAGGGCGAGGCGGAGCGGGATCTGAACGTGGTGTTCGGGTCCTGCCGCTGGTCGAGTCCGCCGAGCACCGAGGAGGGCGAGGAGCGCCGGATGGATCCGGACGCCCTCGACACCCTCGCCCGCCGGCTGATGCGCTCGCCGGACGAACCGCTGCCGGACGCGCTGCTGTTGCTCGGCGATCAGGTGTACGCGGACGAGACCTCGCGTGCGATGCAGAACCAGCTAGCGCGGCGGCGTGACCTGAGCAAGGCGCCGGGGCCGCAGATCGCCGACTTCGAGGAGTACACGCTGCTCTATCACGAGTCGTGGTCCGATCCGCAGATCCGCTGGTTGTTGTCGACCGTGCCGAGCGCGATGATCTTCGACGACCACGACGTGATCGACGACTGGAACACCTCGCACGCGTGGCGCACCGACATGGCCGCGACCGACTGGTGGTCCGAGCGGATCGCGGGCGCGCTCGCGTCGTACTGGATCTATCAGCACCTGGGCAACCTGGACCCGGCCGCGTTGGCGCGCGACGAACTGTTCGCGGCCGTCCGGGCGGCGGCGCCGGGCGAGGACGTCGGGCCGTTGCTGCACGAGTTCGCGCTGCGGGCGGACGCGGAGGCGGAGGGCAAGGCGACCACCCGGTGGAGCTTCCGACGCGACTTCGGCCGTACCCGGCTGCTGATGATCGACTCGCGCGCGGGCCGGGTGTTGACCGGGGACGGCCGGGCGATGATCGGTGCGGACGAGCTGGCCTGGATCACCGAGCAGGCGGACGAGGGCGGCTACGACCACCTGTTGATCGGCACCTCGTTGCCCTGGCTGCTGCCGCACGGCATCCACGACCTGGAGTCGTGGAACGAGGCGCTGTGTGCGGGCGCCCGGGGACCGCGGGTGGCGGAATGGAGCGAGCGGCTGCGGCGGGCCGGCGACCTGGAGCACTGGGCCGCGTTTCGTGAGTCGTTCGCGGCGTTGTCCGCGCTGCTCGGCCGGATCGCACTGCACGGGCCCCGGTCGGGTGGACCGGTGCCGGCGACCGTGTGCGTGTTGTCCGGGGACGTGCACCACGTGTACGCGGCCGAGGTGCATTGGCTCGTCCCGGGGGAGGGTCCGCGAGCCGGGGATGATCCGGGCGAGTCGGCCCGGGTCTACCAGCTGACCTGCTCGCCGGTGCACAACTCGGTGCCGCCGGCGATTCGGATCGGTTTCCGGTTCGGCTGGGGACGCATCGCGACCCGACTGGGGCACGTGCTGGCCCGGCACGCGCGGCTGTCCCCGCTGCCGGTCGAGTGGACGAAGCTGGGTGGCCCGTGGTTCGGCAACCACCTGATGACGCTCACGCTGCGGGGCCGCCGGGCCGACCTGTCACTGGAGCGCGCCGAGGGCGGCCGACGAGGCCGCGCAGCGCACCTGCGCCGAGTGGGCCGGGCCGCACTGCGGGAGCAGTGAGCACCCGGCCGTCCC
Source organism: Embleya sp. NPDC008237 (assembly GCF_042956465.1). NCBI lineage: Bacteria > Bacillati > Actinomycetota > Actinomycetes > Kitasatosporales > Streptomycetaceae > Embleya > Embleya sp. NPDC008237. The sequence goes on from NZ_JBIBGL010000002.1 coordinate 549,838, forward strand.
GGCACAGGCGGAGGGGCGGCGGGTCTTCCCGGCCGGCGCCCTGCTCCCGGGTGGTGCTCCCCGCCGGCCGGGGCCCCTCGCGAGGGTTGCCGTGCCGCCAAGCGGTCCCTGCCCCGGGCGGTACGTGCTCGGGGACGGTGCCGCGCCCCTGAGCGGCCCCTCCCGCCGCCGGGGCGCACGTGCTCAGCGGTGTCCGATCACGACATTGCCCACGAAGCCGCCCTTGCGGTGGTAGCGCAGCGCCTCCGGGACCTCGTCGAAGGAGAACTCGCGGTGGATCGGCGGGCGCAGCCGCGCGGCCGCCACCGCTCGGTTCAACGCCTCGAACTGCGCGCGGCTGCCCACCGCGAGCGGACGCAGCACGGCGCCCGCGTTGAACAGGGCCGACGCGGAGGGTGATGCGTCGGGGGTGTCCGCGCCCAGCCAGTGTCCGACGAAGGCGATCTCGCCGCCGAGCGCGGTCGCCGCGAGCGACTGGGCCAGGTTGCCCGCGACGTCGACGACCCGGTCGACGCCGCGTCCGCCGGTCACCCGCCGCACCTGCTCGCCCCAGCGCGGATGCTCGCGGTAGTCGACCACCTCGTCCGCACCCAGCGCACGCAGCCGCGCCGCCTTGTCCGGGCTCGACGTGGTGGCGATCACCCGCGCGCCGAACACCTTGGCGAGCTGCACCGCGAACAGCGACACGGCGCCGGTGCCGAGCGTCAGCACGGTCTCGCCGGGCAGCAGCGGCCGACTCCCGGTCAGCGCGTTCCACGCCGTCACCGCGGTCAGCGGGAAGGCGGCGGCCTCCTCGAAGGACAGGTGTTCGGGGACGGGTACGAGCGCCTGCTCGCCGACCACCGCGAACTCGGTCAGCATCCCGTCCCGCGAACTGCCCAACTGCGCGGCGTAGTCGAGCGCGAACGGCCCGTCGATCCAGTCCGGGAACACGGTCGCGGCCACCCGGTCGCCGAGCCGGACCCGGGTGACGCCCGCGCCGATCGCGACCACCTCGCCGACCCCGGCGCAGCCCGGGATCGTGTCGGGCAGCACCGGCAGCGGGTAATCGCCGTCCAGGACCAGCAATTCGCGCAGGCTGAGCGAGGTCGCCCGAACCCGGACGAGTACCCGACCGGGACCCGGCTCCGGTTGTTCGTGTTCGCGGATCGTGATGCCCTCGATGCCGGCGCCGGGCCGCAGGTGGTAGCTCTTCACCGGGTTTCCTTCCTCGACCGATCGGCCCACCCCGTTCGGCGGGCCATGGCAACGATCATGTGACCGGCGTCGGAGCCGGACAATTCCCCCGAGGGAATTGCCGGGGATACCCTCGGCTGCCTAGAACTGCCTCATGAGCACGACGACGACCCGGCTCCACGGCCCGGATTTCCCCGCCGAGTTGCGGCGCTGGCGCACCGCCCGGCGACTGAGCCAACTCGAACTGGCCGCCCGCGCGGAGACCTCCCAACGGCATCTCAGCTTCATCGAGAGCGGCCGATCGCGCCCCGGCCGAACCATGATCATCCGACTCGCCGAGTCGCTCGGCCTGTCCCTGCGCGAGCGCAACGCGCTGCTGCACACCGCCGGATACGCGCCGGTCTTCCCCGAATCGGACCTGGACGCGCCGATGTTGCGCCCGGTCCACGACGCGCTGCGTGCGGTGCTCGAAGGCCACCTGCCCTACCCGGCGATGGTGCTGCGCCCGTACGGGCGGATCGTCGCCGCGAACGCGGCGATCGACGTGCTGACCGAAGGAGCGTCCGCGGAGCTGCTCCGCGCCCCGATGAACATGCTGCGGCTGATGCTGCATCCCGAGGGCATGGCACCGCGCGTGCGGAACCTGAACGCGTGGGGCCACCACGTACTGGAGAACATGCGCGCCCAGGCGCTGCGCAGCCCGGACCCGCTGCTGGACGCCTTCATCGAGGAACTGCGCGGCTACGTCCCGGATGCCGAACTGGGCCCCGACCACCTGGGCTTCGCGGTTCCGCTCCGCCTTCGCGACCCCGACGGCCCGGGCGAACTGCGCCTGCTGACCACGCTGACCTCCTTCGCCACGGCCACCGATGTCACCCTCGCCGAACTGCACCTGGAGGCATTCCTCCCCGCCGACGAGGCCACGGCCGCGGCATTGCGCCGCCGGGCGGCCGAACGCTCGTGAGCGAAGCCCGTTCCCCCTACCGCCGGCGCGTCGGCCGCACGGCGGGAGAACGCGAAACCGCCGTGCCGTCCCGGAAGGGGGACGGCACGGCGGCCTCGTCGAGCACGACGCCTCGGGCTCAGAAGTCCTCGTCGAAGGACACCGAGCCGGTGACCGCGACCTGGTAGGCGGAGACCCGCCGCTCGAAGAAGTTCGAGAGTTCCTGTACGTCCTGGAGCTCCATGAATCCGAACGGGTTCGCCGAGCCGTAGACCGGGGCCATGCCCAGCTGGGCCAGCCGGCGGTCGGCCACGTGCTCCAGGTAGGAGCGCATGTCCGTGACCGTCATCCCGGACACGCCGCCCTGGAGCAGGTCCTCGGCGAACGCCGTCTCCGCCTCGACCGCCTCGGCCAGCATGCGCCGGACGTCCTCGGCGAGTTCGTCGTCGAACAGGTCGGGCTCCTCGGCCCGCACCGTCTCCACCACGGCGAAGGCGAAGTCCATGTGTGCCGACTCGTCGCGGAAGACCCAGTTGGTCCCCGAGGCGAGCCCGTTGAGCAGGCCGCGCGAGCGCAGGAAGTACACGTAGGCGAAGGCGCCGTAGAAGAACAGGCCCTCGATGCACGCCGCGAAGCAGATCAGGTTGAGCAGGAACTGCCGCCGGTCCTCCCGCGATTCGAGCCGGTCCAGGCCCATCGCCGAGTCGATCCAGCGGAAGCAGAACTCCGCCTTGCGCCGGATCGACGGGATGTGCTCGACCGCGGCGAACGCCTGCTCGCGCTCCTCGTGGTCGGGCATGTAGGTGTCGAGCAGGGTCAGGTAGAACTGCACATGGACGGCCTCTTCGAAGAGTTGCCGCGACAGGTACAACCGGCCCTCGGGCGAGTTGATGTGCCGGTACAGGTTCAGCACCAGGTTGTTCGCCACGATCGTGTCACCGGTCGCGAAGAACGCGACCAGGCGCTGCACGAGGTGCCGCTCCGCCGGGCTGAGCTTGTCCAGGTCGGCCAGGTCGCTGTGCAGGTCGACCTCTTCGACCGTCCACGTGTTGCGGATCGCCGCGCGGTACTTCTCGTAGAAGTCCGGATACCGCATCGGGCGCAGCGTGAGGTTCATTCCGGGATCGAGCAGGCTCACGTGCACGCCTCACAGGCTTCGGGGTTCTCCAGCGAGCACGCGATGACCTCCAGGTCGGAGATCTCCTCGACCGGCGCGGCCGAGGCCTGCGCCGGCACGGTCGCCTGCTGGATCCGCGTCGCGGGGCGCGAGCGCAGGTAGTACGTGGTCTTGAGACCGGTGGACCACGCGTAGCGGTACATCGAGGACAGCTTGCCGATGGTCGGGTCGGCCATGAACAGGTTCAGCGACTGCGACTGGTCGATGTACGGCGAGCGGGCCGCCGCCAGGTCGATCAGCGCGCGCTGCGGCAGCTCCCACGCGGTGCGGTACAACTCGCGCACGTCCTCGGGGAGTTCGGCGATGCCCTGGACCGAGCCCTCGGCGCGCTTGATCCGGTCGCGGACCTCGGGGGTCCACAGGCCGCGGGCCTTGAGCTCGCGCACCAGGTACGCGTTGATCTGGAGGAACTCGCCGGACAACGTCTCGCGCTTGAACAGGTTCGACACCTGCGGCTCGATGCACTCGTAGGCGCCCGCGATCGAGGCGATGGTCGCGGTCGGTGCGATCGCCACGAGCAGCGAGTTGCGCAGGCCGTGTTCGGCGACCCGGTCGCGCAGCGCATCCCAACGCTTGGTTTGGGTCGGCTGGACGCCCTCCCACAGGTCGGGCTGGAGCCGACCGCGCGCGGCGTGCGTCTGGGCGTAGGCGGGGTGCGGGCCATGTACCTCGGCGAGCGCCGAGGAGGTCTCCAACGCGGTGAGGTAGATCTCCTCGGAGATCAGCGTGGACAGTTCGCGTGCCTCGACCGAGTCGAACGGCATGCCGAGCGTGAAGAACACGTCCTGCAGGCCCATCAGACCCAGGCCCACCGGGCGCCAGCGCGGGTTGGACGCGGCGGCCTGGTCGGTCGGGTAGTAGTTGATGTCGATGACCCGGTCCAGGAAGACCACAGCGGTGCGAACCGTCGCGCGCAGCTTGTCCCAGTCCATGCCCTCGCCGGCGACCACGTGCGCGCCGAGGTTGACCGAGCCGAGGTTGCACACGGCCGTCTCGCCGTCGCTGGTGACCTCCAGGATCTCGGTGCACAGGTTGGACAGGTGCACCACGTTGCCCGGCTCCGCGGCCTGGTTGCAGGTGCGGTTGGCCGCGTCCTTGAAGGTCATCCAGCCGTTGCCGGTCTGCGCGAGCGTGCGCATCATCCGGGCGTACAGGTCGCGCGCGGGCATCTGCCGGACGAACCGGCCGTCCCGCTCGGCGGCTTCGTAGACCCGGTCGAACTCGGCGCCCCACAGATCGGGCAGTTCGGGCAGCTCGTTCGGGTCGAACAGCGACCAGACGCCGTCCTCCTGGACCCGGCGCATGAACAGGTCCGGCACCCAGTTGGCCAGGTTGAGGTTGTGCGCGCGGCGCGCGTCCTCACCGGTGTTCTCGCGCAGTTCGAGGAACTCCAGGATGTCCGGGTGCCACGTCTCCAGGTACACGCAGGCCGCGCCCTTGCGCCGGCCGCCCTGGTTGACCGCGGCCACCGACGAGTCGAGCGTCTTGAGCCACGGCACGATGCCGTTGGAGTGCCCGTTGGTGCCGCGGATCAGCGAGCCGCGCGAACGCACCCGCGACCATGCCACGCCGATGCCGCCGGCGAACTTCGACAGCCGGGCGATCCGCCCGTACATGTCGTAGATCGACTCCAGCTCGTCCTTGGGCGAGTCGAGCAGGTAGCACGAGGACATCTGGGTGTGCACCGTGCCGGAGTTGAACAGCGTCGGTGAGCTGGGCAGGTAGGCGAGCGAGGACATCAGCCGGTAGAAACCGATCGCCTCGCCGGGCTCCCGGGCCAGGCCGCACGCCACCCGCAGCAGGAAGTGCTGCGGCGTCTCGACCACCTTGCGCGAGACCGGGTGGCGCAGCAGGTAGCGGTCGTACACGGTGCGCAGGCCGAAGTACTCGAACCTGCGGTCGCCTTCGGCGTCCACGGCGGCGTCCAGCTCGGCGGCGTGCTTCGCGACGAACGCCGCGGTCTCCGCGCCGATGACGCCCTCCCGGCGACCGAGCGCGATGCCGGCGCTGAACGAGGTGACGCCGGCCGCCAGGGCCTCTTCCGCGATCCGGCCGGCGAGCAGGCGCGCGGCGAGCCGCGAGTAGGCGGGCTCCTCGGCGATCAGCTCGGCCGCGGTGCGCACCGCCAGGTCCGCGGCGGCGCCCTTGTCCGCGCCCTCGTTCAGGCCCGCGACGACCCGGCGGACGACCCGATCCGGATCGACCTCCGGCAGATCGCGCGCCTGGGTGCGCACCAGGGTTGCCAGTTGGTCCTCGGGGCTTTCGTCGATCCGCATCCGGGTCGCGCCCACGCTGTCCACAACGGTCACGTGCTCTCTCCTCGCGAGCTCGTACGTACAGGTGACCCCGCGCCCGAAGGCACGGGCAGCCGGCAGGTATTCGGACTCGCGGGCATGCCGGGGCACCGCCGGGCACGGCGTGCTCGGCGGGCCGCGGAGTACCTAGTGGTCGTCGCTTCCCGAATGTCTCTCGACGTTCGGCGCTCCATGACGACGTTCGTTCCCGCTCACCGCTGCGGGGCAGTTCCGGCTTCACACCGGATTCCCTCTCGCGTCGCCCTTCCCCTGAGGGAACGGCGAACCAGCTGCGTCGCAGAGCATATATGTAGTGGCGGGGTGGTCGTTGCACCCCCAGGTGTTGTGTCGTGTCGCGGTTCTCGGCGTACCACGGATCGCCACCGGCGGGCCCGCCACCGGCGGTGCGGCCCCCGGGGCACCGGGTGCGGCGGTGCCCTGCGGGCGGTGTGGGACCGGCTCCCGCCGGATGCCCGGCACGACGGTACTCGCGTGCACCGCGTCGAGCGGTCGCGCGACACGCCGGCGGCGCGGTGTCGTGGGGCCTGCCGCATCCGCCGCGAGGGCGGCGGCCGGGGCGACCCGAGAACGGGTCTCCGCGCCGCGCCCGGCGGGCGGCGGAGGCGGTCGGGCGGTCCGCCGCGGGCGCGGGCGGTGCGCGGGCTCAGGGACGGCCGGTCCGCGGCCCGGAGTACGGCGGGCGGGCGTGTCGGGCCGGGCGGTCGTGCGGTCGGTCCACCGCTCCCGGCACCTCCCGACCCGAGTCGCGCCACTCCGCGACCAACGCCTCGTAGACGGGGGTCTCGATCGTCTCGGTGGGCCACGGCCCGAACGGGGCCCGCAGGATCTTCATGCCGACCCAACCGCGCGAGGGGGCGTGAAGTAACCACCAACCGGGTGATGCCACTCGGTCGGTTGACGTATCGACTCGGATACAGGTAGCCGAAACGGTCCCGACTCGCCCGGGAACCCGGGCTCCGGGCATCGGGCATCGGCGGACGGCGTGCCGTCGCGCGGGACCACCGGCCCCGGCCGCCTCATGCCGGCGGCGCGGCGCCCCGCCCCTCGGGACCCGCCGGGGCTTCCGGAGCCGCTCGGCGCTCGGCGGCCCCGTCCGCGCCCGAGGAGTCCGGATCGCTCGCCGCCCGGAGTTCGGCGAACGCCTCGCCCAGCGCCGCCGCCGTCCAGTGCGCGTTCAGGCCGCTCGGGTTCGGCAGCACCCAGATCCCGGTGTCGCCGATCGTCTCGTGCTGCCGGCCGACCACCGCCTTCGGCCGGCCGAAGCCGGTCCGGTACGCGCCGATGCCCAACACCGCCAGCCAGGCCGGTCGGTACCGGTGCACCCTGGCCGTGAGCGCCGCGCCGCCCGCGATGTACTCGTCCTTGGTCAACTCGTCCGCGCGGGCGGTGGTGCGGGCCACCACGTTGGTGATGCCGAGACCGAGCGCGAGCAGCTCGTCCTGCTCGGTCGGAGCGAGCAGGCGAGGTGTGAACCCGGACGCGTACAGCGCGGGCCAGAACCGGTTCCCCGGACGGGCGAAGTGCCGACCGGTGGCGCCGGACCACAGGCCCGGGTTGATCCCGCAGAACAACACTCGAAGGTCGGGCCCGATCACGTCCGGGATGCTGCGCCCGTGTGCCGCGGCCAGCTCGGCGGCGGTGGGGTTGCGGCCCGGCGGGATGGGCAACACGAGCGCTTTCGCGGGGCCCGGCTCGGGCTCTTTCGCGCTCATGGTGCCTCCGCGATCAGCGCCGTGCCCACCGATCGGAAGCCGAGCCGGCCGTACATGCGCGCCACGTCCTCGTCGCCCGCCGACAGGAACACCGTGTCGTTCCCGCCGTCGAGCGCATGCCCGGCCAGCTCCCAGGTCACCGCCGCCGCGAGGCCGCCGCGTCGGGCCGCGGGGAGCGTGGCCACACCGACGATCTCCGCCGTGTCGTACAGGTGCTGGTAGCTGCCCACGCACAGGGGCCCGGCCGGGCTGTACGCGGCGAACATCACCGTCTCGCCGGAGCGCAGCCGCTCGTTGAGGTAGGACAGCAGATTCGGGTCCTGGCCCAGGGCGGTGGTGTCCCGCTCGGTGGGGCCGTCGGTTCCGGACGCGGTGCCCGGGTTGGCGAACCCGACCGTCGCGACGCTGTGCACGATCGCCAAATCGGTGGCGTCCGCCCGGACCCGACGCACCGTCACCAGATCCGGCAGGTCCGGGCGTTCGCTGGGTCGCTCGGTGGGATCGAGCACCATCAGCGGGTGCTCGTGCACGTGCAACTCGGCTTCGATCGCCGCTGCCCGCAGCGCCGGGGTGGTCTCGTCGACCCATTCGAACGACTCGGGCACTTTCAACTCTCTCTGCCGCGCCCGCACCGCGCGGACGTCCGCGGCGGTGGGCTCGACGGAGCTGCCGAGCGTGGGTCGTGCGTAACGGGGCCATCCCTGGCCCTCCCGGACGAACAGGGTCAACCCGCCGAACGTCTCCGTACGCGTGGCCCGGCGAGCCACCGCGTCGTAGAACGTCTCCAACTGGGCGCGCACCTCTGCGGCGGACTTCGGCATGCGGGCCAGTGTGACACGCCCGCCCGCTCCGATTCCGGGCCGGTGGGCCCGACGCGGACGGGTCGAGCACGTGGTGGTCGGCACCCTTCGGCCCGGGCCGACACGCGCTCGCGCCGGTGTCCGGGCGGCAGGTGATCCGGGCCCGCCCGCGGGCGGTAAATTCCGTTGGAGCGAGCGATGGCGCGTCACACAATGGCGGGCATGGCCATTTCCCTGCACCACATCGTCATCGACGCACACGATCTGCCGGGCCTGGCCCGTTTCTGGGCCGACGTCCTGGGGTGGGAGATCCTGTCGGAGCGCGAGCGCGAGGTGGTCATCGGGACCGAGCCGGGCGCGCCGATCGGCATCTGTTTCATGCCGGTCACCGACGTCAAGACGGTCAAGAACCGGCTGCACCTGGACCTGACCCCGGGCGCCGGGCCCGGCGAGCGGGAGGCGGAGATCGAGCGGGTCGTTGCGCTCGGTGCCCGCCGCGTGGACGTCGGCCAGACCGGCACCGAATCGTGGACCGTACTCGCCGACCCGGAGGGCAACGAATTCTGCGTCGTGCGGGCCAAGCGGACCCTGATCGGATGAGCACCGCTCCCGCTCGACTGCGGGGATGAACACGAGGTCGCGGCTTTCGTGGCACCTTGCGCGCGTTCGACCGCAGGAGCCGGGGCGCGCGCGCCGGATTCGCCTGCGAGCGCGGTGCGTTCGCCCCGGTCGGTCGGATCAGGCCGGGTTGCTCGGCGGGTTGCCCGGGCCCTGCCCGCGACCGCCGCGGCGGCGGGCGAGGCGGTCGCGCACGAGCCGACGGCCCTGCTCGACCTGTCGCGGATTGCGGCGGATGTAACTCTGGATCTTCTTGAGCGTCTTCGACAGCGAACTCATGTCGTGGTCCCTCCCTGAAGCCCGGACAGACGGGCCCCGGCGCCCCCGAGGGCGCCGATATCAGGTATTTGCCCGAGTCCGGCCCGCATACGCGGTCGGCGCCGCCGCAATCGGCCCGATCCGGGCCGCCGTCGGCCCGGTAGCCTGCTGACATGTCGCACGTGATCTCGGTGAACCTCGCCCGGCCACGACCCAATCCGGCCAAGTCCGGCGTCGGGACGACCGGAATCGACAAACGACCCGTCGACCATTCGGTCGCCGTGCGCGCACCCGGATCCGGACCCGGGGGACTGGGCAGCGGGCTGGTCGGCGACGGCGTGTACGACCGGCACAACCACGGCGGGAACGATCAGGCCGTCTACGCCTATTCGCGCGAGAACCTGGACATGTGGGCGCGGGAGCTCGGGCGCGAGCTGGGCAACGGCAGCTTCGGGGAGAACCTCACCACGTCCGGCCTGGACCTGGAGGCCGCGCTGATCGGCGAGCGTTGGCGGGTGGGCGCGGCCGGCGCGCTGTTGGAGGTGTCCGTCCCGCGCATACCGTGTGCGACCTTCGCGCTGTGGCTGGACGAGCGCCGATGGGTGCGCAGGTTCACCGAACGGGCGCTTCCCGGTGCCTATCTGCGGGTGATCGAACCGGGCGAGATCGCTGCGGGGGACACGATCACGATCGTCTCCCGTCCGGCCCGCCACGACCTCACCATCGGCGAGTGTTTCCGGGCCCTGACCACCGAGGCCGACCTGCTGCCCCGACTGCTCGACGTCGCGGAACTGCCCGACCACGTACGCGAGGTGGCCCACAAGCGCACCGTCGCGATACCCCCGCCGGACCTGTTGCCCGCACCGGGCGCCGAATAGCCGGCCCGCCGCGCGGCCCGCCCGTTCCCGCCGCGGTGCCCGGTCGGTCCGGGACGGTGCGTGGCGCCCGGGGTCACGCGGCCGCCGGGTGGCTGCGATCGGTGGCCAACTTGACCGCGAGCCCACCCAGGACGGTGCCCATCACGTAGCGCTGGATCCGCAGCCAGGACGGCCGCCGGGCCAGGAACACCGCGATCGTGCCGGCCGCCAGGACCAGGATCGTGTTCACCGCGAGACTGATCAGAATCTGGATCGTGCCCAGGGCGAACCCCTGGAGCAGCACGTGTCCGGCGGAGGGGTCGACGAACTGCGGGATCAGCGACAGGTACATGATCGCGGCCTTGGGGTTCAGCAGGTTCGTCACCAGACCCATCGTGAACAGCCGCCGATTCGAGTCCGGGGCGAGCTCCTGCGGGGCGAACGCCGAGATCCCACCCGGCCGCAGCGCCTGCCACGCGAGCCAGCCGAGGTAGCCGGCACCGGCGAGCTTGACCGCGGTGTACAGCTCCGGCACCACCAGGAACACCGCGGACAGGCCGAGGTTGGCCATCGACATGTAGATCAGGAAGCCGAGCCCCACACCCAGCAGCGACACCAGGCCGGCCCGGCGACCCTGGGTGATGCTGCGCGAGGTCACGTACATCATGTTCGGCCCGGGCGTCAGCACCATCCCGAGCGCCACGGCGCTCACCCCGAGTATCGCGCTGGTCTCGATCACACTCGCCCCCGCAGGTGGTACGGGCAGTGGCCGCAATCCTCGCCGCCGCCGTTCGCTGGTCGGGCAATTCTGTCCGGTCCCCGCTTTTCCCGGCAACCGGGTTGCCCGGTGGTCGCCGGCGCGCGGGATCGGCCCCCATCGCCCCGGATCCGTGAGCCGGTGGACATGTCGGCATCCGAGGACGGTGTTCGCCGCGACGAGGGCGTGCGGGCCGATACCCGCAGGCGGAAAAAACCCGTGGCAGGCTCGGCGCCCATCCGTCATCCTGGTGCGCGATGGGGATGATGGACAGCATGGCCGCCAAGGTGGCGCACGGCGCCACCGTCGAGTTTCGCCCGCGCGGGGCCTCCATGGTTCCGCTTATCCGCAGTCGCCAACTCGTGACCGTCGCGCCGGTCGATCCGGCCCGCCTCGAAATCGGCGACATCGTGCTCGCCCGGGTCGCCGGAAAGATGTACCTCCACCTGGTCTCCGCGCTGGACGACACCCGCGCGCGCGTACAGATCAGCAACAACCGGGGCCGCGCCAACGGCTGGACGTCGCAGGCCCGGGTGTACGGGATCTGCGTGTCGGTGGACGGCGTCCCACGCCCGGGGGCGTCCCGGAAGGTGCGCGCGCCCGTGTCGATGGAGTAGTGCGCGCCGCCGCCGGCCGGCGCAGCCCGTCGGCCGGCGGCGGCTCGGCGTGCCTCGGTGCGTCGGGAACGGTGCGGCCCCGCCGGGGCACGCGGGTCTCGCGCACCCGGTCGCACACGATCCACGACCCCCCGATGGGGTTGGTCCGGCGCGCTTCCAGGTAGAGATTCAGCCATGAAGAAGCTGATCAATGCCGCCCGCGACGTCGTGCCCGAGATGCTCGAAGGCCTGGCCCTCGCGCATCCCGACATCGCGCTGCTGGCCGATGCGAACGTCGCGCTGCGCGCCGACGCCCGGGCCCATGCCGAGCGCGGCCGGGTCGCGGTGATCTCCGGCGGGGGAGCCGGCCACGAACCCGCGCACGCCGGGTACGTCGGGCCCGGGATGCTCACCGCGGCCGTGTCGGGGGACGTGTTCACCTCACCGTCCACCGACACCATCCTGGCCGCGATCCGCACCGTCGCCGGGCCGGCGGGCGTGTTGCTGGTGGTCAAGTCGTACACCGGGGATCGGCTCAACTTCGGGCTCGCCGCCGAGTTGGCGCGGGCCGAGGGGATCGCGGTCGAGACCGTCGTGGTCGCGGACGACGTGGCGCTCGCGAGCGGCGACGACACCGCGGGACGGCGGGGCATCGCCGGGACGGTGTTCGTGCACAAGGTGGCCGGCGCGGCGGCGGAGTCCGGCGCGAGTCTGGCCGAGGTCAAGGCCGAGGCCGAGGCGGCGGCGGGCGCGGTCGGCACGATGGGCGTGGCACTGACCCCGTGCACGGTGCCGGCGGCCGGCCGACCCGGGTTCGAACTCGGCGAGGACGAGGTCGAACTGGGCCTGGGCATCCACGGTGAGGCGGGTGTGCGGCGGGACAAGATCGCCTCCGCCGACACGTTCGTCACCGAACTGCTCGATCGGATCGTCGCGGAGACCGGCCTCGCGGCCGGCGACCGGGTCGCGTTGCTGGTCAACAACCTCGGCGGCACCCCCACGATGGAGCTGGACATCGTGCTGCGGGGCGCCGTGCGCGACCTCGCGGGTCGGGGCCTGGTCCTGGAACGGGCGTGGCGCGGCTCGTTCCTGACCGCGTTGGAGATGGCCGGCATGTCGTTGTCCCTGCTTCGGGTCGACGACGCGCGGTTGGCCCGCCTGGACGCGGCCACCTCGGCCCCCGCCTGGCCGACCCCGGTGGCGGGCCGCGTGGGTGAGGTCACCGTGCTGCCGGCCGCGCCCGCGCCCGGCAGCGCCGACGCGGGCACCCCGCTGACCGAACCGACCCCCCTGACCCGGGCGATCGAGGCCGTCTGCGCGGCGCTGACCGAGGCCGAACCGCACCTGACCGAGCTGGACCGGATCGTCGGCGACGGCGACCTGGGCATCAGCCTCGCGCGCGGGGCCGAGGCGATCGGGCGCGAATTGCCGGGCTACGGCGGCGGTTCGCCGGCCGCCGTGCTGCGCGGCCTGGCGGACACCGTGCGGCGGGCGCTCGGCGGCACGTCCGGCCCGCTGTACTCGGTGCTGCTCCTGCGTGCGGCCTCGGCCGTGGCGCAGGACACCGGGCCGCGCGGGTGGCGCGAGGCCCTGGCCGCCGGCGCGCGGGCGATCGGCGAACTCGGTGGTGCACAGGTCGGCGACCGGACCATGCTGGACGCCCTGGTACCGGCCGGCGAGGCGCTGGTCGGCGGTGCGAGTCTGGCCGAGGCGATCGACGCGGCCGCAGCCGGCACCGAGGAGACGGCCGGCCGCAGTGCCCGTCGGGGTCGCAGCAGCTACCTCGGCGACCGGGCGATCGGCACCGTCGACCCGGGCGCCGAGGCCGTGGTGATCTGGCTCCGCGCGATCGCCGAATCGCTGGACGGCGAGGCGGAGCGCGCGTAACGACCGACCCGGCCGGGCCGCACACGCCGCGCCTTCGGGCGCCCGAATCGCGACGGCGCCCCGGCCGGGATCCGCCGTCCGCCCGGCCGGGCAGGGGAGTTCGGGCTACGCCCTCGGGGGGCGCCGCCCCGGATCGTGTCCGCGACCGTGCCCGACCAGTCGGGGCGGGAGGCTCGCGTGCGTTCGGGAACCTCGGTGCGCTGGAGGCCCGTTCGCGCTCCCGAACCCCGTCCGTGCTCCCGAACCCCGCTGCGTGGGCGGCCCGCTCGGGTTCAATCCGCCATCGCCGTCGCCGCGAGGTCGCGCAGGCACTCGTACGCGACCTGGAGGAACGGCGCCCGCGGTCCCGCCGCCGTGTTCGCCAGCGCGGCCAAGGCGACCCCGGCCTGGGGACTGAAGCCGACGAATGCGGTGAAGCCGCGGGTCGCCCCGCCGTGGAAGAGCAGATCGTGACCGGTTCGCGGGCGCAGGTTCCACACCAGACACAGCCGATCGTCGGTGTGCGGCGCGACCAGCCTGGGACGGTGTACCTGGACCAACGCCTCGGCGAGCGAGGCGGGTCGCACGTCCGTCGGATCCAAGTGCGCGGCCAGATACCGGGTCAGGTCCGTCCCGGTGCTGCGCAGCGCCCCGGCCGCCGGCAGCCCCGGCATCCGCCACGGCGGTCGGGGCCGGCCGCGCAGATACCCGGTCACCTGCGGCCCGTTCGGGTCGCACGTGGTCATCGTCAGGCCCAGCGGCACGCCCAGCCGGGCGACCACCAGATCCGGGTAGGGCTGCCCGGCGGCGCGCGCGAGTGCGTGTCCGAGCAGGCCCACGCCCAGGTTGGAGTAGGACACCCGGGTGCCCGGACGCGCGTGCGGCCGGGCCCGCCCCAGCAGCGCGAACAGGCGCTTCTCGTCGTAGCCCGCGTAGGGGTTCGAGTACCACGCCGGCAGCGCCGTGCGCAGCGAGCCACGCGGGAGCCGCGGCAACCCGGAGGTGTGCGTGGCCAGGTGCAGCAGGGTGATGTTCGAGGACCAGCGCGGGCGCGCTGTCGGCGGCAGGTAGGTGATCAGCGGATCGTCCAGCCGCGCCTCGCCGCGGGCGACCGCGTCGGCGAGCAGCAGCCCGGTGAACGTCTTGGTCACCGACCCCAGTTCGAAGCGGGAGTCGGCATCCACCGCCGTTCCGCGACACGCCACCGAGTGTTCGCCCGCCCGGATGGTGGCCACCACGAGCGCACCCGCCGCCGGCGCGGCCCGCAGCAGCGGCGCGATCGGCGCCGCGTTCGTGTCGCTCACCCGAGTGCGGGGGCGGGCGCGGCGCCCAGCGAACGGGCCAGCGTCACGGTGCCGGCCACGACCGCCACCACCGCCGTGTGCTCGTGATCCTTGAACGCCCGCTGCGGATCCTCGTCCACCGGATCCGCGTCGCGCGGGAGCAGGCCGTTCGGGTGCTGCGCCGCCGCGAGGGTCTGCCATCCCTGGGCGTCGCACACCGGTTCGGCCAGGCACGCGTCGACGATCAACAACTCGCCCACCAGGTCGTACTGGGCGACCTCCGCCCACACGTCCACCCAGACCGGCAGCCACACCCGCAGGTAGTCGCGGATCTCGGCGGGCAACAGTTCGGGGTACGCACCCCAGTCGGTGATGTGGAACACCGCGTGCGTCATGTGGTACGCGGTCATCCAGTCGATCACCCACGGCTCGGGGGTCATGCCCAGCCACGAGTCGGCGGCGAGCGCGGGCCAGTTCGGCCGGCGGGCCAATCCGGCGACCCGGCCGGCGTTGGCCACGGCGAGTCGGCGGTTGGGCAACATCTCGATCGCGTGCACCGAGCGCAGCTCGGCCAGATGCGCCCACAGCCGATCCATCCGCTCGTGCCGGATGCCGGCCCGGACGAAGTGCGCGTACGTCTCCAGCGGATCGGTCACCAAGGGGTGCCGCACCTGGCGTTCGTACAGGAAGTCCCCGTCGCGGAACTGCCCCCACGCGAACTCGATCAACTCGCGTGCGGCGGCCAGGTCGCCGGGTCCGGCGACTCCCTCGCGCAACACGAGGGAGGTCGCCAGCGCGATCTCGCCGAGCGGCTTGTACGCGCTGTCGCGGTCGTTGAAGTCGACCACGGTGTGCGTGGGCAACGGGCCGAACCGGGCGTTGTCCTGTAGCCAGCGCAGCGCCCGCGAGCCGATCGTGTGGGCGGTCTTGAGCACGTCGCCGCGCACGATTCCCCCGGTCATGACTCCTCCAGTCCGGTCACGTGTTGGGCGATGCGGGTGTCGAGCACGGTGCGGGTGCTGCCGCCGCCGAACAGGCGCACGTGCCGCAGCAGCGGGTGCAACTCCAGCGGGACGGCGACGCCGTCGGCGGCCAGCAGGGCGAGCCAGCGGGCGATCCGCGCGGCGGTGCGGTAGTCGCGGCGCAACATCGCGCGCACCACCCCGCGGGCCAGCGACTCGGCGTTGCGCCGCGCCGCGGCGTGGATCGGGCCGTCCAGGCCGGGCAGGGCCAGGGAGGACAGTTGCGCCATTCGCACCGACCATGCCTGCCAGGTCGTGGCGTCGGCGACCTGGGCGCCGTCGCCCGGCAGGGGCACGTCCACGGCCAGGCCGAAGCGGGTCAGGGTGTGCGCGGTGGCCCAGTCGCGCCACGTGATGATCCACGCGGTATCGGGCGAGGCGCCCAGCGTGTCGGGCGGGAACACGGTGAACGCGCGGGCGGCGGCCTCGGCCTGATCGGCCGGCAGCGGCGTGCCGCGCAACACGTGCGGGGCGAATGCGTCGGAGCCCAGCACGCGCAGGCCGGGCAAGTCGGCGTCGGGGTCGTGGGGTTCGGCCAAGCGAGGATCGGCGGGGGCGAATCCGGCGGGTACGACCGTGCCCTCGACGTCCATGAGGACGCCGAGGGCACGGCCTGCCACTCGCTCGACCGCCGCCGTGTAGTCCTCGTGTGGCGAGGTGTCGGCGAAGGGCATGGGTGTGATCAACTTCCCGTCGGAACCGGTGATGTCACGGACATCCGGTCCGGCCTAACGCTCCTTCGGGGGCTTCGGCGACAGCAGCAGGCCGAGCACCAGCAGTCCGCCACCGATGTCTTCCGGTGCGAACAGCGGCGCGTCACTGATGGTCGTCTCCTCCTCGATCATGAGCGTCGCGACGGTACCCGCCTGGGTCGGCGTGACCGACGCGGGCTGACGGATGTGTTGAGTAAGCATCGGGTGCTCCCTCATCGTGACTTCACCGCCGGGCTCGGCGATGCCCCCGTGTCCCGACCATAGGCACTTTTTGCGACGATTTGCATCATTTGGTGACGGGCCGCGTGTCCTGCTTCCCCGGTATGCGCGGGCGCGTTCGGGGGCGCATCCGGGGAGCGCGGTGTGTCGGCGGGGTCTTGCGGCGGGTGTGCGCGCGGAGTTTGCCGCGACCGGGTGAATCGGTGCCCACCAGCGGCGTTTCGGCGTCGTTCAGGGGGTGATCCGGGCCAGGGCGCCGATTTCCAGGGCGACCCAGATTGCGCCGTCGGGACCCTGGACGAGCCCGTGCGGTTCGGCCGCGGGGGTCGGCAAGTCGTACTCCGTCAGAGTGCCCTCGCCGGAGAGTCGGCCGACCCGACCGGTGCCCCACTCGGTGAACCAGCAGTGCCCGGCCGTGTCCAGCGCGACCGCGTGCGGGCGAGACTGCGGGTCCGGCAGCGGGAATTGGTGGTACTCCCCGGTGGGGCCGAGCCGCCCGATTGCGCCGGCGCCGATCTCGGTGAACCACAACGAGCCGTCCGCGGACGCCGCGATCCCGACCGGGGCGGCGCCCTTGGTGGGCAGCGGATGCACGGTCACCTCGCCGGTCGTGCCGATCCGCCCCAGCGCATCGGCGGCGTTGAGGGTGAACCACAGCGCGCCGTCGGCGCCGGCGGTGATCGCGGACGGGAACGCGTCCGCGATCGGCAGCGCGAAGCCGGTGACGTTTCCGGCCGGGTCGATCCGGCCGATCCGGTTCGCGGCGGTCTCGGTGAACCACAGCGCGCCGTCCGGGCCGGAGGTGATGCCGAACGGGCCGGATCCCGGGGTGGGCAGGTCGAAGTGGGTCACCGCGCCGGCCGGGTCGATCCGGCCGATCCGATGCGCCTTGTACTCGGTGAACCACAACGCATCGTCGGGGCCCACGGTCAGTACGGTCGGCCCGCATGCGGGGTCGCCGAGGTCGTGGGAGGTGTGCGTCCCGGTCGGGTCGAACCGGTCGATCCGGCCCGCGTGCACGAGGGTGAACCACAGTGCGCCGTCCGGGCCCAGGGTGATCGCGTACGGGCCGGACTCGGGCCCGGTGAGCGGGAATTCACGGATGGTGGCGGTCGTCATACGAGCTTGTTCCCTCGGTCGGGCGGATCGGGCGGTGGTGAGGCGATTGGGGGCAGCGCGAGGCGGAGCATTGGTTTCGGCTAATGCAACATGGTTGCGTTAGAATGAGTGTGACGGATGGAGAAGCACTAATGCAACTGGGTTGCTTTTGGTCGGCCCGGATGTGGGCGGCACGGATGCCGACGCGGATCCCGGTGGGGTCGGCCCGGCCGGGGTGCGGCGCGTGAGCGGCGTCGGCGGGGCGCGGCCGGGAGGGCGGACCGCGCGGACGCGGGACGCCGTGCGGCGGGCCACGTTGGCCGAATTGGCGGACAAGGGCTTCGACGGACTGACCGTGGAGGCCGTCGCCGCGCGCTCGGGGGTGCACAAGACCACGGTGTATCGACGCTGGCGGAACGCGGCCGGGCTGGCCGCGGACGCGTTGGATCTGGCGGCGGAGGAGGCGTGGCCGCTCCCGGACACCGGCACCGTGCAGGGCGACCTGCGAGCGATCACCGCGATGGTGGTGAGCGGCTTCGAGGACCCCGAACGCGGGCCCACCGCACGGGCGTTGGTGGTCGCGGCGGTGCACGAGCCGATCACGGGCGAAGCCCTGCACGGGTTCCTGACGGGGCGGCTCGCGCAGGCCGAGGAGGTGGTCGAACGGGCCATCGCACGGGGCGAGTTGCCGGTGGGCACCGATGCGGGCGAGGTGGTGCGCACGGCCGTGGGCGCGCTCTACTACCGGTTGTTCATCACGAACGAGCCGGTCTGCGCCGGGCAGGCACGGCGCTCGGCGGACGCGGCGGTGGTGGCGGCGCGGGCAGGGGTCTTCGTCCGCGACCAGGCGTGAGCGGGCCGCAGTCGCGGGGCGGCCCGTGGTGGAAACCGCCCCGACGGCCGACGAGCCGGTCGAGCGCCTGCCGCGGGAGACGCTCGACCACCACGGGAGAACCCGACCGCGACGACCGGGCCCGGCCGAGGACCGGGCCGCAGCTTCGTTCGGCGGCGGGTGGTCAGCAGAACTCGTCGAGCAGGCGGTAGAACCGCAGGCGCTTCGGGTCGAGGGTGCCCTGCGGGTCGTAGCGGGCCAGGAAGCGGGCCGCATGGGCGGGCGAGTACTGCGCGTGGTCGTCGTCGAGGAGGCTGCGGGTGAGCAGGGCCGGGTCCGCGTGCCGGTCGGTGCGGCCCAGTCGGCCGAGGTCGATCAGGCCGGTCACGCGCAGGGTTTCCGGGTCGAGGAGGATGTTGGGCGGGCAGTAGTCGCCGTGCCCGACGACCGGGTCCTCGTCGGCCGGGGTGGTTGCGACCAGTTCGGCCAGGAGTTCGGCGCCGGTGCGGCCGACGAGGTGTTCGTCCACGTCGTCGAGGTCGACCAGGCCGGCCGCGACCGCGTGTTCGGCGGCCGGGGTGGTCACCGCAAGAGTGCGGTCGAACGGGCAATCCGCGACCGGGAGTTCGTGCAGGGCGCGGGCCATGTCGGCGATCGCGTCGACGACCGCGTCGCGCCGGTCGACGGGCCACGGGTCGTCCGCGGAGCGGCCGGGCACGGCGCGGGTGAGCAGCCAGCCGCCGGGCGCCTCGACGTCGTGGTCCAGGATCTCGGCGACGGGGAGCCCGTGCTCGGCCGCCCACAGGCCGCGAGCCACCTCGGCGGAGAGATGGAACCCGGAATCCGGATGCGGGCTCGGCGTGCCGATCTTGAGGTAGAACTCCTCACCGTGCCGACGCAGCCGATGCACACCGGCTCCGGACGCGCCGACCGTGACCGGCTCCCACGCATACGCCGCGAACCGGCGCCGAAGATCGTTCGTCACCTCGCCATCCTCACCCGCCGGACGCCTTCCCGCCGGCGAATTTCCCCGCCTGCTCCGAGACGTTGCGGGTGATCCCGGAATCGGCACGACGAGCCCACGGCGGACCGTACGAGCTCGTCGCGTGCTCGGCGGGTTCGTGTTCGACCGGGGGCCGGTGGTGGGGTCAGAGTTCGAACCAGCCGGTGTGCACGTGCCAGTGTCGGCCGGCGCGGATGTGGTCGCCGATGGCGCGTTGGAGGGTGGTGTCGCGGGGGAGGGACGCGAGGGGCAGGTCGGGGTCGCCGAAGACGAAGCCGATCGGAGCGGCGTCGTCGGGGCTTCGGTCGTCCGACTCGGCGTACAGGTGGAAGCGGCGCTGGAAGCGGATGATGTTGGAGTGCTCCGGCAGGTATTCGCGCAGTTGCGGATCCAGCAGCCACGAGCCGCACACCGCGAGCCGGTAGCGCTCGGTCGGGTAGTGCCGCGGGAAGAACTCGCGGGCCAGACGCAGCGATTCGTCGCAGGCCGCCGGGGTCAGCGGGCCGTGGAAGTCCGGGATGTGCAGCGCGAGCGCGGGATCCTGCGGCCGGTAGGCCAAGCCCCGTTCGGCAGCGCTCGTGGCGGCCCGTTGGAGCACGAACGAGCGTTGGAATTGCAGCCGGCCCAGCTGATAGAGCTCACCGCGAAAGTGCAGTTTGGGCCAGTGCAGCGCGAACAACCCGCCGATGCCGAGCCGGCGCCGGTGCACCGCGACATGCCGGCCGAGGTCGGCGAGCGTGCGGCGGGAGACCTCGTCGGGGATGCCGAGGGAGCGATGGTAGGCCAGCACGAACGGGCGCGCCGCGATGAACACGTACACGTGGAACCAGCGCCCGACCGGACCCCACGCGGCCGGCAGCGGCGGGACCTCCAGGTGCCGCTCGACCGTGCCGATCCCCGCGACCAACGCCCGGACGGCTCGTTCGAACACCTCGCGCAGTTCCGGATCGGCGAGCAGTGCCGCCCGGGTGGCGACGAGTTCGTTGAAGTCCTCGTGCGGGACGGACAGGTCCAGGAGCGTCGCGATCAGGTCGTCGTCCGCGGGCAGGACCACCTCGACGCCGGTCGCGAAGTCGGCCAAGCCGTTCACCCACGCGGCCGACCGCGGATCCGCACGCAGTGATTCCATGCCCGGCGCCGAACCGTTCGACCGGCTCCGATCGGCGTCCGAGCCGGACCCTGCCCGTGCGCCGCGCCGGCGCCGGCCCGCGGACCCGCGCCACCCGGTCACGCGGGGGGTGTGCGCAGATCGACGGAACAGAAGACCTTGTCGTAGCGGGCCGATCCGACCGCCACGAAATCGTGCAGCCGGCCGTACTCGACGAAGCCGAGCGAGCGGTACAGGTGGAGTGCGTTCGCGTTGTCCCCGCGGGCGTCGAGGGTGAGGATCTCGATCGCCTCGGCGCGCGCGTCCTCGATCAGTGCCGTGGTGAGCAACCGGCCGACGCCGCGACCGTGCGCCGACGGGGTCACCGCGAGCTTCTCCAGGTCGGCATTCGGGCGATGGGTGGGCCGGGTGTAGCGGCGCCAGTAGCCGAAGCCGAGCAGTTCCTCGCCCGCGTACGCGAACCGCACCGACGCGTTGCCGGCGCGCTGGGCCGCGGCCAGGTCGGTGAGCAGCGCGGCCACCTCGGCGCGCGGGGGCGGGGCGACCCAGCCGAGTGCGGCGCCGCCCAGGACCAGCTCGGCCAGGATCGTGTGCAGCGGCTCGACCGCCTGCTCGGCGGTGTCCGGTGCGCGCAGCACGATCGGCCGCTCGTCCGCGGCCCTGTCGGGTTTCGCGTTCGTCCCCGCCGTCGTGGTCCCGGCCGAGGCATCCGCGTTCGTGTTCACCGTCACGGACGCAAGGCTATTGAGTCCGGGCGGATCGTGGGGAGCGGGGCCACCGGCCGGATCCGGCAGACTGTGCGGGTGAGTGGAACCGTATTGGTCCTCGGGGGCCGCAGTGAGATCGGGTTGGCGGTCGCCGAGCGGCTGGCCGCGCGCGGGGCGCGCACCATCGTGTTGGCGGCGCGCCGCAGCTACGACCTCGACGACGAGGAGGCGCTGCTGCGCAAGGCCGGCGCCCGGCACGTGGATCGGGTCGAGTTCGACGCCGACGACCTGGCCGGGCATCGGCCGATGCTGGACGAGGTGATCGCCCGGCACGGGCCGCTGGACATCGTGGTCACCGCGTTCGGCATCCTCGGTGATCAGCGCCGGGCCGAGCTGGACGCGGCGCACGCGGTCGCCGTCGTGCACACCGACTACACGGCGCACGTGAGCATCCTGACCCACCTGGCCACGGTGCTGCGCGCGCAGGGGCACGGCCGGTTGATCGTGTTCTCGTCGGTGGCGGGTGTACGGGTGCGGCGCGCGAACTACGTGTACGGCTCGGCCAAGGCCGGTCTGGACGGCTTCGCGAGCGGCCTGGCCGATGCGCTCGCGGGCAGCGGGGTGCGCCTGCTGCTGGTCCGGCCCGGCTTCGTGGTGGGTCGGATGACCGAGGGCATGTCGCCCGCACCGCTGTCCAGCACCCCGGACCAGGTGGCCGACGCGACGATCCGGGCGCTGTTGCGCGGCAAGGGCGAGGTGTGGGTGCCCGCCGTGCTGCGACCGGTGTTCGCGGGCATGCGGGTGATGCCGCGGCGGCTGTGGCGCAGGTTGCCGCGCTGAGCGACCCGAGGACGCGCCCCGTGGCGGCGGCACGGTGGCGGCGGGCGGCCGACGCCTGAGGTCGTCGCGGGATCTCGCGGTGTTCAGAACAGCGGCGTGTCCGTGTCGATCGTGGTCAGGAAGTCGTCGAGGGACTGGAAAATCTCCCACTCCGGTCGCCCGGAGGCGGTCGCGAGCAGCGTGACCAGGGCCTGTTCCAGCTCCGCGACCCGCTTGCCCTTCCAGGCCTTGTCGGCCAGGCTCACGAGCAGTTCGTCCGGATCGTTCGGATCCCACGCTGCGTGCGTGCGGGCGAAGCGGGCCCGGGCGGGCGGTACGCCCTGGGCGGTCAGCAGGTCGTAGCCGGCCTGCTCGTGGCACGAACCGGGCCCGGCCAACTCCGCCGGATGCAGGGTCTTGCCGATGTCGTGGGTGGCGGCGCCGAACAGCACCGCGTCGCGGTCGAAGGCCAGGCCCGGGTGGTTCGCCGCGACCCAGTCGCAGAGCCGGTACGCGACGTCATGCACGATGCGCAGATGTTCGACCAGGCGCGGACAGGGCGTGAGTTGATCCAGGAGGACGGCCACTTCGGCGGGCAGTGGACGGAGCTTGGCGGAGGTCACCCGCACAGGGTAGGAGTCCCGTCCGACATCAGGAAGCGGGGCCGCCCAGGGCCAGGGTCGTCGCGTCGCCCATGACCACGATCGGGTGGGCCGCCGGATCCAGTGCGCGCAGCAGCTCCGGCAGCGCCTCCTGCGGCAGGGTCACGCAGCCGTGGGTGGGGCCGTCGTGGTCGATGTGCAGCCAGATGCCACCGCCGAACTCGTCGCCGCGCGGGCGGGTCGGGTCCAGGGGCGAGGTACCGCGAACCCGGTTGTAGTCGATCGCGATCACGTGGTCGAAGGTGCCGGCGAGCGGTTCGCCGGCGAATCCGGTGCCCTCGATGGCGAAGCCGTCGGACCGGTCGTAGGAGAGCCTGGTGCCGGGGTCGGGGCGCAGGCCGCCGGCGTCGGTGAGCGTGAAGACGCCGATCGGCGAGCGGAGGTCGCCCTCGCGGTGGTCGGGCGTCCAGCCGAGCCGGCCGTTGCGCGCGGGGTGTGTGCACTCGATCTGCCAACCGCTCGATTGGCGGGTCCAGAACGAGGCCATGGCGCGGTCGCTGTCCGGGTGTTCGCCGACGACCAGCAACAACTGGGTGGTCTCGGCCGGGATTTCGGCTTCCCAGCGGGGGCCGATGCCGGCCGGGACGGTGGCCGGGAGCGGCGATCGGCCCGGGAGCGGAACGGCGTTCGGGTCGGGGGTGGGACCGCCGGCGGTACCCGCGAACGCGCCGGCGTCGTTGCCGTGACCGGATCCGGCGGCGGAGGCGTTCCGGGCGGCGGGCACGGCCATCAGGGCGAGTGCGATCGGTGCGGTGCGGAACAGCGAGCGTCGGGAGATCGTCATTCGGCCACGACTACCCGCTCTCGGTGAGCTATTCGTGCACGGTGGTGGGTGTGTTCGAGGGCACCACTCGGTCGGCCCTGTCGGAGGTCACTCGTTCGGGGACGCGTGGGTGGGCTCTGCCGTGGGCTCTGCCGTGGGCTCTGCGCGGGTGCTGCGATGGCTGCGGGACGGGCGCTGCGGTGGGCGAAGTGTCTGCCGCTGCGGAAACGGCGATGGGGCCGGTCGTCGGGTGCGGGCGGGCCGGTGGGATGGTCGAGGGGAGCGGATGTCGGAAAGGGGAGCAATGCGGGTCGGCGTGCTTGGGGTCGGGCGGATCGGGGCGTTTCACGCGCGGGCGCTGAGTGGGATGGAGGCGGTCGAGCGGGTCGTGGTCGCGGACGCGGACCACGCGCGGGCCGAGGCGTTCGCCGCGCGCGCCGGGATCGAGGCGGTGCGGGTGCCCGAGCTGTACGGCGGGATCGACGCGGTCGTGATCGCGGCGCCGACGGCGGTGCACGTGGAGCTGTTGCGCCGGGCGGCGGACGCGCGGTTGCCGATCCTGTGCGAGAAGCCGATCGCACTCGACCCGAAGATCGCGCGTGAGGTCGTCGAGTACGTGCAGGCCCGCGGCGCGGAACTCCAGGTGGGCTTCCAGCGCCGGTTCGATGCGATGTACCTCGCGGCTCGGGCGGCGGTGCGCGCGGGCACGCTCGGCACGCTGACCAGGGTGCACGCGGTGAGCGTGGACCGCCTGCCGCCGCCGCCCGAGTTCGTGCCGACCTCGGGCGGCATCTACCGGGACACGCACATCCACGACTTCGACATCGTGCCGTGGGTCACCGGCGTGCCGATCGTCGAGGTGACCGCGATCGGCGCGAACCGGGGCGCCGCGGTGTTCCGCGAACACGACGACGTGGACGTGTCCGCGGTGCTCTTCCGCCTCGCCGACGGCACCCTCGGCACCGCGCACGCGGGTCGGCAGCACGAGCCGGGATACGACGTACGCCTCGAACTGGCGGGCACACACGGTACGCACGCGTGCGGCGGC
This sequence comes from Embleya sp. NPDC008237, assembly GCF_042956465.1. NCBI lineage: Bacteria > Bacillati > Actinomycetota > Actinomycetes > Kitasatosporales > Streptomycetaceae > Embleya > Embleya sp. NPDC008237. Next base: position 574,190 of record NZ_JBIBGL010000002.1, read on the forward strand.
GTCACCGAGGGCGACTTCCTGACCCGATTCGGCGACGCGTACCGCGCGGAACTCGCCGCGTTCGTCGCCATGGCCGCAGGCCGAATTCCCAGCCCGTGCCCCGGCCCGGACGCCCTCGCCGCCCAGGTCGTCGCCGAGGCGTGCGTGGTGTCCCGCCGGGAGGGACGCCCGGTGCGGGTGGGATAGCTCCCCGCCCGCCCCGAACTCGATCGCCTGGGCTCGACGCCCGCTCGGGGCGGGCCCTGGCTACGGAAGGGTGAGGATCCGGGGGCCTTGCTCGGTGATGGCGATGGTGTGTTCGAAGTGGGCGGCTCGGGAGCCGTCGGCGCTGTGGATGGTCCAGCCGTCCTTGGCGGTGAAGCAGCGGTCCTTGCCGCCGGCGATCAGCATCGGCTCCAGAGCCAGGGTCATCCCCGGGCGCAGCAGCATGCCTCGACCCGGGCGGCCCTCGTTGCGTACGTGCGGGTCCTCGTGCATCGTGCGGCCGATGCCGTGGCCGCCGAGATCCTGCGGCATGCCGTAGCCGGCGTCGCGGGCGGCCGCGCCGATCGCGGCGGAGATGTCGCCCAGGCGTCCGCCAGGCACGGCCGCCGCGATGCCCGCCTCCAGCGCGCGCCGGGTCGCGGCGATCAGGTCGGTGTCGCGCGGCCGCGGTGTGCCCACGGTGAAGGTGATCGCGGCGTCGCCGGTCCAGCCGTGCAGCGTCGCGCCGAAGTCGACGCTCAACAGGTCGCCGTCGCGCAGCCGGTAGTCCGTCGGGATGCCGTGTACCACCACGTCGTTGACCGACGCGCAGATCACGCCCGGGAACGGCACCGGAGCGAACGACGGCTTGTAGCCCAGGAACGGGGATGTGGCTCCGGCCTCGCGCAGCACCGCGTGCGCGACCTCGTCCAGCTCCTTGAGCGACACGCCGATGGCGGCGACCTTGCGGGTCGCCTCCAGGGCGTTCGCCACAATCCGGCCGGCCTCGCGCATCGCGGCGATTTCGGCTCGGGTTTTGATCTCGACCACGACGTCCCCTCCTGGACCAATTCTTATACCGGTATTAGTATCACGAGCATGGTACGAACCCCATTGACCCCGCTGGAGCGCGAGCGCGGCCTGCATCTCGGTGCGTTGTTGCGCAGCGCACGCGGTGAGCGCAGCATCGGCCACGTCGCCGTCGCGGCGGGCCTGTCCCCGGAAACGCTGCGCAAGATCGAGACCGGCCGCGCTCCCACGCCCGCGTTCTTCACGATCGCCGCGCTCGCCCTCGAACTGGGTCTCTCCCTGGACGAGGTCGCCGCGGCCTGTGTGATCCCGGATCCGGGCGCGCTCTCCGCGTAGGGCCGATCGGGGGGCTCGGGCTCAGTCGGCAGGAGCCGCCCGGTCGGCGGATCAGCGCTCCCCGTCGGCCCGCCGCGCGCCGATGCGGCGCAGCGGGCCGACGGCTCACCCGAGGGGCGGGCCGACGGCTCACCCGAGGGGCGGGCCGACGGCGCACGCGCGGGAGCTGGGCGACGGCTCCCCGCGGAACGCGGAATGCCCTGCTGCGCCTCCGCCCGCTCCCGCCCGCCCTCGGTCAGCGGCCCGCTCGTGCGATGCCGAGCAGTTCGCGACCCCGTTCCGGAGTGCACAGCGGGCCCAGGACCGGGTCGCCGAGCAGCGCGACCGGCGCGATGTGATCCGGTCCGAGCGGCTGCCAGTGCACCAGCCCGGCCAGCACCGTGCGCCACGCCGCGTCCCCCGCACCGGACTCGGCCGACGCGCGCGCCTGCGCGAGCACGTCCGCCCACGGGCCCTTCGGGCCGCCATCGTTCGGCGCCGCGCCGTCGAACCGCTCGCGCAGCTCGTCCAGTTCCCGCTCGAAGATGCTCCGCGCCAGGGCCGGCCGCCGCTCGCCGCGGTCCAACGCGCCGAAGGCCGGCACCAGTTCGCGGCCGATCAACACGCGTCGGGCCGGATCGTCCTGTTCACCGCGCACGATCGTGGCGAAGGCCCGTTTCGCCTCCACCGATCCGCCGAGCAGCGCGTGCAGTTGGAAGCGCAACAGCTCCGCCCGAAAGCGGCCGAACGCACTGCCCTCCTCGAACACCGCGAGCGGCTCGTCCACCGCGCCCGCCAGGCAGGCCACCCTGGCCTCCTCGATCCGCGCCTCCCACGCCCGGGACGTCGCGTTGTCCGGCTTGCGCAGCCGGTGGAACGAGCGGTACTCGTTCCGCATCAACGCGGCGAACCCGGCGTAGCGCCGCGGCGCGTCACCGGTCCACGAGGCGTGGAAGTACGCCGTCCACTCCCCGTCGGCGTCCACCTCGCCCGGATCCAGCAGCAGCACCGCGGCGTCCCCCTCCAGCGAGATCTGCACCGCACGGCCGAAGACGGCGCGGAAGTGCTCGTCCTCCTCCAGGCCGAGCAGAATCCGGCACCACTGGGGGGACGACTCGTGGAACCGGCCGACCTGCTCGGTCGAGCCCAACGCGTAGATGAACTCGCCGACGTTGCGCCACCCGTCGCTGACCGCCAGGAACGAGCGGTACGACGGCGGCAACGGCTGTGCCAACCGCTCCTCCAGCGCGCGGATGCGCTCCTCGCCGGCCGGCTCGAACCCGAGCCAGCCCGCCGCCCGCACCGACTGCGGGAAGACCTCCGCCTCCTCCGGCTCCAGTGCGTCGATCCACTCCTCGCTCCACGTCCGCAAAAACGGAAGCCAGTCCATCCCACTCACCCGATCCCCCATGCATGCCACTGTTCGAACACATAGTCCGGCGGCACCAGATCCTGCCAACGATCGGTGACGGGCGTTGCGTCGAGGGCCGTTCGGGGCTCGGGTCGTGTCGTCGGACCAGGGTCGACGCGGGTCCGGCGAGGGCCGGGCGAGCGCCGCGACGCCGAACATCGCCGCCGGTCGCGACGCCCTCGAGCACGCCGTCGGGCAGCGGGGGGATCGAGGTCGACGGGTGTGCGGTTCGAGCTCGGCGGTGATCCTGGCAGGCTTGGCCTCGGATCGCCACGTGGTGGCCGAGGCGGCGACACCGCGGCTCGGTCTCGCACGTGGAGCGACCCCCGACGAACAGGAGCCCCGTCCGTGCCCGTCCCCATGCCGAACGACGAGACCCTCGCCTGGCTGCGCGACATCGTCGGCGACGTCCCGATCGAGCCCATGGGCGAAGGTGCCAACCGGCTCTACGTCGTCGGCGACCTGGTCCTGCGGGTCTTCCACGACGCCGATCGGCTTGCCGTCGACCCGTGGTACCGGCCGGAGCGGGAGGCCCGGGTCCTGCGGCTGCTCGCCGACACCGCCGTCCCGGCGCCGGAGCTGATCGCGGCCCGACTCGACGGCGCGACCCCGGCGCTGCTGACCTCGCGTCTTCCCGGCACACCCGCGCCGCCCGCCGATCCGGCCGTACTGCTGTCGTGCGCGGCCGAGTTGCTGGCGGCCATCCACGCGGTGGACCCGACCGATGCCGACCCGGTGGAGTACACGCCCTACTACGACCCGGCGGTCGACGGTGCGCGGACCGTGCCCACCTGGACCACGCGCCCGCACGTGTGGCAGCGGATGTTCGCCGCACTGTCCGAGCAACCCCCGTACGCCGCACCCGGTTTCATCCACCGGGATTTCCACGCCGAGCAACTCCTGTGGCTGGGCGAGCGGATCGCCGGTGTCGTGGACTGGACCACCGGGTGCGTCGGTCCGCGCGGCATCGACCTGGCGCGGTTCCGGCTCAATCTCGCGCTGAGCCACGGGGTGGCCGTCGCCGTGGACTTCCTGCCCGCGTATGCGAAGGCGGCCGGCCGGACCGACGACCACCACCCCTACTGGGATCTGCTCGACGCGGGCGACGCGCTGCTCGACTGGCCGGAGCCGGAGACGCGCGAGGAACTCGTCGAGTGGCAACGCTTCGAGGCGTGGGTGGGACGCGCGGTACGGACCCTGCCGAGGGGCTGACCCGGCCGAGGAGCCCGCGGCCGGGGTCCGGGCAGCCGCCGGGGCGGTCGACGCGAGGTCGACCGCCCCGGCGCCGTACGGTGGCTCAGCCCACCGACTCCTTCTCCCGCTCCGGCGTGTCCGCGCCCGTCACGTCCGCGCGCGCCGCCTGGGTGCGGGCGCGGTTCGGCAGGATCAGGCCGACCAGGATCGTGCCCACCGCGAGCACGATCCCGCCGACCAGGCTGGTGTGCGCGACCGCCTGGGCGAACGCGTGGTCGGCGGCCTGGACCAGCGCGTGTGCCTGCTGCGGGCCGGCGACGTGGCCGACCTGCTCGGCCGCGGCGAGCGCGCCGCCGATCGAGTCCTTGGCCACGTCCATCGCGGCCGGCGGCAGCTTGCCGTCGACGGCCTTGGTCAGCTCCGACTCGTACGAGGTGGCCAGCACCGAGCCCAGGATCGCGATGCCCAGTGCGCCGCCCAACTCGACCGCGGTGTCGTTGACGCCGCCGCCCGCGCCCAGTTCGTTCTCCGGGAACGAGCCCATGATCGCCTCCGTGCACGGCGACACGCTCAGCCCGATCGCGACGCCGAGCAGCAGCAGCGGGGCCAGGAAGTCGCCGTAGCCGGAGCCGTCCGAGATGCGCGTCATCAACAGCACGCCGATCGTGCCCAGCGCCATGCCCGTGGTCACCGTCACCCGCATGCCCAGCCACGGGGTGAGCCGCCCGGTGGCGATCGCGCCCAGGCACACCGCGCCGGCCAGCGGCAGCAGTCGCACGCCGGTCTCCAGCGGGGTGTAGCCGAGCACGAACTGCAGGTGCTGGGTGAGGAAGTAGATCGCACCGAAGGTGCCCAGGAAGAACAGCAGCACGGCGAGCATCGAGCCGGAGAACACCCGCTCGTTGAACTTGCGCAGGTCGAAGATCGGGCGCGGGTGCCGCAGTTCCCAGGCGATGAACGAGGCCAGGCCGAGGACGAAGACGACCAGCGCGGTCACCGGACCGGCGCCCCAGCCGAAGTGCGGGCCCTCGATGATTGCGTACACCAGCGAGCCCAGCGTCGCGATCGACAGCGCACCGCCGACCAGGTCGAGCCGGCCGTAGTCGTGCGCCTTGGACGGCGGGACCACGAACAGTGCGGCGACCACCGCGATCAGCGCGACCGGCACGTTGATCAGGAACGTGGAACCCCACGCGTGGCTCTCCAGCAGCCGGCCCGCGAGCAGCGGGCCGAGCGCGATCGCCAGGCCCGAGGTCGCCGTCCACGCGGTGATCGCCTTGGCCCGCTCGTTGCGCGGGAAGGACGCGACCAGCAGGGACAACGTCGCGGGCATGATCACCGCGGCGCCCAGACCCATCACCGCGCGGGCGATGATCACGCCCGAGGTCGAGTGCACCAGCGAACCGCCGATCGAGCCCGCGGCGAAGACGAGCAGGCCGGTGATCAGCGCACCGCGCCGGCTGTACTTGTCGCCGATCGCGCCCAGCACCAGCATCAGCGCCGCGTACGGCACGGTGTAGGCGTCGATCACCCATTGCAGGTCGCGACCGGTCAGGCCCAGGTCGCGGGTCATGTCGGGCGCGGCCACGATCAGCGACGTGTTGGCCATGACGATGATCAGCAGGCTCAGGCAGAGCACGCCCAGGGCCCACCAGCGGCGGGAGTACGGCCGCTCCATGCGATCGACCGGCGTGGTGGCGAATACGGACATCGGAACGCCTTTCGGAGCAGGCGGCCGGCGCAGCCGCAGTATTTGCACAACGATGTGCAATTTAGTTGATTGCACAATGCTGTGCAAATAAGCTGGAACGAGTCGGTGCGAATCGGGTGATTCACCGACTCGCTCCGGGTGTCGGTGCCGTCGGGAGCGGATTTCTGGCAGGCTCCAGGTCACCCCAGGAAGGAACGCGCGATGCAGACGACACCGGGAGCCCGGCAGGCTCCGGCCGCGGCCGGCCGTGCGGAGGCGGGCGCCGCCACGCCGCCGCGCCGGCGCCACGCGCAGTCCAACCGGGAGCGCATCCTTGCGGTGGCCCGGACCGAACTGATCCGGGACGCGGACGCGTCGATGGACGACATCGCGCGGGCGGCGGGCGTGGTGCGGCGCACCGTGTACGGGCACTTCCCCAGCCGTGAGGCGCTGGTCGCCGGGCTGGCCGAGGAGGCGCGGCGGGACATCCTGGGCGCGGTCGAGGGCGCGATGCGGGACGGGGACTCGCCCGAGGAGGCGGTGGCCCGCTTCGATCTCGCCGCCTGGCGCGGCGGCGACCGGTATCGACTGCTGATCAGCTTCGCCCAGCGCAATCTGGGCGACGGCGGGATCCCGGCGATGCTGGCCCCCGTGCGGGACCGCTCGATCGAACTGATCGCCGCGGGTCAGCGCACCGGAGTGTTCGCCGACCACCTGCCCGCGCCGGTGCTGGCGGTTGCGCTGGAGGGGATGTGTGTGGCGCTGCTCCAGGCGGTGAACGCGGACGTGCGGGTGACCGCAGTGGACCAGGCGGTGGCGTCGCTGGTGGCCCTGGGCGTACCGGCCGCCCGGGCGACCGAGGTGGTCACGCGCGTCGCGGCCTCGGACGAGGCCGAGGCGGCGGACGGGGCTTAGGCCGGCGCTCGACGCGGGCTGTTTCGCCGATCACGCCGACGGCGTGGTCTCCCGGGGGGACCGGGTCGGTGATCAGGGCGGGCAGGTCGCGCATGGACTTGAACACTGTGGTGCCCGCGCCCTCCAGCAGGTGTGGTGCGATCAGGTCGCTCGCGTAGGCGAACGAACGCATGCCGGCCGCCCGGGCCGCGAGCAGGCCGTTGATGCTGTCCTCGACCACGACGCACTGCTCGGGGGCCACCCCCATGCGGGCCGCGGTGTGCAGGAACACGTCGGGCGCGGGCTTGCCGCGGGCGACCTCGTTCGCGCTGAAGATCGGCCGGCGAAGCGGTCGTACAGGCCGGTGCGGCCCAGGGTGTGCGCCATCTTGTCGTGGCTTCCGCTGGAGGCCACGCAGGTGGGCAGGCCGAGTTCGGCGAGGGTGTCCACCGCGTACTCGATGCCCTCGACCGGACTGAGCGCGGTGTCCACCTCGATCCGGTGCAGGCGCTCGAAGCCGCGCGTCCACTCGGCGGCGGCGTCCGCCCCGACGCGCTCGGCGATCTGCTCGGCGATCGACACCGAGGAGCGGCCCACGAACCGCTCGATCACCTCGGCGGGGGTGAGCGGCCGGCCGTGCTCGGCGCCGAGTGCCACGTGTACGCGGATCGCGATCGGTTCGCTGTCCACGAGGACGCCGTCGCAGTCGAAGATGACGAGTCGAACAGAGTTGATCACGAACGGAGAGGGCCGCGGGCTGTCGGGGGCGGACCGGGTGGAGTTCCCGTGAAGATTTACTGGATTCTGTCAAGGTAATCCGGCATGGTCGGCGCATGCCTCACCACACTCCCGTTGCCCTCGTCACCGGCGCCAGTCGCGGTATCGGCCGTTGCGGAGCCATCGCCCTGGCCCGCGCCGGCTACGACGTGGTGCTCACCGCCCGCACCGTGCACGAGGGCGAGGGTCGCGGCGGGCCCACCTCCTCCACGGCGGACCCGACGCCGTTCGCGATCCCCGGCAGCCTGGAGACCACCGCCGGCGAGATCGAGGCGCTGGGGCGGCGGGCACTGCCGATCCGGATGGACCTGATGGACCGACGCTCCATCCTCGACGCCTGCGACACGGCCCTGGACACCTGGGGCCGGGTCGACCTGCTCTTCAACAACGCCATCCACCAGGGACCCGGTGCGATGGATCGGATCCTCGACCTGCCGATCGAGGCCGCACAGAACCTGCTCGTGGGCAACTACCTGCACCAACTCGTACTGATCCAGCGGCTGTTGCCGCACTTGCTCGAACACCCGCGCAGCCACGTGGTGAACATGACCTCGGGCTCGGCCCGACTCGACCCGCCCGGCCCGGCCGGCGCGGGCGGCTGGGGCGTCGCCTACGCCGCGTCCAAGGCCGCGTTCGGGCGGGTCGCCGGCGTACTGCACGCCGAGTATCGCGAGCGCGGGCTGCGCGCGTTCAACGTCGACCCCGGCTTCGTGCTCACCGAGTCGCAGAAGGCGCGCGGATCCAGCGGCCACCTCCAGGCCAACTTCACCGCGGCCGGCCCCGAGATCCCGGGCGAGATCGTCGGCTGGCTCGCCACCGCCGCCGACGCCGATCGCCACGCGGGCAAGACGGTGTTCGCACAGCGGGTCTGGAAGGAACTGCACCCGACGGAGGCGTGAGCGCTCGAACGCCCCGGCCGTCGCGTCACCGCGTGGGGTCGTCGTCCCGCCCGAGCGGCCGAGTGCGCCCCGGCGCGGTCGCGTCGCGTCGTGTCGCGTCGGCCTCTCGGGCGGGAGGCACGAGCGGCCGGCGCGACACGGCGAGGCGGGCGCGGCGCCGGTCGCCGGGTGGTCGGCGCGGCCGAGCGGGATTGCCGTCGATAGGGTCGAGCCATGGCCACAGTCGTCGAACTGATCTGCTATCCGATCAAGGGCTGCGCCGGCACGTCGTGCGATCGGGCCCTGCTGACCCCCGCCGGGCTCGCCCACGATCGTGCCTTCATGGTGGTCGACGCGGACGGCGTCTTCCGTACCCAGCGCCGCGATCCGCAACTGGCGTTGATCCGCCCGGAGATCGATGCCGGCGGCGAGCGCCTGACGCTGCGCCGGCCCGGCGCCGACCCGGTGACGATCGACGTGGACACCAGCGGCCCCCGGCGCGACGTGCACCTGTTCGGCAACCCGTTCCGGGGCATCGACCAGGGCGACGCGGCCGCGCACTGGCTGTCCCAGGCGCTCGGTGCGGACAGCCGGCTGGTGCGGGTGCCGCCGGAGCACGAGCGGGTGACCGACGGGGCGATCCCGGGCACGGCCGGCTATGCCGACAGCTCGCCGCTGCACGTGCTCTCGCGCACCTCGCTTGATTTGCTCAACGCACGTCTCGGCGAGGGCGGCGCGCCGTCGCTGCCGATGGCCCGCTTCCGGCCGAACGTCGTGGTCGAGGGCTGGGCCGACCCGCACACCGAGGACCGGGTCCGCCGGTGCACGGTCGGCGAGGCCGAACTCGGCTACGCCAAGCTCGCGATCCGCTGTGCGGTGACCCTGGTGGACCAGGACACCGGAACCAGGGCGGGCCCCGAACCGCTGCGCACCTTCGCGGGTTACCGGCGCGCACCGCAGGGCGGGGTGGCCTTCGGCGGCAAGTTCGCCGTGCTGCGCCCCGGCAAGGTGGCGGTCGGCGACGAACTGGTCGTCACCGAGTGGGGTACGGCCGAGCTGTAGCACGGCGGCCGGTCGGGGCCGGTTGCCGTGGCCGCGTACTCGGCCGGGGCGTCGGGTCGGCGGCCGATCGCCGCAGCGGTGTGCTCAGCCGAGGTCCGATCGGCCGGGCAGGAGTACGACGCCGACGAACCGGGCGGTGTTCGCGCCGTCGTTGCGGTAGGTGTGGGCCCGGTCGGCCGCGAAACGCGCACATGCGCCGGCGGCGACGTCGACGGGTTCGCCGGCCACCACCAGGGTGAGGATGCCGTCCAGGACGGTGACCAGTTCCCGCACGCCCGCGCCGTGCGCCGCGCTGACGTGCGCGTCGCCGGGAGCCAGCGTCCAGCGCCACAGCTCGGCCGACACCGGCGGATCGCTGCCGATCAACAGGTCGCCGTGGCCGCCGTGTTCGCCCTGCCACAACCGGGTGCCGGCGCCTGCCGGAACGACCTCGACGAGCGGCGCGGGGGCCCGGTCGACCAGGCCGGTCAACGGCAGTCCGAGTGCGTCGGCGATCCGGGCCAGGGTGAGCACGCCCGGGTTTCCCCGCCCCTGCTCGACACCCACGAGCGCGCCCTTGCTCAGGCCGCTGCGGGTCGCGAGCGCCTCCAGGGACCACCCGCGCGCGGTGCGGGCGGCGCGGACGTTGGCCGCGATCGCGCGGCTGACCGCAGTTTGACCGGGGTCGGCCAACGGGTCATTATTCTGCTCCATGCGGTTCACTGTAGTGGACCACGGCCCGATCGGGCCGACCGCCTGCGGAGGAGAAACCAAACGTGCTCACGACCATCACCATCGACCCGGCCGTGCACGCGCTGCGCCCGGACGCGGTCGTCCTGGCCCTGGTCGCCACCGGTCTGCCGGGCGGCCCGAGCGACGACGCCTCCCGCGCCGCACTGGCCGAGGGGACCCTGTCGCTGCCCGCGACCCCGCCCGAGGAGCACCCGAACATCATCGCGTGGCGGGAGGCGTACCGGGCCTTCGGCGCCAAGCCGCAGCGCACCCGCTGCTCGGTGGAGGCGCTGATGCGGCGCGGCGGGCTGCCCGAGGTGAACCGCCTGGTCGACCTGTACAACGCGGTCTCGGTGCGCCACGTTCTCCCGGTCGGCGGCGAGGACCTGTCCCGCTACCGCGGCGCGGCCCGCCTGCTCCGGGCCGAGGGCACCGAGCCGTTCGAGGTCCTGGAGGCCGGGGTGCCGGCGATCGACCATCCCGCGCCGGGCGAGGTGGTGTGGTGCGACGACGAGGGTGTCACCTGTCGCCGATGGAACTGGCGTCAGTGTGTGCGCACCCGAATCACCGAGGACACCACCGAGGCGCTGTTCCTGTTGGAGCGGCTGGCGCCGATGACGCCGGATGCACTGCACGAGGCGGGCGAGGACCTGACCGAGCGGCTGCGCGACCTGTCCCCGGCGGTGCGGATCGAGAGCCGGCTGATCGGCGCCTGAGGCATCAGCGGGGCAGCGGTCCGACGTACACCCAGGCACCGTCGTGGCGGACGAACCGGCTGTGTTCGCGCAGCGTGTCCCGGTGCCCGTGCTCGCGGTAGGTCGCGATGAACTCGACGGTTCCCTCCTGGTGGAACGGTCCGCCGCCGGTGCTCGCGAGCACCTCCAGGCCCAGCCACCGGGTGTGCTCGTCCGAGTCGAGCCGCTCCGGCCGGGTGTCGGGATGCCAGGTGCGCAGCAGGTAGGCCGTGTCGCGTACGGCGAACGCGCTGTAGCGCGAGCGCATCAGCGCCTCGGCGGTGGGCGCCGGGGAGCCGGCGTGCCGGGCGCCGCAGCAGGCGCCGTAGGTGTCGGGCAGGCCGCACGGGCACGGCGAGCCGGCGGTGACGACGGCCTCGGATCGGGGGCGTGGGGTGCGTCGGGACATGACCCGATTCTGGCCCAACCAAAGCGCGTCCCGCCTACCCGGTGTGCTCCGGCGGCGATGGTGCCAGGCACGGGCCGGGCAGCAGGTCGCGGATCATCGCCTCCCACTCGTCGGTGCTCGGCGGCGCGTCGGTGAGCAGGGCCTGGATGAGCAGGCCGTCCAGGGCGCCGACGAAGACCCGGACCCGAACCGGATCGGTGGTGAAGCGCAGCGCGAAGTCGGTGACCGCGGCCATCCAGTGGTCGGTGGACTCGCGCAGCTCCGGTCGCCGGGCGGCGAGCAGGAACAGCTCGTACTCGGCGACGAGCAGGCCGGGCGAGGTGCAGATGTGGTTCAGGTGTTCGGCCAGCGCGCACCGGGTGTCGCCGGGGGCGGCGGCGATCGAGCGCACGTGGATCGCGTCCGCGGTCATGCACGACGTGAGCGCCGCGGTGAGCAGGTCGTCGACCCCGGCGAAGTAGTACGTGGAGGCGCTGGTCGGCAGGCCCGCCTCGCGCGAGACGGTGCGATGGCTGACCCCGGCCGCACCGTAGCGCTCGACCACGCGCAAGGTGGCCTCGATCAGTGCCCGACGGCGGCGTTCGCCCTTGGCTCGGCGGCCGTCGACGGCTTCCTCGATCAGCGGGACTCACCTTCTCGTACGGGGGTGGCACTGGGCAGCGAGCCGCTGTGCGCGACGGTGGTCCCGCTCGCGCGCGGGGCGGTGCGGCGCAGCACACGGTATCCACCGAGGGCCGCGGACGCGGCGAGCAGGGCCGCGCCGGCGGCGACGCCGAAGCCCGCCCGGGCCCCGAAGTGGTCGACCACCATGCCGGACAGCGAGGAGCCGGCCGCGACGCCGATGCCGATCCCGGTGGTGGTCCAGGTCATCCCCTCGGTCAGTCGGGTGGGCGGGACCAGGCGCTCGACCAGGCTGACGGTCAGGATCATGGTGGGCGAGATCGACATGCCCGCGACGAACACGGCGGCCGCGAGCGCGGGCAGGCTGCCGACCAGCAGCAGCGGCAGGATGGTGACGGCGGTGCAGCCGACGCTGATCAGCAACATCCGGGGCAGCGGGGCGGCGAACTTGAAGGCGCCGAAGGCGATCCCGGCCAGGCAGGAGCCGGCCGCGTAGGTGGCCAGCACGAAGCTCGCGGAGCCGCGTTGGCCGTGCTCCTCGGCGAACGCGATGGTGACCACGTCCACGGTGCCGAAGATCGCGCCGATCGCGACCAGGGTGACCACGAGCACCTGGAGGCCCCGGATACGCATCACCGACGTGGTCTTTCCGGCGACGCGCGGGTGCGGCGGGGGCTCGGTGCCGCGCTGCACGGTGAACAGCAGCACGCCGATGGTGAAGAAGACGATCGCGGCCAGCGGGCCGGCCTCGGGGAACGCCGCGACCGAGAGCTGCACGGCGATGATCGGGCCGAGGATGAAGCACAGTTCGTCCACCACGGACTCGAACGAGAACGCGGTGTGCAGGTGCGGCGAACCCCGGTACAGGACCAGCCAGCGAGAGCGGACCATGGCGCCCATGCTGGGCATGCAGCCGGCGGGCACCGCGCACGCGAACAGGGTCCAGTCCGGGGCCTCGTAGCGGGCGCAGAGCAACAGCACACCCATCGCCAGGACGCTGACGGCGGTGGCCGGGACGAGCACCCGGCTCTGGCCGTAGCGGTCCACGAGGCGCGAGATCTGCGGTGCGATCAGTGCGGTGGCCAGCGCGAACGTGGCGGCCACGGCGCCGGCGAGGCCGTACTCGCCGCGCAGTTCGGAGAGCATGGTGACGATGCCGATGCCGGTCATCGAGATGGGCATGCGGGCGATGAAGCCGGCCGCCGAGAATCCCTTGGCGCCGGGCGCGGTGAAGATGTCTCGGTAGGGGTTGCGCACGGGGGTTCCCGTCGATAGAAACATAAAGTGGGACGTTCGTTCCAGTTTCTATCACGGGACGTGCGGCACGCCAAGCCGCTTCGCACCCCGACCCGTCCCCGCTCGACGCCGCATGCGGCCCGACATGCCGACGCGGCGGCCGGCCCGTCGCCGGCCGCCGGATCAGCGGATCGGGTCGGGTCAGGCCGGGTCGACCGTCCAGTCGGGGTGACCGGGCATCGGCGGCGTGTGGGCGCCGTACACCCACGGGTTCAGGAACGGGGCCAGGTCGCGGTGGGCGATCTCGGACGCGAGTTCGATGTAGTCGGTCGTGCCCGCGGTGCGGCCTCGGTAGCGGGTGGTCCAGGCGCGTTCGATCCGGGCGAAGGTGTCCGCGCCGACCTCGGCGCGCAGCGCGTAGAAGACCAGCGCCGAGCCGTCGTAGCGCATGCGCTTGAACAGATTGGGTTCGGTGGGCTCGGCCGGCGCGCCGGTGTCACGGCGCCAGATGTCGTGCTGCCGATAGGCCTCGCGCATCAGCGCCTCCATGTTGGCGCCGCCGTTCTCCTCGCTGTAGACCCGCTCGTAGTAGCGGGCATGCCCCTCGCTCAGCCACAGGTCGGACCAGCGCTCCATGGCCACGCTGTCGCCGGTCCACTGGTGGACGAGTTCGTGCACCATGTTGCGTTCGGCATTGATCCTGTCGCCGAGCAGGTCGGCCTTCGGGATCAGAGACAAGGACTGGGTCTCCAGCGCGACGCCGAGGTCGGTGTCCGCCACGAGCAGCCCGTAGCTGTCGAACGGATAGGGACCGAGCCTGCTCTCCACCCAGGCCAGGTGACGGGGCGTCAGCGCGCGGTACTGCTCGACCCGGTCGACCAGATCCGGCGGGACCGCGTCGCGCAGCCGGGTGCCGTCGGCGGCCTTGCCGTCGATCAGCGTGTACTTGCCGACGGCAAGCTGGAAGAGCTGGCCGGCCACGGGTTGCCGGCTGTCGTAGGTCCAGCGGGTGCGGCCCGGTGCGGCCCGACGCTTGTGGGTGAGAGCGCCGTTGGACAGTGCGACGAGGTCGTCGGCCGCGGTGATGTTGACCGTCGTACGGGTGCGCAGGCTGGGATGGTCGTTGCTCGGGAAGATCATCTTGGCGCCGTCGGGCTGCGGGTAGATCACCGTGCCGTCGGGTGTGGGGATCCAGCCGAACGTCTCGATCGCGTCGTCGCGGTGCCGCTGCTGGGTGGGATCGGCGGTGTACTCGACCCGCACCGTGAACGAGCGCCCCTTGCGCAGCGGCCGGGCCGGGGTGATCACCAGCTCGTCACCCTCGCGGGTGGCGGTCGCCGGCCTCCCGTCGACCGTGACGCGGCCGAGCGTGTTGCCCGCGAAGTCCAGGTCGAACCGGGACAGTGCCTGGGTGGCGGTGGCCTGCATGGTGGTGGTCGCCGGGAACGCCGTGCCGGGCGCCTGCCAGTCGAAGTCCAATGTGTAATGGTCGGCGCGGTAACCGCCGTTGCCGCTCAGCGGCAGCAGCGGGTCGCCGATGCCGGGTGCGCCGGGAGTGGGCCGGGCGTCGCTCGCGTGCGCGCCGGCTGCGCCGGCCGCGGTCAGGATCAGGGCGGTCGCGATGGCGAGGAGGGCGTGTGGTGGACGTCTCATGCGCCCCACCCTGTGCCGGCTTCGTCGCTCGCGGTAGTGCCCGACGCGCGCTTTCACCCGGGTGGCGTGGACCATTCCGGGGGTTTGCCGCAATTGTCGGCAGCCGGAGGGGTGAACGGTCGCACGCACCCCGTCCGCGGCCCGGGACCGTTGCCGGATCCCGGGCCGCCGACCGTCGGGCGTGGGTCAGGCGCGCTGTTCGGCGGCGCGTTCGGCGGCCTTCTCGGCGGCCTTGTCCGCCTGGAAGCCGTCCTCGTCGCGGCCCTTGCGCCAGTAGCCGGAGAAGGAGATGTCGGCGCGGTCGACCCCGCGCTCGTCGACCAGGTGTCGGCGCAGCTCCTTGACCACGCCGGCCTCGCCGTGCACGAACGCGTGCACCCGACCGGAGGGGAAGTCGAGCTTGCGCAGCGCTTCGAGCAGACCGGGGCCCGCGTCGCGGGTGATCCAGGTGAGGTCGAGATCCAACTCGGGGTGGGTGGCCGGCGGCGTGCCGGTCGGGGCCTCGGCTGCGGTGCCCACCTCCAGGAGCGCGATCGCCTTGGCCGCGGCGGGGAGCCGCTCCAGCGAGGCGCTGATCGCGGGATACGCGCTCTCGTCGCCGATGAACAGGTGCCAGTCCGCCTCGGGGTCGGGCGCGTAGGCGCCACCGGGGCCGAGCAGGCGCAGCGTGTCGCCGGGGCGGGCGTTCGCCGCCCACGGACCGGCCAGGCCCTCGTCGCCGTGGTGGACGAAGTCGATGGTCAGTTCACCGGTGTTCGGGTTGTTCGCGCGCACCGTGTAGGTACGGGTGCGCGGCCAGTCCTCGCGCGGGAGTTCGGCACGGATGACCTCCATGTCGAACGGCTCGGGGTAGGTCACCCCGGGCACCGGGAAGAGCACCTTGACGTAGGCGTCGGTGTAGCCGTTGTCGGTGAAGTGTCGGTATCCGTCGCCGCCGGCGACGATCCGGACGAGATGCGGGCCGACCCGCTCGCTGCTGCGCACCTGGAGTTCGATCAGTTTGCGGGTCTTGCGTACCGGGCGTTCCGCCATGGAGGTTCTCCTCACCTGCACTGTGCGACTGGTGCCGTGCGACTGCTGCCGTGCCAGTTAGGTAAACCTAACCTGTACGGGGCGTCGGCGGTTCCCCCGGGGTGCATCTCTTGTGCCCGGTGTGCCCGGCCGGCACGGGTTCACCGCCACGGGGTGAGGTCGGCGCGCTTGGGCGGGCGGCCGTCGCCGGAGGAGCGACCGGTGGCCCGGCGGGCGAGCCACGGGCCCAGGTGGGTCCTGGCCCAGCGCACGTCGGCGCGCCGGCGATCCGTCCAGGCCTGCGGCGCGGCGGCGGGCAGCGGCGCGCGCCAGTCGTACTCGACGGGCAGGCCCAGGGCCTGGGCGGTGGCCTCGGCGACCCGGCGGTGGCCCTCGGTGGACAGATGCAGACGGTCGTCGGCCCACATGCGGGGGTCGTCGAACACGCGGGCGGTGAACAGGTCGACGACGGTGGCGTCGTGCCGCGCGGCGACGGTGTCCACGAAGGCGACCAACTGCTCGATCCTTGGCATCAGTCGGGCCGAGGAGCGCAGCCGGCGGGTGGGGTCGGTGCTGCGGAACAGCACCAGATGCGCGCCGCCGGCGGCGAGCTTGGCGGCGGCCTGTTCGAACACCGCGCATACCGCGCCGACATCGCAGCGCGGACGCAGCACGTCGTTCAGGCCGCCGGCAAGGGTGATCAGGTCGCCGTCGAGTGCGACGGCGGTGTCGACCTGTTCGTCGGCGATCTGCCGGATCAGCTTCCCGCGCACGGCGAGATTGGCGTAGCGCAGGGTCGGCGTGTCGAGGGACAGGCGGTCCGCGAGCAGGTCGGCCCAGCCGCGGTAGCTGCCGTCGGCGGCGAGATCGGACATGCCCTCGGTGAAGGAGTCACCGACCGCGACGAAACTCGTGAAGGTGGGATGTGGTGTGTGCATGGCCGGAAAAGCCTAGCCGCCGTCGGCGGTGCGCCCGCTACTCGGCGGCGCACTCAGCGGCGACGGGCCACGCCGAAGAAGTAGTCGCCGAGCAGGGACTTGCCGCCGATCACGTCGAGCCCGTGCCGAGGGAGCTCGTCGAGGAAGTCCCGCTCGCCGAACCGGTCTTCGGTGGGGTGGTCGAACAGGAACGCGAGGCTGGGTCGGGCCAGCGCGCGAGCGGTCATCTCGGAGAAGTAGAACCGGCCGCCGGGGCGCAACACCCGCCCGATCTCGGCCAGGCACGCCCGCCAGTCGGTGATGTGGTGCACGATCGCGAAGTCGAAGACCGCGTCGTAGCTCGCATCCGCCGCGCCGATGCCGGCCCGCAGGTCGGTGGCCGAACACTCGACCAGCGCCACCCGGCTGTTGCCGTGCCAGCGCCGCCGGGCCCTGGCGAGCGACGCGGAGTCCAGGTCGATGCCGTCCACCCGGGCCGCGCCGAACCGGTTCAGGATCAGCTCGATGCCCCTGCCGGTGCCGCAGCCGATCTCCAGGGCGTGCGCACCGGGGTCGAGCCGGCCGCCCAGGCGCAGAAGCAACGGCGTCTCGTACCAGATCTGCGGGGCCCGGCGGAGGGGGCTGGCGACGACGATCTTCTCGACCGTGTTCATCCGCATGGCGTACTCCCCCTGGTTGCCGTGTGTGGCCGGCGCACCACGATGGGCCATGTCGTGGGCGGCGTCAAGGATGTGGGCGGCGGGTTCGGTGCGCCCACCTGTGCGACGCGCGGGAGGCGTTAGCCTTCGGGCGTGGGTCGGTGGTGAGAGCGCGCCGAATTCGCCGAGTGATGCCGGTCCGGGGCGCGGGTCGGTCGGGGCTGTGACCGAGGTGGGTGCGATGAGCCGGACCACGATGACCGGGACGCTGACGGTGTTGCTGGTGGAGGACGACCCGGGCGACGCGTTGATGATCGAGGAGGCGCTGCTCGATCGGGACGGGGGACACACGTTGTGCCGGGCCGCGGACGGCATGGAGGCACTGGAGTGGCTGCGCACCCACCCACGGCCGGACCTGGTCATCCTGGACCTGAACATGCCCCGGATGGACGGCCGCGAGTTGTTGTCGGCGATGAAGGCCGACGAGCGGTGGCGGACGATCCCGGTGGTGGTGCTGACCACGTCGGCCGCGCCCGACGACGTACGGCGCAGCTACGATCTGCACGCCAACGCGTTCGTGACCAAGCCGGTGGAGTTGGAGTCGTTCCTGGCGGCGGTGCGCGGCATCGACGAGTTTTTTCTGCGCTTGGTGACCCTGCCGCGCGGGTGAGCGGTGGTCGACGTCCCGCCGTGCGGGCGCGGCTCGCCCACCCGGTCGGGGCCGCTCACTCGGTCGGGGCCCGCTCGGTCGGGGGCACCAGCAGGGCGATGCCGTTCAGCAGGCGATCGAGCCCGAAGTCGAACAACGAATCGAGATCCAATTCCAACCCCGGTTCGTTCAGCGCGGCGGCGTACATCGGGAAGTTGCCGCTGCGCAGGATCAGGTCCATCGTCTCGTCCTGCGCCTGCATCCACTCCTCACTGGAGATGCCGGTGGCGCGCTCGGCCTCGAATTCGGCCGCGATGTTGACGGCGGTACCGCGTACGTAGTTCAACATCGTCACCGCGATGTGCATCATCACCCTCGGCGGCAGCCCGGTGAACTCGGCCATCGCCCATTCCACATGCGCCATGCCGCGCACGGTCGGCAGTGGGCGGGTCATCGACATGACCTGGGCCAGCCACGGATGCCTGCGGTACATCCCCCATTGCAACCGGGCCGAGGTCTCCAGCCGGGCCCGCCAGCCCACCCGCCCGTGGGACGCAACCGGCAGTTCGGCGAACGCTCTGTCGGCCATCGCCGCGAGCAGGTCCTCCTTGCCGGGCACGTGCCGGTACAGGCTCATCGCGGCCACGCCCAGTTCGGCGGCGATCTGGCGCATCGACACCGCGGCCAGGCCGCGTTCGTCGGCGATCGCCACGGCCGCCGATACGACGCGCTCGTGGGTGAGTTCGGCATCGGTGCGCGGGGGGTGCGCGGGCGGTACGGCGATGGGCGCGGCGCGCGGGCGCGGCCGGCCCGATCGGTCGGGGCGATCCGGGTGGTCGGCGACGACGGTGCCGATGCCGCGTACGGCACGGACCAGGCCGGCCTTGCGCAGTGCGGTCAGGACCTTGGTCGCGGTGGCCATCGCCACGCCCCACTCGGCGGTGATCGCCCGGGTGGAGGGGACCCGGTCGCCGGGCCGCAACTCGCCGCTCTCGATTCGGCGGCGCAGTTCGGCGGCGATCCGGGCCGAGGGGGTGGCCGGGGAGACGGGGGCGGTGGGCGTTGCCGGTATCGCCGGTGTCGCCGGTGTCGTGGGGCGGGGCATCGGGGCCTCCGGGCGGTCGGACGGTGCACTAGGGCAGTACTCGGTGCACTATAGGGCACACAGTGCCCGGTCGGCTAGTGCACTGGTTTGGTGCACTACTTTGTGAAGCCTTTATCCATCGCTGATTGCGCGCCGTTGCGCCGGTCGGTCGACCTTGTTTACTCTGTACGCGTTCGACGCCGTACGCCGTACAGTGCATCAGTGGGGGAGAGTTCCAGTGGCGATCATCGAGACATCCGAGCGGCCCGGGTCGGTGCCGTTGGCGGGGCGGCGGGAGTGGGTCGGGCTGGCCGTCCTGTTGCTGCCCCTGCTGCTGGTGAGCATGGACGTGTCGGTGCTCTACTTCGCGGTGCCGTTCATCGGCCGCGCGTTGGAGCCCACCGGTACGCAGCAGTTGTGGATCCTGGACATGTACGGATTCGTGCTCTCCGGCCTGCTGATCGTGATGGGCGCGCTCGGTGATCGGATCGGCCGGCGCCGCCTGCTGCTGGTGGGCGCGGCGCTGTTCGGCGGTGCGTCGCTGGTGGCGGCGTACGCGCACAACGCGGAGACGTTGATCGCGGCCCGGGCGCTGCTGGGCGTGGGCGGCGCGGCGCTGATGCCGTCCACCCTCGCGTTGATCCGCACCATGTTCGCCGACCCCAAACAGCGCGGAACCGCGATCGCGCTCTGGACCGCCGTGCTGACCGGCGGCATCTCGCTCGGGCCGATCCTGTCCGGCCTGCTCGTCGAACACTTCTGGTGGGGCTCGATCTTCCTGATCAACGTGCCGGCGATGGCGATCCTGCTGTTCCTGGTCCCGGTGTTCGTGCCGCGCCATCGGGGCCTCGCCCAGGGGCCGTTCGACCTGGTCGGCGCGGTGTTGTCGCTGGGCACGCTGCTGCCGGTGGTGTACGGGATCAAGGAGATCGCCCGCTCCGGCGCGGCCACCCTCCCGGTGCTGAGTATCGGCTTCGGGCTGATCGTCGGCGCACTGTTCGTGCGTCGCCAACTCACCGCCGCGCACCCGCTGTTGGACCTGGAACTGCTGCGCATGCGGGCGTTCGGCGGGTCGGTGGTGGCCAACGTGTTGTCGATGTTCGCGATCGTGGGCTTCGCCATCTTCACGACGCAGTATCTGCAATCGGTGCTCGGGATGAGTCCGTTGCGGGCCGCGCTGTGGAGTCTGGTGCCCTCGGGAGCGGTGGCGGTGGCCACTCCGGTGGCCACCGTGCTGGCCCGGCGGATGGACCGGGCGTGGGTGATGTGCGGCGGGTTCGTGCTGGGCGCGGGTGGCTTCACGATACTGGCCGGAGCTCGGCCGGACTCCTCGTTGGGGCTGCTCCTCGGCGGGGCGGCGGTCTACGCGGCGGGCGTGGTCGCCGTGATGACCCAGGTGACCGAGATGGCGATGGGCGTCGCACCGCCCGATCGTGCCGCGTCCGCCTCTGCGGTGTTGGAGTCGGGGAGTGAACTGGGCGGCGCGCTGGGCATGGCGCTGCTCGGCACGATCGGCGATGCGGTCTACCACCGCGCGATGACGGACACCGCGCCGAGCGGCCCGGCCCGGGAGACGCTCGGCGGCGCGCAGGCGGTCGCGGCGCACCTGCCGGAAGACTCCGGACGGGCGCTGGTGCACTCGGCCCGGGAGGCGTTCTGCGACGGGATGAGCGCGGCGGCGATCGGGGCGGCGGTGGTGATGGTGGTCGCGGCGGCGTACTGCGCCCGGTTCCTGCGGGGTGTGCCCCTCGCGAACGGTGATGCTGCGGTGGAGGACGTGGCTTCGGGGTCGGGGTCGGGTTCGGGCGTGGGCGCGGGCTCGGGTGACGGTTCGGGCGGGGTGGACGGCCGGGCGGCGGTTGCGGTGGGGGAGACATCCGACGTGCGGTGAACGGGCGGGGGGCGGGGGGGGGGGCCCCCCCCCCGGGGGGGGGGGGCCGGGCCCCCCCCCCCCCCCCCCGGGGGGGGGGCCCGGGGGGGGGGGGGGGGGGCGGGGGGGGGGGGGCCCCCCCCCCCCGCGGGGCCGGGTCCGGGCGGCCGGCCCCACCCCGGTGGGGT
>NZ_JBIBGL010000002.1:595155-667302 GCF_042956465.1 Embleya sp. NPDC008237
GGGGACACGATCGGCTCGGTGCCGGTCGTAGCCCCGCCCCCGCCGCCCGTTCGGGTGGCCGCGATCGGTCGTGCGTCGTGCCTCGGTCGGGCCGTGGGTCGATGCGGGCTCGGGTGGGCGATGGCGCGGCGGCGTGGGTCACCTTCGGGTGCAGGCGCGGGCGGTGTGGATCGTGGTGGCGGCGAGGTAGAAGGCGTCCGGGCGCCACAGGATGCCGGTGTCGGCGTCGGTGTCGAGCAGGGCGTCCACGGTGGCCAGGTCCTGCTCGTCGAGGCGGTCGGCCAACAGGGCCCGGCGGAGCGTCAGTTCGGCGTACAGGTGTTCGCGCGGCGCGGCGTCCAGCGGCGACGGCAGGTCGATCAGGAACGAGTGCGAACCGGTGGGGACCAGGCCCGCGCGGGCCAGCATGGCCGGCCAGTCCTCGACCTCGGCGCGGGCACCGGGCAGCGCCGCACGCGATTCGGCGAACCAGTCCTCGTGCGCGGCGTCCAGCCGAGCCTGGAGCCCCGGCCGGCCGATGCCGATGTCGCGGGGTAGGAAACGCGGGGCCAGGCCGCGTTCGGCGACCGCGATCACCCCGCCGGGGCGCAACACCCGGGCCAGGGCGTCCAACGCGGCCTGTTGGTCGCCCAGGTGGTGCACCGCGTCGCCGGCCCAGACCAGGTCGGCGCTGCCCAGCGCGTCCAGGTCGGTGGGCAGGTCGACCCGGTGGGTGCGGACCCGGTGGCCCAGGCCCTCGCGCCGGGCCCGGGCGCCGGCTCGGGCCAGCAGGGTCGGGCTGGGTGCGCCGGTGACCACGTCGGCGTTGGGGAAGTAGCGGGCGAGCAGGCAGGAGGCGATGCCCGGGCCGCCGCCGAGGTCGAGGATGCGGTCCACCCGGGCCAGCGTGTGGTCGCCGTACAGCGCGAGATCGCGCAGGCGCGCGGCGGCCTGTTCCAGGAACGGGGCGTGCAACTCGGCCTCGCTGTCGAGGTGCCGGCCGACGGCGTCCGGATCCAGGTCGTCCGGGCTGGGGTGGATGGTCATCGCTGGGTCTCCCGAGGTCGGGGCGCTCATCGCGGTGGGCGGCCGGGTCCGATCTTGTGCGTTGCGGGAGACAACGTCGGCGCATGGGCGCGGTAATCCATGGCGATGGCGGGGGGTTCGATGCGGGGCGGCTCGGGAGGCGGGTGTGGGGGCGGGCGATGCGCGGGACCGGGCCGGGTCGAGGCGGGTTGGTGCCTGGCGGGGCGGGGGATGGGGCGCCGGAGCGGATACGTTTGCGTGGTGCGTGCGGCGTGGTGCGAGTCGGGTGGCGAGGGCGCGACGGGTGTCCTGCCCGGCGGTTCGACGGGTACGACGCGTTCGACGGGTACGACGGCGACAGGTTCGACAGGGGAGTGGGATGTCGGTGACGGAGGCGGGGGCTGTGGAGCACGATGCTGTCGCGTGTCGAGCGGAGATCGTCCGGCTGCACGTGCTGATCGAGGGCCTGCTCACCGGCGCCGGCGGCGATGCGGTCGGATTCGCGCTCGCGCACGCACCGGACTTCACCCTGGTCGAGCCCGGCGGCGGCACGCTGTCCCGGCCCGAGGTGCTGGCGATGGTCGAGGGGGCACGGGGTGTGTTGCCGGGCTTGCGGATCGGCATCGAGGACGTGCGGGTGGTGGCGTCGGCGAGCGAGTTCGTGGTGGCGTCGTACCGCGAGGTGCAGGTGCGGGCGGACGGCGGCGGCGATGTGCGGGCCGCGACTGTGGTGTTCGAGCGGGATGCGTCGGCGGTGCACGGGCTGCGGTGGCGGCATCTGCACGAGACGTGGGTCGAACGCTCCTGAGGGCCGCGCGGGTGGATCCGGTGGGCCGGCGGGGTCAGGCGGGTCGGCGGTGCCTGTCTTAGGGTCGAGGGATGAGCGACGAGACCGTCTACAAGCTGGTGGGCACCGACGAATGGGCGACCGCAACGCGGCGCGGGGTGTTCGAAGGGGCCGGGATCGACCTGGTGGACGGGTACGTGCACCTGTCCACGCAGACGCAGGTGGCCGAGACGGCGCGTCGCCACTTCGCCGGCCGTGACGCGTTGACCCTGGTCGCGGTGGATCCGGGTGCGCTGGGGTCGGCGCTGCGCTGGGAACCTTCGCGGGGCGGTGACCTGTTCCCGCACGTGTACGGCCCGGTGGAGCCGGCCGCGGTGCGCTGGGCCGAGCCGCTGGAACTGCCCGCGACGCCCGACGGCGACGCGGTCGCCGAGGCGGTCCGACGGGTCTTGCGGGCGCGCGGGCACTGACCGCGATGGAGTGACCCTGCGTGATCGCAGAGGGATGCGGCGGATGGGACGAAGATGACGCCGGAGATGGCGGAGGACGTCGCGGAGTAATCATGTGTGACGCCCCCACCTGCGGTGAAGCGATGGCGCAATTCGTGGGATACGTGTCGTGGACGCCACGATCGGCGTGCGCGACGCTGGAGGGGGGAGAGAGCGCGAGTCGTTTTCGTTGCCTTCGACCCGTTCCGGTCGTCGGATCGGGTCGGTCCCTACGACGTTCGCCGACGTGCCGCTGTGGGGGACCCGTTCAGCGGGCGACCTGCTGCGTGGTGCGGCGGACGCGGTGTCGGCCGACCCCGGCGCCCGTGTGTCGGCTGCGTCGGTTGTATCCACTGAATCGATGAAGGAGACGTTGTGACCACCTACGGGCTGTTGGCGTTCGAGGGACTCGAAGAGCTCGATCTGGTCGGGCCCTGGGAGGTGTTCACCGCGTCCGCGATGTTGCGCGAGGGCGCGGACACCGTCACCACGATCGCAGCCGACACCGAACCGGTGCGCTGTGCCAAGGGATTGCGCTTGATACCCGAGCACACCTTCGCCGACCATCCGCGTCTGGACGTGCTGTTGGTGCCGGGCGGCGTCGGGACGCGGACCGAGGTGGACCAC
The DNA here is from genome assembly GCF_042956465.1 of Embleya sp. NPDC008237. Classification (NCBI taxonomy): domain Bacteria; kingdom Bacillati; phylum Actinomycetota; class Actinomycetes; order Kitasatosporales; family Streptomycetaceae; genus Embleya; species Embleya sp. NPDC008237. The sequence continues at coordinate 598,063 of NZ_JBIBGL010000002.1, forward strand.
GAGGCGTTGATCGGGTGGATCGCACGTACCGCGAGCGATGCCGCCTGGGTGACGAGCGTGTGTACCGGAGCGCTGCTGCTGCACGAGGCCGGCCCCGCGCGGGGGCGCCGGGTGGCCACCCACCACACGTTCGAGGACGCCCTCGCGGCACGCGGCGACATCACCGTGGTCCGCGACGCCCGCTACGTCGTGGACGGCAACCTGGTCACCAGCCAGGGCGTTTCCGCCGGTATCGACATGGCGCTGTGGCTGGTCGGACGCCTGCACGGAGTCGAGCACGCCCGCGCGGTACGCCGCTACATCCAGTACGAGCCGGCCCCGCCGTACCTGGCGGACGCCCCTGGGGCCTGACACCGGGCCGGACCGGACCGCGCCGAACGTCGTGCGGGTCACGGTCGGCGCGGCAGCGGGTCGTGGTCCGGATGCGAAGCGGCGCGGTGGGTCGGGTCGGGATGCGGAGCGGCGTTCGGGTGGGGTCGAAGTCGGGCTATTCCGAGGGGGATTGCGCCGAGAAGTTGCGCAGGCGGTCCAACCGGTCCCAATGTCGGCCGATGCGCTCCCGGCCGGTCGCGGTCAGGGCGACGTTCGTGTTGGGCTTCCGGTGTACGAACCGCTTCTCGATCGTGACCAGTTCGGCCTCGGCCAGTCTGGTCAGGTGGCTGGAGAGGTTGCCCTTGGTCAGTCCGGTCGCGCGCTGCAGGAACACGAAGTCGGCGGACTCCACGGTGGACAGCACCGTCATGATGGCCAGCCGGCCCGGTTCGTGGATCAGCCGATCGAGGATCGGCCCGTCGCTAGGCGCCGCCATCGTCACCGCCGAGTGCGGGACCCTGGGCGGGACCGAAGGCGCGCTGGAGCGCCGCATGATCGAGGACCCCCGTCACTATCGTTGCCACGCCGACGAGCATAAGACCTCCATTGATCTTGCCCGTCGCCCCCACATCCCCCCAGATCGGCAAGAGACCGGCCGCCCCGACGGTGCCCCAGATGGCCACATGGTGCGGCCTCGGACGCATGCCGACGGCGTAGGAGACGTACATCACCGACGCGAACGCGGCGGTGGTGGTGCAGACCGGCAGGACGACCCGCCAGTCCAGGGTCACCGCGCCGGCCACCAGGGCCGCACCCGCGGCGGTGACGATCGCGGCCCTGGTGCGGTCTCGGCCCGACGGAGTGATCCGACCGTAGTGCTCGGCGTAGTAGCGGGTCACCCACAGGTGCACCGCCCCGGCCACCACCACCAGTGCCCCGGCGGTCCAGGTGACCCAGGCGTGGTCCAGCGGTTCCCACCTCAGGTTCGTCAGCCCGGCGACGATGATCAGGACGCCCGCCGGGACCGAGAGCAGACCTCTGAGGTACGAGTAGTCCGCCGCCGCCGATTCGAGGCTCTTACGATCCATCGTGGCCCTCCCCAAACTGGTTTGTGCCACAGACTCTACGGGTCGGGAACGAGCTTGCAAACAGGTTTGTGTCACAAACTTGGCGCGGGGATCCTGGGCGGTCGGGAGATGGGACGGGCTGGGCGTGGGCGGTGGCGGGCAGGGTGCGGCGCGGGGCGATGGGGGTCGTACTGTCGAACCCGGCACCGAGGAGGACTTCCGATGCGTAGCGTGACCTATTCGATGAGCGTCTCCCTGGACGGCTACATCGCCGGGCCGGACGGCGGCTTCGACTGGACGACGCCCGACGAGGAGGTCTTCCGGTTGGCCACCGACGAGGTGCGGGCGGTCGGTGTCCACCTGTTGGGGCGACGGCTGTACGAGACGATGCTGTACTGGGAGACCGTCGAGCAGAATCCATCGCTCGACTTCTCGACGCTCGCATTCGCCGCGATCTGGAAGCCGCTCCCCAAGGTGGTGTTCTCCACCACGCTCTCGGCGGTACAGGGCAATGCCCGCCTGGCCTCCGGCGGCCTGGCGGAGGAAATCGAGCGGTTGCGAGCCGAACCGGGCGACGGCGACATCGCGATCGGCGGCGCGACTCTCGCCGCCGAGGCGGCCGCGTCGGGTCTGATCGACGAGTACCGGGCCAGGGTCTACCCGGTGCTGGTCGGCGGTGGCGTTCCGTTCTTCCCCCGGCACGAACACCGGGCGGATCTCGAACTCGTCGAGACCCGCGCCTTCGGCTCGGGAGTCGTCTACCTCCGCTACCGCGTGGCGCGTTAGCCGGCCGGCCGAGACGTCCGCCGCGTATTCGTCCCGGGCCCGATTCGGTCGTCCCGGGGCGTCGCCGGGCGGGAAAATCGGGCGACAGGTGTGGGGTTGGGCGGCAGTATTCGGGGGGCGGTCGCCGCTGTTCCCGCGGTGGTGTTCTGCCGGAACTTCCGTGCTCTGTGGAAAGGTTGCCGTGCAGGCCGCGCATACGATCACGCCCGCCCTATTGCCCGAGGTCTTGTTGCATACCGCGCTGGTGCGGCCGGTTTTCGTATGGGGGGCGCCCGGGATCGGGAAGTCCTCGTTGGTTCGGGATTTCGCCCGATCGCTCGGGCTGGAGTGTGTGTCGTTGCTCGGCACCCAGTTGGCTCCCGAGGACCTGATCGGCGTACCGCAGATCGTGGACGGGCGCAGTCGGTTCTGTCCGCCCGAGCAGATCGCCCGGGACGAGCCGTACTGCCTGTTCCTCGACGAACTCAACGCCGCGTCGCCGGATGTGCAGAAGGCGTTCTACTCGCTGATCCTGGACCGCCGGATCGGCTCCTACACGCTGCCGGCCGGCTCCGTGGTGATCGGCGCGGGCAACCGGGCGAGCGACAACGCGCTGGCTCGACCGATGTCCTCGGCGCTGATCAATCGCCTGGTGCACATACATTTGCGTGCCTCGGTCGACGACTGGCTGACCTGGGCCGCCGAGAACGGCATCCACCCGTGGATCCTGGACCATGTGCGGGCCCGGCCGGACCACCTGTGGAGCGCGCCGCCCAAGACCGAGGAGGCGTTCTCCACGCCGCGTGCGTGGCACATGCTCTCCGACGGGCTGTACTCCTTCGGCCCGGACATCACCGACGAACACGTCCGGCTGCTGGCACACGGCACGCTCACCCCCACCCACGCCGCCGCGTTCCTGGGCTTCCTCAAGACCGTGCGCAACGCGTACGGCCTGGATGCCATCGTCAAGGGGGACGCCCGCTGGCCGGCCGCGCCCGCCGACCGCGATCTGCTGTTCTTCCTGGTGGAAAGCTTCCGTGCGCGGCTGGCCAAGGACCTGCCCGCGGACCGTCGGCACGTCTCGCCCGCGCTGCGCGACTTCGCCTTCCGCGCCAAGGCCCTCCTGGTCGAACTCGCCGAGATCTCCCTGGAGATGGCCCAACTCGTGATCGCCGAGGACGACACCGGCGCCGCCCCGCTGCCCGCGTGGTTCCTCGTCGAGACCGCCCGCGACCTGCCGCGCCTGGTCGGCGCGCGGCGCTGAGCGGCCGGGCCGATGTCCGCGCGCCGCGCCCGCAAACCCGAGGTCGACCAAGCGCAACGAGCCCTGAAGGCGCAGAACGCCGGTTGGAAGCTGGCCTGCGTCCCGCCACTGGACCACGTCGGCGGATCGGCGAGACACGCCCACGCCAACCAGGCCCCCGGCGCGCTCGGCTACGTCACCAGTCGCGGCCTCCTCGTGGTCGATCGGCACCGCTACGTGCCGCCCACCGCGTGGGCCCGCGGCTACACCCACCTGCTGCTGCACCTGGCCATGGGCCACCTGGACCCGGACCACCTCGCCGAGGTCGGCCTGGGCGATCCGGCCGCCGAGATCGACGCCGCGTACGGCACCGCGTGCTGCGTCGCGGTACACCACTTCGCCGCCGGCCTGGGCATCGGCACGCCCCTGGACGACCTGCCCGAACTGCCCGTCGGCGACGAGCGCGAACTCACCGACCGCTGGCGCCGTGAGGGCGTCCCCCCGGCGCTGCGCCGCATCGGTGTCAACGGCGACTCGCCCTGCATGTGGCGCAGCCCGCCCTCCGCGAGCGCCGCGCCGCCGCCGGACTGGTCCGCCCTGCTGGCCCGCGGCCTCGTCCGCATGGTCGCCGGCTCGCTCGACTCCGCGGCCGGCGAGAGCAACCGGCGAACCGCCCGCGCCGACGGCCCCTGGGACCGGGCGCTGTCCTGGTTCGTCTCCTCCTACCCCCTCCTGGGCGCCCTCGCCGCCGGCCTCACCGTCGTCGCCGACGCCGAACTGGCCCGTTCCTGGGACATCACCATCGCCGCCGTCGACGCCGAGCACGGCGAGATCTACGTCAACCCGCACGCCGGCCTGAGCGTCGAGGAATGGCGCTTCGTCCTCGCCCACGAGATGTTGCACGCCGCGCTGCGGCACGACCGCCGGCGCGAGCACCGGGACGCGCACCTGTTCAACGTGGCGTGCGACTACGTGATCAACGGGTGGCTGGTGGAGATGGGCGTCGGAGTGTTGCCGGACGGGCTGCTGTACGACGCCCGCCTTGCCGGCCTGTCCGCCGAGTCGGTGTACGACACGCTGACCACCGACCTGCGCCGGGCCCGCAAGCTGCGTACCCCCGGCTCGCGCGAGCACGGCGACATGCTGGGCGAGTGGCTCTCCGAACCGGGCGCCGCGTCCCGGCGGTCGAGCCGACGGGGGCGGTCGGGGACACTGCCGGGGGCAGGTGGGCCCGGCGGTTCGTTCGTCGACCTGGACGCGTTCTATCGGCGCGCGCTCGCCACCGGGCTGGCCTACCACGATCCCGGCCGCGGACTGCTGCCCGCCGGGCTGATCGAGGAGATCCGCACGCTCGAACAGCCGCCGCCCGCATGGGACGTACGACTGGCCCGCTGGTTCGACGAGCACGTGCGGCGCCCCGAGTCCGCACGCAGCTACACCCGGGCGAGCCGGCGCCAGGCGTCCACGCCCGACATCCCGCGGCCCGGGCGGATCCGGCCCTCGGACGTCGACCGGCTGTGTACGTTCGGCGTGGTCCTGGACACCTCCGGTTCGATGGATCCGGTACTGCTGGGCAAGGCATTGGGCGCGATCGCGTCGTACGCCACCGCGCGGGACGTGCCGGCCGCGCGCGTGGTGTATTGCGACGCCGCCGCCTACGACGCGGGCTATCTGCCGGTCGAGGACATCGCGCACAGGGTGCGGGTGCGCGGACGCGGCGGCACGGTGTTGCAGCCGGGGATCCGGCTCCTGGAGGGCGCCGCGGACTTCCCCGCGGACGGCCCGATCCTGGTGGTCACCGACGGGCAGTGCGATGTGCTGCGGGTGCGGCGCGAACACGCCTTCCTGGTCCCGGCGGGCGCCCGGCTGCCGTTCACGGCGCGCGGGCCGGTGTTCCGGGTTCGCTGAGGCGGGCGGCGGCAGCCGAACGCGACGGAGAACTCGGCTTGCACGGGCGACGATTGCGCGCCTCGGCAGGCGAGCGCGTACCCCGAATACCCGAGGCCGCAGCCCGGTGCTCCCGGCCGGGGCCGCGGCCCGCCGGCCGGAATCTCGGATGCGGTGGGCCGGCCCGGCGACCAGACTCGGAGACCGGTCGCCGCAAAACGGGACCGCCGTATCGGAGTTCGGAAGGACGTTGCTCGACATGCCCGACACCATGGAAACCCTGCACGACACCTCGGTGTGGATCTGCGCCCCGGAGGGCGCGCCGATCCGGTCGGTAGGCGACGCCCTCGATCTGATCGGCGAGGCGGGCTACCGGGGCGCGAGCTGGGTCGTACTGCCGACGGCGCGCCTGGACCCGGACTTCTTCCGGCTGCGCACCGGCGTGGCCGGCGAGGTGTTGCAGAAGTTCGCCAACTATCGGATGGGGGTGGCCATCCTGGGCGACGTCACCGAGCACACCACCGCGAGCGAGGCGCTGACCGACTTCGTCCGCGAGTGCAACCGGGGCAGGCAGGCGTGGTTCGTGCCCGACCTGGACGCCTTCACCGGCCGCCTCGAGGAGGAGGGCTCCAACCCGTGAACGCGGCCCGCCCCGGCCTCGACGAACTCGGCTCCCCGATCCCCGGCGTGCGCCGACTCGCGGCGCTCACCGGGGCGGGCATCTCCACCGGATCCGGTATCCCCGACTTCCGCGGCCCGCACGGCGTCTGGACCCGCGACCCCGCGCGCGAGCAGGACACCCACCGCAAACGGCACACCACCGACCCGTCCGCACGAGCCCGCCCGGGGCGGGACCTGGCCGGGCCGACCCCGCCCGCCCCGGCGCCGCCCACCGGACGCTCGCCCGGGCGCGGGCCCACATCGTCACGCAGAACGTCGACGGTGACCGGGGGAGCCGGTGGTTGGGGGGCGGGGGTCGGGATCGGGCGGCCGACGGTCGGTGGTCGGGTGCCGGATCGGGCATCGAGCGGGCCGTGTCGGGTGGCACCACGCCCACGAACGCGCCCCTCGTCGGGTGCGTGGGTCGGGGCGACTAGGTTGGACGGCATGCTTGTGGCGTTGATCGATTCCGGGACGGGACTGTTGCCGACGGCGGGGTGGCTGCGACGGTTGCGGCCCGACCTCGACCTGCTGCTGTGTATGGACCCCGACCACATGCCGTGGGGCGACCGTGGCGAGGCGGTGATCACCGGGCGGGTGCTGGCCGCCGCGGACCTGGCCGCCGAGCGCGGCGCCGAGGGCATCGTGGTGCCGTGCAACACCGCGACCGTGACCGCGCTGGACGCCCTGCGCGCACGCTGCGAGCCCGCCGTGCCGGTGGTGGGCACCGTGCCGGCGATCAAGCCCGCCGCCGGATCGGGCGCCCCGTTCGCGGTGTGGGCCACCGTCGCCACCACGGCCAGTGCGTATCAGGCCCGGCTGATCGAGGAGTTCGCCGCCGGGCGCACCGTGGAGCGGGTGGCCTGCCCCGGTCTGGCCGAGGCGATCGACCGGGCCGACGAGGCGGCCGTCGAGACCGCCATCGCCGATGCCGCGCGGCGTACCCCCGCACATTGCGCCGGCGTGGTCCTGGGCTGTACGCACTACCCGCTCGTCGCCGACCGGATCGCCGCCGCGCTGCCCGCCGGAGTGGGGCTGTACGACAGCGCCGAGGCGGTCGCGCGGCAGACGCTGCGCCGGCTGGGCCTGACCGAGGACCAGGACGCGCTGCCCGGCACGATCGAGGTCACCCTGAGCGGACGTCCCGGCCTGCTGCCGCCGAACGCGCTGGCCTATCCCCTCGGCCGCGCGCTCGCCGCCGGCGGTCGGCCGGCGCCCGCCCGCCCGCAGCCGGCCTGAGCCGACGCGGGGCCGACGACCCGCGCTACACGTTCCAGGTCCGGGTGCACAGCACCAGCTGATAGCCGTCGGGGTCGACGACGGTGACGCCGTATTCGTCCCAGTACGGGTTGTGCGCGGTGGTCCGGGTGCCGCCGGCCGCGACCAGCCGGTCGACCAATGCGGGGTCGATCGGGGCGCCGAGATAGAGCACGAAGAGGTCCTCGGCCGTGGGCGTGGGCGGCAGCGGGTTCTCCGGGTCGATGGTCAACTCGAAGTGCCAACTGCCGCCCGGGATGCCGACCATGACCAGGTCCCACTCGCCGGAGACGCGCTCGGTGGTGCGCCACAGGACTTCCAGCCCCAGGCCCTCGACGTAGAAGCGTTCGGCGGCGGCCAGGTCGCGCGAGGGGCGGGCGACGCGTACGTGCGTGTCGGTGCTGATCATGCGGGTGAGATTAGCGGGTGGCCGCCGACCCCCGACGGCGTGTGCCGACCCCGACTGGGCCGGCCGCCGACCGTCCGCCGCCCGCTCGCCGACCACCCGTGGACCGGGCGGATCCGGGCGGATCCGCGACGGTCCGCGGGCATGACGCCGGCCGAGCGGGGGCGTGCAACCGGTGTGTTACACCGACTTCCGGTACCCGTGGAACGTGCGCATCGACACCCACACCGCGAACGCCGCCAACGCGACCAGGGCCGCGCCGCGTCCGGCGACCAGGGTCCAGTCGGGGTCGGCGCGCATGGCCGAACGGGTCGCCGTCAACGCCCAGTCGAGGGGATTGAAGCGCGCGATCGCCCGCATCCAATCCGGCATCCGGGACGGCGGCATGAACGCCGACGACATGAACGTGAGCGGCAGCAGCAGGAACGTGTTCAGCGCGATCACGGTCTCGCGTTCGCGGGCCACCATACCCACCGCATTGGAGAAGGCGCCGAACACCGTGCCCAGTACCGAGGACACCCCGATCAGCACCAGAACCCCGGCGAACCCACCCGGATAGTGCGCGCCGGCCAACCGGCCCAGGCCGATCATCACCAACGATTGGAACGCGGTGGAGCAGCCCTGGGCCACCACGTTCGCGTTGACGAGCGCACTGCGCCGGAGCGGGGTGACCAGGAAGCGGTTGAGGGTGCCGCGCTCGATCTCCTCCAGGATGCCCATGCCGGCCCACATGTTGGCGGACACCGCGTTCATCACCACCACGCCCGGGACCAGGTAGTCGAGGTAGGACCCGGCGCCGAAGCCGGGCAGGTCGGCGATGTCGCGGAAGAGTTGGCCGAAGAGGAAGAGCCAGATCACCGGCTGGATCAGGGTGATCACCAGGTAGGCGGGCTGACGGACGAAGACCCGGAACTGACGGTCGGTCATGTACCAGGTGTGGGTGATCGTCTCGCGCAGAGCCCCGACACTCGGGACGTGCGTGGTGCCCGCGGTGGTGGGGACGCCGGCTGCGGTGGTCATCGCGTCTCTCCTTCGGCGGCGTCGATACGGAGGTTGTCGGCTGCGGTGGTCCCGGCATCGGCGCCGTCGGGTGCGTCCGCCGCGTCCGCCGCGTCCGCCGTACTCGCCGTGTCCGCCGCGTCGAAGCGGCGGCCGGCGTGCCGCAGGTAGACGTCGTCGAGGGAGGGGCGGGCCACCGTGACCGCGCCGACCCGGGCGCCGGCGTGGTCGAGTGCCGCCAACACTTCGGGTACCGCGGCGGCACCGTTGTCCGCGCGGGCATGCACCGCGCGGACATCGACGGTGATCTCGCGGATGCTCGGCACCCGGGCCAGCGCGTCGCGCACCGCGGGCCCGGCCGGGTCGAGCAGGTCCACGTGCACCGCGTCGCCGCGCAATCCGGACTTGAGCTGTTCGGGGGAGCCCTCGGCGACCACCCGGCCGTGGTCGACGATGGCCAGTCGCGCGGCGAGCCGGTCGGCCTCGTCGAGGTAGTGCGTGGTGAGCAGGATGCTCAGACCCTCGCCGGCCAGGCTGCCGATCTCGTCCCACATGTCGGCGCGGGCCTCGGGATCGAGGCCGGTGGTGGGCTCGTCCAGGAAGAGCACCTCGGGATGGTGGACCAGACCCAGCGCCACATCCAGCCGGCGCTGCATGCCGCCGGAGTAGGTGCGCACCGGGCGGCGCCCGGCCTCGGCCAGGCCGAAGCGGTCCAGCAGGTGGTCGGCGCGCCGGCCCGGCTCGCGACCGCGCAGGCCGAACAGGTGCCCGGTCAGGATCAGATTCTCCCGAGCGGTGGCGGCCGGGTCGGCGCCGGAGCGCTGGGCGACCACGCCGATGGCCCGGCGGACCCGCGCCGGGTCCCGGGCCACGTCGTGCCCGGCGACCCGGGCCGTACCGGAGTCGGCGGCGGCCAGCGTGGTGAGAATCTTGACGGTGGTGGACTTGCCCGCGCCGTTGGGCCCGAGCAGGCCGAAGACGGTGCCGGGCGCGACGCTCAGGCTCAGCCCGGCCAGCGCCCGGACGCCCTGAGGGCTGCCCTTGAGCGGATAGGTCTTGACGAGATCGTGCGCCTCGATCGCGGGCGCGCCGGTGCCGGCGAGGCCGACGTGTCCGGGCGCGCGACCGTCGTGGACGGTTGCCGCCGTCCGTGCGGTGTGCTGCTCCATGCTGGAGTGGATCCCTCCGGTCGACATTCGGTACGGCGACGCCGCGTGGCTCGCCGACCTGCGACAAGAGGACCGGGGATACGATGAGTTCGGTGCACCTCGTATGTGCCGGTCCCTGTTGCCGCAGGGTTTCGGTGCGAGGTTCCCGGCCCTCGGGAGCGGTGTTCGAGCACCGCCCGGGGGCCTTTTTTCGGTCCGGGGTCGTGGTTTTACCGGGTGGGGTCGTCGGTGCCGGCTCCCCGATCGTGCTCGGTGGGTTCAGTGGGCTCGCCGACCTCGTCGAGTTCGCCGAGTTCGGCGGGTAGGACTGCTTGGGCTGCGGTGTCCATGTCGGCCCAGCGGGAAGGTGTTTCGCCGGTCGCGCGGAAGTGGCGCCACTCGGTGACACCGGAGAGGCTGTCGTCCGCGATCTCGGCGAGCAGGCCGCGCACCCAGCGTGCCTCGGCCTCGGCCATGGCCAGTTCGTACTCGTTCTCGATCAGGAACACCCTGGGCAGAAAGCTCGTGAGCTCCGCGAGTTCGGCGCGCCCGCGTGCGACGTGGGCGTCGATGGCTTCGACGCGACGCCCGAGCAGGTCGGTCACCTCGTCCGGGGCGAGCACGCCCATCAGGGACAGGGCGGCCTCGAAGCGCGGGAACTCGTGCACCCGAACGGACAGCAGCTCGCTCAGCCACTCGCGCATCTCGGCGTCGCCGGCCTCGGTCACCGCATAGGTGGTGCGCTCCGGCCGGCGGCCCTCACGGTCGACCCCGGTGGCGGCGATCAGACCGTGCTTCTCCAGGTTGCGGACCACGGTGTACAGCGAGCCGTAGTTGATCTTGATGCTGTTTTCCTTGCCCCGACTGCGCAACAGCTGGGCGATCTCGTACGGATGGCGTGGCTGCTCGGCGACCGTCACCAGCACGGCGAGTGCCAGCGGGTTGTCGATCCTGCGCCGGGCCATGGACCGCCTCCGGGAGAGTGCGAATACTCGTCACCGAATATACGACTGCGGGTAGCCGGAGTCCAGGACCGCGCGAAGGTCGGGGACGACGGATGGGGGCGCTCATTCGGGCGGGTCGCACGGATGGCATGCCATCGGGCGAGACGCCATCGGGCGGATCGCAGTCGGACGGGCCTCCGTCGGGCGGGCGCGAATTCGCGGGGACGGATGGTCGGCGAGGCGGAATTTCGGTGGCGTGCATCGGGGTTGGCGTTCGGTGAACGTCCGAGATCATGGGGGAAGCATGTCGAGCGAGATGGTGGTGTCGGGGAGCGTCGCGGCGGGATTCGAGGAGGTTCGGACCGAATTCGCCGCCGCCCTGGCCGAATTGCCGGACGAGCCGGGAGCCCAGCTCGCGGTGTACCGGGACGGTCGCCGTGTGGTCGACCTGTGGGCGGGGGAGGGGGTCAGGGGGGACACGCTGACCCCGGTCTACTCGACCACCAAGGGCGCCGCGCATCTGGTGGTGGCGCTGCTCGTGCAGGACGGTGTACTGGACCTCGACCGCGTCGTCGCGCACTACTGGCCGGAGTTCGCCGCATACGGCAGGGGCGGACTCACGCTGCGCGAACTGCTGGCCCACCGCTCCGGGACGGTCGGGGTGGACGGCGGGTTCACCCTCGCGGAACTGGCCGACGACCGGCTGCTCGCCGAGCGCCTGGCCGGCCACCGGCCGTTCTGGGAGCCGGGCACGGCGTACGGCTACCACGCCTTCGTGATCGGGGCGCTCACCGGCGAGGTGGTGCGCCGGGCCACCGGGCGTTCGCTCCAGGAGATCTACGAAGAGCGTGTGCGTGCGCCGCACGACCTGGACATGTACCTCGGCCTGCCCCTCGAACTGGAGGCCCGCACGCTGGACATGTTGCCGATGCAGCCCACCCCGCAGCAGCGGGCCCGGATCGCCGCCGACGCGCCCGATCGGTTCGGCCGTACCGGAGTCGCCTTCAACCTGAACGCCGAACCGGCCACGGACCTGGTCGAGTTCGCCAACACGCGCGAGGTGCGCGCGCTGGGCCCGGCCTCCTCGGGCGGTGTCGGCAACGCACGCGGGCTGGCCGGGATGTACGCGGCCGCGATCTCCGGTCTGGACGGTCGGCCGGCGCTGCTCAAGCCGGACACCGTCGCCGAGTTCGCGCACGTGCGCTGGGGCGGCACCGATCTGGTCACCGGCGAGCACGACCACTTCGCGCTGGGATTCGAGGCATTGGGCCTGCGCTACGAGTTCCTGGGCGACGACGCGTTCGGCCACAGCGGTGCGGCCGGCTCACTGGGCTTCGCCGACCCCCGAAGCGGCACCGCCTACGCCTACACCCGACGTCGCTTCGCCTACCCGGGCGGCGCGGCCCCGGAGAACACCCGGCTCGCGGCGGCGGTCTTCCGGTCGATCGGCGCCTGACTCGGACGGCCGTGTGCGGCCGGCCGGGAACCGTTTTCCGGTCGGCCGCACACGGCCGTGCCCGCGCGGATCGTCTCTTGCTCCCTCTCCCGTGCCCGGTCCGCTGTCGTGGCCCCGGGCAGGGGTGGGGCATTCAGGCTCGGCGCGCCGTCGGGGTCCGCGCCATTGGGCCGCGCAAACCGCCGGCCACCCGTGCGCCGCCGGGCCCCTACGTCCCCCGCGGCCCCGCCGTGGGCCCTCCGCCCCGCCCCGGATTGCGCCGCACCCCCGGCCTCGTCGAGCCGCCTTTCGCCTCATCTCCCGGCTTCCGCGCCGTGCCGCGCAACCGGAGGCTGTCCCCGGCGTGGGCTGTTCCCCCGCCGTCTGCGCGCTGCGCCCTCTCCGCGCCGCCCCCTCTCCGCCCCGCGACGCGCGGTGGGTCAGCTGAAGTCGGGGCGGTGGTCCCGGGCCCAGGTTTCGAAGGAGCGGGCCGGGGTGCCGGTCAGGTCCCGGATCGTGGTGGTGATCAGCGGTGTTTCGGCGGGTGCGTCGGCCCCGGCGAGGAGCGCGTCGACGAGGGCCGGCGGGCGGCCGTCGGCGAGCATCCGGGCTCGCGCGGCGGCCACCGGGACCGGCTCGAAGCGCAGCGTCCGGCCGATCGCCGCGCCGATCAGCCGGACCTGGTCGGCCCGGCCGACCACCTCCGGACCGGTCAGGACGTACGTGGCCCCCGCGTGGCCGTCCTCGGTGAGCACGCGGACCGCCGATGCGGCGACGTCGCGTTCGTGCACGACCGGCTTGGCGGCCAGGTCCGGGCCGCGGACGACGCCGGACTCGCGGATCTGGCCGGCCCACCCCAGGGCGTTGCTCGCGATGGTCTCCGCTCGGAGGAAGGTCCACGCGGCGGTCGACTTCGCGATCACGCCTTCCATCCCGGCGTGTAGCCCGCTGATCGGGTCGCCCTGGCGGTCGACGTCGTCGCGCACGCGCGAGGAGGAGAGGTAGACGACGCGATCGGTGTGCGCGGTGACCGCGTCCAGCACGCCGGGCGCGCCCTCGGTGGTGAGAAAGGGCCAGATCAGGAACACCGCCTCGACCCCGGTCAGAGCCGCCGCGAGGGTGTCCGGCTCGGCCAGGTCCCCGGCCGCCACCTCGACCTCGGCGGGCAACCCCGCCGCCTCCGGACGACGCGCCAGGGCCCGCACGGGAACTCCCGCGGCCAGTAGTTGCCCGACCACCTGTCGGCCGACGTTTCCGGTTGCCCCGGTCACCAGAATCATGTGCGAGTTCCTCGTGGTTGGAAGACGGTTGGTCCCATCTCGTCGAGAGTGATCTTGCAACCTCGACGCCACTCGAGGTCAAGGCCTTTCGGCCGGTCCCGGGTCCGAGGTCGAATCCGCGACCGGATGCGGGACCGGCCGCCCGATGATCCGGACCCCGAGGCACGGGCGGCGGTCTACTCGATGACCTTGGCCAGGAATGCCGACAGGTTGCTTCGGGTGCGTTCGATCTGTTCGGCCAGGGTCAGGGACTCCTCGAAACGCCCGCCGGGCGCCGGGGCCTTGAGGCCGCGGGTGTACAGGGAGCAGGCGAGGTCGGTGCAGATGTATACGCCGAACGAATTGCCGTCCCGGCCCGCCCGCCCGGTCTTGCGCGCGGTCATCAGCGAGACGCCGCGGCCCGGGTGCGTGGTCAGGCACAACGAGCACATGCTGCGGTGCAGGTAGCCTCGCTGCTGGGCGGGAAAGCGCAGGGCGAGGCCGACGATCCCGCCCCGGTATTCGGTGACCAGATAGGTGCGGTCGGGTGCCCCCGGATCTCCCCAACCCAGGAAATCCAGGTCGGCCCACGGGCGTTCGGCCAGGTCACGGGGTACCGGAAGGCGCTGTGCGGCACCTTTGGAACAGTTGACGAACGACGTACGGATGTCCTGCTCGGTGAGTGGGTTCATGCGGCGGAAACTAACAGTGCCTAGGTACCCTAGGCAAATACCTAGAGGCTCTAGGCAACGCGGACGGCGCGGTGACCGGCGCCGCGACGGAAGGGTGGCGTGTGGCTCGGGCGGGACTGACGGCGGAACGGGTGACGCGTGCGGCGGCGGATCTGGCGGACGAGGTGGGGTTCGAGAAGATCACCCTGACCGCGCTGGCGCGCGGCTTCGGGGTCAAGGACGCGAGCCTGTACTCGCACGTGAAGAACCTCCAGGAACTGCGGCTCGGGATCGCGATGCTGGCCGCCGACGAACTGGCCGATCGGATCGGCGCGGCGGTCGCGGGCCGGGCGGGCAGGGATGCGCTGATCGCCTTCGCCCGGGCGTACCGGGAGTTCGCCTTGGAGCGTCCCGGCCGCTACGCGGCGACCCAGGCGCGGATCGACCCGGCGCTGCTGGCCACCTCGGAGGGCTACCGGCGCAATCTCGACAACACCTACGCGATGTTGCGCGCCTACGGTCTGGAGGAGCCGGACCTGACCGACGCGGGACGGCTGTTGCGCAGCGTCTTCCACGGTTTCGCGGTGCTCGAGGGCAACGGCGGGTTCGGCCACGTACGCAAGCCGAGCGAGTCCTTCGACCGGGCGGTGGAGGCACTGCACGTGGCGCTGGAGAACTGGCCGAGCTGAGGCGGTCGGCCGAACGGGTCGGCCGAGTCGGTCGGTCGGTCGGCCGGTCGGGCGGAACCGGTCGACCGAGGCGGTCCGGGCGAATCCGGGCCGGGGCCGCCGGGGGCGAGGCGATCCGCCGCGATCGGGCCCGCTTCGGCGTGCCGTCGCCGGATGCGATGGAATCGGCGCGATCGGTTCGATCATGGTGCGCGGAGCGGGCGTCGTACGGGCGATCCCGGGCGCGAAGGAGGCACGTGGTGACGAAGTACGTGGCGCTGTTGCGCGGCATCAACGTGGGTGGGCATCGCCGGGTGCCGATGGCGGATCTGCGTCGTGTCCTGACCGAGCTGGGATACACCGAGGTCAAGACGCTGTTGCAGAGCGGGAACGCGGTTTTCGAGGCGGCCGAACAGCCGACCGCCGACCTGGTGGCGGCGATCGAGGCCGGGCTGGCCGGCGAGTTCGGATTCGCGGTCGACGTGATGGTGCGCAGCGGCGCGGAAATGCGCGCGGTGGTCGCGGCGAATCCCCTGGAGGTATCCGACCCGGCCAAGTGCGCGGTGGCGTTCCTGAGCCCGGCCGCCGATCCGACGGAGCTCGGCCGGGTCGATCCGGCCGGCTACGCGCCGGACGAACTGCGGCTGGGCGACCGCGAGTTGTACATGTACTTCCCGGACGGTCTGGGCAAGGCCCGGCTGTCGCCGATCCTGGCCCGCAAGCTCGGCAACACGGCCACCGTCCGCAATTGGAACACGGTGACCAAGCTGCTCGCGATGGTCGAGTGAGATCGGGGTGACGATCCGATGGCGGTGGCCCTGCTCCGCCTGATCGGCCTCGGGTGATCGACCGGCATTTCGGACCCGCCGCGTCTTCGGGTGGTGGGTGCGATCGCCGTGCAAACCATTGCACAATTTCCTGTGCACAGATTATTGTGCATATGTGGCCGTGTCACCGGAACGCCGAGATGTCAGCGAACTCGAAGCGCTGAAGGCTTTGGCGCACCCCCGACGCCAACGGATCCTGCGGGAACTGGAGGCGAGTGGGCCCGCGACGTCCGCGTCGCTGGCCCGGGCGCTGGCACTGAACACCGGCGCGACCAGCTACCACCTCCGGGAGTTGGCCCGACACGGGTTCGTCGAGGATTTCGTGGATCCGCACGCGCACGGGCGCGAGCGGTGGTGGCGCGCCGTACAGCGGGACCTGCGCTTCCCGCCGCGCAGCGAGCAGAGCGAGGAGATTCGGCCGGTCGTCGACGAGCTGAACCGCCTGGCATTCGCGGCCGACCTGGAGGAATACCGCAGGGCGCAGACCACGACCGAGGCCGAAGGGGGGATGGACATGCCGTACTCGCGCGGGACCATCCACGTCACCCCGGCCGAACTGGGCGAGTTCTTCGAGGAGTACATCGCGCTCCTCAACCGGTACAAGCGGGCCGGACCGCTGCCGGCCGGGGCCCGCGCGGTACGGACCCGCTTCCTCACGTTCCCGGCCACGAACGGTGGGCGCGACGACGGCGGGGCCGACGATGAGCACGACGGTGGGCGGGCCGACGAGGGGGCACCGGAGAGCGCCGACCCCGGTAGCGGTGAGCCCGGAACCGGCCGGCTCTGAGCGGTCGGGCCGGCATTCGGTTTCCGGCACCCGACGCGTGCGGGCGCCGGCGGCCGGGCGCACCGGCACGCGGGACCCGGCTGTCCGGGCCCGCTCTTCGAGACCCGAATGACCCAATTTTCGAGATCCGAGTTTTCGAGACCCGGCCGTCCGAGACCTCGGCATTTCACCCGACCCCGAACCCGAGCACCGAGCCGTCGATGCGCCGCGCGTCGGCGCACGTGTCGGCGACTCCGGAATCCGTCCGGCTCGGCATCGATCCCCATCCGAAGAGACAAGGGCGGCACCGCACCATGAGTACGCACGACCGGATACCCGACGCCGTGTCGCTGACCGGCGTCGGACGCATCCACGGCAAGGGCACCGCCGCGGTCACGGCACTGCACGACGTCACCGTCGGCATCCGGCGTGGCAGCTTCACCGCGGTCATGGGGCCCTCGGGCTCCGGGAAGAGCACGTTCCTCCAGTGCGCCGCCGGCCTGGACCGGCCGACCAGCGGCAGCGTGCGGCTCGGCGACACCGACCTGTCCGGGCTGTCCGAGACCGGCCTGACCGAACTGCGGCGCGAGCGGATCGGTTTCGTCTTCCAGGCGTTCAACCTGATGCCCTCGCTGACCGTGCTGGAGAACATCACGCTGCCGCTGCGCCTGGCCGGCCGCAAGGCGGACCGGGCCTGGTCGGCGGAGATCGTCCAGCGGGTGGGCCTGACCGGGCGTACCGAACACCGGCCGGCCGAGTTGTCCGGCGGCCAGCAGCAGCGGGTCGCGATCGCCCGCGCGCTGGTCACCCGGCCCGAGGTGGTCTTCGCCGACGAACCCACCGGCGCGCTGGACACGGTCACCGCCAAGGAGGTGCTGGCGCTGTTGCGCGACACCGTGGACGCGATGGGCCAGACCGTGGTGATGGTCACCCACGACCCGGTCGCCGCGTCCTACGCGGACGAGGTGCTCTTCCTCGCCGACGGACGGATCACCGACACCCTGGCCGGGGCCGGCGCGGACCGGATCGCGGACCGGATGACGCACCTGGGCGCGTGGGCCTGATGCTCTTCCTCGCCCTGCGTACCCTGCGCGCCCGCAAGGGCGGCTTCGCCGGCGCGTTCGTCGCCCTGGTGTGCGCGGCCGCCCTGGTCACCGCGTGCGGCGCGCTGCTGGAGACCGGCCTGCGCGGCGACATCCGGATCGAACGCTACGCCGGTACCGACACCGTGGTCACCGCCGACCAGAACCTGCACTGGACCAAGCACAAGAAGGGCAAGACCAAGACCAAGTCGAAGCCGCTGACCGAGCGGGCGTGGCTGGACACGACCGCCGTGGACAAACTGCGCGCGGTACCGGGCATCGAGGCCGTGGTCCCGGAACTGACCTTCTCGGCCCACGTGCTCACCGCCTCCGGCCGGGCCCTGGACACCGACGACAACGCGTGGGGGCACGCCTGGGAGTCGGCCCGACTGACCCCGTTCACGCTGCGTGCGGGCCGGGCACCGACGGCACCCGGCGAGGTCGTACTGGACGCGGATCTGGCCCGCCGGGCCGCGGTCCCGGTCGGCGGCACGGTCACCGTGCAGGCCGGCCAGGCCCCGGGCGCCTACCGCGTGGTGGGCATCGCGGCGCCGCCCGGCCGGGACGCCCTGGCCCGGCAGGCCAGTGTGTTCTTCGCCGATGCGGACGCCCGACGGCTGGCCGGACACCCCGGACAGGTCGCCTCGGCGGGCCTGTTCACCGCACCCGGCGCGAACCCGAGCACCGTGCGCGCGGCGGCCCGGGAGGCCCTGGCGGGCACCGGCGCGCAGTTGCGTACCGGTACCGATCGCGGGCCGGCCGAGTTCCCCGCCGCGGCCAAGGCCCGGGTGACCCTGGTCAGCCTGGGCGGCGCGCTCGGCGGCACCTCGTTGCTGGTGGCGATCCTGGTCGTGGTGGGCACCTTCGCGCTGTCCGTCCAGCAGCGCCGACGCGAGATCGCGCTGTTGCGGGCGATCGGCGCGACGCCTCGGCAGATCCGCCGGATGGTGGGCCGCGAGGCACTGGTGGTGGGCCTGATCGCGGGCGCACTCGGCGCGTTCGGCGGGCTGGGGCTGGCCCGTTGGCTGCACGGGCGGTTCGTCGCGTTCGGCGTGATGCCGGACACGCCGGCGCTGAAGCTGAGTGCGATCCCGCCGATCGGCGCGGTGCTGCTGACCCTGCTCGCGGCCTGGACGGCGGCGCGCGTGTCGGTGCGCCGAGCCGCGCGGATCCGGCCGACCGAGGCGCTCGCGGACGCCGCGATCGAACGACCGCGGCTCGGCGTCGTGCGCACGATCGGCGGCGTGGTCGCGGCGCTGGGCTACGGCGTACTCCTGCTGGTGCTGCGCACCCTGGACACCGAACCCAAGTCCACACCGGTCACCTTCCTGACGGTGATCGTCGCCACCGTCGCGATCGCGCTGCTCGGTCCGCTGCTCGCGCGCGCGGGTATTGCCGTGCTGGGTCTGGTGGTCGGGCGCCTGTCGCCGATCAGCGGGTTCCTCGCGGCGCGCAACGCACGGGCGGCCGCCGAACGGGTGGCCGCGGTGGTGACTCCGCTGAGCCTGGCGGTGGCGATGGCGTCGACCATTCTGTTCACCCAGACCACCGCGAGTCACGCCGCGGGGGAGCAGGCCAAGGCGGGCACGTTGGCCTCGTACACGCTGGTCGCGGGCCCCGGGGTGCCGGGCAGGGCGGCGGAGACGGTGCGGGCGGTGCCGGGGGTCGAGGTGGCGACCGCGGTCCTGCACACGCTCGTACGGGCCGGCCAGGACAAGTTCCCGGCCCAGGGCGTCACTCCGCAGGGCGTGCAGCGCACGCTCGACCCGAAGACCCGGTCCGGCTCGTTCGCGGCGCTCGCCGACGGCACGGTCGCGGTGAGCGAACAGGCGGCCAGGACCAAGGGGGTCGGGGTCGGCGACGATCTGCGGATCACCATGGGCGACGGGGTCCAGGTCACCCTGAAGGTGATCGCGGTGTACGAACGCGGCCTGGGCTTCGGCGACCTGACGCTGCCTCATGCGCTGGTGGCGGCGCACGTGGATCGGCCGGCGGCGGAGGCGGTGCTGATTTCCGGTACGGACGCGGCCGCGGCCGGGTCGGCGCTGTCGCGGGAGGCGTTGCAGCGGGCGCTGGGCGAATTCCCCGGGGTCCGGGTGCTGGATCGGGGCGAGGTCGAGCAGGCGCGTCGGGACCAGGCCGGCACCCAGGCCCAGGTCAACTACGTCGCGATGGGCCTGATCATCGCGTTCACCGGCATCGCGGTGGTGAACACGCTGGTGATGGCTACTTCGGCGCGGCGGCGGGAGTTCGCGCTCCTGCAACTGGTGGGTACCACGCGTCGGCAGGTGATGCGGATGCTTCGCTGGGAGACCGGGGCCGTGGTGGTGTTGGCCGCCGTGCTGGGGTCGGTGGTCGCGTACGCGACGTTGACCGCGTACAGCGTCGGGATGACCGCGAGTGCTTCTCCGTATGCGCCGCCGTTGACGTATGCGGCGGTGCTGGTGGCGGCGACGGGGTTGGCGTTCGTGGCGACGGTCGTGCCTGGTCGCGTGGCGTTGCGGGGGAATCCCGCTGACGCGATGGGGTTGCGGGACTGATCGGCCTCATGCGCCGGCGGGGCTGATTGGACCTGGCCTTCGGCCGAGGTCGCCTCAAGCGCCGGCGGGGCTGTTTCGCCTCAAGCGCCGGCGGGGCTGATCGGCCTCATGCGCCGGCCGGGCTGACTGGCCTCATGCGCCGGCGGGGCCGATGTGTGGCGGCCGAGTCGTTGTTTGCCTTGTGCGCCGGCCGGGGATCCGGCCGGCGCCTTGGGGTTTGGGGGGTCAGGGGGTGGGGGCGGGGTGGGTGAAGGTGGTCAGCACCTCTTCGGTGGAGGTGAGGAGGGTGGTGTCGTGGGCGCCGGTGGCGATCGTGTCGGCCGCCTCGATCCGGGCCATGTGTGCGCGTACCTCCGCGCTGTAGACCTTGTCCCGGTCGGCCCAGTCGGGTTCGTCCTCGACGGTCATCCGCGGGTCGAACCCGTCGGCGTGCAGGTCGAGTACGTCCACGGTGTGGCCGTCGGCCCGCAGCCGGGCTCGGGTTCGGGCGGCGACCCGTGCGGTCAGCGAGTCGGCCCGCGGGTGGGCGAGGACGACGAGGGCGTGCGGCGCTTCGGTGGTCACGGCGTGGCCTTCCTCGGTGGTGGTGTCGGTGCCGGAGGGAGCGGGCGGGGCGGGTCAGTCGGCCAGGCGGACGAGCATCTTGCCGGTGTTGACGCCGTCGAGCACGCCGAGGA
This sequence comes from Embleya sp. NPDC008237, assembly GCF_042956465.1. NCBI lineage: Bacteria > Bacillati > Actinomycetota > Actinomycetes > Kitasatosporales > Streptomycetaceae > Embleya > Embleya sp. NPDC008237. Next base: position 618,676 of record NZ_JBIBGL010000002.1, read on the forward strand.
AGGCGGCGGGAGCCTGCTCGATGCCCTCGAACACGGTCTCCTCCGTGCGCAGCGAACCGTCGCCGAGCCAGCCGATCGCGCGCTCGGTGAACTCCGGGAACAGTGCGAAGTGGTCGGTGACCAACAGGCCGCGCAGGTTCAACCGCCGGACGTAGGCCTGGAAGATGTTGCTCGGGCCGGGCACCGGCTCGGTCGCGTTGTAGCCGCTGATCGCGCCGATCAGCGCGAACCGGGCGCCGACCCTGGCGTTCGCGATGGCCGCTTCGAGGTGGTCGCCGCCGACGTGGTCGAGGTAGACGTCGATGCCTTCGGGAGCGGCCTGGGCGAGCTGGTCGCCGATCGCGCCGGCCCGGTAGTCCAGCGCGACGTCGTAGCCGAACGCGTCGCGCAGCCGGGCGGCCTTGGCCGGGCCGCCCGCCGAGCCGATCACCCGGGCGGCGCCCAGCTTGCGGGCGATCTGGCCGGCCACACTGCCGACCGCGCCCGCCGCACCGGACACGAACACGGTGTCGCCCTCGCGGACCGGGGCCACCTCGGTCAGCGCCGCGTAGGCGGTCAGACCGGTGGTGCCCAGCACACCGAGGTACGCCTGGGCGGGTACCGCGGAGGTGTCCAGCACGATGGCGGTCGCCGCATCCACGACCGCGTACTCGCGCCAGCCGGCGAAGTGCGACACGGTCGCGCCGACCGGGATCGCGTCGGAGCGGGAGGCGATCACCTCGCCGACCGCGCTGCCGTCCAGGACCGCGCCGAGCTCGAACGGGGGGATGTACGACTCGACATCGTCCATCCGGCCGCGCATGTACGGGTCGACCGACATCCACGTGTTGCGGACCAGGATCCGGCCCTCGGTCAGGGCCGGGATCGCGGCGGTGACCAGCTCGAAGTCGGCGGCCGTGGGGGCGCCCACGGGGCGGGCGGCCAGGCGGATCTCGCGGCCGGTGGTGACGAGGGCGTCGGCGGCGGTAGCGGTGGTGGCGTTGGTGCTGGTGTTCGTGGACATGGTGTGGGCTCCCGGGTTCGGTGTTTCGTGTCGTTCGGTGTGTCTCGCGGCGTCCCGAACTCGATGACACGAGAGTGGCGCCGGCCGCGCACGGAATCCTGCGGGTCCACGCACGGATGCCCGCGGTCGACCGTCAGAGCCCGGTTGACCTGCGCTAACGTGACGGCATGCGCTTCGGGGTGATGGGTCCGCCGGCGGTGTGGACCGCGGACGGACGGCCGGTTCGGGTCCCGGAGTCGAAGGTGCGTGCGCTGCTCGCGGACCTGCTCGTGCACCGCGGCCGCCCGGTCTCCGCGGACCTGTTGGTGGAGGACCTGTGGGGCGCGGACCCGCCCGGCAATCCGACGAACACGCTGCAGACCAAGGTCTCCCAGTTGCGCCGGGCGCTGGAGGCGGCCGAGCCCGGAGGTCGCGAACTGGTCGCCTACCGCCCGCCCGGCTACGAGCTGCGCGTGGATCCGGACGCCGTGGATGCGGACCGGTTCGCCGAGTTGATCGCGCAGGCGCGGGCCGCTGCCGACGTGCGTACCCGGGCGGGGTTGCTCGCGGATGCGCTCGCGCTGTGGCGTGGGCCGGCGTTCGCCGACTTTCGGGACGAGGAGTTCGCCCGCACGGCGATCACCCGGCTGGACGAGCAACGGCTGACCGCCATCGAGGACTACGCCGAGGCGCGCTTGGAACTGGGTGAACACACGCTGCTTGCCGACGAGTTGGGGGAACGGGTCGCGCTGCATCCGGTCCGGGAGCGGCTGCGTGCGACGCACTTGCGTGCGCTGTACCGCTCCGGACGGCAGGAGGAGGCGTTGGCCGGGTACGCCGAACTGCGCGAACGGTTGGCGGAGGAACTGGGCCTGGATCCGGGGCCGGAGTTGGCCGCGCTGCATCGGGCGATCCTGGCGCAGGATCCGAGCCTGGCCGCGGCTGCGGCGCCGGCCGATGCGGCGACCGGGGTGGCGGCGGGGGTTGCTGCGCGGGCGCGGAGCAATCTGCCCGCGGCGCTGACCGAACTGGTCGGCCGCGAGGATGCCGTGGCCGAGGTCGACGGGCTGCTCCGGGGCGCCCGGCTGGTGACGCTGACCGGCCCCGGCGGCGTGGGCAAGACGCGGCTCGCGCTGGAGAGTGCGGCCCGGGCGGTCGACGACGCAGCCTTCCCGGACGGGGTGTGGTTGGTCGAACTGGCCGGTCGGCGCGACCCGAGCGGCGACGACCTGGCGGACGCGATCGCCTCGGCGCTGGGCATCCGGGACGAGGTGACGGCCGGTGCGGGGCATCGCGCGGCCGAGTCGCGGACCCGGCTGGCGGACGCACTGCGCGGGCGTGGGCTGCTGCTGGTCCTGGACAACTGCGAGCACGTGATCGAACCGGTCGCGGAACTGGCCGACCTGCTCCTGCGGGCCGCGCCGGAGTTGCGGATCCTGGCCACGAGTCGGGAGCCGCTCACGGTGGGCGGCGAAATGTTCTGCGTGGTACGGCCGTTGGTGGTGCCGGCCGTCGGGGCGGCGCCGGCGGCACTGGCCGAGTCCACGGCGGTACGGCTGTTCGTGGCCCGGGCGGCCGCCGCGGCACCCGGGTTCGTACCGGACGCCCATACGGCGGACGCGATCGCCGCGATCTGCCGTCGCCTGGACGGGATTCCGCTGGCTCTGGAACTGGCCGCCACCCGGGTGCGCGGGCTCGGGGTGCACGGCCTCGCGGCGCGCCTGGACGACCGGTTCCGGGTGCTCGGTGCGGGTCGGCGCGGGGTGCCGGCCCGGCAGCAGACGCTGCGCGCGATGATCGACTGGAGTTGGGAACTGCTCGGCACGGCGGAGCGGATCGTGCTGCGCCGGTTGGCGATCCACGCGGACGGATGTGCCCCCGAGGCTGCGGAGGCGGTCTGCTCGGGGACCGAGGTGGCCCGGGCCGACGTGCTCGATCTGGTCGGGCGGTTGGTCGATCGTTCGCTGGTGGTGGTGGTCGAGGGGCCGTACGGGCCGAGGTATCGGCTGCTGGAGTCGGTGGCCGCGTACTGCGTGGAACACCTCCACGCGGCGGGTGAGTTCGATGTGGTGCAGGGTCGACACGACGGCTTCGTGGCCGAGTTCGTCGAGTACGCCGGATCGCGTCTGTACGGCCCCGATCAGCGTGAGTGGTTGACCCGGCTGGACGCGGAGAACGGGAACCTGCGCAGCGCACTGGACGGCGCGGTGCGACGCGCGGACGCGGGGCTCGCGGTGCGGCTGGCGGGTGGGGCGGCGTGGTACCGGTTCCTGCGGGGGCGCTATCGCGAGGCGTGGCGGGCGTTGGACGCGGCGTTGACGGTGGCGGTGGAGGGTCGGGCGGATCCCGCGGATGCGGACGCGGTGGACTCGGCTCGGGCGGCGGCGGGAGCATGGCGGGCCGGGTTCGCGATGTTGATCGGGGACGGCAGCGATCCGGTGCGGCAGAGTCGGGACGCGTTGCGGGCGTACGAGGGGACCGTGCCGGGGAGGGCCCGGGCCGAATGGTTCCTGGGCCTGGCACACCTGCACGTGGGCGACGCGGTCGCGGGCGGCGAACTGATCGAACGGGCCCTCGCCGGCTTCCGGGCGGGGGACGACACGTGGGGCGTCGCGGCGGCGCTGACCGGTCGGGCGAAGGCGGCGATGTTCCGCGGTGACCTGGCGGCGGCCGGTGAGGCGGCGGCGGATGCGGCGGCACGGTTCGCGGCGCTGGGCGATCGGTGGGGACTCGTGCAGGCGTCGGACCAACTCTCCTATGTGGCCGAGGTGTCCGGCGAGTACGAACGCGCCGCCGCGCTGCATCGCGAAGGGCTGCTCGGGGCCGAGGAGTTGGGCCTGTGGACGGATGTGTCGTACCGGTGGTCCGGGCTCGGCCGAATCGCGCTGTTGCGGGGCGAATTCGGACGGGCCGAGGAGTTCCACGAGCGTGCGCGGCAGCTCGCGGTCGAGCAGTCGGACCGGTTCGCCGAGGAGTTCGCCGAGGTGGGGCTCGGACTGGGGGCGCGGCGGGCGGGAGACCTCGCGGCGGCCGAGCGGCATTTGCGCAATGCCCTGGAGTGGAATCGTCGGCTGCACGAGGACGGCGTGCCGTTCTACGGAGTGACGCTGCTGATGGCCGAGTTGGGCTTCGTGGCCGAACTGCGGGGGGATGCGGTCGGCGCGCGGGAATTGCATGCGGAGGGCTTGGCGGCGGCGCGGGCATCCGGCGATCCGCGGGCCGTCGCACTGGCGCTGGAGGGCCTGGCCGGGGTCGAGGCGATCTCGGGCCGGCCGGCCGAGGCGGCGACCCTGCTGGGCCGCGCGGACGCACTCGGGCCTCGATCGGCGCGCCCTTGCCGGTCGCCGAACGCGGCGACGTGACGCGGATCGAGGCGGCGGCCCGCGGGGCGCTCGGCGCTCCGGCCTACGCGACCGCCTTCGGTATCGGGGCCGACCCCTCGGGCGACTTGGACGCATTCGGCGACGCGTGATGCCTGGCGGCAGGCGGCAGGCGGCAGGCGGCAGCGGGGACGGTCGGCGCCCCGTCGCCGATGCGACCCGGTTTCTTCCTCGACGGCCTCGAGCGCCGGCCGGGCTGGTGGTTTCGGCGGACGTTGAGTGTCGCGTTGGTCGGGTCGGGCCTCAAACGCCGGCCGGGCTGATGGTTCGACCACCCATGGGAGTTCGCTTCGTTCGTTTCGAGCAGCGGCCGGGTCGAAGGTTCGGCCGGTTCGGGTGGGTGGCTTTCCGGGGGTCGGCTGGGCTGCGGGGGTTGGCCTCGTCAGGGACCGGGATGGCAATTCGGTTGGCTGGGTGTTGAGTGTGGTGGGGCCGGAGCGGGGCGAGGGGTACGGTCGGGGGTCATGGAGATTTGGATCAATCCCGCGTGTTCGAAGTGTCGGTCGGCGTTGTCTCTGCTGGATGCGGAAGGGACCGAGTACACCGTGCGGCGCTATCTGGAGGAGCCGCCGACCGTGGCCGAGCTGGAAGCCGTCCTGGCTCGGCTGGGGCTGGAGCCGTGGGACATCGCGCGAACCGGTGAGGCGATCGCCGGTGAGCTGGGTCTGAAGACGTGGGCCCGTGAGGCGGCCGAACGGGGTCGCTGGATCGCCGCGTTGGCGGAGCATCCGATCCTGATCCAACGGCCGATCATCACCGCCGACGACGGCAGCGCCGTAGTCGCCCGCACCCCGGAGGCGGTCCGCTCCGTCCTCGACTGAGCACCCGAACCGGAGCCGGCGCCCAAGCCGTGGCAGGTGGCCGAGCCGGGGTCGGAGCCCGACCCGAGTCGGAGTTCGCCCTGACTCGAGCCGGAGGCCGTGCCCGAGCCGGAGTCGGTGGCCGAGCCGGAGTCGGTGGCCGAGCCGGACCCGAGTCCGGCCCGGACCCGTGCTCGGAGCCCAACTTGGTGCCCGGCCCGACCCCGGAGGCCGAGCCGGAGTCGAAGCCCGTCCCGGGGCTGGTGGCCGGGCTCGACCCGCCCGGCCCGGGGCCGGATCCGGGCCCGCTCGGACCCCGAGCCCGACCCGGCTCGCACCCGGAGCCCGACCCGGCTCGGATATCGGGGAACGAGTTCCCGCCCGACCTGAGCAGGGGCCGAGGGAAAGCCCGAGCCGGAGCCCCCGGTCGGGGGCCGGCGCTCGCGCCCGTCCCCCAACCGCAGCCGGACGCTCAGCCCCCCGAAGCCCCGACATCCCGTGCCCCCGTCGTCGTCCTCCGATGGTGCGTTTCGCCGGGTGGAGCTTGGTGGGGTGGGTGGAAAAACGGGAGACATGTGTCCGATTAGAGGTGATTTGGGGGAATTGCCCCATATCTTGACGTCATGATCTTCTCGGTGGCCTCGTACTTCGTGGTCGCGGCGGTCGCCCCGTGGTTGGTTCGGCGGCTCGGGCGGGACGCCTTCCTCGTGCTTGCCGCGCTTCCGGTGGCGACCACGGGATGGGCGTCGGCCCAGGCCGGGGCCGTGTTCGACGGACGGTCCGTGGTCGAATCGCGCGAGTGGATTCCCCGGTACGGTGTCTCGCTGGCGTTTCGCTGCGACGCGCTCGCGCTGCTGATGGTGTTCCTCGCGGCGGGCGTGGGGGTCCTGGTCCTGGTCTACTGCGCGCGCTACTTCGCCGCCGACGAGCCCGGTCTCGGGGCGTTCGCCGGCGTCCTGGTCGCGTTCGCCGGGGCAATGATCGGCCTGGTCACCACCGACGACCTGATCCTGCTGTACGTGTTCTGGGAACTGACCACGGTCTTCTCCTACCTGCTGATCGCCCATCGCAGCGAACACCGCGGCCCACGCCGGGCCGCGATGCAGGCGCTGACCATGACCACCTTCGGCGGCCTGGCGATGCTGGTCGGACTGATCCTGCTCGGTGAGACGGCGGGCACCTACCGGCTCTCCGAGATCCTCGCCGCCCCGCCCGGCGGTACCGTCGTGACCACCGCCACCGTACTGATCCTGGTCGGCGCGCTGTCCAAGTCGGCGATCGTGCCGTTCGGCTCCTGGCTGCCCGCCGCGATGGCGGCGCCCACCCCGGTCAGCGCCTACCTGCACGCCGCCGCGATGGTCAAGGCCGGCGTGTACCTGGTCGCCCGTCTGGCCCCCGGCTTCGCCGAACTCGCGCCGTGGCCACCGATCGTGCTGATCACCGGCTGTGCCACTCTGCTCCTGGCCGGCTGGCGGGCGCTGCGCGAGGACGACCTCAAACGGGTGCTCGCCTACGGCACGGTCAGCCAACTCGGGCTGCTGATCGTGGTCACCGGCGCGGGCAACCGGGACGCGGCGCTCGCCGGCATTGCGATGCTGGTCGCCCACGCCCTGTTCAAGGCCACCCTGTTCCTGGTGGTGGGCATCATCGACCACGCGGCCGGCACCCGGGACCTGCGCCGGCTCTCCGGCCTGGCCCGGACCATGCCGGTCACGTGCGCGGTCGCGGTGGTGGCCGCGCTGTCCATGGCCGGACTACCGCCGACGGCCGGATTCGTCGCCAAGGAGGCGGTCTACGAGGCGTTCCTGCACCGGGGCCGCACCGACACCGTGGTGCTCGGCATGCTGGTCGCCGGGTCGGCGCTGACCGCCGCGTACAGCCTGCGCTTCGTCTGGGGCGCCTTCGCCCGCAAACCCGAGGTACCCACCACCCGGTGCGAGCCGCCGAGCGGACTGCTGCTCGGCCCCGCCGTCCTGCTCGGCGCGGGCTGCCTCGCACTCGGCCTCGCCGCGGGGTCGCTGGACCACTGGATCTCCTCGTACGCCGACCTGTTCCCGCCCACCGGGTCCGCCTATCACCTGGCGCTGTGGCACGGCCCGGGCATCGCGCTGAACCTGTCCGGTGCCGCGATCTGCGTGGGCATCGTGTTGTTCCTGGCCCGCGAGCCGGTGCTGCGCCTGCAATCGGCCACCGCCCGGATCGAACCCTCGCGCCTGTACGACGCACTCGTGCGCGGCGTGGACCGGGGAGCGCTGCAACTGACCGGCACCACCCAGCGCGGCTCGATGCCGGTCTACGTCGGAGTGATCCTGCTCAGCCTGATCGCGCTCACCGCCGCGACCGCTCTGGGCAACCTCCCGCTGCCGTTCCCGCACTCGCCGCGCTGGTCCGACTCGGCCGCCCAGGTCGTGGTCGGCGTGCTCGTGATCGGCACCGCGTTGATCGCCGCCGGCACCCGGGACAGGTTGCCCGCCGTGCTCCTGGTCGGGGTCACCGGCTACGGCTGCGCAACGCTGTTCGTGCTCCAGGGCGCTCCCGATCTCGCGCTCACCCAGGGCCTGGTCGAGACGGTCAGCGTGGTGGTGTTCCTGCTGGTGCTGCGCCGACTCCCGCGCCGGTTCGCGGACACCACCCGGCCCGGCCGCCGGGTCGTGCACATCGCCCTGGGCGCACTCACCGGGGTGGTGCTCGCAGGCGTCGCCGTCTCCGCGTTCGCCGCGCGGACCCGGCCGCCGGTGTCCCAGGCCTTCGCCGCCGCGGCGAAGGAGGCGGGCGGCAAGGAGATCGTGAGCGTGCTGCTGGTGGACATCCGCGCGTGGGACACGATGGGCGAGATCGCCGTCCTGGCCGTCGCCGCGATCGGCGTGACCAGTCTGATCTTCGTCCGCCGCGACCGCGGACTGCCCCGACTGGGCGACCGCGCCCCGGACCCGGCGGCCGCGGCCGGCGGCAGGGAGAGAGACATCGGCGGCACCGCCGACACCGGCCGGGCGCCGGGCCCCGCCGGAAGCAGCGCCCATATCCCCGGCGAGTCCACCTCGGCCCCGGCGCACGGCCCCTGGCTGACCGCCGCCGACACGCTCGCCCCCGAACGGCGGACGGTGCTCTTCGAGGTGGTCGCGCGCGTCGCGTTCCCGACCGTGCTGGTGTTGTCGCTGTACTTCCTCTTCAGCGGCCACTCCACCCCGGGCGGCGGCTTCGCGGGCGGCATCACCGCCGGGCTCGCGCTGCTGGTGCGCTATCTCGCGGGCGGGCGGTACGAACTGGCCGAAGCCGCACCGCTGCCCGCCGGGCGGCTGCTCGGCACCGGGCTGGTGATCAGCGCGGGCACCGGCTTGGTCGGTCTGATCGCGGGCGGGTCGGCGCTGCGCAGCACGGTGATCGACGGCACGCTGCCGCCCTTCGGCGACGTGCACATCGCGACGTCGGTGTTCTTCGACATCGGCGTCTACCTGCTCGTGGTCGGCCTCGTGCAGGACGTGCTCGGCGCGCTGGGCGCCGAGTTGGACCGACGCATCGAACAGACCCGGGACCGGGACGCCGAACGGACGGTGATCGTATGAAGAGCCCAACGATGATCCTGGTACTGACCGCCGCCGTGCTCGTGGGCGTCGGGGTCTACCTGGTGCTCGAACGCAGCCTCACCCGGGTGCTCCTCGGGGTGGTGCTGATCGGCAACGGCGCCAACCTGATCGTGCTCGCCGGGGGTGGTCGTGCGGGCGGCGCCCCGGTGCTCGGGGTGACGCTGCCGGCCGCGATGAACGACCCGTTGCCGCACGCGATGGTGTTGACCGCGATCGTGATCACGCTCGCGGTGACCGCGTTCGTATTGTCGATGGTGCATCGGCACTGGGAAGTGACCGGATCCGACGAGATCCAGGACGACACCGAGGACCTGCGCGTGGTGCGCCGCGCCGAGCGCGGCGATCTGCGCGCCGAACACCGGCGACTGCGCCGCGAGTTGCGTAGGCAGACCGCCGAGCGTCGGGCGGTGGTGCGGCGGCTGGGGACCGAGGCCCGGGCGAACTACGCCGCCGAGTGCCGGCGGCTGGGCGTGGATCCGAGCGGGCACGGCGGTCAACCGGAGGCGCAGCGGATCGCGCGCGAGCGACGCGAGGAACTGCGGCTGCGGCTGCGCGGGATCAAGTCCGAGCACCGCATCCAACAGGCCGAGCTGCGAGCCCGTTTCCGGCGGGCGCGGCGCGAGTTGAACCGGCAGGCGCGGGCCGAGCGGGCGGCCGTCGCCCGGGCGGACAGTGTGGTGGATGCCGTGCCCGACACCGAGTTTCCGCGCGGCGTCGGCGACCCCGTCGGTCCCGAGCGAGGTCGGAACGGGCCTATTCGATGAACCACCTGGTGCCGCTCCCGGTCCTGCTGCCGCTGTTCGGCGCCGGGCTCAAGTTGGCCATCGGCGGTCGATTGCCGCGCGGTCAGCGGCTGATCAGCGTCGGGGTGCTGACCGCCGTGCTCGGTGTGGCGATCGCACTCCTGGTGGCGGCCGATCGGGACGGCCCGGTGGTGGCCCGGTTGGCGGGGTGGCCGGCGCCGACCGGGATCGTGCTGGTGGCGGACCGGTTGTCGGCGCTGATGCTGGTGGTCTCCTGTGCGGTCACCCTGGGCGTGCTGGTCTATTCGATCGGCCAGGGCCGGGCGGACGAGGACGAGGCCACGCCGCTGTCGGTGTTCCACCCCACCTATCTGATCCTGGCCGCGGGAGTGGCGAACGCCTTCCTGGCGGGCGACCTGTTCAATCTGTACGTCGGCTTCGAGGTGCTGCTCGCGGCCAGTTACGTGCTGCTGACCGTCGGCGGCACCGCCGCCCGGGTGCGGGCGGGCGCCGGCTATGTGGTGGTCGGCCTGCTCTCCTCGGTGGTGTTCCTGTCCGCGATCGCGATGGTGTACGCGGCGACCGGCACGGTCAATCTGGCCCAACTCGCGGTGCGGCTGCCGGAGGTGGATCCCGGTGTGCAACTGGTCCTGGAATCGATGTTGCTGATCGGATTCGGGGTCAAGGCGGCGGTGTTCCCGCTGTCCGCGTGGTTGCCCGACTCGTATCCGACCGCGCCCGCGCCGGTGACCGCGGTGTTCGCCGGACTGCTCACCAAGGTCGGGGTGTACGCGATCATCCGGGTGCAGACGCTGCTGTTCCCGGACGGGCGGCTGGGTGATCTGCTGCTCGTGGTGGCCGCGGCGACGATGATCGTCGGCATCCTGGGCGCGATCGTGCAGAGCGACCTGAACCGGCTGTTGTCGTTCACGCTGGTGAGCCACATCGGCTACATGGTCTTCGGGATCGCGCTCGCGAGCGCGGCGGGCCTGGCCGGTGCGGTGTTCTACGCGGTGCACCACATCACCGTGCAGACCTCGTTGTTCCTGGTCGCCGGGCTGATCGAGCGGCGCGGCGGAAGCACCGACCTGGGCCTGCTGGGCGGGCTGGCGCGGATGTCGCCGGCGCTGGCGGTGTTGTTCTTCGTGCCCGCGATGAACCTGGGCGGGATTCCGCCGCTGTCCGGATTCCTGGGCAAGTGGCTGCTGTTGCAGGCGGGCGCGGAGGCCGGCTCGGCGGCGGCCTACGTGCTGATCGGTGCGGCGGTGGGCACCAGCCTGTTGACGCTGTACGCGATGGCCCGGGTGTGGGGGCAGGTGTTCGGCGGCTCGGCGGACACCTCGGGGGCGACCGCGTACTCCTTCGGCGCGACTCTGAGCGGGCGCGACGTGGCCGCCACCGCCAATGTGCTGCCGCGCGCGATGACGCTGGCGACCTGCGCCCTGGTCGTGGTGGGGTTGGCGTTCACCGTGCTGGCCGGCCCGCTCGTCGCGCTGACCGATCGGATCGGTGTCGAACTGGTGGGTCGGGTCGCCTATATCGAGGCCGTGCCGCTGCTCGGCGGCTTCGCCCGAGGAGCGGGTCGGTGACCGCCCGCCGGCTCCGGATTCGCACCCGGCGTGTCTCGCCGCTGCCGGTGGGGTGGCTGGTCGTGGTGTGGGTCGCGCTGTGGGGCACCCTGACCGTTGCCAACGTGCTCACCGGGCTCGTGGTCGCGGTGTCGGTGCTGGTACTGCTGCCGCTGCCGCCGGCGCACGACCGGTTGGCGTTCCGGCCGTGGGGACTGGCCCGGTTCGTGGCCAGGTTCGCGCTCGACCTGGTGCTGTCCTCGCTGCGGGTGGCCTGGCAGGCGCTGTGGCCGGGCCGGTTGCCACGCAGTTCGGTGGTGGGGGTCGAGTCGGCCACGCGTTCGGACCTGCTGCTCACGCTGACCGTGCTCGCGCTGAACGTGCTGCCCGGCAGCATCGTGATCGAGATTCGTCGGGGCCGGCCCACCATGTTGTTCATCCACGCCCTGGGCGCGGAGACGCCTGCCTCGGTGGAGGCGGCCCGGCGGGCGGTGGTGCGCCTGGAGGCTCGTGTGGTGGCCGCGTTCGGTACCCGCGAGGAACGTGCCGTTTCGACCGGAACTCCCGGAGGTGGTCCATGAATCCGCTCGTCGGCGGCGCCGTGATCGTGCTGCTCGGCGCGGCCGCGGTGCTCGCCCTGATCCGGCTCGTGCGCGGGCCCTCGACCCTGGACCGGGCGGTCGCGGTGGACATGCTGCTCGCGGTGATGTTGGCCGCGATCGCGGCGGAGGCCACCTTGAACCGGCACACCACGACCGTCCCGGTGTTGCTGGCGCTGGCCCTGGTCGGTTTCCTGGGGTCGGTGTCGATCGTGCGCTTCTCGGCGCGCGAGGGCGACTGACGTGCGGGCCGGCGAGTTCGCCGACGGCGCGTCCGCGGTGTGCCTGCTCACGGGTTGTGCGCTCGCGTTCGTCGCGGGCGTGGGGTTGTTGCGCTTTCCGGACACGCTGTCACGGATGCACACCGTGGCCAAGCCGCAGGTCCTGGGCCTGCTGCTGGTCACGCTCGGCCTGGGGCTGCGGCTGCGCAGCGGGATCGACATCGGGATGCTGGTGATGGTGGCGTTCTTCCAACTGACCACCGTCCCGGTGGCGACCCACCTGGTGGGACACGCGGTCTATCGGCTGCCGCACCTGCCGACCGGGGATCTGGCCGTCGACGAACTCGCGGACGGGGCCGATCCGAAGCCCTGAGAGCCGGCCCGGGGGCGTGGTGCAGGTCGGCGGACGCGGCGGTCGCGGGGTCGGTCAGCGCACGCGGTGGGCGCGACTGATCCGGGACCACACGCGTCGATCACACACGCCGGCGGGGCGGCGGAAGGCGTCGTGGTCGATCGTGCGCAGCGGTCGGGTCTCCAGCCAACTGCGCCGGCCCGCACCGGGATCCCAGGTCTTGGTGGGCAGTCGTACGTAGCGGTCCCGGGTGCTCTGGTCCCGGCTGGTGATCTTGAGCACCTCGGCGCCGCGCGGGCCGACCCGGACGACCAGGCACGGGCGGTCCTTGGCCTCGTCGCCCTCGTCGAAGGGCACCGAGGCCCACCAGATCTGGCCGGGAGCCGGGCGGGCCGAGCGGCCGGAGGGCACCGGCGGCGGCGCGGTGCGCGTTCGGCGGCGGCTGAGGAACCACCCGAGGGGGGCCACGACGAGGACGACCACGAGGGCCGGGACGAGGAACTTCATGACGCCTGTCTACCCGATCCGGGCCCGACGCAGGGAGGCCGCGGGGCCGGCCGGCCGGTGCCGGGCGCCGAGAACCGGTGAACGTTTCCGGTCGCGGCACCGTCGTATTTCACTCCGATGCGTGAGGTTGGCGGGTTGGTCCGGCGGATACCCGGGACGAGACAACCGTCGACCGAGGGTCCGGCCGGGGCCCGCGCGTTCGTCCCGGGTCCGCGGAGCAGCCGGCTCCGCGGCCCGTGACTCGGCGCGCCCGCACGCCGGTCGGCCCGGCCCGCGCCCGGCCGCCGGGGCCGCCGCACGCCTCGGGCCGAGGCGGGCCCTCGGTCGTACCCGCCGCAGAAAGGAATCCACGATGAATGCGGAACCCTGCGAGATCGACGAGTGCGCCGCGTCGTTGCCGGCCGGCCCGGCGTCGGCGTTCGGCGTCGACCCGATCGGCGGCTGAGTCGTGTCGGAGCGGGTGGCGGTGGTGGTGGTCGGCGGGCACGAGAGCGCGAACGGCGCGGCGCTGCCGGGGTTGTTCGGGCCCGAGGTGACTTCGGCGGCGTGCGGCCGGCAACTGCATCGGGCGGTGGGCGCGGTGTTGCGGGCCGGCGCGGATCGGGTGTGCGTGGTGCCGATAACGGTGGGCCGGGACCCGGGACTGGCCGTGGACGCCGCACGCACGTTGCTCGCGCTGCCGGCGGCGGACCGGGCCCGGGTGCTGCTGAGTCGGCCGTTCGCCGGTGCGGAGCAGCTCACCGGATGGCTGCGCGCCGCCGCGGCGCGGGTGCCGGAGCGGGCCGCGCTGCTGGTGGCGGCGCCGGCCGGGGACGCGCACGAGGACGCGGAGCTGTACCGGATCGCCCGCCTGGTGTGGCAGCACGGCCCGCACCGGATCGTCGAGGTCGCGCTGATCGGCGGCGATCCGGATCTGGGCCGCGCACTGGAGCGTTGCCGCGTGCTGGGTGCGGCTCGGACCGTCGCGCTGCCCGCGTCCTTCGTGCTGCCGGCCGTGCCCGGCGTGGCCCCGCTGTTGTCGAGGCCGGCGGCGGCCGGGGTGCTGGCGGCCCGGGTCGGCTCGGCCGTCGAGCGGCTGCGGGTGCACGGCGACGACGGCCTCGCGGCGGTCGGGGCGCAGGCACCGTCGGCCACCGTCCCGGACGGGTCGCATCTCGACCGCGGCCGGCCGCCCGTCCCGACCCACGGCCGCGAGTTCGTGCCCGCGTCCGTGATTCCCGTTGCCTAGGCCGTGTCCGGCGGATCCTGGTGGGGCCGCGCCGCCTGGCATCCGCCCTTCGGGCTCCTCGCTGCGCCCGTCTCGCCGCACCGGAGAAACAGCCGAACGGAACCACCATGCGGTTGCTTCTCCGGCACGCCGAGCCACGGCCCGGACGACGCGACCTCATCCACCACGATCCACCGGACACGGCCCAGGAGGGTCCAGCCCATGGTCACGGCCCAACCACAGCGGTACCTCTACCGCGACCACCCGGCCGAGTCGGCGGCGGATCGCCGCACGCTGACCGTCCCGGTGCGCAACACCGGTGACCGGGTGATCCGGGTCGGGTCGCACTTCCACTTCTTCGAGGTCGACCCGACGCTCGTCTTCGACCGGGCGGCGACGTTCGGGATACGGCCCAACATCGCGGCGGGTACCTCGATCCGGTTCGAGCCGGGCGGCAGCCGGGACGTGGAACTGCGCCCGTTCGCGGGCTCGGGGCGCCTGGTCGGCTGCGCCGACCTGCCGCGCGGCGCGGCAGGCGCGCAGCCGGCCCGGCTGGCGGCGACGCTGGGCGCGATCGAACACGGTCTCCGGGAGGCGCATGCGCGGGCCGGACGGACCGACGCGGTTGCACCGGAGCCCGCCGCCGGCGCCGCACAGCCCCCGGCCGGACGGGCGGGCCGGCCCGCCGGTCGCCCGATCCGCGGCAAGCCCGGCACCAGGCCGCCGACCAAGCCGGGATCCGTGCCCGGCGCCGCGCGAAAGGGTCCGCGCTGACCAGGATTTCGGCTTCCGTGACCCGGTCGCCGCGGCCGGGCGCGGGGAGCGCGCGGGCCCGCGATCAGCCCTGGTGCGGGTACGTCATGCCGATCCCGAGCGTGGACTGCATCGGCAGGAGGCCGGTGCCGATCGTGTCCATCACGGCGGGCAGGATCAGGTCGGCGAGTCGGGCCGCCTCGGCGGCGCCGATGCATTCCCATGGCCCGGCGGCGAGTTCGTCGGTGAGTGCCTCGACGGAGTCGCGGCCGGTCCGGCCCGCCTCGGTGGCGGTGCCGTCGGCGTTCAGCCAGCCGCGGGCGACCAGGCGTTCGCGTGCCGCGTCCCACTCGTCGGCGGTCCACTGCCGGCTTGCGAACACCTCGGCCGGGGCCGCACCGGCGGCGCTGTGCGAGACCAGCGCCTCGACGCCGTCCAGGCGGTGCGTCAGCAGGGCCGCGATGTGGCCGTCGCCGCGGTGTTCGCGCAACCGGGTGATCGCCTGCCACAACACCAGGTGCGGCTCGTCGGCCCAGGGGAGCGCGGCGTGCGCGGCCGCCAGCGGGCGACCGACGGTGTCGGCGGCCTCGGCCACCCGGCGGGTCAGCGCCGCGGCCTCGGCGATCTCCGGCGCGTGGATCCGCTCGCCGAGCGCCGAGCGCAGCGTGGCGTCGGCCGCGCGCAGCCGGGCCGCGAGCACGGCGGCGGGGTCGGCGATCGCCCAGGCCTGCGGGACGTATCGGGCGACCATCGCCGGGCTGAAGCTGTAGAAGGTCGAGGTGACCAACTCGGCGGAGGCCGCACCGAGCGCCGCGGCGCGCATCGCGAAGTACGCGGGCCATCGCTCGTCCACCGAATAGCCGAGCGCCGCAGCCTCCTCGAACATCTCCGGCGAGTAGTAGTTCAGCGCGTGCAGCGGCTCCAGGGTCTGCCACATCCGGCGCACCAGTCCGGCGTTCAGGGTCTCGTTCGTCGCGCTCATGGCGTGTCCTCTTTCCTCCCGGGCGGTTGGGCCCGGTCGTGCCGGGACCGCTCGGCCGCGGTCGTGTCGCCGAATCCGGCGTCGAACTTGTCACTGGCAAGATTGCTCGCCCATCGCAAACTTGTCAATGCCTAGATCCCGGGTAGCATCGACCCATGACCACCGGACGCCCCTATCACCACGGCGACCTGCGCCGCGCCGTGCTCACCGCCGCCTTGGACGTGGTGGCCTCGGACGGGATCGGCGCGATCAGCCTGCGCGACCTGGCCCGCCGCGCGGGCGTCTCGCACGCGGCCCCCGCACACCACTTCGGCGACAGGACCGGACTGCTCACCGCGATCGCCGCCGAGGGCTACGGGCTGCTCGCCGACGCGCTCGCCGAGGTCGCCCCGGGCGGCTCGGAGGCACTGCGCGAACTCGGCGTGCGGTACGTGCGCTTCGCGCTCGCGCATCCCGCGCACTTCGAGGTGATGAACCGCCCGCATGTGGTCGACGGCACGGACCCGGAACTGCTGCGCCTGCGGGCCCGGGCCGGTGCGTCGCTGCGCGGCGGCGTCGCGGGGGTGCCGGCCGAGCGCCGAGGCGACATGGACCGGGCGGTGCTCGCCGCGTGGTCGCTCGCGCACGGCTACGCCACCCTGTGCCTGTCCGGTGGGATCCCCGAGGCCGGCGATCCGGCCGACACCTTCCGGGCGCTGGCCGGCATGTTGTTCGCGGGGCCCGTGACGGAGTGACGCACGACGCCGTCCGCGCCGTTCGGCTCGCGAGGCCCCCCGATCCGCCCGGAACGATGGATTCCGCGCACGCCGACCCGGGCGGCACCCCGCACGGTCATCGAACCCCGGGCACCGCCCACCGGGCCGGGATCGGGTCACCGCGAGGGTGCGACCGGCGCCGGCCCGGCCCGGTCACCCGGCCCGTACGAGCCACTCCCGAAACAGCGCGAGGCCCGCGGCGCACTGGGAGTGCAGCGGGTTCGGCAGCGCGTCGGGCGCGAACCATTCCAACGCGTCGAACTTGTGCGGCTCGCCGATGGCGACCCGGTCCGGATCGACCCGGACCGCGAACACCACCGCGACCCAGTGCGACCGGACCGGGTCCCCGCGCAGCACGTTGCGCACCCCGAGGGTCTCGATCGACAACGCCTCGGTCGCGTACTCCTCGCGCACCTCGCGGGCCACCGCACGCTCGAACGTCTCGCCCCACTCCAATGCACCCGCACCGGTGTCCCAGGTGCCGGCCTCGTCCCGGGCCGCCGCCGCCCGGCGCGCCAACAACACCCGTCCGGCCCCGTCGTGGCAGACGAACACGCAGGACACCGACGGCGCCGTCGGCCGGTCCGTCGCCATCAGAAGTGCTTCAGTAGTTCGGGGAACGCGGTCAGCGTCAGCACCCGATCGTCGTGCGGGTCCAACTCGCTCTGCTCCAGGACCCACGTGTGCGCGTTCGGGATGAACACCGCACCCAGCCCCGCGCCGCGCGCCGGCAGAATGTCCGACTTGGGGGAGTTCCCGATCATCCAGGTCGTCTCCGGCACCAGCCCGTGGGTGCGGGTGAGATCGAGATAGGCGTCGACGCCCTTCTCCGGCACGATGTGCACGCTGCCGAAGTGGGGGGCCAGCGCGGACGCGTCGATCTTGCGCTGCTGCTCCTCGGTGTCGCCCTTGGTGAGCAGCATCAGGTCGTGGCGCGCGCCGAGCGTGGTGAGCGTCTCGACGACGCCGGGCACCAGTTCCACCCGATTCTCCAGCAGCGCGACCGCGAGCTGCTCGATGTGCCGCAGCTCCGCCTCGGTGGCCGGCCGCGCGTGCAGCCGCTCCAGCGCCTCGCCCAGACTGCGCAGGAACATCTTGCTGCCGTACCCGTGCGTGATCGCGTTCGCGGCCTCGATGTCGTTCAGGATCGCGCGGATCTCGGTCCGATTCAGCGTGGGGTGGTCGAGCCAGTCGAGCCAGTCGTCGATGACCCGCTCGAACAGGATGTTGTTCTCCCACAACGTGTCGTCGGCGTCGAAGATCAGGACCTGACGCGGGAGGCCCGTCGGCGTGTGCATGGTTGGTTTCGTCTCTGTCCGCTCGGCGACCATGGGCCGTTCATCCTAGGACGAGCCGCCGGCCCCGCTCATCGGATTTTCCGACCGAGGCCGCGGCATGCCGGCGGCACGAGGCCCGGCCCGTTCCTCATCCGCCGCTCGGGCTTCCTGCCGGACTCCTGGGGTGGGTCTCGTCGAGCAGCTCGCGGGCGCGCCGCGCGGCTTCGGCGACGAGCGACTCCAGCGCGCCCGCCGGGATCCCGGGCGGAGGTGTGATCGCCATCGCCGGGACGGTGTCCGGCACCGGAGGCGGGTCGGCGGGCAACGGATCGGCCGCCCGGTATGCCTCCCGGGCGGCGACCCCGCCCCCGGCTCCGGGCGCGCCGGCCGGCGACCCGGGGGCCCGGCTGCTCGGGTCCCGCTCGCGCAGGCCGTCCAGGACCTTGCCTTCGTCCCGCCCGCGGACCAGCAACAACACGAACGGGTCCGCGTCCAGCAGCCAGGCCGCCTGGTAGCACAGCGCGGCGGCATGCCGGCAGGGCAACTCCCAGTCGGGGCAGTCGCAGTCCGGGTCCAGGTCGCCGATGCCCGGCAGCAGGCCGACGTCCGCGTCCTCGGCCGCCGTCACCAGCTCCTGCGGCATGTCCCGGTCCAGCAGTGCGGCCAGGTGTCCGGACTTGACGGCCACCTGGTCCAGGAACCGATCCCACTGCGCATCGGTGAGCCGCTCGATGCGTACCACCGTCTCGTACTGCGACCCGTCCGCGTCGTACACGGATGCCGCGATCCGACCCGGGCCCACGGTGATCGGGCCGACCCGACCGGAGCCGGCGTACGCGCGGCCCTTGCGCAGCGGTTCGCCGGAGAGCGCGGAGTCCTCCAGGGCATCGGTCCAGGCGCGCCCCCACCAGGTCCGTCCCCTGGCGCCGCGTGTGGCGCGCGGGGCGAACGCGGGGAAGGCGCGGGCCGGTTCCGCGGTCATCGGGTGCTCCTCAGCTCGACCAGATTCGCCAGTTCGGTGTCGGAGAGTTCGGTCAGCGCGGCCTCGCCGCCGGTGAGCACCGAGTCGGCCAGCGCGCGCTTGTCGCGCAACATCGCGGCGATCCGGTCCTCGATGGTGCCCTCGGCGATGAACCGGTGCACCTGGACCGGCCGGGTCTGGCCGATCCGGTACGCACGGTCGGTGGCCTGCTCCTCCACGGCCGGGTTCCACCAGCGGTCGTAGTGCACGACGTGGTCGGCACGGGTGAGGTTGAGCCCGGTGCCGGCCGCCTTGAGCGAGAGCAGGAACACCGGTACCGCGCCGTCCTGGAATCGCGCGACCAGCGCGTCGCGGCGGGCCGGCGCGGTGCCGCCGTGCAGGAGTTGGTTGCCGATGCCGCGGGCGTCGAGATGCCTGGCCAGCAGCCGGGCCATCGTGACGTACTGGGTGAAGACCAGGACCGAGCCGTCCTCGGCGAGGATCGTGTCGAGCAACTCGTCGAGCAGTTCGAGCTTGCCGGAGCGACCGTCGAGGCGGGGCTCGCTCTCCTTGAGGTATTGCGCCGGATGGTTGCAGATCTGCTTGAGCCCGGTGAGCAGGCCGACGATCTGCCCGCGCCGGGCCATGCCCTTGCTGTCCCGCAGTTCGGCCATCGCCTCGCGCACCGCCGCCTCGTACAGGCCGGCCTGCTCGCGGGTGAGCGACACGGGCTGGTCGGTCTCGGTCTTGGCAGGCAGCTCCGGCGCGATGCCCGGGTCGGACTTGCGTCGGCGCAGCAGGAACGGCGCGATCAGCCGGCCCAGCCGCTCCGCCGTGGGCCCGTCCCGGTCGGCCTCGACCGGCTTGACCCAGCGGCGGCGGAACGCGGCGAGGCCGCCGAGCAGGCCGGGGGTGGTCCAGTCGAGGATCGCCCACAGCTCGGACAGCCGGTTCTCCACCGGGGTGCCGGTGAGCGCGATCCTGGCCTGCGCGGGAATCGTGCGCAGCGCCTTGGCGGTGCCCGAGGTGTGGTTCTTGACGTGCTGCGCCTCGTCCGCGACCACCAGGCCCCACGGCACCTCGGCCAGCCGGGCCCGGTCCAGGCGCATCGTGCCGTAGGTGGTGAGCACGAAGCCGTGGGCGAGGTCGTCGAGGGTGCGCGCACCGCCGTGGAAGCGGCGCACCGGTGTGCCCGGTGCGAAGCGCTCGATCTCCCGCTCCCAGTTGCCCAGCAGCGACGCCGGGCACACCACCAGGGTCGGCGCCGGGTCGGCGCCGTCCGGCGAGGCGGCCCGGCGGTGCAGGTGCAGCGCGATCAGGGTGACGGTCTTGCCCAGGCCCATGTCGTCGGCCAGGCACCCGCCCAGGCCCAGCGAGGTCATCCGGTCCAGCCAGCGCAGGCCGCGCAGTTGGTAGTCGCGCAGGGTCGCGGCGAGCGCGTCCGGCGCGGCGATCGGCTCGGCACCGCCGTCCGCATCCGCGAGCCGCTCGCGCAGGTCGTCCAGCCAGGCCGAGGTGCCCACCTCGATCCGCTTGCCGGCCACCTCGATGCCGCCGGTCAGGGCCGCCGTGAGCGCCTCGATCGGGGTGAGCGGCTTGATCGAGCGGTTGCGGGCCTTGGCGATCAGGGCCGGGTCGACCAGTACCCACCGGTCGCGCAGCCGCACCACGGGCCGGTGCGATTCGGCCAGCGCGTGCATTTCGGCGGCGGTCAACGGGTGGTCGCCCAGGGCGAGTTGCCAGTCGAAGCCGAGCGGGGTGTCGCCGCCGAGGAAGGCGCGCAGGTCGCCGGGCTCGCGGTCGTGCACGCCGACCACGGCCTTGGCGGTGAGATCGCGCACCAGGTCGCGCGGCCAGTGCACCTCGACCCCGGCCGCGGCCAGACGCGCGGTGGCGGCGCCGAGCAGCGCACCGAGATCGTCGTCGCCGACCACCACCCGGTCCGGCACGCCGGCGTTCAGCAGCGGCTCCAGCGCGGGCCACACCCGGGCGGCCCGGCGCAGCGCGAGCAGCACGTCCAGTCGGGCCCGTTCGCCGAATCGCGGGTCGGTGCCGGTCCACAGGGTGTCCGCGTCGATCACCGCGGTCGGGTCGGCGAGCGAGTGCACCTGGACGGTCGCCCGGAACGGCGCGTGCTCGACGTCGTGGGTCTCCAGCCGCAGCGAGATCCGTACGCCGGTGTCGATCCCGGCGGCGACCCGGTCCGACCACGAGCGCAACTCGGGCAGCCGGTGCGCGTCGGTGCCGGCGAACGCGGTGCCGGCGCCGGCGCGCGGGGCGGGACCGGTGGGCGGCGCGGCGGCGGTGCGCGGCATGGTGTCGGCGACCGCGTCCAGGAAGGCCCGGATCAGCGGCGCGGCCTCCGGGAGCAGTGCGCCGCTCGGGGTGGGTATCGCCCGTGCCTCGCCCGGCATCGCGTCGGCGAGCGCGCGCACCCGCTCCACGTCGGCGGCGTCCAGCGGCCCGGCCCGCCACGCGTCGTGGTCGCCGGGGGAGAGCCCGGGCAACATCCGGCCGCGGGCCACCAGTTGCAGGGCGAGTACGGTGGCCGCGCCCCAGAACGCGGCAGCCGGGTGGGCGTCGGCGGACCGGCGGGCCCGGGAGAGCAGCCGGACCGCGTCGGCGACCGGCACCAGGACGGCGGGATGGGTGTGCTCGCTGCCGTCGGCGTCGAGCACGGTGACGGTGTCGGTGCCGGTCGGGTGCGGCCAGAAGGCGACGGTGCCGGCGCGGGGCGGGTCGGCCGGCGCGAAGGTGGCGGCGTGCCGGATCAGGTCGGTCGGAACGTGCGTGCTGCGGGTACCGATGTTCGCTACTCCTGCGGTGCGGGGGATTCCGTCGTGGCGACCGGTTCTGCCGGGCGCCGCGAGCGGATCAGGGTCTCGATGCCGTCCAGGACCAGGCGCAGGCCGAACTCGAAGCCCGCGTCGGGGGCCTCCTCGTAGGTGCCGGCGGCCCAGACCCGGGTGAGGGTGGGGAAGCGGGCGGGTTGGATGAGTCGCTCCAGGTACGGCGTGCTCTCCGCCCACCAGTCCTCGTAGCCCTCGCCGCTGCTCACCGCGTCCTGGTTGACGTCGACGGCGAGTTGGGTGATGCCTCGGACGTAGGCGTCGACGAGCCCGACGATGTGCGCCATCTCCGCCTCGGTCAGCCCGAGGTCGGCGATGGTGCGCAGCGCCGACTCGGCCCGGGCGGTGATCCGCGGGCCCATCAACAGCAGGCCGGGGCCCCACAGTTGCACCACCCACGGATGCCGCTGGGCGAGCGCGTGGTCGGCGCGCGCGTGCCGCTCCAGCGCCGTGCGCCAGCCGAGCCCGGACGTGTCGGGCAGTTCGTTCTCGCCCAGCACGGTGTCGAACATGACGTGCAGCAGTTCGGCCTTGCCCGGCACGTAGGTGTACAGCGACATGGTGCCGACCCCGAGCCGCTCGGCGACCGCGCGCATGGACAGCGCGGCGAGCCCGTCGGCATCGGCGATCTCGATCGCCGCGTGCACGATGCGGTCCACGGTCAGCCCCTGCTTGGGGCCGCGGGTGGGTGCCTCGCCGGTGCGCCACAACAAGGCGAGGGTACGCGCGGGATCCGCGCGCCTGCTCTTCTCTCGTGCCACGTGCGTACCCTCTCCGAGAACTCCGTATCGCGTACGGTACGACATCCGAAGTTGATCGACAAGGCCGCCGAGGCGATGGGGGAACACGCTTGCCGAGAGACTCCGTATCACGTACGGTACGGCGTACGGATCAACTCCGTACGTCGTACAGAGTCGGCGTGCGAGCGGATTTTGCGCGGTTCCATCGGGCCGCGAACAGCGATACGCAAAGGGGTGTACATGCCACTGGCGATCTCCGCCGAAGGCGTGACCAAGGTGCACGGCGCCACACGGGCGCTGGACGGTTTCGATCTGGAGGTCCCGGCCGGGACGGTGCACGGATTGCTCGGGCCCAACGGCGCGGGCAAGACCACGGCGGTGCGGATCCTGACCACACTGCTGGGTCCGGACGGCGGGCGGGCCGAGGTGGCCGGGTTCGACGTGGTGCGCGACGCGGCGCGGGTGCGCACGCGGATCGGGCTGCTCGGCCAGTACGCCGCACTTGACGAGGTGCTCGGCGGGCGGCAGAACCTGGAGATGTTCGGCCGGCTGTACCACCTGGGTGCCCGCGCGGCCCGGGCCCGGGCGGGCGAGCTGCTGGAGCGGTTCGCGCTGACCGACGTCGCCGAACGGGCGGTGACCACCTACTCGGGCGGGATGCGGCGCCGGCTGGACCTGGCCGCGTCGCTGATCCAGGCACCCGAGGTGTTGTTCCTGGACGAGCCGACCACCGGCCTCGACCCGCGTGGCCGTACCGAGGTGTGGGACGCGGTGCGCGCGCTGGTGGCGGGCGGTACGACCGTGCTGCTGACCACGCAGTACCTGGAGGAGGCGGACCGGCTCGCGGACACGATCTCGGTGGTCGACCACGGCCGGGTGATCGCCCGGGGCACACCCGCCGAGCTCAAGTCCCGACTCGGCGGCGACCGGATCGACGTGGTGGTCCGCGAACCGCTCGACCTGACCGCCGCGGCCGCGATCCTGGCCCGGATCGGCAACGGCAACCCGGAGGTCCGCCACGACGAGCGCCGCGTCGGCATCCCGATCACCGACCGGGTGGGCGCGCTCACCGCGACGGTGCGCGCGCTGCACGACGCCGGGATCGAGGCGGAGGACATCGTGCTGCGCCGACCCACCCTCGACGAGGTCTTCCTGACCATCACCGGCGTACGCCGGGACGAGGAACCGGTCGACGACGCGGGCGGATCGCGCCGTACCGGCCGAGCCGGCACGGGCGACGCGAGCGAGGTGGCGGCATGAGTACCGCGCTGCGCCGAGCCCTGCCGGACACCTGGACACTGACCCGCCGCACCTTCGCGCACTGGGCCAGGCAGCCCGCGCCGGTGCTGGTCGGGCTGCTGTTCCCGGTGTTGATGGTGCTGATGTTCGGCTACCTGTTCGGCGGCGGGATGGACGTGCCGGGCAGCGGCGACTATCGCGAGTTCCTGATGCCGGGCATGTTCGCGATGACCATGGTCTTCGGGATCGAATCCACCTTCACGGCGGTCGCCGGCGACGCGGCGCGCGGGGTCACCGACCGCTTCCGGTCGATGCCGATGTCGCACTCGGCCGTGGTCGGCGGCCGGGTGCTCGCCGACATGCTGCACGCCGCCGTCGGGCTGTTCGTACTGATCTGCTGCGGGCTCGCGGTGGGCTGGCGATGGCACGAGGGGCCGGCGCGGGCGGCGCTCGCCGTTGCGATGTTGCTGGCGCTGCGGCTGGCGGTGTTGTGGATGGGCATCTACCTGGCGCTGCGTGCCAAGGGGCCCGAGTCGGTCGCGGTCCTGCAGATCCTGGTCTGGCCGCTGGGATTCCTGTCCAACGTATTCGTCTCGCCCGACACGATGCCGGGCCTGCTCGGCACGATCGCCGAGTGGAACCCGCTGTCCGCGAGCGCGGGCGCCGGCCGCGAATTGTTCGGGAACCCCGGCTGGGCCGGCGGCTCGTGGGTCGCCGACCACACGATCGTGATGTCCTTCGTCTGGCCGCTCGTGCTGATCGCGATCTTCGCGCCGCTGTCGGTCCGGCGCTATCGCGGACTCGGTCGCTGACCGCCCCTCGTGGTCCGGCCGCTCGCGAACCCGCGAGCGGCCGGACCACGCGGGCCCGGGCGCGGGATCAGCCGGGCCCCTCCCCGCGTTCGACCAACTCCCAGGCGTGCGCGAACATTTCCGGCAGGGTCAGCCGCCAGACCTGCTCCTCCCAGACCTGGTCGCCGATACGCCGCACCCCCAGCAGATTCGCCTTCCACACCTCGATCGGCCACAGCGGCTTGCGTGCCTTGGCCCAGTCGCCCGGCAGGAAGACCCCACGGCCGGCGCGGGGCCGCTTGTCCGCGACCACCACGCCGGCCGCCACCAGCGCCGCCGCGGCCTTCCGGTGCCGAGCGGCGTTCCAGCCGTTCCACAGCCGGACCCGTCGATCGCTCGGGCGCTCGATCGCGAGCAGTTGCAGGTACAGCGCGGCCGCATCGGCGTCCACCCCGAGCGCCTTCTCGACCCGCGCGACGGTCTCCGGCGCGCTGAGCGCCGGATCGGCCTCGTATCCGCCGGCCGGCAGCGTGTCGCCGGCCACCCGTTCCACGACCCGCGCGCACCAGTCCCCGCGCAGCATGTCGACGGCGTCACGCACGGGTGCGCCACCGGAGGCGACCCGCCGCAGCAGCGCGGAACGCTCGTCGTCGCCGTACCGGGCCGGCCGGAAGTACGTGCGCACGAAGGGGTTGGGGCAGCCTTCGCTCGGCTCGGCGATGGTGGCGATGCTCAGACCGTCGTCGAAGCTCGCGGCCTTCAGCGGTATCGGACCGACATAGGGGCGGTCGCCGAACAACTCGCGCAACTGATCGGCCGACTCGTGGTAGCGCGCGGTGTACCCGGCGTCCAACAGCAGACCCGGATGATCGAGCCGAGCGCGCAGCGCGGCCACCGTGGCGGGCAGCCCGGCGCGTACCGGATCCCCGGCGGGCAGTTCGGCGTAGACGATCGGCAGGGCGTCGGTGAGTGCCTTCAGGAACTCCTGGAACCAGCGCACACCCTGTTCCTCGCTGGTGCAGTACGTCCCCCCGAGCCCCTCCGCCAGCCACGGATCGTGATCCCGGCCGGTCAGGGGATGTGTCTCGGGGGCCATGAAGGCCGCACAGACGTGCGCGGCGGGGGTGTGCACGGTGAGTCCGGTGTGTTCGGCGAGCACGGCGAGGGTCGCTTCCGGTACCTGCCGCGCGCGTCCGAACCGGGTCTGCCACGCGGCGGCGATCCGGGCCGCGAGCGCACCCGGGCCGGCCGGCTCCCACAACTCGGCCGGGTCCTCGGGCAGGACGCGAGCGAACAACTCCAGCCGGTCGAGCTCGGTCAACCGGCGCAACTCGTCGTAACCGGCGTCCGCTTCGGCCGTACTCAGCCCGAACACCGCGCGCTGCTCGGGATCCAGCGGCGGCAGCGTGCGAATCCCGCCCGCGTCCCCGATCACCAACAGCGTCGCCGCAGCCCGGGAGACCCCCGTCTGCGCCCCCAGCAGTCGCACCGCCGCCGGATCCCAGGCCATCGGCCCGCGCTCGCGCACCAGCGCGACCAGCCGGCGCAATTGATCCGCGTCGCCCCAGCCGCGGGCGGCCTCGACCCAGTCGGCCGGCGCACCGAACTCGGGCGGATCGGCGTCCCCGGTACGCACCTGGACGACGTTGCAACGTCCCTCACTCGGCCAGGTGATCGCGACGGTGGCGCCACGCTCGTCCCGCACCGCCCGGGCATCGGCTCGGGCGACCCCGGTACGCAACCGGGCCGCGGGGTCGGCCATCGGCGTGGCCGCCCAACTCTCCAGGAACGCCAACAGCGCCTCGCGGTGCTCGACCCTGGTCCCCGGCGCCGCCGCGCGCAGCGCGACCGCCGCCATCCGGCCGATCAGCGGCGGCCAGGACCCGTCGCCGACGATCCCCGGCCCGTCCTCCCCGGCCGGCGGATCCCACGTGCCGGCGAGGTAGCCACCGACCCGTTCCAGGGAGGCCAACGCATTCCAATTCCACATCCCCAGACCGGTGACCAGACCCGACATAGCCGGGGAGAGCCACTGATCCCAGGGACCAACCGTCGTAGGTGCCATGCCACATCCCTACCGCGCGCCGCCGACGCGCCCCACCCCGCCCCCGCCGCGCCCCGCGGCCGGCACCGGGTTCGCCGGGTGCTCCGAGCCGACCGCGGGGCGGGAACAGCGGGCGCGGGCACGGGTCAGCTCGCCCGGGCCCGTTCCGCCGAGGCCAACGCGGCCCGCAGGAATTCGGCGGTTGCCGAGTCCTTTGCCTCGACCAGTTCGGCCGGCGTGCCCTCGAAGACGACCAGGCCGCCGTGCTTGCCGCCGCCCGGGCCCAGGTCGAGCACATGGTCGGCACGCTTGACCACGTCCAGGTTGTGCTCCACCACCACGACCGTGTTGCCCGCGTCCACGAGCCGGTCCAGCAGCCGGATCAGGGTTTCCACGTCGGACATGTGCAGGCCCGTGGTCGGCTCGTCCAGGACGTACAGGCTGCCCGTCTTGTGCAGTTCGCTCGCGAGCTTGAGCCGCTGCAACTCGCCGCCGGAGAGCGAGCTCAGCGGTTGTCCCAGGGTCAGGTAGCCGAGGCCGACCGAGACCAGCGACCGCACCCGGGTACGCAGCGCCTGCTCGGTCAGGTAGTCCACCGCCTCCTCGGCGGTCAGCGCCAGCACGTCCACGATCGACTTGCCGCGCAGCCGGTACGCCAGGACCTCGTCTCGGAACCGCCGTCCCCCGCACGCCTCGCAGCGGGTGGTGACCGGGTCCATGAAGGCCATGTCGGTCCGGATGACCCCACGCCCCTGACACTCCGGGCAGCCGCCCGACGAGTTGAACGTGAACAGCCCCGGATCCACGCCGTTGGCCTTCGCGAACAGCCTGCGCAGCGGATCGGCCACGCCGACGTAACTCGCCGGCGTCGAGCGTGCGGAGATGCCCACGCCTGACTGGTCGACCACCACCGCATCCGGGTGCGCCGCGACCAGTACGTCCGAGATCAGCGTGCTCTTGCCCGAGCCCGCGACCCCGGTGACCACGGTGAGCACGCCGGTGGGGATGTCCACGTTCAGGTTCCGCAGGTTGTGCAGGTTCGCGCCGCGAATCTCCAGCGCGCCGGTGGGCCGGCGAAAGCTCGGCTTGAGCGCGGTGAGCCGGCGCAGCGCCTGCCCGGTCGGCGAGTTCGACCGGCACAGTTCGGCGAAACCGCCCTCGAACGTGACGGTGCCGCCGTGGATGCCCGCCCCGGGCCCGACGTCCACGATGTGGTCGGCGATCGCGATCACGTCCGGGTCGTGCTCGACCACGAGCACGGTGTTGCCCTTGTCCCGCAGCCGGGTGAGCAGGTCGTTGAGCCGGACCACGTCGCGCGGGTGCAGGCCCACGCTCGGCTCGTCGAAGATGTAGGTCATCCCGGTCAGGCTCGATCCGAGGTAGCGCACCATCTTCAGCCGCTGCCCCTCGCCGCCGGACACCGTCGAGGTGGGCCGATCCAGGTGCAGGTAGCCGAGCCCGATCGCGATGATCCGTTCCAGCGCGACCGCCGCGGGCCGGGCCACCCGGCGGGCCACCGGGTCGGCCAACCCGGTGAGCACCTCGACCAGATCGCCGATCTCCATCGCCGCGTAGTCCGACAACGAGCGCCCCTCGATCAACGATGACCGCGCCGCCTCGTTCAGCCGGGCCCCCGCGCAGTCCGGGCACTCGCCTTCGGTGACGAACCGGGCGATCGTCTCGCGGCTCTTCTCGGCCAGTGCGGAGGTGTCCCGGTTGAGGTAGAGCCGGTTGAACCGGTCGACGAGTCCCTCGTAGTCGATGCGGTGCCGGCCGTTGCTGTTGACGATCTCCACCTTGGCGCCGGTGCCGCGCAGGAACAGCCGCCACTGCTCGTCGGTGAACTCGCGCACCGGGACGTCGGTGGGGTAGAGGCCGTGGTTCGCGTACAGCTGCCACTGCCAACCGCCGACGGCGAACCCCGGGTGCCGGATCGCGCCGTCGCGGATGCTCCGGGTCGGGTCGATCAACGCGTCCAGGTTCAGCCGCACCGTGCGCCCGAGGCCCTCGCAGGTCGGACACATGCCGTTGGGATCGTTGAACGAGTAGTGATTGGAGGGTCCCGCCGACGGTGTGCCGTGCCGGGAGAACAACACGCGCAGCAGCGGGTGGATGTCGGTCATCGTGCCCACCGTCGACCGCGAGTTGCCGCCCACCGGGCGCTGGTCGACGATGATCGCCGTCGACAGGTGCTCGATCGAGTCCGCCTCCGGCCGTTCGTGCTTGGGCAGTCGGTTGCGGATGAACGCCGTGAACGTCTCGGCGAGTTGCCGCTGCGACTCGACCGCGATGGTGTCGAACACGATGGACGACTTGCCCGAACCGGAGACGCCGGTGAACACGACGATCCGGTTCTTGGGGATGCGCAGCGACACACCCTTGAGGTTGTGCTCCCGGGCGCCGGTGATCACGATGCTGTCGTAGTTCATGTCGGCAACGTACGAAAGGGTCCCTGACACATGCTGTCAAGGATTCGCGGCGATTCGGTACCGACGACGAATTGCCGAGACTGTTGCACGACATGTGCAAGTGCGTTCCATGGGCAACTAAGCTCGTGTCATGAGCGCCTCACCCATCGTCCTCGGCATCGAATCGTCCTGCGACGAGACCGGCGCCGGCCTGGTCCGGGACGGCCGGCTGCTCGGCCACGCGGTGGCCACCAGCATGGCCGAACACGCCCGATTCGGCGGCGTGGTGCCGGAGATCGCAGCCCGCGCGCACGTGCACGCGATCACCCCCGTGGTGCGCGCCGCGCTGGACTCGGCCGGGCTGCGCCGCCGCGACGTCGGCGCGGTCGCGGTGACCACCGGACCCGGCCTGGCCACCGCCCTCCAAGTCGGCGTGGCCGCCGCCAAGGCATTCGCGCTCGCGCTGGACGTGCCCCTGTACGGAGTGCACCATCTGGCCGGACACGTCGCGGCCGACACCCTCGAACACGGCCCGCTGCCCGACCCCTGCGTGGTGCTGATCGTCTCGGGCGGCCACACCTCACTGCTGCTCGTGCGCGACCTCGCCCGCGATCCGATCCTGCACCTGGGCGACACCTTGGACGACGCGGCGGGGGAGTGCTTCGACAAGGTGGCCCGGGTGTTCGGCCTGCCCTATCCGGGCGGGCCGGCGATCGACCGGGCCGCGCGCGACGGCGACCCGCACGCCGTGGCCTTCCCGCGCGGACTCACCGGCCCGCGCGACGACCCGTACGCGTTCTCCTTCTCCGGCCTCAAGTCCGCCGCCGCCCGGTGGGCCGAGCGCTCGCGCGCCGGCGGCGGCGCGTTGCCGGTCGCGGACGGCGCCGCCGCGCTCCAGGAGGCGGTGGCCGACGTCCTGACCCGCAAGGCGGTCGCCGCGTGCACCGCACACGACGTGCGGACGCTGGTCGTGGTCGGCGGCGTCGCGGCCAATTCCCGGGTGCGCTCGCTCGCGGCCGAGCGCTGCGCCGCCGCGGGCATCACCCTGCGGGTGCCGCCGCCACGCCTGTGCACGGACAACGGCGCGATGATCGCCGCCGTCGGCGACCTGCTGATCCGTGCCGGCGTCGCGCCGGCTCCGCTTCACGTGTCCATCGATCCGTCCGCGCCCCTGGAGTACGCGCGCCTGCACCCCACGGCGACACCGACGCGCGCCGCCGGATGACCGCGCGGATCCGCACCTCGACCCCGGTGGCACCGGCACTGCGCTGCCACCGGCGGTCGGGCCGACGACGGGTCGGCGCGGTCGCGTCGCCGGACACCGCGGCGTTGCCGCACCGGCGGCATCCGGCACGCGAGGCGCCGGCGGCTCAGGGGGCGTAGCGCAGCAGCCAGTCGTTGTTCGGGTCGCGGCCGAACTCGGGATCGTTGGGCGGATCGGCCGGGAGTTCCTCGACCTGGTCGGCCGTCGCGACCCGCTCGGGCAGCTTGCCCCAGCGGGCGGCCCGAGCGGCCTGCTCCACGCCCTCGCCGGGGGACTCCGGTGCCGGCTGCTGCTCACGCTGCGCTTCGTTGTCCATGAGCCCCTACCCTGTCCGAGTCGTGCACGTTGACACCCCAACGGTACCGCCCCCCGCCACCGGGATACTGGGACCGTGTACGTCGAACGTCGTTCCCACCTGGCGCCGCTGATCGTCTGGACCCGCACGGTCGAGACCGCCGGATCGGCACGCGTGTTGCCCGACGGTTGCATGGACCTGATCTGGTCCGGTGCCGAGCTGATCGTGGCCGGCCCCGACACCCTCGCGCATTCGGTCCAGAACACGCCGGGCGCGCGCTATGCGGCGGTGCGCTGCGCGCCCGGGATCGGGCCCGCGCTGTTCGGGCTCCCGGCCGACACGCTGCGCGATCGACGGGTCCCACTGGCCGACGTGTGGGGCGAGCGCACTGTGCGGATGCTGACCGAACGCATCGCCGGCGCCGCCGATCCGGCCGCCCTCCTCGAACGCCTGGCCGCCGAGCGGCTGCGCGACCGGGACGCCGAGGCGGCCCGGTTCGCCGGCGCGGTGGTCGGCGAACTGCGGGCCGGCGCCGACGTCGCGGCCGTCGCCGCCGGGGTCAACCTGAGCGAGCGGCAACTGCACCGCCGCTCGCTCACCGCGTTCGGCTACGGGCCCAAGACGCTGGGCCGGGTGCTGCGACTGGACCGCGCGCTGGATCTGGCGCGCGGCGGGGTTCCGGCCGCCCGGGTCGCCGCCGTTGCCGGCTACGCGGACCAGGCCCACTTCGCCCGGGACGTCAAGGCCCTGGCCGGAGTCCCGCTGCGCACCCTGCTGTCGGGCTGAATTTCGGCGGTCAACCGCTACGAGGCCGGGTCCGGCAGCGGCGCGAGCAGGTCGACGCCGTTTCCGTCCGGGTCGTGCAGGACCGCGTACCGCTGTCCCCAGAACGCGTCCCACGGTGCCAGGTGCCCGGTGTGCCCGGCCGCGACCAGCTCGCCGTACACCTTGTCCACGTCGGCCGGGTCGGCGAACGCGAAGGCCAGCGAGGCCCGGTGGCCGCCGGTCGGGGCGGTCCACCCGGGGTCGAACGAGCGCACCGTCTCGACCGAGTCCAGAACCAGCAGCGGGCCTTCGGGCAACGTCACCTCGACATGCGGGAGCGCGTCGTGCTCGGCGGGGATGTCCAGGCCGAGCGCCCGGTAGAACGCGAGCGACGCGGCCATGTCGGTGACCACGAGCCCGATGAAGTGGAAACGAAACGCACGAGAAGTCATGCCTTCACGCTAGCCGGCGGCACCGGTCGTGATCTTGAACGAATCGGACGTGTTTCCCCGTGCGCCGACATGTCGGCGCACGCGTGCCAGGCGGCGAGTGGGCGCACGCGTCCGACGCGCCCACTCGCCGTCTCGGGCGTGCTCACCCGCGGTCCCGCCGCGCCGCCGTCAGGGCGAGCAGTGCGGTCGTCGCGGCCAGGACACCGCCGAACCACAACACCGAGGCGGTGGCCACGGCATCCACCGCGACGCCGCCCAGCAGCGAGCCGAGCGCGATGGCGATCTGGAACCCGGTGACGAACACCGCCGACGCCGCCTCGGGCGCATCCGGAGCCGAGCGCAGCAACCACGCCTGCAAGCCCACCGGCACCGCGCCGTAGGCCAGTCCCCACACGAGCATCGCCGTAGCGGTACCCGGCGTCCAGGCCCCGCACAGGGCGAGCACCGCGACGGCGACGGCCAGCAGCCCGGCCGCGACCGCGAGCGTGCCGTGCGGAGCACGCCCGATGTACCCGCCGGCCACGAAGTTGCCCACCACACCTGCCACGCCGTAGCCGAGCAGCAGCCCGCCGATCGGCCCCGGACCCAGGTCGCCGACCTCCTCCAGGATCGGCCGGATGTAGGTGTAGGCGCCGAAGTGCCCGGCGACCACCAGGACCAGTGCGACCGCGCCGGTGAGCACGGTGCGCCGACGCAGCAGCGCGGTGACTTCGCGCGGTCCCACGGCCCGTTCGGCGGGCAGCGGCGGCACCAGCACCAGCAGGGCAAGCAGGACGGCCGCGCCGAGCCCGCCCGGCACCGCGAACGCCACGCGCCACCCGGCCCATTCGCCGATCACCGTGCCGACCGGCACCCCGATCACCGAGGCCACCGATACCCCGCCGAAGATCACCGCGGCGGCCCGGCCGACCGATCGGGCGGGCACCAGGCGCGCCGGCAGGCTCGCGCCGATCGCCCAGAAACCGCCGATGCCGATGCCCACGAGCACGCGGGCGAACAACAGGGTGGCGAAGTTCGGTGCCAGCGCGCTGATCGTGTTGGCGGCGATCAGCACGAGCATCATCGCGGCCAACACGACCCGCCGGTCCACCCGACCGGCGGCGACGAGCACGATCGGCGCGGCGAGACCGGCCACCACCGCGGCCAGGGACATGGCCAGGCCGGTGGTGCCGTCGGACACGTGCAGTCCGTGCGAGATGGGGGTGAGCAGGCCGACCGGGAGCATCTCGGTGCAGACCACCGCGAAGGTGCCGACGGCGATGGCCGTGACGGCGAGCCAGGACCGGACGCCGGCGGTCTCGGGAGCGGGCCCGGAGCCGCCGGCGGGTCCGGGAACGGGCGGGGACGGAGCGGTCGAGGCGGGGTCGACGACTGGGTTGGACATGACGTTCAGCCTGGCCGGCGCCCCGGACCCGAACAACGGCCGAGATCGCATGCAAGCACAAGCCTCGCTTATGCTCGCAGGTCGAACACCGCCGCACCGCCGAGCGGGCGCCCCGGGTGGGCGGGGTCGAGCGGTGTCCGAGGGGGAGGAGAGCGCGGATGAGCGTGGAGTTCCGCGAGTTGGAGTGCTTCGTCGTGCTGAGCGAGGAGTTGCACTTCACTCGCACCGCCGCGCGGCTCTACACGTCGCAGGCCCGGGTCAGTCAACTGTTGCGGCAACTGGAGGACCGGATCGGCGCCCGGCTGTTCGAGCGCAACAGCCGCCGGGTGCGACTGACGCCGCAGGGAGAGCTGTTCCTGGCCGAGGTGGGCCCCGCGTTCGACGGGATCACCGAAGCGGTCGACCGGGCCCGGGCCCGGGCCCGCGGCATCGAGGGGACCCTGCGCATCGGTTTCGTCGGCACGCCCTACGGCACTCTGCTGGATTTGGTCGGCGACTTTCGGACCGGTCACCCACAGGCGCGCGCCGACCTGGTCGAGACGGCGCTGTCGGATCCGTTCGGTCCGCTCCTGCGCGGCGAGATCGACGCGGCGTTCGTGACCCTGCCGGTGGTCGACCCGGCGTTGCGCACCGGCCCGGTGATCGCCGCCGACCCGCTTGTGCTCGGGGTCTCCACCCGGCATGCGTTCGCGGCCCGCGAGCACGTGGGCGCCGAGGAGTTGGCCGCGTGCACGTTCGTGGACATCGCCGGCCCCGCGCCCGCGCGCTGGCGCGAGCTCCAGTCGCCGACGACGACTCCGGGCGGTCGGCCGATTCCGCACGGACCGAGCGCCGGCACCCTTCAGGAAGTGTTGTCGTTGATCGCCGCCGATCTGGGTGTGCTGCTGTTCTGTGCGCAGTTCGCCGGCTACAACGGGCGACCCGACGTGGCGTTCGTGCCGGTCACCGGCCTGGCCGAGTCGGCGGTCACGCTCACCTGGCGGGCCGGACACGAGACGAATCTGCTGCGTTCGTTCGTCGCCGCGTCGGCCCGGCTGTCGGTGCGAGCCGCCTGAGCCGGCCGCGGCCGGACCGGCCGCGATCGAACATGACGATCCATCGACAAAACGACGTCCTTGCCCGACGTTCGGGTGCGCGCTCTTCGCCGCGTCGACCCGGCCCGGCCCGTGCCCCCGGGCAGCAGTGCCGCCCGAGGGGCCATACCGTGGTGCCGTCAACCGATCTCGTGCCGAAGGACCTGGTCATGCCGCTGCTCACGATCAAGTCTGAAGGTGAGGTCGAGATCGAGGTGCGGCGCTCGCGCTTCCTGTGCGCCGTCGCGCGAGTGACCGACGACGCCGAGGCGCAGGCATTCCTGGCCCGACGTCGGGCGCTGCATCCCTCCGCGCGGCACAACTGCTCGGCGTGGATCGCGGGCGGACAGGAGAAGGGCTACGACGACGGCGAACCGTCCGGCACGGCGGGTGCGCCGATGCTCCAGGTGCTCCGGCGCCGCGAACTCACCGAGACGGTCGCGGTGGTGACCCGCTACTTCGGCGGCATCATGCTCGGCGCCGGCGGCCTGATCAGGGCGTACGGCTCTGCGGTGACCGAGGCGGTGGACACCGTCGGAGTGGTCGAACTGCGGCCGATGCTGGTGTTGACCGTGGACGTCGACCACGCCCACGCCGGCCGGCTGGAGAACGACCTGCGCGGGCTCGGCCACGAGGTGCGCGACATCCGCTACGGCGTCGAGGTGGCGATCGACGTGTGCGTGCCGGAACCGGAACGGGAGCGCTTCACGGCCCGGCTGACCGACCTGACCGGCGGCCGAGCGAGCGCCCGCGAGACCGGGCGCACATTCGTCGAGGTGGACGCCTCCCGAAACACTTCTTGACGCACTTCTCGCGCCGAAGCGCCCCCATGCAGGTTGAAACGCGCCGCAAGTCGGAACACCAAGAGGTACATGGGTGCTCGCACGGGGGCCGCGGGAAATGAGGAAGTGATGACGGCTGGATACGACGAGAAGTCGGCGACCGACCAGGCGGAGGTCGCCAGGGTCGTTCGGGAACGGGTGATTCGCGCCCGTGCCGTGTTGTCCGAGGCAAGTGCCGCGCACGATACGAACGCGCTGTCACCTGCGCTGGACGAGCTGGAGGATGCGCTGCACGCCGCCCGCGAATACGGCGTGACGCTCCCACCATCGGCGGGAGGCGCCTGACCTCGGTGCCACGCCTGGCCTCGGTGGTACCGCTCGGGTTCGGTGCCACCGCCCGACCTCGGTGACGCAGCGGCCCCCCGCGGTGACGAAGCGGTCGGTTCAGGGACTCTCGTGCAGTCCCGCGTCGGCGGGTCCGAGGACGAAGCGGGTGAACCGTACGCGCAGATCCGCGCGTTCCGGCGAGCAACAGAACGGGCCGGCGAAAGCCTGTGCGTCCGGGGCGAGCGGTGCGAGGCGGATCGTGCGCCAGTCGTCGTCGTCCGCACGCGCCCGAATGGTCAGCGCGTCCCCGGCGCGGCTGACCCGGACGGTGACCGACCGGCCCGACCACTCGGGGACCGGCGCGAGCGACCAGTCGGACATCCCGCGCGTGACCACGGCGCCCACGTGCAACGCGCCGTCGGTCACCTCGACCCCGGCCTTGACCCAGGTCAGCCCGTCCACGCGCACGAAGATGCCGGCCTGGTCGTAGAGCGTGTCGAAGTCGCCGTCGAAGGTCACCTCCACCGAGGTGTCCGGCGGCAACTCGGTGAGCAGCGCGCTCCCGGTGTCCCGGGTGAAGCCGTACGAGGTCTGTCGCCAGAAGTCGGCGCCGGCATGCGGAGTCACCACGAGTGCGGTGCCCACCCGCTCGGCCGCACTCGGCGGGTTGAGCCAGCGCGCGTCGTCCCAGTCCACATCCTTGGCATCCATACGCCGAGCGTAATGCGGCCCGCCGAGACGATTTCGGCAGGCTCGGAGAGCGATCGGGCCCGGATCGCTCCTCGCCGCCGGGATCGTCTCGGCCGGCAACCGGCGGGTCAGATCGCCTTGTGCATGCCGCCGTCGACGATGTAGTCCACGCCCATGATGTTCGCGGCGCGTTCCGAGGCCAGGAACAGCACCACGTCGGCGACCTCCTGCGGCTCGGAGACGCGGCCGGTGAGCACACCCATCGCCTGCGGCAACACCTCGTCCATGAACACCTGCGCGGTGGTTCCGGCGGACGCGGCCATCATGTCCGCGAACTGCCCCGGGTCGGTCCACAGCGGGGTACGCACCGGACCGGGCGAGACGGTGTTCACCCGCACGCCCTGCGGGCCGAACTCCTCGGCCAGCGACTTCGAGTACGAGCTCAGCGCGGCCTTCGCGGCCGAGTAGTGCACGAGCGACGCGGCCGGAAGGTGACTGTTCAGCGAGCTGATGGTGATCACCGTGCCGCCGCTGCGGGCGAGGATGGCCGGCATCGCGGCCTTGGTCGCACGCACCGCGCTGAACAGGTTGATCTCGAAGATCCGCTGCCACTCGGTGTCCTCGACCTCGATGATCGAGGGTGTCGGGGCACCGGTGCCGACGTTGTTGACGAGCACGTCCAGGCCGCCGTGCGCGTCGAGGGCGACCTGGACCAGTTCGGCCGGGCCGTCCGGACGGGTCAGGTCCACGGCCACCGGGAGTACGTCGAACTCCGCACGCAGTGCGATGAGTTCGGGGGTCATGGTGCGGCTGCCGGCGACCACCCGAGCGCCCTCCTCGGCGAAGCCGCGCACGATCGCCAGGCCGATGCCCTTGCTGCCACCGGTGACCACGACGACCTTGTTCTTCAGGTTCAAGTTCATGGCTCAATCATTGCCGCGAGGAAAAGTCGTTGCTGGCGGAAATCCGTCGTTGCGTTCGGCGCGGCTCGGCGGCGCGATCGACGCGGTGGGCGACGGGCCGCCGGACGGGATGGGCAGCTTGCGGCGAGGCGGCCGCTTGCCGTGCCGAGATCGGCGAAGGGGCCTGCCGGGCAACGGAGTTCCCGCGGGCAACGGACGGCCGGGAGGGCCCGGTCGGCGGGTCGGATCAGTCGGGTCGGCTTGCCGACAGGGCCGTGTCGAGGAGGGTGCCGGTCTCGGCGATCGCGGTGGACAGCGTCGACGGGGTCAGGCGGGACACGATCTCGTCGATGCCGCGCAGGCCCGCCCGATCCAGGAGGGTCTTCTCGTTGGTCACCCACTCGCCGCGGCCGGCCGACACCGCGTGCGCGGCCTCGCATGCCGCGCGGCCGATCGCGCCCGCCACGTCGGTGACATGACCGCGGCCGGCGTGCGCCTGATCCGCGTAGCCGAGGGTCAGCCGCGCGTCGTCGCTCCACCGGGCGTGTCCGGCGCGACGCAGCGCCTCCGGGTACGAGGGCCGCGGCAGGTCGCCGAACAGGACCCGGTTGACCGCGAGTTCGGCGACCACGAGGTAGGTCGGCACGCCCGCCAGGTGGAACAGCAGCCGCTCGACCTCGAACCGGCCCTCCCGTGCGTCCGCGAGCCGCCGCTGCACATCCGCGAGTTCGCGATAGTGCAGGTCGACGGCGCGGCCCTGGACGGTCAACCAGGCGCCGCCGTTGAAGACCCCGCCACCCCACGCGCCGAACTCGGAGACCTCGCCCGGCCAGCCGAGGCCACGGACCGCGTCCGGGGTGAACCCGTCCCGGTAGTACACCGAGAAGTCCCAGTCGCTGTCCGGGCGATGGGTGCCCTGGGCGCGTGATCCGCCGAGCGCGACCGCCGCGACGCCGGGCAGCGCGGCCAGACGTTGCGTGACGTGGGTGGTGAAGGATGCGTCACTGGTCATGATCGCAGGCTACAACGCACCCGGAGCGGATCGGCGTGCCCTCCGACGGGTCGACCCGCGGATCGACGCGCCGGGCACCGGGGCCCGACGGGGCGTGTGCGGTCCGGTCCGGGTCGCGGTCCGGGTCTCATTCGGGCCGGGGCGGGTTCGGCCGGGTGCTCATGCGGCCGGGGGCGCATTCGGTCAGGGCCGCAGATAGCCGCGGGCGACCGCCTCGTCGATCAGTTGCAGGGTGTAGGCCCACAACGACGGCGAGCCGTCCGCGATCGTGCTGCCCTGCTTGGCCAGCACCTCGGTGCGGGTGAGGTCGTACTCGCGCCAGGTGCCGCCCTCGGTGTGGAAGTTGAGCAGGCACGGCTGGAACCGGTCGACGGCCTTGGCGAAGCGCGCGTCCGGGGTCTCCCGGGCCTCGAACTCCTCCCACAGCGCCCGCAGTTCCGCGCCCTGTCCGGCGGGCAGCAGGCCGAAGATGCGGTCCGCGCCCTTTTGCTCGCGCTCGACCTGGTCCACCTCGGCGACCGTGTCGTAGTAGAACGTGTCGCCCGCGTCGATCTCGACCAGGTCGTGGATCAGCAACATCCGGATCACCCGCGCGACGTCCACCTCGGTCGCGGCGTGCTCGGCCAGGGTGCCCGCCAGCATGGCCAGGTGCCACGAGTGCTCCGCGGTGTTCTCGCGCCGCGACGCGTCCGCGATCAGGTTGCGCCGGACCACACCCTTGAGCCGGTCTATCTCCAGGACGAAGCCGATCTGCGCGGCCAGGTGCGCATCGGTGGGCGGGAACAACGGAACACCGGACAAAACAACTCCTCGATCGAACGGTCGGTCGGTGTCCGGATCGCCGCGTCGCCCCACCGAGGCGACGACCGGCAGTCGACTGCCGGCGCCCGGTGCGCGGCGCGGTGAAGATCGCGGACGCCCCCACGATATGCAATCCCTCCGGACGGCCCGCCGGAGTACGCGGTGGGCCCGGTGGACCCGCTGCCGATCTGCGGCGGCCAGGTCACGAGCGCGCCACCGGGACGAGCGCCGCTCGGCGCGGATCGAAGACGCTTTAGCGGCGAACCGCGGGCGGTTCGGACGGCCCGCCCGCGTTCCCCGCCGCGGCGTCCTCGGGCACGATGTAGTCGCGGATCAGCCGTTCGGCATCGCGCACCAGCGGACGGAAGACCTTGTAGCGGGACAGCGAGATCACCCGCTCCACCATCGGCGTGGTGCGGGCGACGAACGCGCGCGACTTGGCGCACTCGGGCGAGCGGTCGTAGACCCAGAAGAGCACGATGCCCATCAGATGCAGCCACAACAACTCGGGCAACAATTCGGCGAGTTCGTCGTCGATGCGGAGCGAGGAGCCGCGCAGCACGTCGGCGAACAGGGCGGTGACCTGTTCGCGGATCGGATAGGACTCGGCGGAGAACGGGCTGAGCGGGCTCTCCGGATCCGCGGCGTTGCGGAAGAACTGCACCGCGAACGCGTGGTACGGCTCGGCGACGTCCAACCACGCGGACAGCACCACCTGGAGCCGGTCGCCGAAGTCGCGAACACCGCGCAGGTCCTGCCGGCAGCGGCTGATGTGCTCGTGGGTGACCTGGTCGTAGAAGCCGTGGATGAGGTGCTCTTTGGAACCGAAGTAGTAGTAGGCGTTGCCGACCGAGACGCCGGACTCCTGGGCGATGGCCCGCATGGTCGTCTTGTCGTAGCCACGCTCGCGGAACAGCCGCAGCGCGGTCTCCAGGATCAGAGACCGCGTCTGCTCGCTCTTGCCGGGTCGACCGCCCCGGTCCGGCGGTTCGCCCTTGTCGGTCGGGGTCGATGCGTCGGTGTCTTCCACGTGCTCCACGACAGGCAAGGTTAGTGCTCGATCTCGCACCGGTCGGCACAGGCGACCACCGTCCACGGTTCCCGGTAGGGATCGGCGTACGGATACGGCGGGAGCGGTTCGCTGCGGGTGACCGCCCGGATTCGGGCCGCGGCCAGCACCGCAGCCCGGGCCACCGGCATGCCCATGGGCGTGGCGAGCCGGTGCGACAGGCCCCGGTAGGCACGCAGCGCCCACGCCACGGTGACCCATGCCGCGGCCCCCGACCACACCTCGCCGCCGCCGCCCACGACGGTGAGTTCGCGCAGGGTCGCGGCGTGGTCGAGTTCGGGGAAACGGTTGTGTGCCCGGGGCGAGTCGGCCGGGAGCAGATCGACGGCGACCAGGGTCTGCTGCCGGGCGAGCCAGTCGCACAACGCCGTGCACAGCGGGCAGTCGGCGTCGTAGAGGACGGTGAGTCGGTGGATCGGGGCCGGCGGTTCGAGGTCGGGGGAGCCGTGCCGGGCCGTCCCCTCCGATCGGCCCGGCACGGTGTTCTCGGGTTCGGCGGTCATCGGGATCAGACCCCGGGCGCCGGGCGGGTCGTGCCCTGCGGCGGCACCGGCGGCGCGAAGTCGCGGCCGGAGACCTTGTGCGCGCGGCGCGCCCCGCCGGTGCCGGCGCGGTACGCCTCGTCGTCGAGGCCGCGCTGCCGGATCCGGTTCAGCACGTAGACGTTGAGCAGGTGCAGCACGC
Organism: Embleya sp. NPDC008237; assembly: GCF_042956465.1. NCBI lineage: Bacteria > Bacillati > Actinomycetota > Actinomycetes > Kitasatosporales > Streptomycetaceae > Embleya > Embleya sp. NPDC008237. The sequence goes on from NZ_JBIBGL010000002.1 coordinate 658,918, forward strand.
CCAGGACCAGCAGCACCGTGCCCAGCTTGACGGACAGCGCCTCGACCGAGTCGCGGGCGTTCTCGACGGTGTCGCCGACCTTGAGGTAGAGCGCGACGAAGCCGAGGTTGACGAGATAGAAGCCGACCACCAGGAGGTGGTTGACGGCGACGGCGAGTTCCTCGCGCCCGTGCAGGACGTCCTGGAGGAAGACCTGCCCGCTGCGGCTGAGGGTGCGGGCCACCCACACGGTGAGTCCGATGCTGATGACCAGATAGATGGCGTAGGTGACGACGGTCATATCCATGCTCCGGCTCCTTTTTGAACGTGTTCAACAGCCGACGAGCGTGACTGTAGACCTGTTTTTGAACACGTTCAAGTCGCTTGCGGTCGGGTGGCCGGAGCATGGTCCGAAAACGGCGAAACCCGTCGATCGACCCGCAAGTGCGGATCGATCGACGGGCGTTGGCGGGAGGCGAGACGGTCGGGGGCCTATTCCGCCACCGGCGCGTCCCAGTCGATGCGGTGGCGCTGGGCGAAGCCGAACATCCGCTCCGGGGTGAGGAACGTACGCGTCATGATCGGCATCAACAGGCCCATCATCGCCTTGGCCGCCGGGCCGGCCGCCTTGTCGTTGTTGGTCTTCGCGGCGTCCGCGGCGATCTTCTCGGTGCGCGGACGACGCAGCCGCTCGTACGCGGCGAACGCCGCCGCCGGGTCGTCGATGTCGCGCAGGCAGCGGGCGAGTTGCACGCCGCTCTCCATCGCCAGCGACGCGCCCTGGCCGGAGCTGGCGGACGGCGCGTGTGCGGAGTCGCCGACCAGGACCAGCCGATCGCGATGCCAGTGCGGCAGCGGCGGCATCAGCTCCATCGGGCCGGCGACCAGGACGCTGTCCGCGCGGGCCTCGCGCAGCACTCGCTCGGCGGGCACGTCGCCCCGGTGCGCCTCGCGCAGCCTGCGCAGCCACTCCTCGGCCGGGATCGCGCGGGCCCGGGCGGTGCTGATCGGCTCGTGCGGCAGGTTGCAGAACAGCGCGATGCTGCCGTCGCTCTGGGTCCAGTAACCGAAGAACGAGCGTTTGCCGAAGGCGAAGTGCATCGTGCTCGGGTGGGCCTCCGGGTCGCCGTCGCCCGCGACGTAGTCGCCGATGCCGAAGCCGAGCAGACCGGTGTACCGCGGTTCGGGCGCGGCGGGATCGATCAGCGTGCGGACGGTGGAGCGGATGCCGTCGGCGCCGATCAGGATGTCGGCGCTCGCGGTGGTGCCGTCGGCGAATTCGGCGGTGACGGCGGCCGGCGTCCGGTGCGCGTCCACCAACCGCTTGCCGTGCTCGATCCGGATGTCCCGGGCGATCGCGTGCTCGTGCAGCACCCGGTGCAGGTCGGCGCGCCGCACGGTGCGGGTCGGCGGCAGGTCGGACAGGCCGGCGGCGGTGCCCAGTCGGCGGCCCCGGCCGTTCTCGAAGACCATGTCCCTGGTCGGTTGGCCGATCTCGCACACCGCCTCCTCGGCGCCGACCACCCGCAGGGCGTCCAGTCCGTTGGGGGCGATGTTGAGCACGCCGGCCGCGGCGTCGGCGCTCGCGGTGTCGCCGTATGCCTCGTACACGGTGGCCTCGATGCCGGCCCTGCGCAGGGCGACGGCGGTGACCGGGCCGGCGATGCCGCCGCCGATGATCATCGCGGTCTTGACGGGGGTCATGTCGTTGCTCCCGAGGTGAGTGGTGGTGCGGAATGGGTCGGGGCGGCGGCTCCCGTGCCCGGGCCGGAATGCGCGTGGGCCGGCGCCGGGTGTTCGGCGTCGACTCGCGCCTGCGGTCACGGCACCGGAGTGGGGTCAGCGGACGCGGGCCGGGTCGGCGACGGTGGGCAGACCGCCGTCGCGGTGGGCGCGCTTGACGTCCTCGACGTAGGCGCGGCTGAACATGGCGGACAACACCGCGACGCCGCCGCGGTGGATGCGCACCTCACCGTGGTCGATGTGGCCGACCAGGCGAATCACCCGACCCTTGCCGGCGGCCGGCCGGGAGGTGTCCTTGACCCGGCCCCGGCCGGTCCAGCGCAGCCCCTCCTGCTCGACGACGGCGTCGTCGGCGACCAGCAGCTTGAGCATCGCGTGGTCCAGATCGACCCGGATCTCGATGTCGCCGGCCTCGATCCCGGGCGAGCGCAGGTCGAGCACGCCGGCGGCGCGGCGCTCGCGGACCTCGAACGAGGTTCGGGTCGTCCAGTTGCCCAGGTGCTTGGTGGTGGTGTGGTCGGCGTGGATGCGAATCGGGGCGGTGGTCATGGCGATTCCCTCTCTCGGACGGTGACGCTTCGGCCGCGGCGGGGCGGGATTCGCCCCGCTCGCTGCCGACGATTGAATAGTGGCACAGAGACTAGTTTCCTGGCAACTAGTTCAGTCGGCATTAGTTGCCCAGCCTCCAGTACGCTGGGACCCATGACGACCACTTTCCGCAGATCACCGCTGGCCCTGGCGCTGCTGGGCCTGCTCTATCGCGAGCCGATGCATCCGTATGCGATCCAGCAGCGGATCAAGCAGTGGGGCAAGGACAAGGTCGTCAACGTCGGTCAGCGCGCGTCGCTGTACAAGACGATCAACCGGCTGCGCGAGGCCGAACTGGTCACGGTGCGCGAGACGGAGCGCGATCAGCAGTACCCGGAGCGCACGGTCTACGAGATCACCGACGCGGGTCGGGCCGCCTGCCACACCTGGATGGCCGAGATGCTCGACACCCCGCGCAACGAGTTCCCGGAGTTCCCGGCGGCACTGTCCTTCCTCGCGCTGCTCACCCCCGACACCACGCGCGAGTTGCTCACCCGGCGTCGGGACCGGCTCGTCGCCGATCTGGCGGCACTGGAGACCGACGCGGCGAAGGCGGCCGGGTTCGAGCTGCCGAGGGTGCTGATGCTGGAGGACGAATACCTGCGCGCGGTCACCGCGGCGGAACTGGCCTGGGTGGACGCGGTGTTGGTCGACCTGGCCGAGGGCCGCCTGACCTGGAGCCAGGACTCGCTCGCGGCATTCGCCGAGTCGACGGCGGGGTAGCCCCCGACCGCCCGTGCGCCGCGTGCGGGTCGGGCCCGGCCCGGCGCGTGGCGGCCTTATCATCCACATGATCGACAACTCGGTGACCGCGCTCGGCCCGAGCGCGCCGGGTGGCGACGACCCCGGGAGCGACCTTGTCCGACGCGCTGGAATACCACGCCCTGCACATCGCGGTGGAGACCGAGAGCGAGGGTCGTGCGATCCTCGACGAACTCGCCCGGGACCCGGGCCGGTTCGGCGAGATCGCCCGGAAACGATCCAAGGACCCGCTGTCCGCGGCGAACGGCGGCGACCTGGGCTGGGGGCAGGAGGACGACTACGCCGACGCGTTCGCCGAGGCACTGGTCGCACTGCGCCCCGGTCAGTTCAGCGACTTGGTCGCGTCCCAGTACGGGTTCCACATCATCAAGCTCGCGGGCACCCGCCCGGCCCGCTTCGTCGACGAGGACTGACCGGACACGCGGCTGCCCGGCGCCTCGGGGAGACGAAGCGGGGCAGGGACGAAGCCGGACCGGGACGAAGCCGGTGGGCGACGAAGGCGGTCGGAACCGTTCGACGGAAGTGTTCGTGGTCGACGGATGGACCCGGGAACGCACGGGGATGCATCCGCAGGGCGACCGCGCGCGTCCACAGGGTAGAGCCGTCGGCTCCGCCGGGAGCCCCGGCGCACGGCCGTCCGATCGAAAGGCACCGCGAGATGATTCGTACTCGGCAGACGCAGGACACCCACGGGCGCACGTCGGTGAAGATGTTGGGAGCGGCGGCCGTCGCCCTGGCCGCCATCGGGGTCTGCGCCGCACCCGCCTCGGCCGTGCGCTTCGGCACCGACGCGCCCGCGGGCGCCGCGCCGTACGCCGTGGCCCTGTTCACCGCCGACGGCCAACAACTGTGCGGCGGAACGCTGGTGGCCCCGAAGAAGGTGCTCACCGCGGCCCACTGTGTGAACGGCCTGGAGGACCCGACCGCCGTCACGGTGGTCGCCGGGCGCCTGGATCTGGCGGGTACGGGCGGACAGACCCGCAAGGTGACCGGAAGCAAGCTGCATCCGAAGTTCGAGCCGGGCTTGCTGACCTACGACGCCGCCGTACTCACCCTGGACCGGGCGCTGAACCAGAAGCCGCTGCCGATTGCCGGCGCCAAGGACGACGCGCTCTACCAGGTCGGCAACAAGGCGACGGTCTACGGGTGGGGCAAGACGGACGGCGGCGCGACGACCACGCGGCTCAAGCGGACCACGCTGGTGCTCTCGCCCCTGGCGCAGTGCGAGCCCTACACGTTCCCCACGGACAGCCCGGCCACCCGGGTGTGCGGCCAGGCGCCGGCGGACAACCCCGGCACGAGCATCTGCCGCGGCGACTCGGGCGGCCCGCTGGTCGAGAAGGGCAAGCTGATCGGGATCGTGTCCACCGGCAACAAGTACTGCACGGGCGAGCAGCCCGAGTCGGTGTTCACCCGGGCGAGCGCCGTGACCAAGGGCCTCGGCCTCTGACCGGTCCCGGAGACCCGAACCGCGTGTGATCCACGGGCCCGCCCGCCGATTCGCGGCCCACCCGCCACACCACAGGCGGTCGAGCAAACGCATTCATCGGGACGCAGGACGAGGGACGAGCGACTAAGGCGCGCCGCCGATCGGGCGGCGCGCCTTAGTCGGTACCGCTATACACACTAGGTATACCTCCTGTGTATAGTCCTCGCCATGTCAATCGGACACACCCTGCTCGGGCTCCTGGAGTCCGGCCCCCGGCACGGCTACGACCTCAAGCGCAGCTTCGACGAGCGCTTCGGCCGGGACCGTTCGCTCGCCTACGGCCAGGTCTACTCGACCATGTCGCGGCTGCTGAAGAACGGGCTCGTGGAGATAGACGGCCTCGAAACCAGCGGCGGCCCGGAGCGCAAGCGCTACTCGATCACCGACGCCGGCGTCACCGACGTCGAACAGTGGCTGGGCCAACCGGAGAAGCCCGAGCCCTACCTGCAGTCGACGCTCTACACCAAGGTCGTGCTCGCGCTGCTCACCGGCCGGGACGCGAACGAGATCCTGGACACCCAACGCGCCGAACACCTGCGCATGATGCGCGACCTCACCCGGCGCAAGCTCGACGGCGACCTCAGCGACCGGTTGATCTGCGACCACGCGCTGTTCCACCTCGAAGCGGACCTGCGGTGGCTGGAACTGACCACCGCCCGTCTCGGCGAACTCACCCAGGAGATCCGCAAGTGACCGACGCCCTGCTCAGCGGCCACGAGCTGCACAAGACGTACGGTGCGACGCCTGCGCTGGCCGGTGCCGAGTTCACCGTCGGCACGGGCGAGATCGTCGCCATCATGGGCCCGTCGGGATCCGGCAAGTCCACCCTGCTGCACTGTCTGGCCGGCATCGTCCGCCCCGACTCGGGCAGCATCCGCTACGACGGCGGCGACCTGACCGCCATGTCGGACTCCCGGCGCAGCGCGCTGCGCCGGAGCGACTTCGGGTTCGTCTTCCAGTTCGGACAGTTGGTACCCGAGCTGACCTGCCTGGAGAACGTCGCGCTGCCGCTGCGGCTGAACGCGGTCAAGCGCAAGGAGGCCGAGACGAAGGCACGGGAGTGGATGGAGCGCCTGGAGGTCGCCGACCTCGCGGGCAAACGACCCGGCGAGATCTCCGGCGGCCAGGGCCAGCGGATCGCGGTGGCGCGAGCCCTGGTGATCCGCCCCCGCGTGGTCTTCGCCGACGAGCCCACCGGCGCGCTGGACTCGCTCAACGGCGAACGGGTCATGAAGCTGCTGATCGAGGCCGCCCGCACCACGAAGGCCGCGATCGTGCTGGTCACCCACGAAGCCCGGATCGCCGCCTACTCCGACCGTGAGATCGTCGTCCGCGACGGCAGGTCCCGGGACATGGCGCGTGCCGCGTGAGCGTTTTCCGCGATCTGAGGATGGGCGTCGGCTTCGCGGTCACCGGCGGCCGGGAGGGCTGGACCCGCACGCTGCTGACCGCGATCGGCGTCGGCCTCGGCGTGGCGCTGCTGCTGCTGACCACCGCGATACCGGGAGCGCTGGGCGCGCGGGACGACCGCGGGCGGGAGCGGGACGAGTTGTCGGGGCGGGCCCGGCAGGCCGCGCCGAACACCCTCCTGGTCGGCATGGCGGACACCACCTACAAGGGCGACGAGATCCGCGGCCGGGTGCTGCGCCCGGAGGGCCCCCGGGCACCGATCCCGCCGGGGCTGAGCCGGCTGCCCGCCCCGGGCGAGATGATGGTCTCGCCCGCCCTGGCCGACCTGCTCGCCTCGAAGCGGGGCGCGCTGCTCAAGGAGCGGCTGCCCTACCGCACGGCCGGGCGGATCGCCGACCGGGGCCTGATCGGTCCGGACGACCTGGCGTACTACCTCGGCAGCGACGCGCTGTCCGGGGAATCGAGCTCGGTGGTCCGGATCACCGCGTTCGGCAACGATTTTCCCGCGGAAAAACTTGACCCCCGGCTGCTCCTGCTCGTCGTGGTGATGTTCGTGGTGCTGCTGATGCCGGTCGCGGTGTTGATCGCCACGGCCGTGCGGTTCGGCGGCGAGCGGCGGGACCGCCGGCTCGCGGCACTGCGGCTGGTCGGAGCGGATGCCCGGACCACCCGGTGGATCGCGGCCGGCGAGGCGCTCGCGGGATCGTTGTTCGGCCTGCTCCTCGGGCTCGGCTTCTTCCTCGTCGGCCGACAAATGACCGACGTGGCGGCGGCGTTCGACCTGAGCATCTTCCCCGGCGACCTGGATCCGAGCGTGCCGCTGGTGGTGCTGGTCGCGCTCGCGGTACCGGCCTCCGCCGTCGCGGTGACGCTGTTCGCGCTGCGCACGGTGGTGATCGAGCCGCTCGGTGTGGTGCGCACCGGTACCCCGGCCCGGCGCCGGGTGTGGTGGCGGTTGTCGCTGCCGGTCGTGGGTGTGGCGCTGCTCTTCCCGATGATCCGTCGGGGTGCCGACGCGGGGGAGTTCGACCAGGCCCAGGTGATCGGCGGCACGGTGTTCCTGCTGGTCGGTGTCACCGCGTTGTTGCCGTGGTTGGTCGAGGCCCTGGTGACCCGGCTCGACGGGGGCCGGGTGCCGTGGCAACTCGCGGTGCGCCGGCTTCAGTTGGGCAGTGGCGCGGCGGCTCGCTCGGTGAACGGGATCGCGGTTGCGGTGGCCGGTGCGATCGCCTTGCAGATGCTCTTCACGGGCATCGAGAACGACTACGTCAAGGAGACCGGCCAGGACCCCGGCCGGGCCCAGATGTCGGTGTCGTCCGACGGGCAGGTGGGCGGCGAGCGGGTCTCCGAGATCACCGATCGCGTTCGGCAGACCAAGGGGGTGCGCAGCGCCTTCGGGCACGCGGGCACCCGGATCGGCGATCGGGCCGACGATCCGACCGAGGGGACGTCGCTGACCATCGGCACGTGCGACGCATTGCGCGAGTTGGCCCGGATCGAGCGCTGCGCGGACGGTGACACGTTCATCATCGAGGAGCGCGGGCCGGACCCGACGGGCGCGATGAAGCCGACCCCCGGACGGCAGGTGGTCATCGATCCGTCGTACGGGATGTCCATGGGGTCGGCCCCGGCCCGCACGCCGTGGGTGATTCCCGCGACCGCGCCGACCGTGCCGGGTCGGACCGATGCGAGCGGGATGTCCTACGACGGTGTCCTGGCGACGCCGGGCGCGGTGCCGGTGGCGGCGACCAGGCGCCTGACCTACTCGCTGGACGTGCGGATCGACCCGACCGTCCGGGACGTTCGGGACCTGGTGCGCAACACCGCCGCCCGGGTCGATCCGCTGTCCACGGTCTACGACCTGGCCTCGACCCGCGAGTCGCGGCGTTTCGCGAACGTGCGCACCGCGCTGTTCATCGGTACGGCCGTGGTGCTGTTGCTGATCGGGGCGAGTCTGCTGGTGACCATGCTGGAACAGCTGCGCGAGCGACGGAAGTTGTTGTCGGTGCTGGTCGCGTTCGGCACCAGGCGCAGCACGCTGAGCTGGTCGATCCTCTACCAGACGGCGATTCCGGTGGGCCTGGGCCTGGTGCTCGCCGCGGCCACGGGCGTGGGACTGGGCGCCGCGCTGCTGGGGATGGTCGGTCGGCCCTTTGCCGTGGACTGGAGCGGCATCGCGTCGATGACCGGGATCGGTGCGGGCGTGGTGCTGCTGGTCACCGCGCTGAGCCTGCCGCCGCTGTGGCGGTTGATGCGGCCGGACGGGCTGCGCACGGAATAGGTGCCGGCGGGCCCGGCGAGGCGGTGTGGGGCCCCGGCCCCGGGGCGCCACCCCCCCCCGGCGGGCCCGGGGGGCGGGGTGGGGGGCGGGAATCCCCGGCGCGGTTGCCGGGCGCCGCCCCCCGCCGTGCGTG
>NZ_JBIBGL010000002.1:667312-856178 GCF_042956465.1 Embleya sp. NPDC008237
TGGGCGCCCCCCGTGCCCGCCCCCCCGCGGGGGGGGGTTTGCGGGCCCGGCGGGGGGCCCCCCCGGGGGGGGGGGGGGGGCCCGGGGGGGGGGGGGGCGCCCCCGGGGCCCGGCCCCCCCCCCGCCACAGTGCGGGCCGGGTGGTCGGGATGGTGGGCGGAATGCGCCGGCTCGGTTGCCGGGCGCCGCCGACAGCGGTGCGTGCGCCGGCGGGGCCGGACGGCCCGCGGGTAGGGGTGCCCGGGGTCGGCGGATGTGCGGCCCGTTCTCAGGTCTTGCGCGCGACCGCGCCGAACTGGGGGACGACGGGCGGAAGTTCGCCGGTGGGGGAGTAGGCGCGCCAGCGGGCGCAGGAGACGACGCCCGGTTCGAGCATCTCCAGGCCCTCGAAGAACCGGTCGAAGTCGGCGCGGCTGCGGGCGGTGATCGGCGGTGTGGCGTTCTCGTTCCAAAAGCGCATCGCCTCGACGTTGCCCTCGCCGCCGAGCTCGGTGGTCGGGTGGGTGACCACGAGGTAGCTGCCGGCGGGCACCGCGTCCATCAGTCGGCGCACGATGGCCACGGCCGTGTCGGTGTCCAGGATGAAGTTGAGGCTGCCCAGCAGCATCACCGCGATCGGCCGCTCGAAGTCCAGCGTCGCCGCGGCGGCGCGAAGGATGGAGTCCGGGTCGTGGGCGTCGGCATCGATGTAGTCGGTGGCGCCTTCGGGGGTGCTGGTGAGCAGGGCGCGGGCGTGCGCGAGCACCAGGGGGTCGTTGTCCACGTACACGATCCGCGCGGCGGGGTTCACCCGTTGGGCGACCTCGTGCGTGTTGTCCGCGGTGGGCAGCCCGGTACCGATGTCCAGGAACTGGTCCACGCCCGCCTCGCCGGCCAGGAACCGCACCGCCCGGCCCAGGAAGACGCGATCCGCCCGGGCGACTTCGCCGATCGAGGGGAACATGTCGGTGACGTGGTCGCCGACCTTGCGGTCGATCGGGTAGTTGTCCTTGCCGCCCAGCCAGTGGTTCCAGACCCGGGCGTTGTGCGCCACGTCCTGGTTCGATGTCGGCGGGCCCTCGGCGGGTCGACTCTCGCTCACGGGGTGGTTCCTCTTCCCTGGACGCGTTCACCCGGCACGCTCCGCACGGAAGACGGCGCCGACCGGCGCGATCGAACCGATTCCCCAACCATTGTGCCAGGCCGGCGCGGATCGGCTCGCTGCGGTGCGTGGGCGTGTCGGCCCGCGCGGAGCAGCCGACCGCCCGGCTCGCCGGCCCGCGACCGGCGCCGTTGTGGCCGGTCCGGCCCGGGTCGGGGATGGTGGAGGGATGACCGGGCAGCGGTTCGACACATGGGCGGTCGGGGACGCCTACGAGCGGTACATGGGGCGATGGAGTCGGGCGGTCGCGGCCGAGTTCGTGGCCTGGCTGGATGCCGCGCCGGGGCTGCGGTGGCTGGACACGGGCTGCGGTACGGGCGCGTTGACCGCGACCGTGGTGGCGCGGGCCCGACCCGGATGGGTGCTGGGCCTGGACCGGTCCGCCGCCTTCGTGGCGCGGGCCCGGGCCGAGGTGCCCGCGCCGGCCGGCTTCGTGGTGGCAGACGCGACGGCGCCGCCGCTTCGGGAGGGCGCGTGCGACGTCGTGGTGAGCGGACTGGTGCTCAACTTCCTGCCGACGCCCGCCGCGGCGGTGGCCGGGGCGACCCGGGTGGTGCGGCCCGGCGGGACGGTGGCCGCATATGTGTGGGACTACGCCGAGGGCATGGAGTTCCTGCGGTACTTCTGGGCCGCCGCCGGCGCGGTGGACCCGGCGGCGGAGCGGTGGGACGAGGGCCGCCGGTTCGCGGTGTGCCGTCCCGATCGGCTGCGGGAGTGCTGGGAGCGGGCCGGGTTGCTCGACGTGGCGGTCGTACCGATCGAGATCACCACCGGGTTTGCCGGCTTCGCGGACCTGTGGGAGCCGTTCCTGGCCGGGCAGGGCCCCGCTCCCGGGTATGTGGCCGCGCTGTCCGGGCCGGCCCGGGACCGGCTGCGGGAGGCGCTGCGGGCGTCGGTGCCGACTCGGGCGGACGGGTCGATCGTGCTCGGCGCGCGGGCCTGGGCGATCCGCGGCGTGCGGCCGGGGCGGGTGCACGGCTGAACCGGGCGGGTGTGTGGGGCGGGCAGGCGGGTCGAGGGCGGCTTGCCGGGCGGGGGTCGCGCCCGGGCGTTCGGTGCGCGCGTGGGCGTACGCGGGTCCGCGCGGCCGGCGGAGTGTGCGCGGCATGTGCGCGGGCGGCCGACGCAGCGGTGCGAAGGCGCCGGAGCGGATACGGAAGTGTGTCGGGCGGGACGGGTGTCGGTATTGTCGGGATTTCCGGCGGCGAGCAGAGGCCGGCCTTTTGCATATGCAATTGCATGGGCGTCACTCGGGAGAGTGGATTCGACGAACGGGCGTGTCCTCTCCATGATGAGGGTGGAAATCTGGTCGTTCCGAGGCGTTGACGCTTTCCGATCGGGTCTCGTTGGCGTGTGTGCTTTTATGCCCTCGGACCTGCGGTTCTCGGCGCATCGACCGTTCGATGATGTCGGATCGACAGGACGTCCTCGATCGTTTCGGATGCTCGGGGCCGGGCTCCGTGCATTTGCATTTCCGTGGATTCGTTGATGTCCGGGAAAGTCTGGGAGTAGCTTCCGGAACGTCGAATGACCCCGGGCGGCGGTCGCCGCTCCGAGGTCATCGGAAACAACGATCAAGGAATCGCCCATGCTGATCGAATTATCCGTCGGAGGGTTTTCCGACCGCCTCCGACGATTCCCGAATGTACTATTCCGTGCTTTCTCTTCGGGGAAACGACGGGGAGTGCGGAGGTTGCGGACGTCCTGCTCCGGCCGAGCACCGCGGCGCCGCCGGCGAGATGCGGGCGTACCGCGGATCCGGCGGATCCCTTGATTGCCTCGCCCGGAACCGGAAGGAGAAACAGGGGATGAACACCCGAAGGGGCATCACCAGGTGCGCGGCGTGCGGGCGGCGCTTCGCCCAGCGCAAGGCGACCGGCCGCAAGCGGATGTACTGCGACCCGACGTGTCGGCGGCGCGCGCAGCGGGTGCGCGAGCGCGAGCGGGGCGCGCGCCCTCCGGCCGACTCGCGGGGCCTGGAGGCGGGCATCGTGGAGATCCTGCGCCGGGTGGCCTGCGCACTGGAGGAGGCCGAGCGCACCCGCGAGCCGCTGCGGGTGCGGCTGGCGTACGCGGATCGGCTGAGCGGGGAGACCCAGCGCTATCGGGCGGTGGTGGGCGAGGCGCACCCGCCCGCGACGACGCGGGTGCGCCCGGAGTGGTCCGCGCAATTGGCCGCGCGCCTGGGCGCTCGGGGGCACCCGGGGGCGGACGGCGGCGGTGGCGAGGACCTGTCCTGCTCGCAGCACGCGGGGGAACGGTTGGCCGCGGCGCTGCGCGAACTGCGCCGCCTCGACGGAATCACCGTCGCGGACCTGGCCTGGCAGGCCGGAATCAGCGTGGAGTTCCTGGCCCGGATCCTGGCCGGAGAGGTGTGGGCGTCGTGGCCGGTGGTGGAGACACTGGCCGGCAAGTTGACCGGCGACGCCCACGAGTTGCGGGCATTGTGGGAGTGTTCGCGCGGCATCGATCACGGCATTCGGCGCGAACTGCGGGATCTGGTGCGGTTGTTGGCGGCGATGTTGCGCGGGTTGTGGTTGGCCGCCGGGCAACCGGCACCGGATCTGCTCGGCGCGGCTCCGTTGACCGCCGACATGCCGGCGCGGATCCTGGCCGGCGAACTGATCCCGGACCGGGCCTGCACCGAGATCCTGGTCGAGCGACTGGGCGCACATCCCGATGTGGTGCGCAGGTTGTGGACCCAGGTGCACTACGGCGTGCTGACCCGTCTCGGCGATGCCGGATTCCCGTCCGGCGGATTGGCGTTCGCCGCGCTCGACGGTCCCGAGACGGGTGCGCACGCACGTTCCGGCGCAGCCGACCCGGGCTCGGGTAGCCGACGCGGGGCCGCCGACCCGGATGCACCGGCCCGTTCGGGTGGTGTCGATGTCCCTTGACCCGGCACCGGTCCGATCGGGCACCGTCGGCGTCGCGGTCGTCGGGCGGTCCCGTGCTCCGCTCGACTTCGCCGCGTTCTGCCTGCTGCACCGGGCGCGCTGGGCGCAGTACGCCCGACTGCGGGTGGGCGACCCGGTCCGCGGCGAGCGGGCCGTGCAGTCGGCGGTCGCGGAACTGGCCACGAACTGGGCGGACATCCTGCGCGGGCCGAACCCGACCGCCGGGGCCTGGCGCATCCTGGGCCGCGCGGTCGCCGGCTCGCCCGGGCCGGCGCCGGACTCCCTGCACGAGGCATTGCCGTCGCCGCAGGCGGACGCGGTGATGCTGCACTACCGCCTGGGCATGACGCTCACCGCGACCGCCGACCTGATGGGCACCGATCCACCGGAGGTGGCCGCGCAGTTGGTGCTCGCCGAACGCAGCCTGCCCACGGATGTGGTCAAGGCCCTCGAACGCGGTCCCGAAGCCGCACCGGTGTCCGGACATCGCGATCGATGAGACGGCACGGGTCGTGCGGCCCCTCCCGCGCGGCCCGTTCCCGCCCGGCCGTCTTCTCCTCCCGGGCGGCCCGTCTCGCTCCGGTGGCCTTCTCCCGCTGCATGGCGGGTCTCGCTCCGGCCACCTCCTCCCGCCGCGCGGCTCGTCTCGCTCCGGCCGCCTTCCGCCGCCACGCGACCCGTCTCGCTCCGGCCACCCTCCCCGCCCGCGGGGTCCGTTTCTCCCCGGTCGCCGTTTCGCCCGTCGTCCATTGGTTCACCCGCGCCGATGCGGGCCGCAATGCTGCGGGGCGCATCTCGATCGAGTACCTGCCCCGGGACGACCTGCGGTCCTAGCATGGCCCGTGGGCCCGGGACGGCGGCGGCGCACCGGCGGGCGCGACAACGAGGGGGCAGGATGGGGCACGGGGAGAAACACGATTCCGAGATCGACGTGGACACACCCAGCGCGGCCCGGATGTACGACTGGTACCTCGGCGGCACGGAGAACTATCCCGCCGACCGGGCGGCCTGCGAGGAACTGCTGAAGATCGTCCCGAGTACCCGCGAACTGGCCCGCAACAACCGGGCGTTCCTGCAACGGGTGGTACGGGTGCTGGCCGCCGAATACGGGGTCCGGCAGTTCCTGGACCACGGATCCGGCCTGCCGACCCGGGAGAACGTGCACCAGGTGGCCCAGGGCGTCGACCCCGCGGCCCGGGTGGTCTACGTCGACAACGACCCCATCGTGCTGGCGCACGGCCGGATGTTGTTGGAGGAGAACGACAACACCGCGGTGATACAGGCGGACATGACCGACACCGCGGGCATCTTCGAACACCCGGAGGTCGAACGGCTGATCCGGCTCGACGAACCGGTCGCCGCGCTGTTCGTGTCGGTCCTGCACTGCCTGCCCGAATCGGCCGAGCCCGCCGCGATGATCCGCCGGGTCGCCGAGCGGCTGCCCTCGGGCAGCTTCATGGTGATCTGCCAACTGGTCAGCGAGGACCCGGCGATCCGGGACGGGGTCAGCGACTTCATGGCCGAGGCGACCGGGAACAACTGGGGTCGGGTGCGCGAACCCGCCCAGGTGGACGGCTACTTCGACGGCCTGACCATCCTGGAACCGGGCCTGGTCGAGGTCTCCACGTGGCGGCCCGACTCGCACGTGACCGCACGGCAGCAGACCGACGAGTGGATCGAGTACGGCGGCCTGGCCCGGATCCCCTGACCGGGCCCGCCGCGAACCGGAACGACGGGTGCGCCGCGGCCTATCCGGACGGGGTTCGACCTCCGTCCGGGGCCTGCCCGGCCGCCGCGAAGTGCCGCTCGGCGTCGCGCAACATGCGTTGGCTGGACAGGCGGTCCTCGGCCACGGCCCACAGTCGCAGCAGAATCTCGCGGTAGGCGTCGATGTCCGCACGCCTGCTCAAGTACGTGGCGCTGTTGGCCTGTTCCAGGTAGATCATCTCGCTCGGCCCGCCCGAGGCGAAGCGCAGATACGTCATCGGCGACGGCGGCGTGATGCTGGCCGCCCGGTCGAAGCGCACGATGCGGATGTTGATCCGGTCCCGGGCCGATTCGGCCAACAGGTGCCGCATCTGCTCGGCCATCACGTCCGGACCGCCGACCGGCCGCCGCAGGATGCCCTCGTCCAACAGTGCGGTCAGGTCCGGACGGCGCTCGTCGGCGAGCAACGCCTGTCGCTGACGCCGCAGTTCGATCCGCCGCTCGACCTCCTCGTCGGCCGCCCGAGGCAACCCGGTCCGCACGATCGCACGGGTGTACGCGGGCACCTGCAACAGCCCCGGTACGACATGCACCTCATAGGTGTCGATCTTGGTCGCCGCGTCCTCCATGCCGATCAACCGCGCCAACCAGCCCGGCATCACGTCGCTGTAGTGGCTCCACCACGCGCGCTCCAGCGCCTTCTTCAGCAACTCCTCTATCTCGAAGAGGGATTCCTCGTCGTGGACGCCGTAGAAGCGGACCAGATCGAAGACGTCCCGGGCGCGCGGCGGGCTCTCGCCCCGCTCCAGCCTGCTGATCTTGGACATCGACGCCCGAATGGCCTCGGCCGCGTCCTTGAGCCCCTTGCCGTTGTCCAGACGCAACTTGCGCAGTGTGGCGCCCAGTACCTTCACGGCAGCGGCCGGACTGCTCTGCTGGGTCAGTGACACCACCGGTGCGATCGACGGGACGCGGGCCGGGCGGTCGGCGGACATGCGGGCTCCAGGAATGGACGTGTCGACGCACGCCATTATTCCGAGGAGGAACCCGCGTGTCCGTCGATCCGGTCGGCCGCGACCCGGTCGAACCGCCGGGCTCAGTCGATCAAGGAGTCGAACTCGCCGCTCTTGGCGCCCGCCACGAACGCGGCGAGCTCCGCTCGCGCGTAGATCAGAGCCGGCCCTCGCGTGAACCGTGAATCGCGGACCGCGATCTCCCCGCCGGGCAGCGCGGCCAGTTCCACGCAATTGCCCTCGGCCGTGCTCGCACTGCTCTTCACCCACGTCACGGACCCGAACGAGTCCGCCGGATCCCCGTTGCCGGCACGCATTCCTCATCACCCTTTCCGAACCCGTCCGCTCGTGGCCCGAACGGCGCGATCACGGACGCGACCGCCCTCGTGCAAAGCCACCTGCATTTGCATCATGGATCCGACAAGCAGCCTAGTCGCGGGAAGCCCGGCGTGAAGTCCCTCGAAAGAGTGCCCGTGTGCTCGGCGCGCCGACCCGCCCGCCCGCTTCCGGCAGGGCGAATCGCTCGCGCGGGGAACGGGATTCGCGTTCAATACTTTTCGAAAATCTCGACGATCGCCGAGTCGACCTGCTCGGGGCGCTCCGGATGGCCCAGGCGGCCCGCGTCGGGGATCGTGACGACGTCGTGGCCGTGCCGGAAATGTGGTCAGGACGGCCGTCCGTGCTCGCTCAGGCTCTCCGCCGCCCGGGCGACCAGTCTCCCGACGCGTGTGCACCCGGCTTCGTCGAGTCGGCCGGCCGGGGCGCTGACGATCAGCGCGGCCATCGGGCGGCCGGTCGCGTCGAGCACGGCCGCCCCGACGCTGGAGATGTCGGCGTTCACCGCGCCGATGCTGAGCGACCAGCCGCGGCTGCGAGTGTCGGCCAACTCCCGCCCGAAGCATTCGTCGTGCGGATCGATGCCGGACAGGTCCCATTCGTCGGGGGGTGTGGCCGCGCACAGGGCCAGCCCGGCCGCGCTGGTGGCCGCGGGGAACACCAGCCCGATGCGTGGGACGGTGCGCACGAGCTGCCGGCTCTCCGCGACATCGACGGCGACGATGCGCCCGGCGTCGGGCACCGCGAGGGTGACCGTTTCCCCGGTCGCCTCGCGCAGGTCCGCGAGCACGGGACGAGCGCGGGTCGACAGGTCGTCACGGCGTCGCGCCTGAGCCGCCAGGACCAGGGGGCGGGTGGTCAGCCGCCATCGGGTGGGCGGTTCGGCGGTGGGCCGCAGCCATCCGCTCGCGTGCAACGTGACCAGGACCCGCTGTAGGGCGCTCTTGTCCACTCCGGTGAGGCGAGCGAGCTCCGCCACCCCGACGGGCTCGTGCGCGGCGACGACCTCGATCACTTCCAGGGCGCGCGCAAGGCTCTGCAGGGGCTTGACGGCCATCGGGAACCCTCCGATACATTGCGGATCACTGTGCAACATACCGTGTCGCATGGCGACACACAAGGATCAGGGAGTTGTCGTGACGACCCTCGACCCCGAGCTGTTCCTCCCCGATCCCCAGCCCGCCGAGGTGCGGTACACCGTCATCTCGGTCGACGACCACGTCGTCGAGCCGCCGCACCTGTTCGACACCCATCTGCCGGCGTCACTGCGCGCACGCGGCCCGCGCATCGTCGCGGACGCGAACGGCGCGCAGGTCTGGGAGTTCGAGGGCGAGCGCTACTCACAGGTGGGCATGAACGCCGTCGCCGGCCGCCGGCCCGAGACGGTCAAGCTGGAACCGGCGCGCTTCGACCAGATGCGACCGGGCTGCCACGACGTGCACGCCCGGGTTCGGGACATGGACCTCGGCGGCATCTGGGCCATGCTCAACTTCCCGTCCCAGATCACCGGGTTCTGCGGCCGCGTGTTCGCGCAGGCACGGGACGTCGAGGTGGGCAAGGCGTGCGTGCGCGCGTGGAACGACTGGATGTACGAGGAGTGGTACCGCGCCTACCCCGAGCGGATCATCCCCGGCGGGATCACCTACCTCGCCGACCCGGCCGAGGCCGTGGCCGAGATCGAGCGCAACGCGGCCCGTGGCTTCACCTCGGTGACCTTCCCCGAACGCCCGCACGCGATCGGCCTGCCGTCGCTGTGGAACCGCGAGCACTGGGACCCCATCATCCGCGCGTGCGACGACACCGACACCGTCATCTCGCTGCACGTGGGCAGCTCGGGCATGCACGCCATCCCGCCCGGCGGCCCCGCACTGCAACTCGGCGCGACGATGTTCGGCCAACTGTCCCTGGGCGCGTGCAGCGAGTGGTTGTGGTCCGGCTACCCGGTCCGGCACCCGAACCTGAAAATCGCCATGAGCGAGGGCGGCATCGGCTGGGTGCCCATGCTCATCGACCGGCT
The DNA here is from genome assembly GCF_042956465.1 of Embleya sp. NPDC008237. Lineage (NCBI taxonomy): Bacteria > Bacillati > Actinomycetota > Actinomycetes > Kitasatosporales > Streptomycetaceae > Embleya > Embleya sp. NPDC008237. Next base: position 676,424 of record NZ_JBIBGL010000002.1, read on the forward strand.
CGACAACATCGTCGACCGTTCCGGCTACGGCCTGGGCTGGGACGACCGCCCCGCCGACGTGCTGCGCCGCAACTTCTGGTTCTGCACCCTCGACGACCCCTCCACGATCGCGCTGCGGCACGTCATCGGCGTCGACCACATCATGCTGGAGACCGACTACCCACACGGCGACGGCACCTGGCCGCACACCCAGGACGTGGTCGCGCGCCACTGGGGCGACATCCCCGCCGCCGAGCTGCGGATGATGTGCAGCGAGAACGCCGCGAAGCTCTACCGCCACCCGCTGCCCGACGTCGTCCTGCCGCTCGACGCCTGAGCGCCGCGGACCCGGCCGCGCGGGCCGGACCCCGGTCGACTCTCCCTCTGTGAAAGGCATTCATGGCATTCGAACCGACGCCCGGAAAGCTGATCCCCGATCTCACTCCCGCTCAGGAGATCGTGCTGTTGGCGCGCACGCTCTGGCGCGAGGGCTACGACGACCACCTCGCCGGCCACATCACCTACAACCTCGGAGACGGCACGCTGCTGTGCAACCCCTGGTTGCTGACCTGGAAAGAGATCCGCCCGCGCGACATCATCCGCATCGACCTGGAGGGCAACGTCGTCGAGGGCGATTGGCCCGCGCCGCTCGGCATCCCGCTGCACCTCGAACTGCACAAGGTTCGCCCGGACGTCCGGGTCGCGATGCACAACCACCCGCGATTCGGCACGGTGTGGGCCGACATGGGCGAGGTGCCGCCCGCGTACGACCAGAGTTCGGCTCTCGGCGGCGGGGACCTGACGCTCGTCGACGAGTACGACGAGGCGGTGAACAATTCCGCAGCCGCGCGCACGGTGGTCGCGGCGATGGGCGACGCCGACCTCGCGCTGCTCGCCGGGCACGGCGTGTTCGTCCTCGGCGTCAGCACGCGCGCCGTCCACCAGCGCGCGGTCGCCCTCGAAATCCGCTGCCGGAACGCCTGGATGGTCCGCGCCGCCGACGGGCGCCGGACCAGCCCGCTGCCCACGCACTGGCTCGAACGCAGCCGCGGCAGCGACGGCAACGGCTTCGTCGGCTTTTGGGAGTCCTCGGTGCGCGCGGAACTGCGCCTCGCCCCGGATCTCCTGGCCGACCCCGGAGAGGCCGACTGACCCCGGACGTTCCAGTACAGCGACCCGGGCTGCGCCATCGAACTGCGCGCGTTCGCCGAGGACGGCTACGTGCCGGTCGAGGCCGCGGACACCGGACGCGGCATTCGCGCCGACGAACCACCCACGGGCTGGGCGAAGTTGGTTCGCGGAAGCGTCGCGCGGGACGCCGGGCAGTGGCTTGGGGCCGGCCCTGCCGTTCTACGGGGTCAAGGCCGACGGCAGCAAGCCCGACATCATGGGTGGGGGAGTCCGCGCCGCTCTCGCCGGTGGCCGGAAATCCCCTGTCCGGTAATCCCGAGGTCCCGCTTCTCCGCCGCTTCGTGGTGGGGGAGAGGGGCCTTTCTCGGATTCTCGGCTCGATATTCAAGGCATGGCTCGATTTCCGAGGGCGGCGTAAAACACCCACCGGGCTTCGATACGCCGGAGAATGCATCAAGCCCGAGAGGAAACGTTTCTTCATGGCGCTTTGCTGATCGAATGGTTGCGATCATGCAAGATTATGATCGATGCCGGATCATTCAGTCAAGCGCGTGAGCAGGTGCAATTCCACACAGTCAGTGCACTGACACGGACAGCTAACATAGGTCTAGACCGGTGGCAAAAGAACCGAAAGGCTCTGCTGCGTGCGCACTCCGGAAGGGTTCCGTTCACGAACGGTTCATTCTCGGGGTCGAGGTCGGCCGGCCTCGATGCTCCGCGCACAATCGCGGCCCGCGTGTCCCGGACCGCAGGCGATAAACCGTTCGGCGTGCGTCGGGTGACGGTGTAATAGGTATCGGCGGATAGTCCAAAAGATGAACGCCGGATATCGAATTCCGCTCCGAATCAACCGAACGCCGACGGCGGAGCCGGGCGGGCCCTGCCCGCGCTTCGGCCTGCCCCGGTGCGCGCGCCCCGTGCCGCTCGGCCCGGCGGCGTATCCACCGATGCCTCCCGGGGGCGGAGTCCGCCGCGCCGCGACCCGGTCGTTCCACAGCACCACGACCAACGCTCCACCGAAAGGAACCACCCCGATGTCGCCCACTCGCACCACCCACCTCCGGCCCCGGCCGCGCCGCCGGCGTCCGGTATCCCTGGTCGTCGCCGCGCTGGTCTGTGCCGCGACGGCCTGGGTCGGTTCGCCCGCCGCCGGCGCATCGCCCACGGCGGGCACCGCCTCAGCCGGCGCCGAGGCCGCTCCCGCGGCCGTTTCCGCGAGCACTCCCGCCGGTGCAGGGCCGGTGAGTCCGGCCCTGGTCACCACGACGGCCCACCCCGGCAACCAGGTCGCGCTCACCTTCGACGACGGACCCAGTCCGCAGTACACCCCGCAACTTCTGCAGGTGCTCAAGAAGCACCAGGTCAAGGCGGTGTTCTGCGTCGTCGGCGAAATGGTCGAGTGGCAGCAGCCGATGGTCCGCGCGATCGTCGCCGACGGCCACACCCTGTGCAACCACACCTACCGCCACCGCGACCTGAGCACCGTCTCCCCGGCCGAGATCGAAGCGGACATCCAGCAGACCAACGACCGGATCCATGCCGCCGTACCCGGCGTCGAAATACCCTACTTCCGTGCGCCGTACGGCAATTGGGGCCAGTCGCCCGCGGTCGCCGCGAACCTCGGCCTGCGCCCGCTGAGTTGGACCCTGATGCCCGGCGACTGGGAACTGCCCGGCGTGGACGTCCTCCTCCAGCGCCTTCGTGACGGGATCACCCCGACCGGCGTGGTCACCCTGCACGACGCGGGCGGCGATCGCCAACAGACCGTGGACGCGGTCGACCGCCTGATCACCGAATACAAGGCCAAGGGCTGGAACTTCGACCTCCCGTCCCGCTGAGCCCTCGTCCCCCGAGCCCCCTTCGCGCTGAGCCCCCGTCCCACCGAGCCCGCCGCCGCGCCGACCTACCGTCGGCGCGGCGGCCGTCCCGATCCCACCGGCCCTCGACCTCCGGCGGCACCCCGCAATACCCGGCCCGCGCACCGGTTGCTCGTGTGCGCGACCGCGGGGAAGCCGGGTGTGCCCAGCGGGCCCGGCGCGTGTGAAACGCCCACTCCCGGTGCGTCGCAGGGCGGATCGTGGTCGGCCGGGGTCGGTATGCGCCGAGGCCGACTTCGTCACCCGACCGGGCGCTCGGGTCGCGTACCGGTCAAGCCCGCTGCCCGGTCCCGGCGCCACCCGCAGGCTTGCGGCCGACCCCCGCGTACATCCACTGGCGGTCCGCGTGCGGGCGGGGCAGGCGGTCGGCTCGCCAGGTCGAGATCGGGACCACTCCGGGCTCGACCAGGCTCAGCCCGGTGAAGAACGCGCGCACGTCCCGGAGGGTGCGCGGGAACAGTGGGGCGGCCGAAAGCCGGTACGTCTCGGCCGTGGCCCGGGCCGCCTCCGGACGCAGATCGGCGGCCACGTGCGAGAGCACGAGCGCACTGCCGGGCGCCGTGGCCGCCATCAACTCGCCTACCACGGACCGCGGATCGTCCGCGTCCGACAGATAGTGCAACACCGCGGTCAGCACCACCGCCACCGGCCTGCGGAAGTCCAACCCGGACCGCCCGGCCGCCCGTTCCAACAGCGTGCCGGGATCCCGAAGATCCCCCTCCGCCACGTGCACCCGACCGGGCCGGGTGGACAACGCGCGGGCGTGCGCGAGCACCAGCGGGTCGTTGTCGACGTACACCGCCCGCGCCTCCTCGGTCGCGAGCACCGCACACTCGTAGGTGTCGCCGGCTGTCGGCAGACCCACCCCGATGTCGAGGAATTGACGGATCCCGCACCCGGCCGCGAAGGACACCGCGCGCCGCAGGAACGCCCGATTCGCGAAGGCCATCCCACGCACCTCCGGCGCCAGGGCGAGCACATCCGCCGCGGCGCCGCGATCGATCGCGAAGTTGTTCTTCCCGTTGAGGTAGTGGTCGTACATCCGCGCGGGATGCGGCAGATCGGCGCGCAACCCGGACAACCGCGACCAGGGCACCGGCGCCGCCGGAGGCGACTCCGGAGGTGCCGGCGCCCTGGCCGCAGGCACCCGCGCCGGCGGTCGTACGCCCGGTCCCCGTACGTCCGGCCCCCGTGTGCCTGACGTCCGCGTATCCGATGTCCGTACGACCGCCGCTCGCGTGTCGGCCGGGCAGCCGCCGCGCGGCGTGCCACCCGGTGTCCGGTCAGGCATCACAATCATCGGCCTTCCCGACTGTCGACGCGCGAGTCGCGGGTCGCGGGCCGCCCGAATCGGGCGAGGCGGGGATACCCGCCGGGCGTCCCGCATCTTCCTCCGTACCACCGCCCGGGAGGTCAGCGGCGGAGGAAATCCTTGACGACAGCGTCGAATCGTTCGCGTTCCTCAACGAAGGGCACATGCCCGCTCGCAGGGAACTTCGCCACCCGCGCGTCGGGCAAAACCCCGGCGAGCCAACCGGCGAGGTCCCCGGGGAAGATCCGACTGCGCTCGCCGTAGACGAGCAGGGTCGGCACGTTCACCTCGGGCAGCACCGGCCGCCAGTCGGAATGCGCCATGTCCATCCAGACATCCAGCGCGGAGGAGGTATGGGTCTGGGTGGTCTCCGCATACGCCGCGTCCACGGCCTCCGCAGCCGGCGGCTCGGCGAAGCACGCCTGGATGAACGGCTTGATCGCCGACGGCCGGGCATGCCGAACCGTCTGCGCGAACACGGCCAGATCCGCGGCCGAGTAGCCGCCCTGCAACGGGAACTCCCAGTCGGGAGCATCCATGAAGCACGGAGACTGATCGACGAACACCGCGCCGCGCAGCCCGGCGCAGCCGAACTGCCGTACATACGACAGAATCACCGATGTAGCCATGGACCAGCCCACCAGCGTCGATTCGGACAGATCCAGTGCCCGAACCAACTCGTGGACATCACGGGCGTATTGGGCCAACGAATGCCCCTCGGGCGTCTTGCCCGATCGTCCGTGCCCGCGGAAATCGGCGAGGATCACCCGGTTCTCCGCCGCCAGCGCGGCGACATTGCCCGCCCAGAAGGTGCTGTTCATCGTCCACCCGTGCAGCAGCAACACCGGCCGGCCCGAGCCGTGTTCCTCGTAGTACAGCGGAACGGCGTCGGACAACTCCAGATAGGGCACCGTCTCTCTCCTCCGATCCCGGCCGCCGAGTCGCCGACGTGCGCCACCGCAGTCTGCGCGAGCGCCCGCACGTTCCACCAGACACCGGAGGGGGGTTGCAGCAACGTTGCACATTCCGCTTTGCCATCCGGTACGAGGGCGACGCGGGCGCTGCCGGGTGCGGGCGGTGGCGATGTCGTCGATTCGGCCCATACGCCCCATACGGAGGCGACGCCGACCGTCTCGACCGGGGCCGACCTGCCCCGACGCCATGAATTGCGTTTACACGTCCGAAACGAACGAGCTCACCCCGCGCCGGCATGATGGTCACATGGCGCTACGACCGAAGGCGCGCGACCGAGCCCTGAGTGGCGGATCGGCGGCGGACATACGAGACCCGATCCGGGCCTCCTGGTCACGTGCGCGGCGACACGGCCTGCCGCCGGACGCCTATCTCCCGCCGGTCACCCTCTACGACGACGAACTGGCCCGGCAGCGCGAGGAACACCCGCTGAGCCGGATCTGGCCGCTGCTGCGCCGCTCGCTGGCCGGCCTCACCGCGGACCCGGGCCGGCTCCTGTTCCTCAGCGACGCCCGAGGGCATCTGCTCTGGGTCCAGGGCGACACGGCCACGCTGCGCTCGGCCGAGCGGGTGCATCTGCTGCCCGGCGCGCTGTGGAGCGAGGACGCCGCGGGCACGAGCGGGGTCGGCACGACGCTCGCGACCGGCCGTCCGTTCCAGGTGTTCGGCGCCGAGCACTTCCTGTCCGCGGCCACCGCATACACCTGTACCGCCACCCCCATCCACGACCCGGCGAGCGGCGAACTGCTCGGCATTCTCGACTTCACCTGCCCCGAGCGGCACTGGCAACCACTGGCCATACCCCTCCTGGACACCGCCCGCCGACTGGCCCAGTCGGAACTGGAGACGATCCGGCTGCGTGCGGAGGCCCGGGTGAGCACCCGCTACACCGAACGCATCGCCCGCCGGCTGGGCACCCGCAGTGCGATCGTCGACGCGCGGGGCCGCATCGTGCGTTCGGATCCACCCGGTTGGCTCCCACACCACCTGCCAGGACCCCCGACCGAGGGCCGCCTGTTGCTCCCCGACGGACAACCCGTCCTGGTCGAACGCCTCGCCGCGGGTGGCCTGTTCCTCCTGATCGCCGAGGACTCCGCGGCCGGCGCCCTGACCACCGCGCCGCTGCGCTTTCGCGCATTGGGCCTGCGTCGGGCCCGCCTGGAGATCGCCGGCACCACCCACGAACTCACCCCGCGCCACGCGGAGATCGTCACGACCCTGTTGAGCGAACCGGGAGGCATGACGGCCCGGGCGATCACCGAGGCGGTGCACGGGCCCGCCGGCCGCCCGGCCACCATCCGGGCCGAACTCGCCCGACTGCGCCCGATCCTGGGCCACCGGCTGGCCTCCGACCCCTACCGCCTGACCGGCGACGTCGAAGCCGACTTCCTCGACCTCGACCGGGCGCTGTCCATTCCCGGCACCCCGATCGACACCCTCCTCGACCACTATCGGGGCCCGCTTCTTCCCGGCTCCACGGCGCCACGCATCCTCGCCCTGCGCAACACACTGCACGAACGCCTGCGCCACCGCGTGCTGGCCACGGCCGACTACGACACGGCCCTGCGCTGGTCGATGTGAGGTCGTGGGTGCGCAGATCGGGCGTGGGGTCCGCCAGGCCGCTCCGCGGCGGGAGAGCGGGGCGGCTTCCGGGTCGGGCCGTCCGCTGCGCGGCGCCGGGCCGTCCCTCCCGCCGGTCGGCTGGCCAACCCGCCCGCCCGGCACGCCAATTCCCCGGCTCCGGCGACGCTTGCGGCGTAGGTACTTGGCGGAACGCGGGCACGGCCGGTAGGCTCTGCGGCGATGATCACTCTTTCTGCTCACAGAATGGGGGTCCCGTCCGCGCAAGGTGAGTGCTGATGCTCACTCGAATCGCGAACAGGGATTCCCGCCCCTCTTTTTGGCTGCGCGTGCGCGAGTTCGCCGTGCCGCCCTCCATGATCGAGATTGCGACCGCTCGCCGCCGCGTCGGCGACTGGGCGGGGGCATGTGCCGCCGCGGGCATCGACGTCGACGTGCATCCACGCCTCGTGGCCCGCACCCACGGCCGAGACCTGGCGGCCCGAGTCCGGGACGATCTCCGGCACTTGGCTCCCGACCTGCTGCGTTGGCACATGCCGAGGATCGCCCCCGACGGACTGCTGCGGCCCGGCCTGACCATCGCCCTGGCGCGGTACCGCGTCGAGGACGATGACGGCCGCGCCGGCCGAGGCCCGGTGTACCTGGTGGCCAGGACTCCACCCGCATGGGCGGACGCCGGTCAGCGGATCAGCCTCGCGCTGTGGGACGGATCGCCCGACCGGGCCGATGTCCCCCCGCGCTCGTACCCCCACCCCCACCCCAACCGGCGATACCGCCTGGACCTGCACCGCCACCTGTGGGACGCACGCAGGACCGACGAACTGCGGGTGCGATCCGGGGCCGACCGGCTGCCCGCCGACGGTCCTGCCGACCCGGACGCGCACCGGGATCCGGAGCCGGCCGGGGCACCGCCGTACCCGCACCACTGCGCCCTCGACCGGTGGGCCGCCGAGGCGCGGATTCTGCTCCGGGCCGAGGGTCGATCCGCGGGCAGCGTCCAGGTGCGGCTCGACGGGCGACGTCGGCCGGTCCTGGACCTGACGGCCGACGGCGACGACCTCGGGCCGCCCGTACTGCGGGCCGCGCCGGAATCGGCCGGCGGCATCTCGGGGTTGCCGATCCTGCCCGACGCGGCGACCTGGGTGCTCCCGGACCTGGCACTGCTGCGCGCCGGCGCGATCGACGTCGATCGGCTGCACCCGTTGGTCGCCTCGGCACTGGCACCGGATCACGTCCCGGCCGGTCCGTCCCGGATCCCGGACCGGGCAGGCCGACCGCATCCGGTGGATTGCCGGGGTGCCCGACACCGGATCGGTCTGGTCGACGGAGTACTGGTGCCACTCGACCACGACCCGGCCGAGATCCGCCGCGAGGAACTGCTGGCCGCGCTGACCGGCACACCGCTGCCCTGTCTGCGGGTCATCGACGAGGCACACCGGCGCCCGAACTGCCTGGCCGGCGTTCGCGAACGCCTGGACCACGGCGACACCGCCGGGGCCCTGGCCGTCGTCGAGGGCCTGCTGGGCCCCGAGGCACTGCTGCGCGACGGTCCGCTGCGCGACGAGTTGGAGACGGCCGCGCTGCGCCGGGTCACCTACGGCCTCTTCAGAGCAGGCCTGATCGACCCCGGAGCGGGCCGCATCCACGTGAACCACCGCCGCCCGCGCGGCTATCGCACCTGTCCGTGCCACTCGAAGTCGCGTTGACCCGAAACCTCTCGAAGTCGCGTCGACCCGAAACCTCGGTCCGCACACTCGCGCGCACCCGACGTCGCGTCGATCCGAAATGACAGTCCGCGCACTCACGCGCATCGGAACACAACCGCCGCCCGCCCCGGGGACGTCCGGTCACGCTCGCGCGACCGCCGCCGCAGCCCCGGGTGCCCAAGCCCAAAGGTGATCGAAGACATGACGACATACGCCCCGTACAGCCCCGCCACCGCGCCGAACTCCCGGCCGTCCGTCGACACCACCGCAGCCCGCACCCCGTCTGTCGAGCCGCGGCACGCGCGTCAACTCGACGTCGCCGGCGACCTGTTGGCCCTTCTACGCGAAGCCGGCACCGAACCGCGACCGGACACCCAGTTGGAGGCCCTGACCCTGGCCGTGGCCGCCGACCTGCCGGTACTCCTGTGGGGCGAGCCGGGCATCGGCAAGACCGCTGCGCTGACCCAACTCGCCGCGTCCCTGGACCTTCCGCTGACCACGGTGATCGCCAGCGTGCACGAACCCTCCGACTTCTCCGGGCTGCCCATCGTCGGTGACGATCCCGCCGAGCAGGGTGTCCCGTTGGCGCCGCCGGACTGGGCGGTGCGCCTGGTACGGGCCGGCCGAGGGCTGCTGTTCCTGGACGAACTCTCCACCGCGACACCGGCCGTACAGGCCGCCCTGCTCCGCCTCGTCCTCGAACGACGGATCGGCGCACTGCAGTTGCCACCCGGGGTGCGGATCGTGGCCGCCGCCAACCCGCGCTCCTCGGCGGCCGACGGCTGGGAACTGAGCGCACCCCTGGCGAACCGATTCGTGCATCTGCAATGGACCCACGACCACGACGTCGTGGTCCGCGGGCTCGGCGGCACGTGGCCGAAGGCCACCCTGCCCCGGCTCGACCCGACCGGCCTGCCGGAGGCGGTGGCGTTCGCCCGTCGGGCCGTGTGCGGGCTGCTCGCGGCGCGACCGACGCTCGTGCACCGGCTGCCGACCAGCGAGACCGGCCGAGGCGGTCCGTGGCCGTCGCCGCGCAGTTGGGAGATGGCGCTGTGCCTGATCGCCTTCGCGACCGCGGCCGGCTCCTCCCGGGAGGTGCTCTCCATGCTGGTCAGGGGCACGGTCGGGGACGGCCCGGGACTGGAGTTGCTGGCCGGCCTGGACCGGATGGACCTCCCCGACCCCGAGGACCTGCTCGCCGACCCGGCGGCCGCCGTCCTGCCCGAGCGTGGCGATCTGCGCCAGGCCGTGCTCGACGGCGTGGTGGACGCGGTTCGCAAGCGCCCGGAGAAGTCCCGCTGGGACGCGGCATGGGCGCTCCTGGTCCGGGCGATGGAGACCGGCGCCCCGGACCTGGTGGTCGTCCCGGCGACCACGCTCGCCTCGCTGCGCCACGAGGACTGGGACGTCCCGGCCTCGATCGAGCGCCTCGCCGGGGCGGTGTCCCTGTCCCGCCGAGCGGACCGGACGGCGGCCCGCGTCGCGAGCGCCGCGAAGGCGGTCCGATGACCACGGACGCACCGACGACCACGAACGCGGCCGGGCCGACGGATCCCCCCGCCGCACCGCCCGCACCGAGCCCCTCGAATGCATCGAGCCCACGACACGCACCGAGCCCACGAAGCGCATCGGGCCCGCCGGCTGTGCCAAGGGCGCCGGACGCACCACGACCCGCGGACGCCCCCAAGCCCCTGGACCTCGACAAGCTCTTCGCCGCCCGCCTGTACGCAGCCCGAGCCCGCCCCTACCTGGCCACCGCGCTGTTCGCCCTGCACATCGTCGAGTCGCGGAGCGTGCCGACGATGGCCGTCGACCGGTACTGGCGGTGCTACGTCTCGCCGGCGTTCGTCGACCGCATGCCGCCGGAGGAGCTGGCCGCGGTCTGGGTGCACGAGGTGTCGCACCTGTTGCGCGATCACCACGGACGCAGCGACCGGGTGGCGCGCGAGCGCGGGCTGGTCGGACCGGGAGAGCGGCTGCGGATGAACATCGCCGCGGACTGCGAGATCAACGACGACGCCTACGGCGACGGCCTGGTCCGACCCGAAGGCGCCGTCGAGCCGGCGATGCTGGGGCTTGGCGAGGGCGAGCTGATGGAGGACTACCTGCGCCAGTTCCGGCTGGGCCCGTTCACCCAGGGGCTGGTCTGGCTGGACTGCGGCAGCGGCGCGGACGGCCTGGAACGCGAGTGGGAGTCGGGGCCGGAGGGCGCGCACGGTCTCAGCGCGCAGGAGCGCGACGCCGTGCGATTCCGGGTGGCACAGGGCATCACGGCCCGTCCGGGAGATGCGCCGAAGGGATGGCGGCGATGGGCGGAGGAGGCGTTCCATCCGCCGCAGCCGTGGCGGGAGTTGTTGGGGGCGGCGGTGCGCTCGGCGACCTCGGGTGCCGGGGCGGGCGACGACTACACCTACGGCCGTCCGTCCCGGCGTTCGGCCGGCGTGCCCGGCGTCGTGCTGCCGAGCCTGCGCCGCAAGCCGCCGCGGGTGAGCGTGATCATCGACACCTCCGGATCGGTCAGCGACGCCGAACTGGGCAGCGCGCTCCTGGAGGTCGCCGCGATCTGCCGTGCCGTGGGCGGTCGGCGCGACCTGATCACCGTGGTGCCGTGCGATGCGGCGGCCACGATCGCACATACGCTGTGCAGCAGCGAGGGGATCCCGCTGGTGGGCGGTGGGGGTACGGACCTGCGCACCGGCTTCGCCAAGGCGCTGCGGGCGCAGCACCGACCGGACGTGGTCGTGGTGCTGACCGACGGCCAGACGAGTTGGCCGAGCACGCGGCCGTCCTGCCGTACGGTGGTCGGCCTGTTTCCCCGGCAGGCGAGTCGGTCGTGGAACGAGGACGATCCCGACTACGTGCCGGACACGCCGCCCGAGTGGGCGCGAGTCGTGGTCATCGACGCGGCGTCCACCGCCCGGTGAGTTCCGGGCCGCGCGAGGGGGCGGACGCTCGCCGCCGAGCCCGGTTGTCGCAGACCATGCCCGAAGGGGTGGCTGTTCGGTGTGGCCCCTACCGCTTTTTGTAGGAACCCTACAACGCAGCGGCCCAGGCGTGCACGATGCAGGACATGGGTGTACCCGGCAGTAACCAAGCAGGGTATAGATAGGTGCAGGCGACGCTCCGGGACCCGGACGTCGCCTTCTGCACGAGGGTACTTGGGAGGCTACAGCCGGTGTTCAGTCGTGTCGCGATCGTCAATCGTGGAGAAGCCGCAATGCGGCTCATCCACGCCGTCCGGGATCTTTCGGCGGAAACGGGGACGAGGGTGGAGACGGTCGCCCTCTACACCGACTCCGACCGCGACGCGACCTTCGTGCGGGAGGCCGACATCGCCTACCCGCTGGGCCCCGCCTCGGCGCGCCCCTACCTCGACCACGCCGTCCTGGAACGCGCGCTGGTGGAGTGCGGCGCCGACGCCGCCTGGGTCGGCTGGGGCTTCGTCGCCGAGGACCCGGCGTTCGCCGAACTGTGCGAGCGCATCGGCGTCACCTTCGTGGGCCCGAGCGCCGACGCGATGCGCAGGCTCGGCGACAAGATCGGCGCCAAGCTGCTCGCCGAGGAGGTCGGTGTCCCGGTCGCGCCGTGGAGCCGCGGCGCGGTCGCCACGCTGGAGGACGCGCTGCGCGCCGGCGAGGAGATCGGCTACCCGCTGATGCTCAAGGCCACCGCGGGCGGCGGCGGGCGCGGGATCCGGATGGTCGCCTCGGCCGCGGACCTGACCGACGCCTACCTGCGCACCAGCCAGGAGGCGCTGCGCGCGTTCGGCTCCGGCGTGGTCTTCCTGGAGCGCCTGGTCACCGGCGCCCGACACGTCGAGGTCCAGGTCATCGCCGACGGGCAGGGCACCGCGTGGGCGCTGGGCGTACGCGACTGCTCGGTGCAGCGACGCAACCAGAAGATCATCGAGGAGTCCGCCTCGCCGGTCCTGGACCCGGAGCAGACCGCGGAACTCAAGGCGTCCGCCGAGCGGTTGGCCGTGGCCGTCGACTACCGCGGCGCGGCGACCGTCGAGTTCCTCTACCACCCCGGCGAGAAGCTGTTCGCCTTCCTGGAGGTCAACACCCGACTCCAGGTCGAGCACCCGATCACCGAGATCACCACCGGCACCGACCTGGTACGCCTGCAACTGCACGTGGCGGGCGGCGGCAGGCTGACCGGCCCGCAGCCGGCCGAACTCGGCCACGCCATCGAGGCCCGGCTCAACGCCGAGGACCCGGACCGCGACTTCGCCCCCTCGCCCGGCCGCATCACCCGCCTGGCGCTACCCGCCGGCCCCGGCATCCGGGTGGACACAGGGGTCAGCGAGGGCGACCGGATCCCGGCCGACTTCGACTCCATGATCGCCAAGATCATCGCCTACGGCCGCGACCGCGAGCAGGCACTGGGCCGACTGCGCCGGGCGATGGCCGAGACCACCGTGATCATCGAGGGCGGCGCGACCAACAAGAGCTTCGTGCTCGACCTGCTCGACCAGCCCGAGGTGATCGACGCGAGCGCCGACACCGGCTGGATCGACCGGGTCCGCGCCGAGGGCCGCCTGGTCACCCACCGGCACTCCGCGATCGCCCTGGCGGCGGCCGCGATCGAGGCATACCAGGACGAGGAGGAGATCAGCCGGCAGCGACTGCTCTCCACCGCACACGGCGGCCGCCCGCAGGTACAGCACGAAAGCGGCCGGCCGCTGGACCTCAAGCTCCGCGGCGTCGGCTACCGGGTGAGCGTGGCCCGAGTGGGCGACAAGCGTTTCCGCGTCGCGATCTTCGGCGGCGGCGGCGCCGCGCACCCGGCCGACATCGAGGTCGAGCGGTTCGACACGCACAGCGGCCGGATCGTGGTCAACGGACACCGCTTCCGGCTGGTGTCCGCCACGCACGGCCCCACCCACCTGGTCGAGGTGGACGGCGTCACCCACCGGATCAGCCGCGACGAGGGCGGCGTCGTACGCTCGCCCGCACCCGCGCTGGTGGTCGCGACGCCCATCGCGGTCGGCGACGAGGTCGCCTCGGGCGCGCCGATCCTGGTGCTGGAGAGCATGAAGATGGAGACGGTGCTGCGTGCGCCGTTCCGCGCCCGGGTTCGCGAATGCCCCGTGTCGGTGGGCAGCCAGGTGGAGACCGGCGCACCGCTGATGCGCCTGGAGCCGCTCGCCGAGGAGGGCAGCGAAGGCGCCGTCGAGGAAGCCGCGGGCGCCGGCGAGAGCATCGAGGTCGACCTGCCCGCCGAGACGGTGCCCGCGTCCGCCGCCCAACGGGTCGAGCGCGGACTGCAGGATCTGCGCAGCCTGCTCCTGGGCTTCGACGTCGACCCGCAGGACCACAAGCGCGTGTTGTCGGAATACCTGGCCGCCCGGGCCGACCTCGGCGGCCGGCCGCTGCCGGGCGAGGTGGACCTGCTCGCGGTGTTCGCCGACCTGTCGGAGCTGAGCCGGAACAAGCCCGGCGGCGAACTCGACGTCGAGCGGGACAGCCCGGTGCACAGCCCGCGCGAGTACTTCCACAGCTACCTGCAGAGCCTGGACCCCGAACGCGCCGGGCTCACCGAGGCGTTCCGGGCCAAACTCGTGCGAGTGCTGGGCCACTACGGCATCGCCGACCTGGACCGCACCCCCGAACTGGAAGCCGCGATCTTCCGGATCTTCCTGGCCCAGCAGCGCACGTCGACCGATGTCGCCCTGGTGTCCGAACTGCTGCGCCAGTGGCTGGCCGGCGCACCCCCGCTGGAATCGCTCAGCGAACGCGCCGGACTCACCCTGGAACACCTGATCGAGGCCACCCAGGTGCGCTTCCCCGCGGTGTCGGACCTGGCCCGCGGCGTGGTGTTCCGCTGGTTCGCCCAGCCGCTGCTGCGCCGCATCCGCGCCAAGGTCTACGCCGGGGTACGCAACGAACTGCGCCACCTGGACCAGCACCCGGACGCACCGGACCGCGCCGAGCGGATCCAGACCATGGTGGCCGGCTCCGAGCCGCTGGTCCGGCTGATCGGCCAGCGGATCGGCCGGCCGGGCCGCGACCACGCGCCGCTGCTGGAGGTGCTGACCCGCCGCTACTACGGCAATCGCGGGCTCTCCGAGGTCACCGTGCGCGAACAGGCGGGCTGCCGGTTCGTCACCGCCGAGCACACCCGTACGGCGGGCCCGACCCGGGTGGTCACCACCGCCGTCGACATCGCCGAACTGCCCGACGCCATCGGCGCGGTCGGCGCGCTCGCGGCCGACGTCGCCGAACAGGGCCTGGTCGCCGACCTCTACCTCACCTGGGAGGACCAGCCGGACGCCGAGGCCATGGCGGAGCGGCTGGGCCGCATGCTGGCCGAACAGCCGCTGCCGGCGGGCGTACGCCGGATCACCACCACCGTGGCCGGCACCAGCGGCGCGGTGATGCACCACCACTTCACCTTCCGCCCGGACGGGGCCGGCTTCGCCGAGGACCGGCTGATCCGCGGTCTGCACCCGCAGATCGCCCGCCGCCTGCAACTGCATCGGCTGCGCGAGTTCGACCTCACCCGGCTGCCCTCGGTCGACGAGGAGATCTACCTGTTCAAGGCCGTCGCCAAGAGCAACCCGGCCGACGAGCGGCTGATCGCGATGGGCCAGGTCCGCGACCTGACGCCGCTGCGCGAGACCGACGGCCGACTGGTCGCGCTGCCCGCCGTGGAGGACGCGATCAACGCGGGCCTGGACGCGATCCGCAACATCCAGGCCCAACGACCGCAGAACAAACGCTTCGACACCAACCGCATCATGATGTACGTCTGGCCGTCGACCGAACTGACCGCCGACGAACTCAACGCCCTGGTCCAACGCATCCTGCCGACCACCGCCGGCGCCGGGCTCGAAGAGGTCCAGTTCGTGGCCCGCCGGCGCAGGAGCAGCGGCGAACTGACCGAGATCGCCGCGACCATCACCCTCGCTCCGGGCCACGGTGCGAGCCTGCACGTCGGGGAGCCGTCGACGGAACCGGTGCTTCCGCTGGACGACTACCGGCAGAAGGTGCTGCGCGCGGCCCGCCGCGGCAACGTCTACCCGTACGAACTGACCGGCATGCTCGCCGGCGCGCACGGCAGCTTCGTCGAGCACGACCTCGACGAGTCGAGCGCGCTCGTACCGGTGGACCGGCCCAGGGGCCGGAACACCGCGGCGATCGTCGCCGGCGTCGTCTCCACGCCCACCGAACGCCACCCCGAGGGCGTGGCCCGCGTGGTGCTGCTCGGCGACCCGACGAAGTCGCTGGGTGCGCTGTCCGAGCCGGAGTGCCGCCGGGTGATCGCCGCGCTCGATCTCGCCGAGCGCATGCGTGTCCCGCTGGAATGGTTCGCGCTGTCCTCCGGCGCCCGGGTCTCGATGACCTCGGGTACCGAGAACATGGACTGGGTCGCCGCCGCACTCAAGCGCATCGTCACGTTCACCCAGGACGGCGGCGAGATCAACATCGTGGTCGCGGGCATCACCGTCGGCGCACAGCCGTACTGGAACGCCGAGGCGACGATGCTGATGCACACCAAGGGCATCCTGGTGATGACGCCGGACTCGGCGATGGTGCTGACCGGCAAGCAGGCGCTGGACTTCTCCGGCGGCGTCTCCGCCGAGGACAACTTCGGCATCGGCGGCTACGACCGGGTGATGGGCCCCAACGGCCAGGCGCAGTACTGGGCGCCCGATCTCCCGTCCGCCCGCGACGTGTTGATGGCGCACTACGACCACACCTACATCGCGCCCGGCGAGAGCGCACCGCGCAAGGCGCACACGAGCGACCCGATCGACCGCGACGTCTGCGACTTCCCGCACGCGCCCGTCGACAGCGACTTCACCACCGTCGGCCGGATCTTCTCCGCGGAGCACAACCCGGACCGCAAGAAGCCGTTCGACATCCGCACGGTCATGCGCGCGCTGTCCGACCAGGACCACCCGGTGCTGGAGCGCTGGGCGGGGATGGCCGACGCGGACACCTCGGCGGTCCAGGACGTGCACATCGGCGGTTGGCCGGTCTGCCTGATCGGCATCGAGTCGCGGTCGGTGCCGCGGCGCGGCTTCCCGCCCACCGACGGCCCGGACACCTACACCGCCGGCACCCTGTTCCCGAAGTCGTCGAAGAAGACCGCCCGGGCGATCAACGCGGCCTCCGGCAACCGGCCGCTGGTCGTGCTGGCCAACCTGTCCGGCTTCGACGGCTCACCCGAGTCGATGCGCAAGGCCCAGTTGGAGTACGGCGCCGAAATCGGCCGCGCCATCGTCAACTTCGACGGCCCGATCGCCTTCTGCGTGATCTCCCGCTACCACGGCGGCGCGTTCGTGGTCTTCTCCAAGGCGCTCAACCCGAACATGACCGTGCTCGCGCTGGAGGGCTCCTTCGCCTCGGTCCTGGGCGGCGCTCCGGCGGCGGCCGTGGTCTTCTCCGGCGACGTCAACAACCGCACCGCCACCGACCCGCGGGTGACCGACCTGCAGACGCAGATCTCGACCACCGTGGGCGCCGAGCGAGCGGTCCTGAACGCCCGCCTCGCCGAGGTGCAGTCCGCGGTCCGTGCGGAGAAGGTCGGCGAGGTGGCGGCCGAGTTCGACCGCGTGCACAGCATCCGCCGCGCGGTCGAGGTCGGCTCGGTGGACGCCATCATCAGCGCCGCCGAACTGCGCCCGAGGATCATCGAAGCCATCGAACACGGCATGAAGCGCTGACCGTTCGCCGCGCGACTTCGGCGGGGTGGAAGGGACGTCGTATCGTCCTCTCCACCCCGCCGAGCCATGTGTGTGGGGGGGGCGGTGGCGTTGCGGGCCGTTCGCCTCGTGACGCGTGGTGGGCTTCGGTTCGCCCGGGCAGCGGCGGGTTTTCGGTTCGCCCGGGCAACGGCGGGCTTTTGATTCGACCGGGCAACGCTTCGTCGTCGCGCCGGAGTTCGCGGGGGGGCCGGTCGGCCCGAAATGGCGGATCGGTGCTCGATGCTCGATGCTCGGTGATCTGTGCGTGGGAGTGGGCTACGCGGTGTCGCCGGGTGCGTCGAGTACGCGGCTCAGGGCGTCGCGGACCACGCGGCGCATCGTGTCGGCGTCGTCCAGGTAGCAGCCGACGGCCAGGCCGTCGCGCAGCAGCATGAGGATGTCCGCGGTGGCCCCGGGGCGGGTGTCGCCGGCGGCGGTCAGCAGGTCGGTCAGCATCGTGCGGAACCACGTGCGGTGGTCGAGGACGGCGGCGCGCACCGGGTGGGAGGCGTCCGGGAATTCGGCGGCGGCGTTGATGAACGGACAACCACGGAAGCCGGGTTCGCGGCCGATCTCGACCATCAGGTCGAACAGCCGAAGCAGGACCGCGCGCGCCGGCATCTCGGCCGTGCCGGCCAGGAGCGTTGCGGCCGCGTGGCGCTGTGAGCGGTACTGCTCGTCGAGGTAGGCGTGGACCAGTTCGTCCTTGGACGGGAAGTGGTTGTAGAACGTCGCCTTCGCCACGCCGGCCTCGGCGATGATCCGGTCGACACCGACGGCGTGCACGCCCTGGGCGTAGAAGAGCGTGGTCGCGGTGTCCAGGACACGGCGGCGGGCCGGACTCTCGCGGGGCTGGTCGGAGGCTGTCGTACGCACACCTTGACGATACCAGACAGACCTGTCTACATTCATGGAGGCGAGCAAGACAGAAAGATCTGTCTAGGTCGCTCGCTGCCATCGCTATTCGCTATTTGCCACCGCTGCACGTTCACCCCACTCGGAGAAGGCGGAAACCACCATGAGCCTCTACACCGCGATCGCGACCTCGGCCGGACGGGACGGACGGGCGGTGAGCTCCGACGGGCAGCTCGACGTCACCCTCGGCCTGCAGAAGGAGCTCGGCGGGGACGGCATCGGCACCAACCCCGAGCAGCTGTTCGCGGCGGGATACGCGGCCTGCTTCGCCAGTGCGATGCAGCTCGTGTCCAAGCGCCAGAAGGTGGACGCCGCGGACGCCTCGGTGACGGCCGAGGTCGGCCTGAACGCGAACGGCGAAGGCGGCTTCGGCCTGAGCGTGACCCTGCGTGTGGAACTGCCGGAACACCTGTCCCCGGAGCAGGGCCGCGCGCTCATCGAGGCCACCCACCAGGTCTGCCCGTACTCGAACGCGACCCGAGGCAACATCCCGGTCGAACTCGTCGTCGAGTAGACCTCCCCTCGGCCTCGGTCGGATCGACGGGGTCGGTGGGATAGACGGGACGTGGCGAGAGCCCCGCCCGAACGGCCGGAAACCCCCGCCGCCTCATTCCGTCACCCACCACCCCGACCACCTCGGCACCCCTCCGGACCGATGTCCGGCGATCGTCAATACGCAGCGCCCCGGATTTCCTCGCGCCGGCGGCGGCCGCACACGTTCGTCGGCTGTCACGTGCAGTCGGCGGTCGGTTTGCGAAATGATGGACGTATGCCGAAGCGGGACGCGGAACGGCAGCGGAGCCGAAGGTCTCATCCATGACGGGCAGGGGACAGCAGGGACATCACCAAGAGGTCAGTGGCGGGACTCAATACGGCCCGGTGATCCAAGCCCGCGATATCCACAATCTCACGATGGTTCTTGGTCCGGACGAGGGAGCGGGACGACCTCGACGGGTCGGGGTCGGTCCCGAAGTTGCACAGGATTTCCAAGAACGCGGCATC
This sequence comes from Embleya sp. NPDC008237, assembly GCF_042956465.1. NCBI lineage: Bacteria > Bacillati > Actinomycetota > Actinomycetes > Kitasatosporales > Streptomycetaceae > Embleya > Embleya sp. NPDC008237. Next base: position 695,594 of record NZ_JBIBGL010000002.1, read on the forward strand.
GAGACAGGCCCCGACCGGCCCGACCGGTCGGGCCGGGCCGTTGATGTGATCGTACGATCACGAGTGCTCTTTGGTATGGGAGGAGCGGGAAAGACCCAGCTTGCGGCTCATTACGCTCGTCGATCGTGGGACAGCGGCGAGCTGGATCTGTTGGTCTGGGTGACGGCATCCTCCCGGGAAGCGATCGTGGCCCGCTACGCCGAGGCTGCCGAGCAAGTCACGGGAACGATCGCCCATTCGGGAGATGAAGAACGCTCCGCTGCCCGGTTTCTCAGCTGGTTGTCAAGTGACACAGATCGGCGCTGGCTCATCGTCCTGGATGACCTGGTCAACCCCGCCCACCTGCGCGGATTATTACCGCCGATGGGCAATCCGCTCGGACGGACCCTGACGACGACTCGGCTGTCCGGAGAAGCAACTCGTGCGCTCGGGGCTCGGATTCCGGTCGGGGAGTTCACCCGGGTCGAGGCCCGGGACTACCTTCAAGCCCGGCTTGCGGGACGCGGAGAGCCCGTCGATCACATCGACGGGATGGCAGCGGACCTCGGTCGGTTGCCACTGGCCTTGAGCCATGCTGCATCGTTCATTCTCGACCGGAATCTGATGTGTGCCGAGTATCGGCGACGTTTCCATGATCGAAGCAGGCAACTCGCGGAACTTTTTCCCGAACGGGATTGGCTCCCCGATGGCTATGAGCAAACCATCGCGACGACCTGGTCTCTCTCGATGGAGGCTGCCGATCGGCTGAACCCGATCGGACTTGCCGCGCCCCTCCTTCAGTTCGCGGGCCTGCTGGACCCGAACGGAACTCCACTGAGAGTTTTCACGATGCCCGCCTGCCTCGACTGGCTCAAGACCGCATGCCGCCGGGACGGATCGAGAGCGCGAGAAGTCGAAGCGGAGCACGCCCGTGACGCGCTGTACAACCTGAGACGCTTCAGTTTGGTTGCCCTCGATGCCGCCGAGCAGGTTCATGTGCACGCTTTGGTGCAACGAGCGACCCGCGAGGACTTGGAGATTCGCGATTTGCAGGCCGCAGCCGACTCCAGAAGGTTCATCGCTGACGCACTGCGGCAGGCCTGGGATGCCGACCCCGACTCCGCGCACTGGTCCTTGTTGTCGATGTGGGTAGGTATTGCCGACCTCGAATCAGACGACCGATCGAAGCGAGAAGTTTTCCATCGGCTTTTAAACCTGCTCGACAACAAGGAATCCGACGTTGCGACAGGCTTGGCGTGGGCGGCGACTCAAGTGATCAAAGCGCACTTCGCGTGCCTTTTCCCGCTAGTGCTCGAATGTCTGGCCGGAGAACCGGTTGGGGGAGCCGGGGTGGGCAGCAGATTGAGTCCCGAGCCGCGAATCACCCAGCAGGCGGCGAGTTCGCTGGCTTACTCGTTCGAGGCACTGGCCGACTGGGAAGCCATCGACTCCGACCGTAGGGGTGTACCGATTCTTCGTGACGGGCTGGTCACTTGGCCGTACCGCAAACGGTTCATCGAAGCCCTTACGAAATATTCTCACCCGGACGCTCTCGAAGCGCTGCGGGAGTTCGCCGAGCAACAGCTGGCTGCCGGGATTGACGCGGACCCGGAGGCACTCGCGGCTGTGGCCAAGGCGCTGGCTGAGTTGGAGCACAAACTCGCCCCCATGTCTAGCCTCGGCACCGGCCATCTTTTGGAGCGTATCGCCAGTCGGCGGGTCGAACCATGGATCAGACGGGCTGCCATCCAAGGTATGAATTTGGTGACAGGGCGCGAGGAGCCGATTCCCGAGATTGGAGAATCCGAGACGATCACGCGCCTCGACTCACCCGATTGGAGGGTAGTCGAGGAGTACGCGGGATACGCTGCTGACCGCATCAAGGCGGGCGAGAGTTCCGAAGCTCTGCGGGATGCGCTGTTGCACGCGTTTGCAAGGCATCGGGATCCGACAGCGCGCGTGGCCATCGTGAAGTGCCTCGGCAAGCTGACCGATCAGTCGGCACATCAGGCTTTGAGGGCCGGGTCGATGCGAGACGTTGCCCTCGTCGTCCGGCAGGCGTGTGTCGAAGCGCTGGGTGCCGCGCGCGCTCCCGCGGTGGGCGACGTGGATGGATTCCCGGGTGCTACATAGCGCGAAGTCGCCACTTTCCGGGGCCGAGCGGCATGGCCTCCGGGGTCACGTCGGCAGGCCGTGCGGCGCGCAATAGCCTGGTGGTCCGCATTCCACATCGCTGGACACCATCGAAGCGAACGGCGACCGCCCGAGGCGAACAGGAATTGCCCGGCGGGTCAAGTGGCCGCCGCCGGGAGGCCTTGGGTGGGGCGGGTTTCGGAGGGGTGGACCCGGTTTCCGGGCGGTCAGATCAGGCCGGCCACGTCGGACGCGTACTCGGGCGTGATCCTGTTCGCGTCCACCATCATGCGCAGCACCATGACGGCCGACTCCGGGTGGTGCGAGGCGGTGTCGGCGATCGCCCGCTCGAACAGGTTGTTGCCGAAGGTCAGCGCGATGCCGGCCATGCGGTACCAGGCGTGCGGATCCTCGTGTTCGGCCGTCTCCTCGGCCTCGATGGTGTCGTCGTCGGTCGCGTGCACGGGCAGCTGCTGCAGCGCCACGGCCGCCAGGTGCCGGGCGGTGGCGGGCTCGGCGTGCAGGACGAGTTCGTGCAGCAGATCCCCGTCCAGCTTGTCCGCGGGGTCGCCCTGGTCGACGTGGACGGTGACGGTGATCCCGGTGCGGCCGCCGTTGCGCAGGGTGGCCACGGTGCTCTGATCGCCCACGCCCGGCTCCACCTGGATCAACAGCACGATGTCCTGCCTCGTCAGCATCTCGTTCACGGCCACGTTCTGTGCCGCGATCTGCTGAACCAGGTTGTACGCGCGCGTCCTGAGTGCTTGCGACGCCGCCCCGTGGATCTTGTTCTGCAACAGCATGCGGTGCCCGACCTTTCCCTGGAGTGGTGCCGACACGACCCGAGAACGTCTCGAACTCCCGCGCAAACTAGCCGAACTCCTGGGCGTATCAGGGCTTTTTGCAGTGATTTTTGCATTCCTCGTATATCGGGCGCCTCGGCTGCCCGCCCGGCGGCAGCAGGGGAGACGTCCTTCTTCGCCGTACCGTGCCGTCGCACATGACAGCCCACGGCTCACGTGCCGGCCGGCGGCCGTGTTCGTCACGAACGGGCTAGCTGTTCCAGGCGGTTGTGCAGGTGGTCCACGTACTCCTCGGACTCCGGCTTCATCAGCACGCTGCGCAGGATCCGGGCACCGTCGGCGTCGGCGGTGATCTTGGGGTGACGGGCGGTCAGCCGATCGGCATCGATCCGGAGCGTACTCACGAAGACCGGGTCCTCGGGGTCCGCCATGCCCGCGTGGAGGATTCGGGCGGCGGCCGCGTCGATGTGCGAGAGGGAGTTGGGCGAGGTGACCGGGAAGTAGCCGACGATGTCCAACTCCGGGGGTTGGTAGAGCTGCAAGCAGTCGGATCGGTCGATCAGTTCGGCCCAGCGAAGCGCCGCCCGGCGGCCGGCCGCGAGCGACTGCCCGAGTCCTTCGAGCGTGGGCGGCAGCACCTGGAAGGTGAGCCACAGCGCCGCCGCGGCGGCGCCCGCGCGCGAACATTCCAGGCTGATCTCGCCCAGGTGCAACTCCTCGGAGGTGAAGTAGGTATAGGGCGAGTCGTGCAGGTAGAAACGGCCGACCGAGGGGTCGCGAAACAGCACGGCACCGCACCCGTAGGGCTGGAGACCGTGCTTGTGCGGGTCGACCACGATCGAGTCGCACCGGGCGATGGCCCGCCACGGAGCCGCCGGCAGTCCTTCGGGGCCGTCCACCCCCGCCAGCAGGGTGAAGAATCCGCCGTAGGCGGCGTCGACGTGGATCCGCACGTCGTACCGCTCGCGCAACTCCAGTGCCTCGTGGACCGGTTCGACCGCGCCGAGCGCGGTGGTGCCCGCGGTGAGCACCACGGTGCCCACCCGCCCCGTCCTCAACAGTGCCTCCAGCGCGTCGAGGTCCATGCGCCCGGAGTCGTCGACCGGGACAGGATGGCCGTCCACGCCGAGCACGCCGCACATGCGCCCATGGGTGTAGTGGGCTTCGGTGCTGTAGGCGATGCCCTTCCCTGGGTGGAGTTCGCGCGCCACGAACAGGGCTTCCAGGTTGGCGATGGTTCCGCTGGTGGTGAGGTGCCCGAGGTGGGTGTCGTAGCCGAACATGGCGGCGAGCTGTTCGACGACCTCACGTTCCATCTCGGCGGTGGCGGGTCCGCCGTCCAGGGCGTGGTTGTTGGGGTTGATCAGCATCGCGGTCAGGTAGCCCACGACCGCTGCCGGATGCGGCGGCTTGAGCATCTGACCGGCGTAACGCGGATGAAAGAACGGGTAGTTGTCCTTCAGTCGCTCGGTGAACGTCTCGAAGGCGGCGGCAAACCGCGCATCCTCGACCGCCAGGGCCGGATGGCTCGGGTAGGGCCCGAAGCCGTCGGACCAGTGCTCGTTCGATGCCATGGCGGCTTCGAGCCAGCGGCGCAGATCCATGACCTTCTCCTTCTGTTCCGTACCCGGACGGGGTTGAGGGGGACGGCGGGCCGACGGACGTGGTGGTTGTCCCGGCTGCGGCCGAGGGCGATGGACGGGACATCCGCCGGAGTGTGCGGCTGTTGCCTGCCGCGGGGCAGTCGTGTCGCCGGTGGCTCTCGTGCGGCCCGGGCGCGGTCCGGAATTCCACTACTCGGTTGGGATGTTCGGGGTCCACCGCGGCGATCTCGGCGGGGACGACCCGGGACAGGTGCATGACCCGGTCCGTTCTCATCGGACGGCCCCGTCTCCGGCACGGAGTTCATCGCCTCCACGGGCGACCCCGACGGCAGTGACTTCGAGGGGGGAGGCGGCCGCAGTCACCGCGATCGTGCCTGTGTCTCGCCTGTCTTGCCGGTATTGCCCGTCTCGCCGGAGAACACGCCCGCCTCCGCATCGTTTGATTCCAAACAAGCTAACGCGACGGCGAGAAGCCGGTCAAGACGACCGAACAAAGCCCGAACATCCGCGAACCGGCTCATCGACCGAACTCGTCCCGGTGGTGATCCGGCGCACCATCCAGCCGGTGCACCGAACGCCGGGCCCGCCAGGCCCGGGCCGACGGGAGCCGCCGAGCGCATGCCGCGGGCCCGTACCCGGAATGGGCGCCGCCGAGCCGCGGCGGTGCTGCTGTTCGGCCAGGGCAGAGGCGAGTTGGGGTTGCCGCCGTCCCGGATGGCGATCGATTCCCCCCGGGATCCGTCGAGGCCGGCGGCACGGTGGGCTTGGGAGCGATGGAGACGGTGGGGGTGGTTGCTGCACCGGGGTGGTGTGTCCGCTCGATGCCAGGAGGCCGCGCCTGGTCATGAGTTCGATGAGTGCGCGCGGTGACGGGCGGGCGAAGGTGCGGGCTGGCTCGGACGCGGGGTTGGCCGCCCCACGGGTCAGGTCTCCTCGGCGATGCGGAACAGGACGGAGTACGCGTGCACAGGTGCGCAGAACCTACGGGCCGATCCGAACCCGTGACAACTGGCCTGCCATGTGACCCACTTCACCTGCCGAAAGTGCCTGAGTCGACTCATCGTCATCGAAGGAAATATTGCCAACCGTCTATCCGCCTATGGCCGGCGGTGCGCCTTTTGGGGCCGTCGAGGACTCGCGGCGGGCCATTTTCGTTGTTGTGACGAACATCATGTCCGCCCCGGGAACTGCCTTTGCCGGCAGGGGAGTCGGCGTCATAGCTTGCGCTCCTCATTCGACTTTCGCCCGGCTCGGGGGCGGGAACGGCGGGCGGCGGCGTGCACGGCAAGAGCATGTGGACATGGGGAACCGGCGCCGGTGCTCGGCGCGGACGTGCCGCCGGTCGGGGCGCCGTGGTGGCGGCCACCGTGGCGGCCCTGCTGGCCTCGGCCGGCCCGGCGCAGGCCCAGTCGTGGATCGTGTCGCCGGAGCGGGCGCCGAAGTGGTCGCCGGGGCCGTTGCCCAAGACGAAACCCGTGAAGGGCGTCGACGCCCCGAAGCCGAACGTGCAGGCGCCCGCGGGCGATGGTCACGCGACGTGGAAGCCCGGGAAGGTCGTGTGGCCCGAGCCGCTGACGGCCGAGACCGCGCCCGCCCCCGAGACGACCGCCCCGCGCGCCTCGGGATTCTCCGCCCTGTACGCCACGCCCTCCGACGGCCGTGTCGCCGGGGGTCCGATCCGGATCACCACCCCGACGGCCGCCCCGTCCCCGTTCCTCGACCGAGGTGCCGCCTCGGCCGTACCCGGGACGACCGGGACCGGGACCGCGACCGCGACCGCGACCGCGACTGCGACTGCGACTGCGGCTCCGGCGAAGGTAAAGGTCACCGTCGCCGACCGCGCCGCCGCCGACCGGGCGGGTGTCGACGGCGTGGTGCTGAGCGTGGCCCGTGCCGACGGCCGCGCAGACGCCGGGCGGGTCACCGTCTCCCTCGACTACGCGGGCTTCCGGGACGCGTTCGGCGCCGACTGGTCCACCCGCCTGCGCCTGTCGACCCTGCCCGAGTGCGCGCTGACCACTCCCGACCTGCCGCAGTGTCGGGTGAAGACGCCGCTGGCCGGCTCGCGCAACAACGCGGCAACGCACAGCGTGGGCGCGGCGATCGACCTGCCCGCCGCGAGGCCGGGCAGCTCCGGGCGCGTGGTACTGGCGGCCACCGCGGCCGAAGCGGGACCCTCCGGCGACTACACCGCCACGTCCCTGGCCCCCTCCGGCTCGTGGACGGCGGGCGGCAACTCCGGCTCCATGTCCTGGAGTTACCCGATCATCGCGCCCGCCGCGATCGGCGGCACCGCGCCACAGGTGAACCTCTCCTACAACTCGGGTGCCATCGACGGGAAGGGCACCTCCACCAACAACCAGGCGTCGTGGATCGGTGAGGGCTGGGAGTACTCGCCCGGCTTCGTCGAGCGCTCCTACCAGGCGTGCGCGAGGGACGGTCAGGACAAGTCCGGCGAGAAGTGCTGGTCCGACCAGAACTCCCTCACTCTCTCCCTCAACGGCCGCTCCTCCACGCTGTTGCGCGACGACGTCTCGAAGGCGTGGCGCCTGGCGAACGACGACGGTTCCCGCATCGAGTTGCTGACCGGTGCGAGCAACGGCGACGACGACGGCGAGCACTGGCGGCTGACCACCACGGACGGCATCCAGTACTACTTCGGAGTCGGTCACAAGCCGGGTGCGAACACCGGCCCGGCCACGAACTCGGCCTGGACGGCGCCCGTTTACGGCAACAACACCGGCGAGCCGTGCAACAAGGCATCGGGCTTCGACGCCTCCTGGTGTCAGCAGGCCTGGCGCTGGAACCTCGACTACGTGATCGACGCCCGCGGCGGGATGGTCACGTACACGTACAACGAGGAGAAGAACAACTACACGCGCGGCGCGATCCTGGTCGGCTCGGGCTCGATCACCCCGTACACCCGCGGTGGCACCCTTGCGAAGATCACCTACGGTTCGAAGAAGAACGACACCGCTCAGCCCACCGCCCAGGTCGTCTTCGACACCGCCGAACGCTGCCTGAAGAAGGACGGGTTCGACTGCGACCCGGCCAAGATGACCAAGGCGAATGCGGCCAAGTGGCCGGACGTACCCGTCGACAAGGTGTGCGCCGCCACCGGAACCTGCGAGCAGTACGGCCAGACGTTCTTCTCCACCCGCCGGCTCACCAGGATCACCACCCGGATCCTGGTCGGCTCCGGTTACCAGACGGTCGACGAGTACGCCCTCGACCAGGACTACCCCGACCCCGGCGACGGCTCGACCGCGACGTTGTGGCTGAAGTCGATCACCCGTACCGGTTACGACGGTTCGAAGCGGATCGACATGCCGTCGGTGGACTTCACCGGCACGTTCATGCCCAACCGCGTGGACGCGGGCGGCGACATGGCCCCGCCGATGAACCGCCGCCGCATCACCACGATCACCAACGAGACCGGCGGATCGACCACCTTCCGCTTCAACGCCGCGGAGTGCACGACGGCGAACCTGCCGACGCCGGACACCAACACCAAGGCGTGCTACCCGATCTGGTGGAGCTACAGCGAATCCGATCCGGTCCTGCACTGGTTCCACAAGTACACCGTCGCCGAGGTCACCGAACAGGACCCGACCACGCACGCACCGGACAAGTCCACCCGCTACGAATACGTCGGCGGCGCGGCCTGGCACCGCGACGACTCCGAACTGACCGAGGACAAGGAAGCCGCCAAGCCCAAGTCCAAGGACCGCCGCACCTGGAACGAGTTCCGCGGCTATGCCGAGGTGATCACCCGATCCGGCGTCGCCCCGGACAAGATCACCCAGTCCAAGTCCCTGTTCCTGCGCGGCATGGACGGCGACGTCAAGAAGGACGGCACCAAGCGCGCGGTGAGCGTCACCGACTCCGCCGGCACCGTGATCACCGACACCAACGACCTCCAGGGCTTCGGTTACGAGACGCAGACCTACGACGGCGCGGACGTCGGCAACAAGGTCGTCGCGACCAAGTCCGACAAGCCGTGGCTGTCCGCCGTCACCGCGACGCACAAGCGGGTCCGCGGCCTGCCGGATCTCACCGCCCGGATGACGCGGTCCGACCTGACCCGTACCCGCAGCCTGCTCGCCGACGGCAGCACGTGGCGGCAGACGCGCAAGGAGACGACGTACGAGGGCACGTACGGCCTGGCGACCACCGTCGCGGACTACGCGGACGACCTGCCGACGTACTGCACGAAGACCACCTACGCGCACAACACCACCGCGTGGATCATCGGCAAACCCACCGAGACCGTCTCCGTCGTCGGCGACTGCACCGTCGCCCCCACGGCGAGCACGGTGTACGCACTCACGCGCACCTCGTACGACGCGCAACCCTGGGGCCAGGTCGGCGCGATCGGTGACGGCACCTCCACTCAGGCGGCGATCTCCTACCGAGCCGACGGCACCCCGGAGTGGCTGACGACCGCCACCACCGAATACGACGCCTACGGCCGTGCCACCAAGGTGACCGACGCCGAGAACAAGACCACGACCACCGGCTACGAGCCGGCCGTCGGCGTCCTGCCCACCAAGACGACCGTCACCAACCCCAAGGGCTGGATCAGCACCACCGAGTTCGCCGGCTCGCGTCATCTCCCCGTCAAGTCCGTCGACATCAACGGCCTGGTGGTCGAGCAGGAGTACGACGCGCTCGGGCGGCTGCTCGCGGTGTGGAAGCCCGGTCACCCGAAGTCGGGCGACGCCGACCTGCAATTCGCCTACGCACTCAACAAGTCGGCGCCATCCGTGGTGACGACCAAGAGGATCCGGGTCGACGGGAAGTACACCACTTCCCACAACATCCTGGGCGCGTTCCTCCAGCCCCGCCAGACCCAGGCCGACACCGGCAACGGCGCGACCGGCCGCCTGGTCGCCGACACCTTCTACGACAGCCTCGGCCGGACCCTCAAGTCCAACCAGTCGTACTACGACGACAAGTCGGCACCCTCGGCCTCCGTCTTCGTGGCCAACGACAACGAGGTCCCCGCGCAGAACGCCGTCGTCTACGACGGCATGGGCCGCAAGACGATCGAGTCGTTCTCGTCCCTGTCCGTCAAGCAGTGGGAAACCCGCGTCACCTACGCCGGCGCCGACCGGGTCACCACGACGCCGCCCACGGGCGGCACCGCGACCGTGACGATCAGCGATGCCCGCGGCAAGCCGCAAGAGGTCCAGGAGTACAACGGCGGCACCGCCACCGGCGACTTCTCGAGGATCACCTACACGTACAACGGTCGCGAGCAACTGCAGAGGGTCACCGACGGCGGTGGCAACAAGTGGGAGTACACGTACGACTTCCTGGGCCGCAAGACCCACGTCGTGGATCCGGACAAGGGCGCGTCCGACACCACGTACGACAAGGTCGGCCGGATCACCGGCACCACCGACGCCCGGACGCAGAAGCTCACCTACACGTATGACGACCTCGGCCGCAAGGCGGGCCTCTACAAGGGCGCGACCGCCACACCCGAAAACCTTCTCGCGTCGTGGTCCTACGACCGCTACGCGAAGGGCCAGGCGGACGGCTCCACCCGCTACGTCGGCGGCCGGGACGGCGTGAAGTACACCAGCGAGATCATGGGCTTCAAGCCCGACTCCTACCTGCCCACCGGCACCCGCACGACCATCCCCGCCGCGGAAGGCAAGCTGGCCGGCGTCTACGAGTCGGAGACGGACTACGAACCCGTCACCGGGATGCCCACCTACTCCTACCTGCCCGCGCACGGCGGACTCCCGATGGAGCAGGTGACGTACGCGTACCACCCCACCGGTCAGATCGGCACGATCGGCAGCAGCACCGGGGACTCGTACCTGAACTGGTCCAACTACGACGTCTTCGGCCGCAACGTCCGCGCCATCCTGGGCTCCACGCCGCGCCAGGCCGCCATGACGTCCGCGTACGACCCCGCCACCGGCCGCCTGCTGTCGACCAACTGGGACAAGGAGACCGGCACCACCGCGAGCGTGGACGCCACCTCCTACACGTACAAGCCGTCCGGCGATGTCACCTCCATCAAAACCGTCCGTGACGGCACTTCGACCGACACCCAGTGCTTCGCCTACGACGGCCACCGCCGCCTGAAGGAAGCCTGGACCGACACGGCCGGCACCACCACGCTTCCCGCGCCCAGCGTCCCCGGCATCGGCGGCTGCACCACCCAGACCCCGACCCCGTCCACGGTCGGCGGCCCGGATCCGTACTGGCAGTCCTTCGACTACGACATCGTCGGCAACCGCACCAAGCTCGTCGAGCACGACCCCACCAACGACCCGACCAAGAACGTCACCACCGAGTACGGCTACCGCCCGGGCGTCGAACCGACCGACCGCACGCACCGCCTGGACACGGTCACGGTCAAGACGGGCACGCGTGAGGCCGTCACCACGGGCCTGACCTACGACCCGGCCGGCAACACGAAGACCCGCCCCGGCGGCGACGCCAACCTCCAGACCCTCACCTGGAACGAAGAGGACAAACTCACCAAGGTCGCCTCCGCGACCGGCACGAGCGAATACGTCTACGACGCCGACGGCAACCGCATCATCCGTCGCGAGGCCGGCAAGACGACCCTCTACCTCGGTGGCGACGAACTCACCACCAACACCGACCAGTCCGGCCCCGTCGTCGGCACCCGCTACTACCCGACGGCGGGCGGAGCCACGGTCGTCCGCAGCAGCAACGGTGCGTTGGTGTACATGACGGCCGACCACCACGGCACCCCCGGCAGCACCCTCGACGCGGCCGCTCTCACGGCAACCCGCCGCCAGTCCAAGCCCTTCGGCGAGGCCCGCGGCCCGCAACCCACCCAGGCCAACGGCCAATGGCCCGACGACAAGGGCTTCCTCGGCAAGCCCATGGACGCCACCGGGTTGACCCACGTCGGCGCCCGCGAATACGACCCAAGCCTGGGCCGCTTCATCAGCGTCGACCCGGTGATGGATCTGACCGACGCGCAACAGATGCACGGCTACACCTACAGCAACAACAATCCCGCGACGCTGTCGGACCCCACGGGCCTGCGGACGGGTCCCAACGATCCCCGCGTGGACAATCCCAACTACTCGCAGATCATCAACGAGCGCGACAACGCCGCGGCGGCGCCCCCGCCCGTGACGACGGAAGTCACCATCACGGAGACGGTCACCAGCAACGACGAGGCCCCCACCTACACGTACCAGTGCCACGGGAACTGCCCCACCGCTGCCAAGCCCAAGCCGAAGCCCAAGCCCGAGCTGCCGATGTGGAAGCGGCTGGCACCCGTGGTGGCATCGGTCCTCGCGGAAGTCGGCTGCTTCGGTGCCGCCGGGGCCGCGGGCGCAGTGACCGCCGGGGCCGGAGGCGTGGCCGTCGGCGCAACCTGCGGGGCACTCGGCGCCGCCACCTACAGCGCGGTCGGCGAGGCCGTGGACCCGGGTGGGAAACGCAGCCTCGCCCAGCAACTCATCGACGGCTTCACCGACGTGGGCCTCGGAGCCATCACCGGCGGCGGAACTCAGGCGCTCTTCGGCAAGCTGCTCAAGGGCTGCCACAGTTTCGTCCCCGACACCGAAGTCCAGATGGCCGACGGGTCGTCCAAACCGATCCAGGACGTCCAACCCGGCGACGAAGTCCTGGCCACCGACCCCGAAACCAGCGAGTCCAAGCCACGCACCGTCCTGGCCGCCATCACGACCGAGGACGACAAGGAATTCGCCGACCTCACCATCAAGACCGACGACGGCGACGCCTCCATCATCGCCACCACCAACCACCCCTTCTGGGTTCCCGACCTGAAAGCGTGGATCAACGCAGGCGACCTTAAACCCGGTCAGTGGCTTCGGACTTCGGCAGGTACCCGAGTCCAGATCAGCGCGATACGGATTCTTGCGCGCGAACAACGCACTCACGACCTGACTGTCGACGACGACCACACGTACCATGTGCTGGCCGGGGCTACACCGGTACTCGTCCACAATTGCAACGTGGCGCTCGGGCAGATGGCGGAGGGAACCTATTCTTGGGCGAACAGCAATGGGTTCAAGCACTTCGGCGGCTATGCCCCTGACGCGTGGCAGGGTCCGGTAGAGAACGCGATCAGGGACCCATCGGTGACGCTTCATGTAAATCTCCGCGGCCTGGGTAACTTCACTGCATCAGCCAAGGCCGGACTCCAGCCGGGCGCGTATGCCACGGATATGGAGATGGGCTGGATCGCCAGAGCTGTTGCCAATGGTGAACGCTCCTGGTCTTCGATCAACTTTTATCGGCCCAACGCGAAGGGAGCTCTTGTGAGAGTCGATGTCGCGGAGCCAGATTGGGCAAGTTTCGATAGACTGCGGCCCTTCATACAGGATGCAGGGAAGTTCTGTGGATGTTAGCGAAGGGGTTTACGAAAGTGGATGCGCTCGATCCTGGCCTCTATTCGGACATCCTCGCGGCGGGCGGTCTTGTCTCGGTGATGGAGCTGACTGCCGGGAAGAAAGGTCTCGACCTGGGGCAGCTCTACAGTGACTACGCATCGGGTCCTGGCCTGCTAGCCACGGCCGAGCTGAATTCGAGTCGTGGACGGGCCTCCATCCAGCTCGACAGTCAAAGCAGGACCTTCTACGTAGCAATCCAGGGGCAGGGATTCACGTGGGCAGAGGGCGCCACTGAAGATCTGAATGATCTGGTTGAGGCGTTGGCTGCTTGGCGGGATGGCGTTTCGGTGGATGACTTCACTGGAAGATTCCCGTTCATGATGCCAGGGCGGCTGGCGAGAGCTCATGATTCAGGTGATCCAGTACCTGATCAGTGGAATTGGCTGCGGACCGATGAGGAGTTCTCCGAGGAGCGCCCGCTAGTGGAAGCCGCCTATGCGGATGGCAGGTTCGGTGATCTCTTCCCAAGCCTTAGCCATGGAGCGCTGCGATTGAGGTCGATGGACGCACAGAATGGGGCCGCGGAGGTGCGCATCACTCCGCTTTCCGGAGGTTCCTACCGCGTGGACAATCCTCGCTTGCTCGATCCGACGGTTGCAGATTCCTTGAGACAAGCCCTTACCGTGGCTTCTGAAGTTCTCTCGGGTGATGGATGAGGCAATCGCTCCAGTGGGCCTTTTTCACGTGTAGATCGTGAGGGTGAGGATGGCGGCGGTGATGCGGCTCATCCGGCTGGGGCTGCATCGTGCGCCGCGTAGGACGCGCCAGTGCTTGGCGGTGGCGACGCCGCGTTCGACGGGCCCGCGAATGCGGGCGTGGACGCGGTTGTGTCGGCGGTGCTTGTCGCACAGGTCGTGCCCGGTCTTGCGTTTGATCGGCGTGGTCAGGTGTCCGCCGCGGCAGGCGTACGCCTTGTCCGCGAAGCCGGCGATCTCCAACGAGGCGAGGACGTCGGGGATTTCGTGCTCACGGGCGGCGGCCAGGTCGTTCGCGCGGCCCGGCAGCGCGGGTGAGAGCCACAGGAGCCGTCCGGTCGGCCCGTTCACGACCTGGACGTTCACGCCGTGCTCGCGGTGCTTGCCACTGTAGCCGGCGCGCCCGTCGCCAACCTGGTCGCAGCGGGCGAGCAGCCCGTCGACCAGGACCCAGTCCGGCTCGGCCTCCTCCAGGACCTCCCGTAGCGTCGGCGCGAGGGCCTCCAGGTGCCCGATGACGTCCCACGTGTACCGCCACGCGGTGGCGATGCCGATGCCGAACCCGGCGACGAGCTGCGCGAACGTGTCGTTCTTGCGCAGGTACACCAGCGCGCACAGCACCCGCTGTGATGGACGCAGCCGGCACCGGCGTTCACCCTCACGGCTGATTACCGCCATCGTTGCGGCCTCGACGACGCTGGGCGGCACGTCGACTGCGGCAGGGTAAGGCACCAACGACGCTTCTTGGTGCACGACTTGACTTCGGACACCAGCCGCAACCGCCAAGGAGCCTCGTCCGTCACGTGGCCTCCTCGACGTCGATCCACCGTCCTTCGACAGCCCGGCCATGTTCTGGCAGCACGTGGTGCTCTTCGCACTGGAGACCCTCGCGTCGGACGAGTGACGCTGGGTTGACCGGCTTCGGGGTGTTGCGACCGGGACCGGCGCGGCCCTGATCCGGTTCGTCACCGGCCCGCCCGGAGCGGATCCCCGACGCCTGTGCGCGGCATTGGTCCGCATCGTGTCGCACCGCCTGTCCGAGGTTGAACGCCAGAAGGACAAGGCCTTCCAACCCGTTGCCCAAGACGGACATCTGGGACCCATCCAGGGTCGGCTGACGGTTTGGGCGCCCGCGCCGGCCTCCCCGGCGGGGCCGGCGCGACGTTGCCGGTCGGCGGCTGACGTACGCGTGCCGCCGCCTCCGGGCGGTCGCGATGGGCGGGACCGGGCGGAGGCGGCGTGGGTTTGCGGGGTGGGAGGGACCCACCCGTCTGCGCGGACGTCAGCCGATCGGTGCCTCGGTGCGGGGCTCGGCGGACTGTGGGTCGGTGGGGCGGATGGTTTCGGTGGGCGGGTTGGCGGTGTGGCGTGCCCACAGGTAGTAGAGGGCCGATGTGACGACGAGGCCGACGATCCAGGAGATGTCAGCGCCGTCCAGCTTCTTGGTGATCGCGCCCGTGTAGAGCTTGGTGGCCAGGAATGGGATCTGCACGACCACGCCCACGACGTAGCAGGTCAGGGCGGTGAGGTTCCAGCGGCCGTAGCGACCGTTCGGGTCGTACAGGGCGGGGATGTCGACGCGCTCGCGCGAGATGAGGTAGTAGTCGACGAGGTTGATCGCGCTCCACGGCGTGAAGACCATCAGGAGCAGCAGGACGAAGTTCTTGAAGTTGGTCAGGAAGTCGGCGCTGGCTGCCATCGCGATGACCACCGAGACCGCGGTGAATCCGATGATGTACGCCGCGCGGGCGGCCTGCGAGATCCGCGACCGGCCGTCGAACGCCGTCACGATCGTCAGGATCGACATGAAGCCGCCGTACGCGTTCAGGCAGTTGACGGTCAGCTTGCCGACCACGATCACCAGGTAGATGAGGAACGCCAGGAACGCGGGGCCCGCCAGATCGCCGAGGAAGCCGACCTGGTCCGGCAGGAAGGCCTTGCCCGCGACGGCCGCGGTGAGCGCGCCCAGCGTCATGGCGATCTGCGAACCGACCACGGAGCCCGCGAATGTCGACCAGAACGTCGCGCGCTGGCTGGTGTTGCGCGGCAGGTAGCGCGAGTAGTCGGCGACGTACGGGCCGAAGGTGAGCTGCCACCCGGCGCCGAGGCCGACGGCGAGCAGGAAGGTCGCGGAGTCGAAGCCCTTCTCGCCCACGTGCGCGCCGACGTCGTACTGCGTGAACAGGCGGATCATCAGGTAGCCGAGGCCGAGCACGCCGACGACGGTCGCGATGCGGCCGGCGAGGTGGATCAGCCGGTAGCCGGTGACCGCCACCACCGCGGTCAGCGCACCGAAGATCAGGATGCCGACCTTGGCGTTGTCGATGTGCAACATCTCGCAGACCGCCTGACCGGCCAGGACGGTGCCGGTCGCGGCGAAGCCGAGGTACATCAGGATCACCAGCAGCAGCGGCAGGACCGCACCGTAGACGCCGAACTGCGCCCGACTGGAGATCATCTGCGGGACCCCGAGCCGCGGCCCCTGCGCCGAGTGCAAGGCCATGACGGCGCCGCCCAGCACGTTGCCGATGAGCAGGGCGAATATGGCCCACAGCGCGTCGGCGCCGAAGACCACCGCCAAGGCGCCGTCGACGATCGCGGTGACCTGCATGTTGGCGCCGAACCAGAGGGTGAACTGGCTGAGCGGCGTACCGTGCCGCTCGGCGTCGGGGATCACCTCGATGGTGCGGCGTTCCACCGCGAGGCCCCCCTCGGAGGCTGGCTCGATCGGCATGCTCGTGACTCCCAAGGCGTAGCGGCGATCACGCCGAACTGTGTCTGGTCTGTGTCTGTGTCTGTGCGCCGAATCTGGCATGGAGATGAACAGACCGCAAGATCATGAATGAAGAATTTCATTTCTCGGACACCGAACCCCTCCGTCGCGGAGGAGCGGGAATCGGCCACGTCGGCCACGCCCGCCACGCCGATCACGCCGGCTGCAGCGGCCGCACGGGTCGTGTCGACCACGTCGGTCACACCGACCACGTCCGCCGCACCGCCGCAACGCCCGCAACGCCCGCAACACCGGCACGGCTCACACCGGGCACGTCGACCACTGGCCGCACCAGCCGCACGACCACACCGCCAATGGCGCTGCCGGTGCGCTTGTCGGCCGATCCACCTCGGTCGCGGAGCAGCCCTGCCGCTGGAAGGTCCGATCCGCGCGCTTGGATTGGGCGTATGACCGTTCACGACGTTGCGCGAGCTACGAAACCGCGGTGGACATCGACGCGGTGCGCCACCTGTACGCTCACCGACCGCTCCGCCGGGACACGGTCCGCGCCCTGAACGCCACGGCATCCTGGGCGTCCGTAGCGGAGGCGGCCGCCGCGATCGGGTACCCCGTCGAAGGGGACCCGGGATCGGGAGCCGACACGGCTACTACGACAACGGCCGATGGCGACGCACGGACCGCCGTGCCGACCGACGGGTGAAGTTTCGCCCCGAGCCCGAGCCCGAGCCCGAGTATCACCAACTCTGAAGCCTGCGGCCCCGACGGAATGCGTCCGTCGGGGCCGGGGTGCCGGTCATGGGACGTCCTTCGCCGGGGACGCCTTTGCGGAGAACCTGGTGAGGAGGCGCCGGACGGGGGCAGCGTGGGGGCCGAGCCCGGCCCGTCCGGCGGTCGGCCGGTCGGTCGGACGTGGGGACGATCAGGGATGCACCGTCCAGTGGTGGTTCTGTGCGGCCCGGGTGAAGGTCAGCGACGGGCACAGGAAGTCGCTGCCGCGCGGGTTGGTGCTGGTCCACGGCGAGTCGGTGGAGGTCGCGAGCTGCCACGTGCCGCCCCTGCGGAGCTTGATGTCGGCGCTGTCGAACGCCGTATTGCGCGCCTCGGTGCAGAAGTAGCCCTTGCCGGTGGCGGGGTTGACCGTGGCGTAGATCTCGAAGATGTCCCAGCCGTGGTTGAGCGCGCTCTGGTCGGTGCCGGACGAGCGGAACAGCAACTCCCAGGCCTGGGTGCGGTGGTTGTACAGGTAGGACGACCACGCGTTCCCCGAGGTCGCGTCCTTGCTCAACTGCACGCTGTAGGAGGAGATTCCGTTGGCGGTGGTGGTGTACTTCGCCAGGAAGTCGGCGTTCACCTTCAGGGTCTTGGCGGGGCCGCTCTGGCCGCACCAGTCCCACGCCCATATTTCGGCGCCCAGGCTCCAGTAGGCGGTGACCACCTCCATGCACGAGTTCTGTGCCTTGGTGGTCGGGGCGTAGGTGAAGTTCTGCGAGTTGCTCACCCGGTACGAGGGATCCACGCTGTGCGTCGCGGTGATGCCGTCGTGAGTACCCGGCTGCGGGAAGACACCCCAGAAGTTGTGCGTAGGCGCGAGGTTTGCGCTTGCGCCCGCGCCGGCGGTCGCGGCGCCGTCCGGTGCGCCCGCGGAGTCGCCGGAGAGCGTCGCGCGCAGTTTGGCACGCTGCTCGACGAAGGCCGCAACCGCCTTGTCCCGTCCGGGAGTCGGCGTGTCGGATGAATCCTGCGCAACGACCCCCCTATGCGGCGCGGTGGGCGACGGAACGGCGCCGGGTCGCGGCGAGCCCGTCGCGCCGGCGGGTCCGGCTGGGCCCAGCGTGACGAGCGCGACGAGGGTGGTGACCAGGACGGTCACCAGGCCGATGGGTAACGGGCGAGGGCGTGGACGGGCGCGGCGGGACATGCGTCTCCTCGGGAGGGGCGGAAGTGGCGTGGAACCGGAGGACGGGCGCCGCCGCGGAGTCCGAACCAACCACCGTCGAGCGGGACGTTCTCGTACAGCTCCGGTCGGACGGCACCAAAGTAGCCGGTGGTCCCGCTCCGGGGTAATCACATCTGTCGATAACATCGCACGAGCCGGACACCGCAAGTACGTTCGCGTGCAAGGCGGTTGGCGGCGCGCGAAGACGGCCTCGGCCTCGGAGAACTGCCTCGAAAGGTGCCGGTCCCGACCGCCGGGTGGGATGGTTGTGGCGTGACCGTACCGCCGGCCCCGGGGCTCCCGACTCCCTGCCCGGGCCCGCACATGCGAGGCTGCGGTCCTTGGCGGAGTAAGGCGTTGGCCGGGGGCGAACCAGGTCACCCGGCCGCAGCCGCTCCAAGACCAGCCGTGCGCGAGTCCGATATGCGGAGCAAACCCACGGCAGCGATCGTCAAGACCCGCCGGTGAGAGCCGCGCCGGCCGCACCGGCGGGAGCCGCACCGGCCGCACCGACCCAGCGGTGATAGGCGTCCACGTCGACGTTGCTGCCGCACACGATGGTGACCACGTGGCGGCCGGCGAAGCGGTCCCGGTCTTCGAGGATCGCCGCGATGCCGAGTGCGGCCGACGGTTCGACGACGAGGCCGGCATGGTCGAGGAGCATCCGCATACCGGCGATGATCGACGTCTCGCGGACCAGGACGGCATCGTCGGCAACCAGGAGGAGGTCGTCCAGGACGGCCGGGATGGGACGTCGACCGGCAACGCCGTCGGCGATGGTGTTCGTCGAATCGGTGGTGACGACGCGTCGCCCGCGCCACGAGTGGGTCATTGCCGGTGCGCCCAGCGGCTGGACGCAGATCACCTCGACTCCGGGCGCCAAGGCCTTCACCACACGACCCACACCGGTGGCCAGTGCCCCGCCGCCGAGGGCGATCAGGACGGCGTCGAACGTCGGTGTGGCACCCAGCAGTTCCAGGCCGATGGTCGCCGCGCCCTCGCAGGTCTCGATGTCCAGGCTGTCCTCGACCAGCCGGATACCGTCGTTCCGCGCGAGGGCCGCCGCCCGCTCGCGCGCCATGTCGAAGTCGCCGTCCACCAGTTCCAACCCGGCGCCCAACGCACGGATGCGATCGAGCTTGGTCGCAGGCGCGAAGCGGGAGGCCACGACGGTGACGTCGAGCCCGCGCTCGCGCCCGGACCAGGCGAGGGCCTGTCCGAGGTTGCCCGCACTGGCACACACCACCGCTCGCTCGCCACTGTCCGCAAGCCGGCTCGCGATCACCTCGGTGCCGCGGCCCTTGAAACTGCGGACCGGGTTCGCCGTTTCCAACTTGATGCTCACCGCGCACCCGAGGCCGGGCTCCAGCGCCTCGCACCGATACAGCGGAGTGTCGAGAAAAATCGGGTCGATCGCCCGCCGAGCCGCCCGGATCCGATCCATGTCGAGACGCGTCTTCCGCACGACACAGCAGCGTAGTCCCGCCCGCGTGCGTAAGCGCCGCACCCTGTCGAGGAGTTGAGCCTCCTCCTCGCGTCGCCTCTTCGCCCCGGTGCCGGCCCGAGCACTCTCCCGCGCAGCCGACCCGACTGCACGGACGATGCCTCATCGTGTCAGGGAGAGGGCCCACACCCCACAAATCCTGGTCCGGGACGAACGGTTTGCCCACGAAACCCGGCTGCCGACGTGGACCGAGACGACGCCCTCCACATTCGCCTGCGCGTGCCGCGGCGTGAAACCGGTCGACGCGAGCGTCACCGCACGCGTGCCAGTCGGGCGGCCACGAACGGGATCACGGCGGCCGCGACGACCAGATGCGAGGCAGCGAGGACGAGTTGCGTGGACAGGGCGACGTGGGGGACGGTGAACGGCAGGCCCAGCGAGGCGATTACGACGATCGTCGTGATCACCGCGTAGGTGCGCCCCGGTCGCTTCGCCCACCGGGCGAGCCCGAGCGCGAGGACTACGCCCGCGAGGGCCCACATGGCGGTGAAGCCCACGAAGCCCCCGGTCGGGATCGGTTCCGCCTCGCCCGATGCCGCACCGATGTCCAACGACACCCCGGACGCCCGGACGATGCCCTCGTAGACCCCGGCCACCGCCATTCCCGCCAGGGAAGCGAACGCGAGCACCCTGCCGATGCCCGCCGTCGCGCTGCCCCGCTCTTCGCGAACCGAAGTAGCCATTCGAACACCGGGGTTGATGGTCGTGCTCATGATGCGTCCTCCGAAAGGCGGATGTCGTCGTGCTGTCGAAGGGTTGGACTGCCGCCTACCGCGAAACTCATCGCCGCCGCCGTCTCGCGTTCCCCGACCAAGGTGCCCGCCGCACAGTGGTCGGAGACCCGCGCCGGGCCCGCGAAGCCCCGGGGACCTCGCGGCGGCCCCCGGCGCGGCGCGGCTACCTGCTCGCGTGCGCTCGCGCGAGCGCGACACGAACGCGTCGCCAACCGTCCCCAACGCGTCGCCAACTCCGAGCCGAAACAGCGCCCTCCGACGCCGCTCGACGCCGCTCGGCGTCGCCCCATGCCGGCGTGCGGGTAGGTGGCCGTCGGTGTGGTTCAGTGTTGCCGGATGGGCATGTTTCCGGCCTGGGTGCGCAGGCCGTCGGGGGTGACGATGTCGATGACGCGGTAGGCGGTGGTTACCGTCCCGGCTCGGCGTTGTTCGCGAAAGAAGTTCTCCACCGATGCGCGGGAGGTGCCGACGGCGTCGGCGATGTCGGTCTGGGAGAAGCCGGAGATCCGGACGCCGTCCCCCGCCTTTTCGCCGAGGAAGTCGGCGAGGAAGCACAGGTATCGGGCGATCCGCACGGACGTGTTGCCCTGCCGCACGTGGACGTTGACGAACAGGTCGAGTTTCTCCCGTTGGGCCATCGAACGGGCAAGCGCCGCCATCGCACGAGGACGTTCGCCCAGGTGTGCGACGAATCCACGCCGGGAGATGGAGACCAGCACGCTGGACTGCACACCGTGGACGGCGATGTTACCGCCCGTCGGGTCGAAAACCGCCGATGATTCGAGAATATCGCCCGCCGTACGCAGCCTCGTGTGGAAAGGGCCCCCGGCGAACGGGGCCTCCATCAGAATTCCCCGCAGGAGGATCGTCACCGTGCGTTCCGAGAACAGGTTCTCCGAGCCTCCCTTTTCGAGGCGGTGCAGCAACGCCATGGACAACAGCGCCTCGCGATGGACCCGATCGAGGGATCCGAAGAAGCTGTGCGGGGGATAGTGCATGCGCGAGTACACCAAGGGGGCCGTGATCCGCGCCCTGGTATCGGGGACCTGCCGCCGGGGCCTGGGCAAGAGCCTGACACCCGTCATGGCAGGGCGGGGACGTCGCCCGGGGCGGACGCCCGGAACCCGGTCGTGGGCGACTCCGACGCGGGCGACACCATCTGCGGGGACGTGGCCTGGGACGGGGCGACGGGGGACCCGGACGACGATGCCGGGGAGCCGGCGAGCGCGGCGTAGATCACCGCCGGTACCACTCCCGCGAACGCGGTGATGGCCGCGATCACCGCGACCAGACGCCCCGGCGCGGTCGCGCTCAACCGACGGACCGCATACGCGATCACCGCCGACAATGTGAAAACGATCAGGACGACGCAAAATAACGTCGCGAAACTTTCAGACATTCTCTTCCTCATTCACCCGAGCTCTGGGACACGAAAGCGTCGGCGCCTTGGTAGGAGGCAGACGCAATTCGTGGCGGACAGCTTACGCTGCCATGTGAGTGATTACCAAGACAACTCGAACGGCCCCTGACCTGCGTATTCCTCCACGAGTGCGGACCGATTCCCTGAATTCAGGGAGTTCCCGGCCGTGCTTCGCGATATCGTGTACACGCTGACGTTGACCTCATTCGCCCGAGCTCGGCCCAGCAGCCCGGTCGACCCGCGGGGGTGGTAGCCCGCCGAACACCGACCGGGCAGTGAGCCCCCTTCGGCCGTCGGCCGGTGGGGGCTCACCCGTTCGGGGAGAGCACGATCGGCCACCTGAGGTACGTCCGATCGAACGCGTCACACCGTTCATCGAACCCGCGCCGCCCGCCCGCCGCCACTCCCTCGTACGAACGCGGACGGTCGCGGACGACCGTGGACGACCGCAGACGTCCCCGAACGACCGCAGACGTCCCCGGACGACGCTACTTTGAGTCCTCGCACGATCGCGGACCGCCGGCAACACGGGTGAACCTGGGGGAGAAACGAATGACCGCCCGCGAGCGCAACGAGCCACCCCGGACGGTCGTGGAAGACCTCACGCCCGTCCGCGACTTCGCGAATTGGCTCACCCTCGTCCGCTTGCACAGCGGCGCCCCGTCCTACGACGAGATCTGCCGCCGCTGCAAGAAGGCCGGCGTCGACATACCCAAGAGCACCCTCGGCGACGGCCTCACCGGCCGCCGCCTGCTCAGCCGCGAACGCGCCCTCGCCGTCGTCCGCGCGTGTGGCGGCAGCCAGGCCCTCCTCGCCGAATGCCGCAGCCGCTGGACCCTCGCCAAACAGGGCCGGATCACCAGAACCCCGGCCGAAGGCACACCCGCCGACGGCCTGCGCGACGCCGACCCCATCGACATCCCGCTCGGCGCCCACCACCGCCGCGCCGGTGTCACCTGCCACATCGCCCAACACGGCGAATGGCAGATCGTCCGGCTCAGCGGCGACTGGGACGGTCAGGTCATGCCCGCCGTCCGCCCTCACCTCGAAGGCGCCGTCGCCGACACCCGACACCCGCACATCGTCATCGACCTGTCCGACGTGACCTTCATGGACAGCAGCGTCCTCGGTGGCCTGGTCTACGTCCTCCAGACCATGCGTCTGCGCGGCGCCGTCCTGCGCCTGGTCTCCGGAATGGGCGCCGAGAACCTCGCCCGCATGGGCAAGGTCCTGATCGTCACCGGCCTCAACCAGATCCTCCCCGTCTACCCCACCCTCGAGATCGCGCTCTCGCCCTTGTCCACCCTCGACAACCCCACGACCCCCCACGACCAGGCGCCTCTCCCGGAGCTGAAGGAAACGCCGGCGGCGACCATCCTCGAAGGCACGATCGTCCCCACACCGCGCTCGTCGCTCGGCTGGCGTGACGAGCCCCCGGCCTGAATGCTCGGAACCGAGGCGAGCCGGGCGGGGGCGAACAGCCCGGGGCGAACAGGCCGGTGCGGGCCGGCGGAAGGCGAACAGGCCGGCGTGGGCCGGGCCCGAACTGCACGTCGCGGTCGCTGAGCGATTCGTTCCCCGAACGCTGCCCGCATCGTGGCGAACGCCCGTGTCTCCGGGCCGCCGGTGAGCAATCCCGCAGCACCCGCCCGCCCGAGCACCACCTTGCGTATCGGGCCCGACGCGTGGGTCCCGTCCGGCCACCCGGAGTCGCCGCGCTACGGGTAATGCGGCGACGCGGTCACGTAGTCGAGTCGGAAGCCGTTGTCGGCCGGTGCGCCGGTCGGGGTGTAGCAGGCCAGGTACATGAGGACGTCGTCCTTGGCGCCGTAGTCGTTGCGGAGCACCGTGGTGCAGTACCCGCCGCCGGTGGCCGTCAGGTGCGCGTAACTGGTCATGTACCCGACCGACAGGCGCAGGGTGTAGCGGCCGGTCGCGGTGCGGGTCACGGTTGCCGTGCCCGGCCGGGACATCCACGATCCGCCGACCGTCGGCGCGGCGGAACCGGGTGCGTCGGCGACGGTGAGGTGCACCGTGTGCGGGACCCGGGCATCGTCGAGCAGGCTCTGACGGCCGGTGTGGCTCAGCGTGAACGCGGTGTCGGCCGGCGCGCCGGTGTGCGTGGTGCAGGACACCGACGCGGTGCCCCCGGACAACGCGACGACCGCGCAGTGCCGCGCCGTCGTACCGATCGGCGAGACCTGCACGGACTCCGTGTCCGCCGCGACCGCCACCGCGTAGCGGCCGATGCCGGTACGGGTCACCGCGCCGGTGTTCTGTCGGGACGCGGCGGCGGGGAGTTGGCGGGCGGCGGTGGGCTCGCCGGCGTACACGTAGCCGCGCGAACCCGCCTGTCCATACGGGCCGTTCCGGTCGCCGGCGAGGAACAGTCCGGTGAACGGGATGTCGGCGCGGGTGCCGGTACGGTCGAGACAGGTGACCTCGATCCTCTCGTCGGCGCCCTCCTGCCACCATCGAACCGGCTGGCAGGACACGCCGTTCGCGGCGTAGTCGGAGACCGCGACATGGGCGATGCCGCCGGGTGCGCCGCTGTCCGGGAGGATCACCACATGCCGGCCGACTTCGAGGTGCGTGACGCGTACCGTCTTGACGGCGGGCGGATTGCCGAGCCGCCAGATGCCGTAGGTCCAGTTCGGCTCGTGGCTGTCCGGGCGCTGCGGGGTCGGCGACAGTTCGCGCGTGGTACCGATCGGGTCGTCGGCGTAGCGGACCATCCAGAAGCCCCAGACCGCCGGCACGGGGGGACCGCCCGTTTCGGTGCCGGGACCGGGACCGGAGTCGGTTCGGCCGCCGGTGCCGGGGGTGGTGCCCGCACCGCTCTGACCGGTGCCGGTGCGGGCGTCGGACCCGGACCCGGCCCCGGAACCGGAGCCGGTTCCGGCGGGAACTCCGCCCGGCAGAGCGGCCGTTGTGTCCTGCCCGTCCGGGGGCGACGTGCCGTCCGGCGAGGAGGTATCGCCGGGAAGCGGTACTCCGGAGGCATCCGTCGCGGTGGGGCTCGATGGTGAGGGTCCGTCCGCTTTCGGATTCGCCGCCGGGCCGGGGCCCGTACCGCCGGGGGCCGCCGAGGCGCCGGGGGAGGGCCGGGCGGTCGGTGTGTGCGCGGATTCGGGCGATACGGCCAACAGGGTCAGGGCGGCCGCCGTGGCCAGGGCGACGACGGCGCCGCCGACGCGTACCGCCATGGGGTTCTCGCCGGCGAGCCGGGAGGCGGTGTTCATCATCGGCGCGACGCCGGGAACGCGCAGCAACTGCTGTAGAACCGCATCACGTACGACGCGGGTCGTGGTGACCAGGGGCCGGGCGACGGCGTCCAGGGCCGGGCGTACGTTCCGCACGATCTCGCCGAACCGGCCGGCCGGATCGGCCGTCGCGGGCGCCGCGGCGGTCATCGACGCGGCGAACTCCGGTGTCGCGGCGGGCGCCACCGAGGCCGCCTCGGCCGTGGCCGCGGGACGACCCGTCCACCAGGCCACCGCCGCGCGCCGCCGCTCGTCCTCGTCCTCCGCGCCGTGCCGAGCCGCCGCCAACGCCAGGCCCGGGCCGAGCACCCAGGTGCGCTGGAGCACGGCGTCCCTGGCCACGGCGGAACAGTTCGCACACGACTTCGCGTGCGTCCCGAGCGCCCGATACTCCGCCCGAGTCGGCACCAGGCCGGCCCCGGCTTCCTCGGCGACGAACAATCGTGCGAGCGCCGGGACTCGGGCCGCCTCGGAGCAGGAGCGCACCGCGCGTGCCGCCGCCAACAGCCCCACCCGCTCGCGTACCTTCTTCAGGCCGCGGCTCAGTTCGCGGTCTACCCTGATCCGGGACCACCCCAGACGGGCGGCGAGTTCGGCGCCCTTGACCGGGCGCATCTCGGCGAGCGTGTGGTCCAAGTGTGCGCTCACCACCACGCGTTGGGTCTGCGACAGCGCGTCGGTCGCGGTGTAGATCGCGGCGAACGCCTGAGACTTGCCGTACGCGTGACCGAGATCGGCATCCCACGCGGCCGACCCCGAGCCGGTCACGCTCTTCGCGCCCGGTGTCTCCTCCTCCTCGATCGACCGGTCCGCGACGCGTTGGCGCGCCTTCAGTTCCGCCATCCACACGTGCTTGGCGATGCCCCACAACCACCGGTCGACGCCCCGGTCCGGTTTCAGGTCACGGGCGATGCCGTCCAGCGCCCGGACGAACACCTCACTGACGCAGTCGTCGGCCTCGGCCGCCGAGGGCAGCCGCACCCGGAACCAGCGCACCATCGCGTCGTGGTGACGCTCGTACAACGCGATCCGCGCAGCCTCGTCCCCGTCCCGCAACCGGTGCCACATGTCGTCCGGGTCCGGGTCCGGGCCCGAGTCCCGGTCCAACTCCAGGTCCAGGTCCGGGTCCAGATCCCCGTCCCGGTTCAGGTTCGCACCCGAACTCGCGCCCGCAGCAGCCGAGTCGGCGTCGTCGACCGCTGGCACGACCGGGCCGTCGGGGCCGTGCGGGAGGGCCGACGCCCCCCGATCCGACGACTCCTGATCCGACGCCCCCCGATCCGACGGCAGGTCGTCGGGCAGCTTTCCGGGCGGGTCCGGTCGGGTCTGTGTCATGACACCCTCCGCAACGGCGACGCGGCTCTGTCACACGGAACGTGGCCCGAGGGGCACAGATCTCTCCACTCTTCGCGCGACGATTATCCGCCGGCGGCCGGCCGTAGGTCCCGGAAAGCGTCCGTCGCGGCGAAACTCACGAAATCGGACCTCGAAAAGTGGAGAGATTTCGCCGCGCCCGACCACGTCTCGGGCAAGCGGACCACTCCCGGTGGCCGCTCACCGGCTCACACCGGTGTACACCGAAGGAAACACACCATGCGCGAGCACTCGCATTCCTTCCTCGTGGCGAGGGAACTCGTCATGATCATCGGCCCGTTCGTCATCATCCTGATCGCCCTGCGGGTCAACTACCTGCGCAGGGCCGGGATCCGTGCGACCGGCACCGCCGTTTCCTCCCGCCTCGAGCGCCGTACCCGGCCGAGCACCGACCCCGACCGCACCCGCGACGACGTCTACTACGTGCCCGTGACCACCGTCGACTACGCCGACCACAACGGCCATCGGCACCGCTGCACGGTCGACGGCCGCTACCGCACCGGCTCGTCCGTCCCGCTGGTCTACACCCCGCGCCGGCCACACCGCGCCCAAGCCGAGTCGGCGGCATCCTACGGCCGCGTCTTCATGGCCATCCTTACCTATGTGATCCTGCTGGCCGGCCTCACCTACATCGCCGGCCAAGTCGACAACCAGGTCGACGACTTCTGCGCACCCCTAACTCCCGATGCCCGCACATTCCACGACTGCCCCTGAAGCCCGCCGAGATCCCGGTCGGAGCGCCCCGGCGTGCTCGTGGCATGTCCGACATCCATGAGCCGCCGGGCCACGAGGTATACGCGTGGCTGCACGGCATGGACGGTCCGTTCCGCTACGGGAGCCTGATCCTCGTCAGGGAACTTCCCGTCGACGACCCGTCCGATGTTTCGTACGCCACTGCGCCGGCCGCCGGTTGGCCACGCTGTCGGAGGCGTCGGGTCGAGCAACCGACCGTCCTCGGCGCCGTCGTCCGTGGTGTGTCGGCTCGCACACGGGCGTGGTGGCGTCCGGTCCAGGGAGGGGCGGTGGCCGCGTACCGGGGTGTGGGGAGCGAACCCCGGCCGCTCATCCGGCGTGGGCCCCGGATGCGGCAACCGATCCGTGCCGCCTCCGCGCCGGGCCGCGGGGCCACCGGATCTCCACCCCGCCGTTCGGTCTCAGCCCCGGCTGCGCGACCGGTTCCAGTTCTCGCTGGTGGTGAAGTGGGTGTCGTAGAGCTCCTGGACGTCGAGGAGGCTCTCCGGCGGCACCTTGCCGTAGGCGATGCGCTCCAAGTGCCGGAAATACTCGAAGCGTTCGACGCCCGGGGTGATCACGATCAGGATGTCCGCGTCCTCCCCGGGTGCGGCGCCGAACGCGTGGTCGAGACCCGGTGGCACGATGACCACGTCGCCCTTCTCGGCGGTCACCACTCGGTCGCCGGACAGGAGCTGCGCCGTCCCGTCGAGCAGGTAGAACAGTTCCGCCGACCGCGAATGCCGGTGCGGCGTGGCGCCGTTCGCGCCGTCGGCGAGGGTGACGCGCTGGGTGGACAGCGCGCCGCCGGTGGAACTGCTGTCCGCCAGGAGGCGGACGGTGGTCGGGGCGCGACCGATCACCTCCGCGTCGTCGGAGCGGACCAGGACGGAGTCGTCGAAGCCGGGAACGATGATCGACATGGCGAATTCTCCTCGGTGCGGGTCGACAGGTTCGGGTCGTCGGGTGTACGGGGCGTTCGAACCACGGGCGGAAGCAACACGTTCCACAGTGGCAGCCCCAGCGTTCGTATACGGCAGCCGCAGCGTACGTACCGTGTTGTTCTCCCGAGCACTGCGGTGTCCTTGCGTACTGCGGTGGTCTTGCGAGAAGACTGGTCCCTCGCTCTTGGAAACCACATGGATACGGCATGGAGCCCGGGCGGTCTCGGGCCCGCAGCCCTGCGCTCAGGTGGCGGTTCCCTCGCAGGCGTCCTCGGCCGCGCGGACGAATGCCCGGACGCGGGCGATGTTGTTGCTGTCCAGCCAGACCGGGCCCCACCGCACCGGGGCGGCGTCGTGGAAGGGGACGTAGGTGATGTCGGGGCGCGGGTAGAAGTGCGCGGCGTGTTCGCCGACGGGGAAGACGCCTTTGCCGGAAGCGATGAGGGCGAGTGCCTCGGGGAACGTGGTGGCGGTCGGGCCCTTGGGTACCGGCCGGCCGGAGGGGGTCTGCGCGGGCGAGCGGTCGATGCGCAGTTCCTCCGGCATGTTCGCGGACATCTGGATCACCGGGTGGTCCGCGAGAATCTCGATCGACACCGATGTGCGCGATGCCCACGAGGGTGTCGTCGGTGCGGCCAGGACCCGGGTCTCGGACAGCAGGACGGGGCCGGTGATCACTCCCGACATCGGCAGGGCCGTGATCAGGACGTCGAGTTCACCGGCGTGCAGCCGTCCGATGGCGTCGTGGACCTGGGTCTCGTGAATGTGGACTTCGCAGTCGGGGTGGCGGGCCGCGAACACGGGGATGGTCTTGAGCAGTAGTTGGCCGGCCGCAGCTCCCAGGAATCCGGTTCGGAGCACGCCGGTCACCCCGCGCGCGGCGTCCATGGCTCGGCGCAGCGTGTCGTCCATGTCGCGTATCAGGGGCGCCAGTTCGTCGGCGAACCGACGACCCAGCGGGGTCAGGCGGACCCGGCGGGTGGTGCGCTCGAACAGGGGAGCGCCGACGCGGCGTTCGAGTTTGCTGATGCTCTGGCTGACCCGGCCGGTGGTCAGGCCCAGGCGCTCGGCGACACGTCCGAAGTGCAGTTCCTCGGCGAGAGCCAGGAAGGTCTGTACTTCCACCCGTTCCAACAGCACGTGACTCTCCGTTGTTGAATCCGGCTAAACGACCATGTTCCGAGTGGGCCTTGATGCCGTCCGACGGGTGACGGTTGGATCGGACACGTTATCCCGACCGGCCGGATCGGCGGCGATCGGGCCTCGCAGGGGAGGGCCTGATCCCCGCTCACGGCCATGACTTGGAGTGAACGATGACGATCCCCGGGGCTGCCCAGGTGACGGGAGCGCGGCTGCGTCGCATCGTGGCCACGCTCCGGGTGTCCCTGGACGGCGTGGTGGGGACATGGCAGCAGGGGTGTCCCGCGCACTGCGCAGCCCATGTGCGCCCCGTCGCGGAGGACGTTGCCGAGTGGGACGACACCCGAGTCCTGGGGCGGGAGGTCGCCGCCGGCTTGGCTGAACTCAAGCGGCGACCCGGCAGTGACATCGACGTCTCCGGCAGCATCACCCTGACTCGCTCCCTGCTGCGGATCGGCCTCGTCGACGATCTGCACCTGCTGATGCACCCGATCGTAGTGGGCGCGGGACGACGACTGTTCCCCGCCGACGGTGAGCGCATCCCGCTCGCCCTGGTCGAGGCGACGCGCACCTGCGCCGGTGTCGTGCACCTGCACTATCGGCCGGACCGACACGGCATATCGCCGTCCCTACGGCTACAGCGGGAGACGTCCGACCGCGGACGATGACCCCGGGAAGAGCCCCGGGACGGAGCTGCGGGAAGGAGCCCCGGGAAGGAGCACGATGACGATGCGAGCCCCCGGTCGGGACTCGTTCGCGGGTCCGATGTATCGAAGGTCGTCGTGCCTGCATGCCGCGCACTTCCAGGCCCGGCACCCCAATCCACCCATACCCCGGAGACTTCCGTGACCACTTTCGTCCTGGTCCCCGGCGCCTGGCACGGCGCCTGGACCTTCCAGCCCCTGGCCCGAGGCCTTCGCGAACACGGCCACCAGGCGTACGCCCTGACCCTGACCGGTGTCGGCGACCGAAGACACCTGTTGACCGCTTCGGTCAACCTCGACACCCACATCCAGGATGTGGTCAACCTCCTGGAGGACGAGCAGATCACCGACGCCGTACTCGTCGGGCACAGCTACGGGGGAATGGTGATCACCGGTGCCGCCGATCGTGTCCCGGGCCGTGTGCGGGGACTCGTCTACGTCGACGCTCTCCTGCCACGTGACGGGGAATCCTGCTGGTCCCTGGTGACCGACCGGGAACGCGAGTGGTACCTCGGTGGCGTCGGCCGTGACGGCTACACCAGCGAGCCACTGCCGTTCTTCGATCCACGGGCCACCCCGCACCCGTTGGCCTCGCTGATGCAGGCGGTGCGTCTCGAGGGCGGCCTCGACCGGTTCGAGCGTCGGGACTTCGTGTACGCGACCGCATGGGAAGGAGAGTCGCCCTTCCAGGCCGTCCATCGGCGACTGTCGAACGACCCGGCCTGGCACGTGCACAGTGTGGCCTCCGGTCACAACATCATGCGCGACGCCCCGGACGAACTCCTGAAGATTCTGCTCGACGCCGCCTGAGCGATCCCGTACTCGACGAGGGACGCCTGTCTCCGAGTCGTCCGACACCGTTCTTCGATCAAGAGATTGAGGGGACACGGCCGTGAGTCGTCGTGGGGCGTTGTTGTTCGCGTGCATGTGTGTGATCTGGGGGATCCCGTACCTGCTGATCAAGGTCGCGGTGGACGAGGTGTCGCCGGGGGTGCTGGTGTTCGTGCGTGCCGGGCTGGGGGGCCCTGTTGCTGTTGCCGTTCGCGTTGCGGGGTGCGGGCCTGCGGGGGTTGGGTCCGTACAAGTGGCCGCTGGCGGTGTTCGCGGTGACCGAGTTCGTCGGACCCTGGTGGATGCTCTCGGAAGCCGAGCGGCGGTTGTCGAGTTCGACGACGGGGTTGTTGATCGCGTCGGTGCCGATCTTCGGGGCGGTGCTGGTGTACCTGACCGGTGGTGGCGAGCGTATGGGTGCGGTGCGGTGCGGTGCGGTGCGCTGGGCCGGGCCGGCGATCGGGTTCGGTGGGGTTGCGGTGTTGGCCGGGCTCACGCTCGCGATCGGGGCCTCGTGCGTGCTGATCCTGGGCGGCGCGGTACTGGCGACCAGAAGGAACAAGGGAATCCCCACCCGAGTACGGGAGTCCCGGGCCGCGTTCCCCGTCAGACCGGCGTCGTCACGGGCACCATCCGTTTCGTCGCTCCGTCGACGGCGAACGACTTCAGGTGGGTGACCGTGCTGTCCGGCCTGGTGCGGTCGGCGACCTTGTACCAGTCCATCTGCACGCGTGCGGCGGTCACGTCCAGCACACCGCAGCCGTTGGCTTCGGATTCGCCCCATTGCAGGGGCGGGTTCAGCTCGAGGATCGCGGTGACGATCTGCGCGCCCGCGCCGCCGGGGTAGAGCGTGCCGAAGGGCGTCGAGGTGATCGACGTCATCACGAACTGCGATGCGAGCGGCGCCCCTCCGCCGGGCGCCGGGACCTCGCCGGCCCATGAGGAGTGCAGGTCGCCGGTCAGGAAGACGGTGTTGCGTTTGTCGTGGTCGCGCAGGTGGGTGAACAACTCGCTCTGCTCGGCCCGGTAGCCGTCCCACTGGTCGGGGTTGACGGTCGCGGGCGCCCCGGGTCGGGCGCCGGGCAGCAGCCACGGCGCGGCCATGACGGAGCTGCCGATCAGGTTCCAGGTGGCGGTGCCGCGCGCGAGGCCGTCCTTGAGCCAGGCCATCTGGTCGCGGCCGGTGAGGGTGCGCGCTCGATCGTCGAGGCCGGCGGTGTCGGTCGCCGCGACCTGCCGGGAGCGGAAACTGCGCAGGTCGAGCATGGTCAGGTCGACGAGGGTGCCGAAGGACAGGCGACGCTGGGTGGAGCCGGGCATCGCCCGGCGTACGGGCAGCCATTCGAAGTACGCCTGTTTCGCCGCCGCGACGCGGTCCGCCCAACTGCCGTCGGAGGCCGGATCGTGCTCGTCCGCCCCGCCGGACCACCACCCGTTGCACACCTCGTGGTCGTCCCACGTGGCGATGATCGGTACTACGGCGTGCATCGCCTGCAGGTCGGGATCGGTGCGGGAACGGCCGTGCCGGGCCCGGTAGTCGGCCAACGTGCGGCACGCGGTGGGCGGTTCCATCGCCCGGACGGACCCCGGCTTGGCAGTCCGGGTCGGGGGTGACGCGGGTCCGGATGACGACCCCGTCGGGCAGGGGGTCGCCGGACGCGACGCCGTGCAGGAACGACCCCCACGCGACGCCGGCCGCCTCGGGGGCATCGGCCTCGGCCGCCTGCGCGCCGGGGGTTCCCGACCGCGTGACGCGCGTCGGCCCCGCCCGCGCGTGGCGGACGGGGCCGAACGGCTACGGGGGCGGGCTACTTCATGCCGATCCGGTCCATGACACCGGCCGCCGCCACGCCGGAGGCGGCAGCCGTGATGCGGACGAAGTCGCGGCGGTGCAGCGGAGTTCCCGTCATGCGTTCCTCCAAAAGGTGTGGCACGGCCGGGTGGGACCGAGGCGCGGTGACCGAGATTGAAACACCTGCGTTAACTTGGGAAGGGGCAGGAGCGGAGCCCGGGTTGTCGAAAGGTCACAACGAGACGGTCGCCGCCCAAAGGAGCACGCGGATACACCCGCGAACCACACTCGCGGCCGTCCGGGCGATCGCGGCGGGCGCACCACGCAGGCGTGGCCGTGATTCCGGCGGACACACGACCCAGGCTTGGCCGGTGATCCCGGCGGCTCCGGCGTACCCCCCCGGCGAGGGGTTTCGGCAGGTGGGTGAGGTCGCTCGGCAGCGCCGGCGTGATGGTGTCGGGCCCCTCCGGGCGGGCGGCTTCGTGGGCGCGCCTACTGCGATTTCAGTAGGTGGTCGTGCGCTTTCGGTAGGCCGCAGTGTCCGTAGCGGCATGACGACGGGACGGGTATTGCCGGGCGAGCCTTGAGCGGACATCGCTTCCGGAATATGGAGACCCTGACGTGGCGACTTTTCTGTATC
The DNA here is from genome assembly GCF_042956465.1 of Embleya sp. NPDC008237. Classification (NCBI taxonomy): domain Bacteria; kingdom Bacillati; phylum Actinomycetota; class Actinomycetes; order Kitasatosporales; family Streptomycetaceae; genus Embleya; species Embleya sp. NPDC008237. The sequence goes on from NZ_JBIBGL010000002.1 coordinate 728,976, forward strand.
GGCTCGGGCGCGGCGCCTTTCGGCGGCGCGGCTGGGTCGTTCTGGTGTGGCTGGGGGTGCTGGCCGCGGTCGCGGTGGGCGCTGCGGGGGCACCGGGGCCCTCGGACGAGGAGTTCTCGATGCCGGGGATCGAGTCGCAAAAGGCGTTCGATCTCATGGAAGAGCGTTTTCCCGGAGAGGCCGCGGACGGCGCCACCGCCCGCGTCGTCTTCGTCGCCCCGGCCGGGCGGAAGGTGACCTCGGGCGACCTGCGGAAGGCCGTCGGGGACGCGGTGCGTTCGTTGTCCGGCGGCCCGCAGGTGGCCGGTGTCGCGGACCCGTTCGAGTCGAAGGCCGTCAGCAAGGACGGTTCGACGGCGTATGCGACCGTCACCTACAAGGTGGAGTCCTCCGAGGTCACCGATGCCGACCGTGCGGCGGTGGACAAGGCGGCGAACCAGGCGCGGGCGGCGGGCTTGACGGTGGAGACCGGCGGGTCGGCGATGGACAGCGGCGGTGGACCCGACGGGACCGCGGAGATCGTCGGCCTCTCGGCGGCGGCCATCGTGCTGCTGTTCACGTTCGGTTCGCTGGCGGCCGCGGGCCTGCCGCTGCTGACCGCGATCGTGGGCGTCGCCGTGAGCCTGTTCGGGATCCTGCTGATGGCGGGCCCGTTGGGCCTGTCCTCGGACACGCTCACGCTCGGGATGATGCTGGGCCTGGCGGTGGGCATCGACTACGCCCTGTTCGTGGTGTCCCGCTACCGGGAGGAACGCGGGCGCGGCCGGGCACCGCAGGAGGCGGCCGGGGTGGCGGTGGGTACCGCCGGTTCGGCGGTCGTATTCGCCGGACTCACCGTGGTGATCGCACTGTCGGGCCTGGCGGTGGTCGGGATTCCGACACTGACGAAGATGGGCCTGGCCGCCGCGGGGACCGTCGCGGTCGCCGTGCTGGTCGCGTTGACGGTCGTCCCCGCACTGCTCGGCTTCCGGCCCGACGCGGTGCTGGCCCGCAAGGTCCGCAAGGCGCGCACCCGGGGCGGCGACCGAGCCGTGCTCACGAGCGGCGGACGAGACAACCTGGGCGCGCGCTGGGCGCGTTTCGTGCTGCGTCATCCGGTGCCGGTGCTGGTTCTCGGCGTGGTGGCGCTGGTTGCACTCGCCGTGCCGATGGCGTCGCTGCAACTGGGCATGCCGGGTGACGAGGCCAAGTCCACCGCCACCACCGAGCGGCGGGCCTACGATGCGCTCGCCGAAGGTTTCGGCCCCGGCTTCAACGGCCCGCTGACCATCGTCGTGGACGCGAGGGGAGCGGCCGACCCGCACGCCGCGGTGCGCGCCATCAGCGACCGGATCGGCGGCACGGACGGCATCGTGTCGGTCTCGGCGGCCGGCTTCAACCAGGCCGGCGACACGGCGGTCTTCCGGGCCACCCCGTCGACCAGCCCCACGGACGAGAAGACCAAAGCCCTGGTGGAGACGATCCGCCGCAACCGTACGGCCGTGGAGAAGCAGACATCGGCGACCTTCGAGGTCACCGGCACGACCGCGCTGAACATCGACATCGCGGCGAAGGTGCAGTCGGCGCTGGCACCGTATCTGGCGGTGGTGGGCGGCTTGGCGGTGGTGCTGCTGCTGGTGGTGTTCCGGTCCGTACTGGTTCCGGTCAAGGCGGCCCTGGGTTTCGTGCTTTCGGTGCTGGCGGCGCTGGGTGTGCTGGTGCTGGTCTTCCAACAGGGACACGCCGCAGGCCTGTTCGGGGTGGAGCAGACCGGGCCGATCATGAGCCTGATGCCGATCTTCATGATGGGCATCGTCTTCGGGCTCGCCATGGACTACGAGGTCTTCCTGGTCTCCCGGATGCGGGAGGCGTACACCCACGGGGAGAGTGCCGGTCAGGCGGTCGTGTCCGGGTTCCGGCACAGCGCCCGGGTGGTCACGGCCGCCGCGCTGATCATGATCGCGGTCTTCTCCGGGTTCATCGGGGAGCAGGGCTCGCTGATCAAGATGCTCGGATTCGGCCTGGCCGCCGCGGTGCTCTTCGACGCCTTCGTGGTCCGGATGGCGATCGTGCCGGCCGTCCTGGCCCTGCTCGGCGACCGGGCCTGGTGGTTGCCGGTGTGGCTGGGCCGCGTCCTGCCCCGGGTCGACGTGGAAGGCGAGAAACTCGGCCATACGCGGTCCGCCGGCCCGAACCCTCATCCGGACGGGCCGGTCGAGGCGCACGTGTGACCGGCTCCGGCCCGCAGGACCGCCCGAGCAAGGTGCCTCGGGCGGTCCGCACGCCCGTGCCGGCGATCATCGGCGACCATGGACCTCGGCCACGCCCCCTCGCGGAGACTACGATGACCAGCAATCTCGAACGATACGCGGAGCGCCATGCCCGGGCCGCGGACGTGGTGACGGCGGTGGCGTTGTGCGTCTGCACGCTCTTCGGGGCCCAGATCGGCACATCGGAATCCTCGCCCCCGCACGCCCTGTGGCCCGCCTGGATCCTCGCCGCCGGCAGCGCGGCCGTCATGGCCGCCCGCAGCCACCCGCGTGCCGCCCTCGCGGTCGCCGCCGCCGCGGCCGCCGTGCTGACCGGCCTGGGCTACCTGCCCAGCCCGCTGCTGCTGGCTCCGGTCATGGCCGCCCTGTACTGGCTTGCCGCGCTCACCGACTCGCGGACCACCGGCATCTACGGTTCGGCGACCCTGGCCGTCCTGGTGGCCACCTCGCTGGCAGGCGCGCCGCTCGGCGACGACCTCATGCTCCGGACCGTGGGCACCGTCCTGTGGCTGATGCTGCCGGTGTCCTTGGGCGGCAGAAGCCGCTTCCGGCGCGCCTTCCTCGAATCCGTCAAGGCCCGCGCCGCGAACGCCGAACGCACCCGCGAGGAGGAAGCCCGGCTCCGCGTCGCCGAGGAACGCATGCGCATCGCCCGCGAACTGCACGACGCCGTTGCCCACCACATGGCCGTCGCCCACGCCCAGGCCGGCACCGCCGCCCACCTCGCCGACACCCACCCCGAACAGACCCGCAAGATCCTCGCCGACCTGGTCGGCACCACCACCGCCGCGCTGCTGGAACTACGCGCCACCGTGGGCGTGCTGCGCCGGACCGCCGACCCGGACGCCGACCCACTGGCGCCCACCCCGGGCCTGGACCGGCTGCCGACACTCGTCGCGGGTTGCGCATCGGCCGGCCTGACGGTCACCGTCAGCACCGAAGGCCAGGCTCGTCCCCTGTCCCCGGGAGTGGACCTGACCGCCTACCGGATCATCCAGGAAGCCCTGACCAACGCCACGAAACACGCGCCCGACCACGCGGCCCGAGTCCGGCTCCACTACGCGGGCTCACGCCTGCTCGTCACCGTCACCAACGACGGCACGGCGAACGGGGCCACCGTGCCGATGCCCGGCGGCGGATACGGACTGATGGGTATGCGCGAACGCGCCCACTCCGTCGGCGGCGACCTGCGCGCCGGCCCCCGACCCGAAGGCGGCTTCGAAGTCGCCGCCGCCCTCCCGCTCCAGCCCCACACCCCGGCGGACGCCCCGGCCGGACAACGACACGAGGACACCCGTTGACCATCCGCGTCCTGCTCGCCGACGACCAGGCCCTCCTGCGCGGCACCTTCCGCCTCCTGATCGACTCCTGCGACGACATGGAGGTCGTCGACGAAGCCGCCGACGGCCACCAAGCCGTGGAACTCGCCCGCGCCCACCGGCCCGACGTCGTCCTCATGGACATCCGCATGCCCGACACCGACGGCCTCGCCGCCACCGCCGCCATCTGTGAGGACCCCGACCTCACTGGCACCCGCGTGCTCATCCTGACCATGTTCGAGACCGAGGAATACGTCGCCCGGGCGCTCCGCGTCGGCGCCAGCGGCTTCCTCGGCAAGTACGTCACCACGGACGCGCTGCTGGACGGAATCCGCACGGTCGCCGCAGGCGAAGCCCTGCTGTCACCGGGAGCCACCCAAGCCCTGATCACCCGCTTCCTCACCACCCCCGCCTCCGGACCACCCCTCGCCCCCGCCGAACGCCTCGCCGACCTCACACCTCGCGAACAGGAAGTCACCGTCCTGGCGGCCCACGGCAAATCCAACGACCAAATCGCCCGGGAACTCGTCCTGAGCGTCCTGACCGTCCGCACCCACATCCAACGCGCCATGACCAAACTCGGCGCCCGCGACCGCGCCCAACTCGTCGTCATCGCCTACCAAAACGGCCTTGTACGCCCTGAACCACCCCATCTTTGAAGACAACGGGCGGAGCGTCCACTCGCCGACGACGAAGACTTCGACGGGACCACGGCGCCGCCGTGGAGTGCGGCTTGGGGCTCGGCGGCTCGGCGGGGTCCGGCGGTCGGGCGGTCCGGTGGTCCGGATGAGGATGTGGTGCGGGAAATCAGGCGACCGATCGGGGAATCTCCGCTTTCCTTGGCAGGCCGGTCGGTTCCGTCGTCGTCGCTCGCCGGTGTCCCGGTGTACCGCCCGCACTCTGCTCGACCGCACAGGCCATGACGGCCGGAGGTAACGGATGACCCTAGCGACAACCGCATTCGCCACGCTCCTGGACTCCCTCGCACCCGCAGAGCTCGCCGAGGTGTCGGCGAGGCTGCCCGCGGACATCCGGCGAGACCTTCTGCGACTTCGACCCTCCGCCGACGTGGTCGCATGGGCCCTGGAGACCGGAAGCGCCGAGGACCGGCTCGTCCTCGCCGAGAACCCCGGAGTCGGCCGGGGGGTGCTGCGCCGCCTGCTGGAACGGGCGGAACCTCGGGTTGCCGTCGCGGTCTATGTGCATCCGGAGTTCACCGCCGCCGATCGCCGCACCGTGTGCGAAGCCGATGACCTTCCCGGCGCCGTACGGGAGTTGCTGCTCACGACCCGGTCCCGGAAGCTGCTCGCTCCGGCGCTGCGCGCGAGTGACCCCGAGGTCGCCGCACATGCCGGCCGCAGCATCGGCGGGCCGAAGAAGAAGCGGCCGGAGGGCCGACCCGCGGAGTTGTACGCATGGATGGCGCAGACACCGCACGCACGCATTCGCCACCTGCGCGGCCGGATGGCGCTTTTCCGCCCGGAGGACTGGTCGGTGGCGGACTGGCGAGAACTCGTCGAACTCCACCACCGACACCCCATGGCGGACAGCGCCTGCCGGGCCGTCGTCGAGTCGGGCGTGTGTCCGAAGGACACGGCGCTCGCGTTCTTGGACTGTAGGCAGGGGAGGGCACTCGGTCACTTCTCTCGGCAACCGACGACGGCGATGGTCGACACGGCCGTGACCGCGCTGCGAGCCGGGCTGATCGACGCAGCGGATCTGCTGCACCGCGCGCAAGCGGCTCCCCGCATCCTGGAACTGATCATGGCGCTCCCTCGGAACTCGGGTGCCGGGGAGGCATTGCGGACGCAGCTCCACGAGCACCTCGGCGAGAACCCGGCACGCTGGGTGAGCCTGTTCGCACTGCTGCCCGGATTCACCGGCACGGTCGGCGCACTTCTCGAAGCGGCACAGGAACCCGTGATGGCAACGGCGGAACTCCACGAAGACCAGGCCTCGTTCCCGCACCTACTCGGGCTTGCCGGGCCGAAGAACGCCCGGGCGATCGTCTCCGCACCGGGGCTCGCCGACGTCGTCTACCCTGTCACCGCCGCAGGCTGGGCTCCCGGGCACGTCGTCGAGGCAGTCGTCGACGAGATCACCGACGAAAGGGAGTTGCTGCGAATCGCCGGGGAGGCAAAGAGCCGCCCGGAGGTCTACCTACCGCTCCTGAGCCGTGACGACCCCGACGTGAACGCGGCGGTCCTCATCCACAGCAGTGTTCCGGGAGAGATCGCCCGACGAGTCGTGGCCGGTGTGCCGTTCGGGCCGGGGCGGCGGAAGACGCTGCGAACGACCCGGAGACTCACGTCCCACCTCATCTCGGGCCTGAACAAGAACATCGAGACGAAACACCTCACCCCTTACGCGAACGACGCCGGCGTCCTGGCCGAGGCGGTACTCGACGTGCGTGACCGTCTGCGGGACAGCGAGCAACTCACCGCCGCCGCTTCCCTGGTGCGCACCGGGCGCGTCGACATCCTCCGGGACGTCATCGCCAACGGCCAGATCCAGAACGTAGCCGTCTCCCTGACGGTGTCCGACGCGCTCCGGGCAGCCGATCCGGCAGCCTTCCTGGACGCCCGGATCACCGAGGCACGCCGCCACGAGTGTGTGGAAGGAGTCGAGCTGAACGCCGACGCGTTGGACGATTTTCTGGAATGGGACTGGATTCGCGAGGCCCTCGCCGACGGCCGCCCCTTCAGCGGCGCCGCGCTGCGCCACCTCTGCACCCGCCCGCACTGTCCCGACGATGTTTCGCTGGCCCTGCTGCGGGCCGATCCGACGCGGACCGCGACCTGGCTCGCCCACCGTTCGCCGGAACACGCGCTCTCGGCCCTCGCCCTGCTGCCCGGAGACCAGGTGTCCGCCGCCCTCCTCGAGGACTGTGTGAAGTCGGGCGCCCTCACCCTCACCGACCTGTTCGCCCTCGGCTGCCCGGCGGAGGCGGTCCTGCGCACCGGTCACCCGGTGCCCGCGGACCTCGTGGCCGACCTCGTTTCGGCAACTGCGGATGCGTGGGCCGTCGTTGCCCGGCTTCTCCCCGACTTCCCCGGCACCCTCCGCGAGTTGATCGACACGGTGAAGGCGATCACGGACCTTCCTGCCGACTGACGCCGCCGACTGACGCGGCCGCGGCCCCGCAGCGGATCCGCCTCGGCCCGCGGCCCCCGGCCCGGAGCCTCACATCCACACGCAATCGGCCCTTCACCAGCGCATGCCGAGTTCGGTGAGCAGCCGCTCCCGTTCCTCGCCCAGCGAACCCCGCCGCGTGCGTTGGTTGTTGACCCATTTGCCCAGTCGTACCAAGACCACCTCACCCGACCCGACCGCGGCCACGGTCTCGACATGAGCCCGAGGCACTTCCAGATGCCCTTCCCGCCCCCGATACCGGACCGCCGCCGCGAACGCGGTCCTCCAGGCCCCCTTCCCACGCCGCGCCCGCACCCCGATCGCCCCGTCTCCCTCGCCGACACCGGCCGCGCCGGCCGGGCGGTCGGGGCGCGCGTCGCCAACCACCGTGTCGCTACCTCCTTCGAGCTCATTGCCCAACTCGCCGAACGCGCCGAACGCGCCGAGCTGCCGGAGCTGTCCGGGCTCGAGCTCGGCGCGTACGGCCGCTCGGCGCTCACGGCACTCACGGCACCCGGCGCGGAGGCTGGGAGCCACCGCCCACCACTCACACCGAGGCCACCGGTACCGGCACTGGCACCGCAACACACCAGCTCATCAGAGCCATTCGCGTCGTTCCCCACGCGCACGCCGGCCGCCCCCGTGTGGCGGCCATCGCGCACCTGATCCAAGCCGAAGACCGAGAGCGAGCCTTCGACTATCGGGTCTGCCATCGCCGTGGCCACGATGGCAGGCATCCGCGCTGCACTGACCAGGTCCGTGGAGCCCGTTCGCCAACCGATGGACTCACGAACGGGCTCGCGGCTCGCGGTTCTCAGTGATAGGCCCAGAGGTAGTAGTAGCCATCGGTGTGCGGGCCCCGGCACTGGGTCGCCCATCCGGTGGAGTAGGTCAGCTGGACCGCAGCCGAATGGCACTCGACGGAGAAGAAGTACCTGTTGCCGGTGTACCGCCACTGCACGGCGGCGACCTCATCGGCGGAGGCCCCATCACCGGCACCCGCACGCACCGCCACGGCAGGCCCCGCGCTGTTCGGGGACGCTGTCGCCTGTGCCGGTACGGACAAGGCGCCCACGATGATCGCCGCGCCCATCCCGACCGCAGCAATCCTCTTGCGTATACGCATGCCTCTCCCTCGTTCTGGCCGATACCGCGGCAGACGCGGCCGGCCGTGAAACCATCCGGTGAAGTTCGGCCGGCTCCGGCACCAACGTCCGAGACGACGACCTCGAACGATCCTGCGCTGCGCCATGTCGGCCTGTTCCGCACCCGGAAATCCCCCCCACGCTGTGGGAATGCGACCGTACGGATGCCGAACACCCAGCTTCCGTGGGGCAATTCGGCATGGTCAAGACGACTTCACCGTCCCGGACAGGCGAGACGGCGTCCTGCCTGGTCAGCACCTCGTCCCGATACCGTCCCGGACAGGATCCGGCCACCCGACCGCGGTAGCTGCGGGGCCGCGACTTCCGGTGCTTGCCCGGCGGATGATTGGGCTGCCCAGCGTAGGAACGGTCCGGACCGGCCCACCGCCCGGTTGCCCAAGTCATTGCAGCCCTGGGCGTGTTGACTCCTGACACCAGCCATCCGACACCGAGGACACCCGACCGGACTCGGAATACATCGTGACCGACACCGGGGCCACGGCCGCTCGCGGTGCGTCGATGTGTACAGAGCCGGGCGCCGGGCTGCGGGTAACCGTGAACTCCCTTGCGAACGGGTCGATTAGGGGAGATGACGACGTTGTCACCGCGAGCAGGCCGGCTGGGGTCATGCGACGTTCTCACCTCGACGTCGGTTGCCTTCGGCCCACCATCGGCGGCACACACGAGCGCGGCCTTCGCGACAGGTTGGCGACCGCAGGCGCTGCGCACACACGGGAACGACAGCCGCCCGCAGCCCTCGACCCCGAACGACCGCGCACGAACGGGGCTCTCGACGAAACTCGTTCGCCTCACAACCACTCCCGCGCGCCCCGGCGGGAGAGCGCCACAGCTCCGGCACCGGGCGGGCAGATGTCAGCCACCGAGAGGCCGCACCACGGTTGTCTTGGACGCGGGCAGTCACGACTTCGCGAGGATATCGAGTGAACCGTCGGGATCGCTCACCATCCTGACGTTCACCGGCACCACGGGGCAGAAAGCAGCCTTCACCTCCTCCAGCGGCACGATCAGCCAAATCAACACCGCAATGTCGGCGCCGAACCCCAACGGAACGTCCTACTCGGCGCCAGGACCACGGCTCATCGCGCGCGCCGGCCACGACCACCCTCCTCCCGGCGAGCAGGTACCTAAACGATCCTTTCGACCCGAATAGTGGCAACGACGAGACCTTTGCGCTCACCCATGCCTTTACGGCCCACCCTCACCTGCGTGGGGACGTCGGCAAGTTGACGCCAGCGGACTGCCAGGCGTACGGCTCACCCCCACCTGCGTGGGGACTTCCCTTGCTGACCTGTGGGTTCTCGAGGGCTTTGCCGATTCGTGATCCAAATCCGTTCATTGCGGCAAGATAACTTCCTGAATTCACCTGGTGGGCTGGCAACTGTCCCCGGAAGTTGTCGCTTGGGTGTCCCGATCATGGCGATGGTCGGATGGATGCGTCCAGTCGGTTTGCGCCGAGTAAGAGTCCGAAGAGGTGCTTCCGCCGACATCCCCGGAGGGCGGTCCGCCCAGACCCATCACGGTCGCGGGAGTAAGCATACGAGCCTGGCCCGGGCTATCTGACGACCGGCAGAACCGCACCGACGACGACATTCCGCGCCCTGTTCCGCCTTGGGGGACACCTGTGCACGCCCGTTCCGGCGGGGCGCGAGCCGGCGGTGCGGAACCAAGAACGATGCTTGCTGCAAGTCGGACTCGTATCGTCGGGACGCTACTGGTATCCAGGCTCGACACGTTCCTGTCGCTTCCCGCCGTGTCGGCGCACTGTGGCTACGAACTCGCGTCAAAGGTGGTGTGATCATCGATCCGAGGTGGCGGCGCGTCTGGTGACTCCGGGTGGGTACACGCCCGAAGGGCCAGCTGGCGTTGGCTGTCAAGGTCGGTCACACGCTCACCTCGCTGCATCCAGACGGCTCGGCGGACGTGGCTTCCTCCGGGTGAGCAGCGTGCATTGTCGTGGGTAGGTAATGAAGTAATGATCCGCGGACGGAGCATCGGCATCATTGCGGAGTCTTACTGCGGGCCGTTCTATCGACGAGGTGAGAATTACGGTTTCCGCTCGGGCTGGTGCGCGGCCTTGCCTGTCTTGGGACTTCAGCCTTATCGGGAGTGCTTCAATCCAGTAGCCGGAGCTCCGCGTTGCCGACCGGGTTGCCCTGGCCGGCCAACGGGGTCCTGTTGCTGGGCTGTATGTGCGCTCGGGGGCGTCGGGTTCGATTTCCCCGGTGTGATTACAGTAGGCCCGCAGCTGCGCATGTAAATACTGCATCCATTCCGGCGCGCGCGTCATTGTGACCACAACGTTCAGTGACAATCGGAAACCCGGGTGGCACATCGTGGCCTGTATCTGGCAAACCGATCCGTCGGCCCTGTCCGTCAGGCACATGGGAAGTCGGCGGAGGAACTGGGGAACTCTCAGGGCGGGGAGCAGTGTCCGGACACTTGGCAGGTCAGCAAAGACGCCGTCGGCCGTCATCGGCCGGGATCCGACCGAGGCCTACGTTCGCGTCTGCCAGCAGGGGTGGCACTCGGAGCCGGAGAACGGCGTGTCGTGATTCGCGGCGAAGCCGGATATTCGATGCTTGGCACCCGTGCCCCGTGCTTCCCGCGGAGCATGGCCTCCGCTTTGGAAAAGAGGCGTACCTTCGGGCATTTCACGCCGGGGATGGGACCATTTGATGTCCGATCTGGCCCGACAGTGGCTCCGCCACCAACGGCCACACCGCGATGAGCAAGCTGCGCCGTTGGCTGGGCAGCGACCTTGACGGAGAGCCGTACTGCCGATAATCGGCGACGCCGGCTACCGCTTCGCCTCGGGCGTGACCTGAGACTGGACCCGCTTCCAGCGCCTGGCAGGCAAGAGCATGCGGCTGGGCTCGCTGGGCGGCCCCGACCTCACCACGGCCCTGTTCCTGCGCGGACGCCCGTTCGGCGGCGCCAGCCCCCGCCGCTATTTCTGGGCGGCGTACCTGCACCAGGACATGACGACGTCGATCGTCGACGTGGCCGCGCACCTGGGCGAACTGCGCGCCCTGCGTGACAGGGGCGTCCGCGGCGCGAAGCTCGCCCGGAGCAGGGCGTCGAGGTCTGCCCCGAGTCCGAGATGCTCTACCGTTTGATGTTCCGTGCTGCCTAGTGCCGCATCAGGCAACGTTTGCCCTGTCGTGATGTGACGCGCCGTCCGGGTTGCGCCCCGGACGGCGGGTGGACCGCGAGGCTGTGTCCGTGGCGGAACGCGTGCGGGTACGAGAGATCGACGACGACGAGGGACGAAGACTGCTGCGGATCGTCCGCAGAGGAACCGGATCGGTGGTGACCTGGCGGCGGGCCCAGATGATCCTGTTGTCCGCGCAGGCCATGAGCGTCGCGAGGATCGCGGAGGTGACGTTCACCAGCGCGGACCGGGTCCGCGACGTGATCCACAACTTCAACGCCGACGGCTTCGACTCCCTGACCCCCAAATACAAGGGTGGTCGACCGAAGACGTTCACGCTGCCCGAGCGGCGCGAGATCAAGAAGACGGCCAAGTCCAAGCCGGCCGAACACGGTCTGCCCTTCTCGACCTGGAGCCTGGCCAAGCTCGCCGACTTCCTGGTCGCCGAGGGGGTGGTCGACGACATCAGCCACGAGGGACTCCGCGTCCTGCTCCACGAGGAAGGCGTCTCCTTTCAACGCGTGAAGACCTGGAAGACCTCCCGCGACCCCGACTACGCAGTCAAGAAGGCCCGGATCGAACACCTCTACGCCATCGCCGACGGCGAGGTCCTCCCCGAGTCGGGTGAACCCGAAGTGGTCTGGTGCCTCGACGAGCTCGGCCCCCTCAACCTCCAACCCCACCCCGGCCGGCAGTGGACCGAACGCGGCGGACGACACAAGGATCCCGACCGTGAACCCCGACCCCGCCGCCGCGCGACCTACACCCGGCCGCACGGGGTGCGGCACCTGTTCGCCGCCTACGACCCGAGCGCCGACAAGCTCTACGCGCACGTCAAGAAGTCCAAGACCCGTACGAGGTTCCTGGAGTTCTGCCGCTACCTGCGAACCCTCCACCCGATCGAGACCCGAATCGCGATCGTGCTCGACAACTTCTCCCCACACCTCACGACGAGGAGATGCCAACGCGTCGGGGACTGGGCCACGGCCAACAACGTCGAGTTCGCCTACACACCGACCAACTCCTCGTGGCTGAACCGCATCGAGGCCCAGTTCACCGCCCTCCGCTACTTCGCCCTCGACGGCACCGACCACCCCACCCACAAAGCCCAAGGCAGCATGATCCGCCGCTACATCATCTGGCGAAACAAACACGCCGCCGACGAACGCCTACGTCAGATCGTCAACAGGGCAAACGTTGCTTGATGCGGCACTAGCTCTCCGGCGACATCGACGAACTTGAGGCGTACGCCGCACGCCTCAACCGCCTGCTCGACGATCTCGGGTGCGATATGGAGGAGGACACGATTCACCCTCTCTGTTCCCTCCTGGAGGCCCGCCGCAGAAGCGCCGACCCCGGGTCGCGGGATAGGGGACTAACATCGACGATCCCGAGTTCCAGCCCGGCCAGGCTCTCCGAGGGGCCATATGGACGAACCGTCAACCGGAGAAGCTGAATCAGGCAAGCCGTTGCCTGATTACCCCGATATTCGATCACGGATTGACAACGGCCTCGGGAAGCCGCAGGTCAGCAAGGGAAGTCCCCACGCAGGTGGGGGTGAGCCGGCCGTGGTCTCGGGCGTAACCGGGCTCTGGGAGAAGTCCCCACGCAGGTGGGGTGGGACGACTGTCTACACGAGCGGAGTGGGGTTGAGCCCGGGGCCGAGGATGGTTGGACGGCGTTCTTTGCCCGCCTCCGCTGGGGTGCGGTGTGAAAACTGGGCCTGGTGCGGCCGCGGTCGGTGGGTGGCTTCGGAGTTCGAGGGGGCTTCGGTTATCGACGCCAGGCCGTGATGAGGTCGGCGGGGCCCCAGTGGAGGTCGATCGGTTCGGTCGGGACGTCGGAGGCGATGCCGGACAGGGAGACCACGGCCAGGGCGGTCGAGCCGAGGGTGAAGCCGGGGACCTGCGGAGCGGCTGCGGCGAGGTCGGCCATGTCGTGGCGGTCGAACGGGCTCGACAGCCATTTGATGGAGCCGACCAGACGGATGTGGCGGGCGACGGGTGCGCGGTCCGCGCCCACGATGTCTACCTCGGGATCGAAGCGGCGGTTCCACCATCCGCCGACCGCCTCGATGTCGTCCCACGGCAACCGGCCGTCGCCGGCGGCGAGTTCGAGCGCCTCGCGCACCAGTGGTTCGACGGCACGGCCGCGCCACGCGGCCCAGCGGCGCTCGACCAGCCGGTACGCGGCTTCCGGCCGGCCGCGTCGCACCTGCTCCTGGGCTCCGCGCAGGACGGCGAGGTACAGCCGCAGGTTGCTGTCATGGATCCGATACAGCGCCGGTTTGCCCGGCTGGGTGGAGATCGGTTCGTCCGTCGCGAGGACGCGTTTCTCCTCGACGAGGCGGCGGAGTACGGGGGACAGCGAGCCGGATGGGATGGCGCCGCTCCTGCCGCCGGCGGTTGCCGCGATGTTCGCGTGCGTGCGGTCGCCGCCGCCGACGGCCTCCAGTACGCGCCGTGTCTGATCCGGGGCGGGGAATTCGGCCAGTAGCGAGGATTCGGGGACGCCGAAGATCGGGGAGGCCGGGTCCGCGCACTCGGCCCGGAGGAACGAGAGCGCGGGGGTGCCGTGGGGCCAGGCGCGCAGGATGCCGGGCAGGCCACCGCAGACCAGGTGCGCGTCGATGGCGTCGGCGGCTTCGAGCCCTAGTGCGTCCGCGGTCTCGGCCGGGTTGAGCGGGCCGAGAACCAGGTTGTCCGCGCGACCGTAGAACGGCCGGTCGTACGCGGTCAGCCGCTCCATCATGTGGAGATCGCTGCCCAGGAGCAGCAGAAGCACCGGGCGCTTGGACAACAGGCGGTCCCAGGCGGTCTGCAACGCTCCGTCGAAGAGATCGTCCTGCTCGGCGAGCCAAGGGAGCTCGTCGATCACCACGATGGTGGGCCGATCGGGCAGGACGGCGGCCAAGGATCGGAAGGCGTCGGGCCAACTGCCCGCGCCGCCCGACGGGACCAGCTCGGAGTCTCCCGGCAGCGACGATTCCGCCAGCTCGGTCAGGAAGTCCGCAACCGCCTCGACCGGCGAAGCGCCCTTGGTGGCGGTGAAGAACACGTACGGCGCCCCGGCCGCGTCGCAGAACTCCTGGACCAGGCGAGACTTGCCGACCTGCCGCCGACCGCGCAGCGCGAGCGCGGCTCCGGCACCGGTGGTTGCGACCCGCTCGAGACGCTTGGACAACAACGCCAGCTCAAGGCGGCGACCAACGAAGGACATGCGATTCCCCGAAAATCTGGATACTTGGTAGGAGAAATCTACAAAGTTGGGATCTATGTAGAGTCATCCTACCTAAGGGAGGGGGAGATCGGGCGTTCGAAGCCCGATGCCCGCATCCGGGCGTCGCGTCCGTCCAGGTCCACTCTCGCGGCCGGCGAGGAGTTCGCCGATGCGTTCCAGGCGGGCCGGGGCCGGGGTCACTGGGGCGCGGATGGGCCGAGACCACCCGCCCCTGGGGCGCGGCCGGGCCGGGCCGACGTGAATGCCGGGCCGCACGATCCGCACTGCCGCCCGGCACCCCTCCTGCCCCTGCCCCCAGGGAGGACCGGAGCGGCCAGTCACCGAAACGGTCAGCCCCGATTCCACGCCGCCCCTGGGGGCGCGCCAGATCAGTACGCGTGCGGCGTGCTGTGAGCGGCGATTTCGTCGTCGGGTGCGGCGAGGAGGGCGCGCAGGGTGACGCTATGCCCCTTCGCGCTCGGCGCGCGCCAGCGCAACCAGTGCACGCCGGACTCTTCCCAGCATCGACGGGGACTCATGCCACCCCCGCCCGGACCGCGTCCGCGTCGCGGGCAGACGAGAGAGACCCGGTGGACAACCGCCGGGAGTGGTTCTGCATGATCTGCGGGATCCGCAGTATGCGATTCGGGCGATCGAGAACAACCTCTCCGGCCGTCGGGTCGGGGACTCGGCGACGGAGCTGGGCCTGGCTCGCATCGAGGACCCGAACTACCCCAGCGTCATCCAGAACTACCCCAACCGGTTCCCCGACGGCCGCCCGGTCAAGAGCACGTCCATCGGGATCAAGAACGCCGCCGGCGAGTACGTCGCCGCCCTCTGCCTGAACCTGGACGTGTCGGTGCTGTCACCGGTGACACTCGCGTTGTCGAACCTGGTGGCCACGGACACCGAGCGGCGCACGGACACCGAGAACCGGGACCAGCCACTGGAACCCTCCGGGACCGCAACGCCCGCGAGTTGCGCCGGGCGGTGGAGGAACTGGCCGCGGAGCGCGCGGCTGCCCCTCGGTCGCTGAGCAGGGAGAGCAAGAAGGCGCTCGTGCGGCAGTTGCACCAGGACGGCCACTTCGACTCGCGCCATGCCGCGCAGACCATCGCGGACCTTCTCGGCGTGTCCCGGGCAACCGTCTACAACTACACCAAGTGAACCGCCCACAGCTGCACCAAGTGAAAAAGCCACACCCGTGAACGGGCCCCACCCGGTGAACGAACCACACCAAGTGAACAGCACCTCGTGACCACTGCCGGTTCGACCACCCGCCCCGTGCCCGCTCCCTCCTCCGGCTACGGCCGGCCACCGGTTGTGCGTCGCCTGCTGCACATCGCTGCATGGGTGCGGACGCCCCCGGCAAACGCGAATTCCCACCCGAACTGTTCAGGCGCGCCCACCTCTTCTGTAACCTGCCGGTGCAGGCCCGCCACATGGGCGAAAGCCAACACGCCCCTGCGCACACGGTGTTCACCCGCTCGGCGAAGTCCTCACCGGCCGCGCTCCGGGACGCAGCGACGACAACGACATCACGGTCTTCGACAGCTCCGGAATCGGAGTGCAGGACCTGTACCTGGGCCTCTGTACCTGGGCCTCTGTACCTGGGCTCGGCCCTTCTGAAGAAGATGGAGGTCTCCCTGTGAACAGCCCCGCAAGGGTCACCAGCCCGCACGTCACCCGCACCCTGGCCGATCCCGACACCCCGTTCGCCGTCGTCGACGTCCACAAGACCCGGCGGGACAGCGAACGACTGGCAGCCAGGGCCGACCGGCTCGGGGTCGCCCTGCGGCCTCATGTGAAGACTGCCAAGAGCCTGGACGTCGCAGGCCTGATGCGCGACACACCCGGCCCGATCACCGTCTCCACCCTGGCCGAGGCGGAGGCGTTCGCCGACGGCGGCTACGTCGACATCACCTACGCCGTCGGTATCGACCCCCACAAGCTCACGCGTGTCCTCGCGCTGCTGCGCCGCGGTGTGACCCTGCGGATCCTGCTGGACAGCATCGAACAGGCGGCATTCGTCGCCGAAGCCTCCCGCCGGGCCGGCTTTCCCATGCCCACCCAGATCGAGATCGACTGCGACGGCCACCGAGGGGGCCTCGAGCCCGACGACCCCGCGCTTCCCGTGATCGGCCGCATCCTGCACGACGCGGGATGTCTGGACGGTGTGCTGACCCACGCGGGCGAGTCCTACTTCGCCTACACCGCCGAGGAACGGCGCCTGGCAGCCGAGAACGAACGCGACGCCGCCGTCGCCGCGGCCGAGCGGCTACGCGCGGCCGGTCTGCCCGTGACCACCGTCAGTGTCGGCTCCACCCCCACGGCCCACGCAACCGAGGACCTCGACGGAGTCACCGAACTGCGCGCGGGAAACTACGTCTTCTTCGATCTGGTGATGGCCGGCATCGGCATCTGCCGCATCGAGGATCTCGCCCTGTCGGTCGTGGTCACCGTCATCGGCCATCGCCGCGAACGCGGGTGGATCGTCACCGACGGCGGCTGGATGGCCATGTCCCGCGACCGCGGCACCGCCGTCCAGTCGCAGGACCAGGGCTACGGCCTGGTCACCGACCTGGCCGGCAACCTCGTTCCGGGCTTGGTCATGACGGCCGCAAGCCAGGAACACGGCACCCTCACCGCCCGCGACGGCGCCTACCTGCCTGAGCTGCCCGTCGGTACTCGCCTGCGCATCCTGCCCAACCACGCCTGCGCCACCGCCGTCCAGCACCGCGGTTACCACGTGGTCGACGGCACACCGACCACGAACGCCGCCCCGGCGATCCAGACCTTCTGGGAACGCGTCTCCGGCTGGTGACCAACCGGTCCACGAGGAGACGAAGAGGACCGACGAGACACGAAGAGACACGACGAGACACGAAGAGACACGAAGAGACACGAAGAGAACGACGAGACGACGGGAAACGAAGAGAAACGCAGAGAAACGCAGAGACCAGCCGCCCGGTCGGCGCCGGCCCGTGTCCGATGGCCCACGGCATGCCGGCGGGGGGAGCCGTTCGGCTGAACGTCGCCTGGTGGTGCATGGATCGGTGGGGCAGGGGAACGGGGTGCGCGTTCGCCGCGACGTGTTGTCGCGGTGCCGTGAGGGGATGGCTGTGGACGCACGGTTCCTGAGTGAGGACGAGCGGCGGGCGTGGTCCGCCATCGAGGCCGAGTTGCGGCTCGACGCGGTGTCGCGTCGATTGCCACAGGCATTCGCCGCTCCGCTGTCGGAACGCCGGCTGCGCGTGATCGCGGGCGCCGCGATCCTGATTCCGGTGTCGTTCGCATGTGGCGTGGTGGCGGCGACGAGGTTGGCGCACCCGGTGGTTCTCGCTCCGGTCGCATCGCTCGCCGTACTGGGAGCACTGCTTATGACGGCGTGGATCGTACGCAGTCATCGCCGTCGCCCGTGATCGGCGTTCCCCCTCCGGCGCGCCGGTCGACCGTTTCGACGCGGCTCCTTCTTTCCGACTCTTCCGTGGAGCGTGCATGACCGACGTCCAGGCCCCGGTGTCGCCTTCCGGGCCCCGCACCGTGGTTCCGCGCTCTTCTCGTCGCGGCGCGATCGTGGTGAAGTGGCTGACCACCACCGATCACAAGACCATCGGCACCCTGTACCTGACGACCTCGTTCCTCTTTTTCCTGTTCGGCGGCGTGCTCGCGCTGGCGATCCGGGCGGAGTTGGCGCGCCCGGGAAACCAGTTGCTCACGAACGAGCAGTACAACCAGGCATTCACCATGCACGGCGCGATCATGCTGCTGATGTTCGCAACGCCCCTGTTCGCCGGGTTCACGAACTGGATCATGCCGCTCCAGATCGGCGCGCCCGATGTGGCGTTCCCGCGCCTGAACATGCTCGCGTACTGGCTCTACCTCTTCGGCTCGCTGATCGCGGTCGCCGGTTTCCTCACGCCGCAGGGAGCGGCCGACTTCGGCTGGTTCGCGTACACCCCGCTCAGCGGAGTGGTGCGCTCGCCCTCCGTCGGCGGCGACATGTGGATCATGGGACTGGCCATGTCCGGATTCGGCACCATCGTGGGCGCGGTCAACTTCATCACCACGATCGTGTGCATGCGCGCGCCCGGGCTGACGATGTTCCGGCTGCCGATCTTCTGCTGGAACGTGCTGTTGACCTCGGTCCTGGTGATCATGGCCTTCCCGGTTTTGGCGGCGGCCCTGTTCGCGTTGGAGGCCGACCGCAAGTTCGGCACCCACGTCTTCGACCCGGCCAACGGCGGCGCACTGTTGTGGCAGCACCTGTTCTGGTTCTTCGGTCATCCCGAGGTCTACATCATCGCGCTGCCGTTCTTCGGCATCGTCACCGAGATCCTCCCGGTCTTCTCCCGAAATCCCGTCTTCGGCTACAAGGGCCTGATCGCCGCCACCATCGCCATCGCGGGCCTGTCGGTCACCGTCTGGGCCCACCACATGTTCCCCACCGGCGCCGTGATGCTGCCGTTCTTCTCCTTCATGACGTTCCTCATCGCCGTCCCCACGGGTGTGAAGTTCTTCAACTGGATCGGCACCATGTGGCACGGGTCCCTGTCGTTCGAGACACCCATGTTGTGGTCGATCGGCTTCCTGGTCACGTTCCTGTTCGGCGGCCTCACCGGCGTCATCCTCGCCTCGCCACCCCTCGACTTCCACGTGACCGACTCGTACTTCGTCGTGGCCCACTTCCACTACGTCGTCTTCGGCACCGTCGTGTTCGCCATGTTTGCCGGATTCCACTTCTGGTGGCCCAAGTTCACCGGCAAAATGCTGGACGAGCGACTCGGGAAGATCCACTTCTGGACGCTGTTCGTCGGCTTCCACACCACCTTCCTCGTCCAACACTGGCTCGGCGCCGAAGGCATGCCCCGCCGGTACGCGGACTACCTCGACTCCGACGGCTTCACCACGCTCAACACGATCTCCAGCATCGGCGCGTTCCTGCTCGGCCTGTCCACCCTGCCCTTCCTCTACAACGTCTGGAAGACGCACAGGTTCGGACGCGAGGTGGTCGTGGACGACCCCTGGGGCTACGGACGCTCACTGGAGTGGGCAACCACCTGCCCGCCGCCCCGCCACAACTTCACCAGGCTGCCCAGGATCCGTTCCGAATCACCGGCCTTCGACCTGCACCACCCCGAGATTGCCGTCCTGGACTACGAGACCCAACGCGGCATCGAGGGCGTCCTGGACGTCAACCCCGACAAGATGGGGAGGTAGCGGCAACGAGCGATCAGCCCGACCGACGACCGCTCGCCGCTCGCCGCTCGCCGCTCGCCGCTCGCCGCACGGCGGAGCGCGGACGAGGAGTTGCGGGTCCACGAACCCGCCGGCCGTCTGCTCGGGCGCGCCGGCGGCTTCGTGGTGCGGAGGAGTTCGTGCGGCGCTTCAGCACCGGACGCGGGCCGGAGCCGAATGCCAGAGCCGAACGTCCTACCCTCCCCGCGGAAGTCGGATCGTGACGAGGAGACCGCCGGTGGGGCGGGGGGTGAGGTCGAGGGTCCCGTCGTGTGCCCGGACGATGCTGTGCACGATGGCCAGCCCGAGGCCGACGCCCGCCTGCTCGTCGGCGCGTACGCGTCCTGTTCCGCGTTGAAAGGGTTCGGTGAGGGTCGGTACCAGTTCCGCTGGGAGCGCATGACCCGTGTTCTCGACCCGCAACACGCTTGCGCCGTGCTGCGACTCGGTGTGGATCGTGACGGTGCCGTCGGCGGGGAGGTTGTGGACGATGGCGTTCTGGACGAGGTTCGTCACCATCCGCAGGAGCAGCGCCGCAGAGCCGACGGTCTGTGTTGTGTTGCCGGTGACGTCGAGCGTGATCCGGCGCTTTTCGGCGAGCGGAAGCAGTGTTTCGGCGGCTTCTTCGACGATGAGGGAGAGGTCGACGGGCTCGCGGGTGAAGCTCCCGTGGTCGGCGCGGCTGAGCAACAGGAGTGCCTCGGTGAGGTCGATCGCCCGCGTGTTGACAGTGTGGAGGCGTTCGATGACTTTGCCCTGGTCCGGCGTGGGGTCGTTGCGGGCGGCGTCGAGGAGCGTCCGGGAGATTGCCAGCGGGGTGCGCAGTTCGTGGGAGGCGTTCGCGGCGAACCTTTGCTGTTCGGCGACGTGGGATTCCAATTGTTCGAGCATGATGTCGAACACGTCGGCGAGTTCGCGGAATTCGTCTCGGGGGCCTTGCAGGCGGATCCGGTGGGACAGTGATCCGTTCGCGGCCAGCCGTGCCGCGGACGCGATCCGGGTGAGGGGTGCGAGCATTCGGCCGGCGAGGATCCATCCTCCCAGGAGGCCGACCACGAGGAGGCAGGCCAGTGCCGTGGCCGCGGCGGGGACGAAGCCGCGCAGGAGGTCGGAGCGGCCGGGTCCGACGATGATCACGCCCCCGAACTTCTCCTGGAGGCTTGGGGCGTCGTCGTCTCGTACCCAGCGCAGCATGAACACCCAGACCACGGCCAGCAGGAGCACGCCGGCGACGAGGAGGAATCCGGCGTAGCTGAGGGTGAGTTTCAGTCGGGCGCTGAGCCTTGGGCGTCTATTCATGAGTGCCGCCAGGGTGGGTGGTGTCCATACCGGTGTCGATTCGGTGGCCGACGCCGGGCGTCGTGGCAATCAGCCAAGGTTCGCCGAGTCGTTCGCCCAGGGCGGTGACGGCGATGCGGACGGCGTCGGTGCATGGGTCGGCGTTGGCGTCCCGGGTCCGCTCCGGTGACTCTTTGCCACTGACGACGTCGCCACTGACGACGTCGCCACTGATGGCACCGCCTTCGGCGGCGACGCTGCCGGTCGGAGGTCGTCACGGACGGCTTCAGCCGGCAAGAGCTCGTCCTCCACGATCAGCACGCACATCCACGAACCCTAAACAGGGCGGCGTATCGCCGACGTATGCAAAGCATGCAATCCGGCACGCCGCTGCCATGCCGCAGTACGCCCCCGGTACGCCCCGGTACGCCTTTGCGCGGCGCGGCATGGTCGCGGCCCGGCAGGGATGCGCTGGGCGTCGCGTCCGGCGCAACCGAAAGCGGATCCGTCATCTCACGCTCTCCCGTCTCGTGCGATCACTGACCGCGATGAGAACATCCCACAGAGCGCCGGACGGAGCCACGACACTTCCGGAGGGTGATCAAAGGCGTTCAGGGACGACCGCGGCTGCGGGGGATCGGTTCCCCGGCCCGCTCACGGTCCGGAAGCGGCTTGGTCCGGTGCCGGACAGCCTCGCCAGGCCGGCGGACGGCCTCGCCGGCCAGACACGAAACGCACCGGGTCGATCAACTCGCCGAACGTGCCGCGCACCGCGTCGTCACCGCCGACGCCGGTACCGCCACCATCCGCGCGCCTGCACCACCGCGGCGCACAGGCACTCAGCCTGTCGTTCAACCTTCGCCGATCTCGTAGGGCGGAGACCGGCGGTTCCGGACTGCGTCGAACTTCTCGATGGTTCGGCGGAGTTCGCGGGCACCACGACGTGACAGAGCCTGCGTCACGGTGTCGAGGAGCGCACGGGCTTCGAGAGGGTTGCCGCAGCAGTACCAGTGCACGTTGCCCCACTCGTAGTCATGCCACTGTTCGCGTTGGGAGCGCTGGACGTAGTCCTTCCACAGCCGCACGGCCGAGCCGACGTCTCCCGGCTCCAGGTAGTTGCGGGTGCGCTCGAGCCGGAAGATCTCCGACAACGTGCGTGCAGACAGTCCGTCGATGGCCGACGTCGTCTCCTGCGCCCTGTGGCGGGACTTCGTCGCCGTGGTCCGCATCCTCGGTGCCCGCACGGGGCTGAACGTTGATCCACCCGTGATACTCGAACATCTTTCGGACCCTACAGGTCCTCGTCGCAACGGACATGAGTGAAGAGCTCGCGGGCGGCACCCGGGCGAGGGAGTTGGATGCGGTGGCCGACCGGCCCGCAGGGGCGTGTGATCGCCTCGCGGGTATCGTGCGCGTGACAGCGACAGAGGGGTGTGGGTGTGACGGCCGAGGCTGAGGGTTTCGATGCTCTGGTCGAACCGTTTCGTTCGGAGTTGCTGGCGTACTGCTACCGGATGCTCGGCTCGGTCCACGACGCCGAGGACCTGGTCCAGGAGACGTACCTGCGGGCGTGGCGGGCGCGGGAGCGGTACGACGAGACTCGCAGTTCACTGCGTACCTGGCTCTACCGGATCGCGACGAACGTGTGTCTGACCGCCTTGGAGGCCCGCGGCCGCCGACCGCTGCCGTCGGGTCTGGTGGCCGCGTCGGAGCCGCTCGCACCGCTGGTGCCGGGAAAGAACCTCGCCTGGCTCCAGCCCCTGCCGGACTCCTTGGTGGACGCGGGCGATCCGGCCGGGATCGTGATCGACCGCAGCAGCCTGCGCCTGGCGTTCGCCGCCGCCCTGCAGTACCTGTCGGCGCGTCAGCGGGGTGCGCTGATCCTGCGTGACGTGCTCGGCTTCTCGGCGGCGGAGGCAGCGGAAATCCTCGGCGCCACCGTCGTATCGGTGAACAGTTCCCTGCAGCGGGCGCGTACCCGGGTGCAGGAGGTCGGGGGTCGGCAGGAGCTTCGTGGCGAGCCGTCGACGGCCGAGCAGCGCGCCTGGGTCGAGCGATACATGAAGGCGTTCGAGCGGGCCGACGTCGAGGGTCTCAAGCGGCTGCTCACCGAGGACGTGATCATGGAGATGCCGCCGATGCTCAACTGGTTCGCCGGTCCCGGCAAGTACGGCCTGTTCATGGAGTGGGTCTTCGAGGTCGCCGGTACGGACTGGTATTTGCGGCGGGTCGCGGCCAACGGCCAGCCCGGTTTCGCCGCTTATCGGCGGGTCGGTGACGGGTACGAGCTGCACACGCTCCAGATCTTCACCGTCACCGCCGCGGGCATCAGCCGGAACTCGGTGTTCCAGGATCCCGAGGTCTTCGCGTCTTTCGGCTTGCCGGCCCGACTCGACGCCGGGGGACTCGCGACCTCCTGATCGTCGCCGAGCAGGGCCCGATGACGACCGCGGCCGACGGCGTGGCATGGGAAGCCGGGACCGGGACTGCTTCGGGCGGCCAGGACACGGTTCGGAGGGGGCGGCGGTACGGCAATCTCTCCGGGCCGAGCATGCCTCGACATCTTTTTCCCGCGGGCGCGATGAGTTCCGACGCCGCCGCCGGTATGTAGTGACGAGTTCGCCGGAACACCCCCGGCGGACCGATCACAAGGGAGATCCGATGTCCGACAGTCGTGCTGAGGACAGGGCCGCCATCCGGGCCGTCCTGATTGACTCCTACAAGGCGTGGGAGGGCGGCGACGCCGAGGGCATGGTCGCCGACTACACCGCGGACGCGACCGCCATCATGACCGGCTCGCTCCGGGACAGCCGTGAGGTCATCCGCGAGAACATGGCGCTGGCCTTCGCCGGGCCACTGAAGGACACCTCGACCTACAACAGGCAGCTCAGCCTGCGCTTCGTGGGCAGGGACGCCGCGATCGTCGTCAGCGAATCCGGCATCCTGTTCCCGGGTCAGACGGAGGTTCCGGACGCCGGCAAGGTGAACGCAACCTGGGTCTTCGAGAAACGGGACGACCGGTGGCTCATCGCCGCTTACCACAACAGCCCGGTACTGGCGCCCGGGCAGTAAACCGGTGGTGAACCCTCCCTCGTAACCGGCAGTGACGGCGTGTCGCGGGATGCACGACCATACGCAGCGCGGATCCGTGTTGCGTATGGTCCACCGGCCACCGGCCACCGGCCACCGGCCACCGGCCACCGGCCGACGGCCGATGGGGGATCGGAGCAGCCTCGGCTCACCCGGCCTCACCCGGGCCGACCCGCCGCTGCACCTGGCACGGCCCGGCCCGGGCCCTCGCGGGCCGCCGCTGCCTCCGGCGCGGCTACCTCGCTCGCGTGGGTCAGGGTCCGGCCCACCGGAGATCCCCGCGGAGGCATCTCGTCCCGGAACGCGGAGGTGCGGGCGTTGCGAAGGGGAGGGTTCGCGGGCGCTGCGGGCGTCGCAAAGGGGGGAGGGTTCGCGGGCGTCGCGTAGGTGGCGGGTCTTGCGGGCGTCACCGGTGTCTCCGGACCCGGGGTGGGCGTCGAACGCTCATACACCCGGCACGCGTTGGCGTGCCGGCCTTGTGCCCGCTCGGCGGCTCGACCATTCTCGACGGAGAACGAGAACGTGTTGCGGAAAACTTCACGGGGGGCACGGATGGAACTCGACGACGCCGTACTGCACTTCCCGTTCGCGAGCGGGCCCGGTGGCACCCAGCCGGAGGAGTTCCGCGAACTGCGCGCCGGTTGCCCCGTCGTGCCGGTGATCCTGCCGTCCGGGGACCGTGCGTGGCTGGCCAGTCGGTACGAGGACATCCTGACCGTGCTCGACGACCCGCGGTTCAGCCGCGACCTCTCCCGCGCCGGCGCCCCGCGACTGGCCGAAGGCTTCGACGCGTCGCTCGTCAAGGACATGATCGTCGGCATGGACCCGCCGGAGCACACCCGGATCCGGCGGATCGTGCAGGGCGCCTTCACGCCGCGCCGGATCCGTACGTGGGAGCCGCGGGTGCGGGCGGTCGCCGAGCGGCTCCTCGACGACTTCGTCGCCGGCCCCGGACGGACCGGCGACCTGTACGAAGGGTTCGCACTTCCGCTGCCCATCCGGATCATCTCCGAACTGCTCGGCATCCCGGACGACGACGCGGCCGACTTCCGGCGCTGGACCGAGACGGGGTTGTCGCTGACTCGCTGGACGCGCGAGGAGATGCTCGCGGCACACCGCGAATACGTCGACTACGTAAGCGCGTTGATCGCGGCACGACGAACCGCGGGCGTTGCCGACGGCACGGCGGGCGACGGCGCCGGTGACGACGAGCGTCAGGGGGACCTCCTGGACGCCCTGGTCGGCGCCCGCGACCAGGACGACCGGCTGAGCGAGCACGAACTCGTGCAACTCGTCCGCGCGTTGATCTCCGCCGGCCACGAGACCACCGCCACGGTGTTCACCCGCGGCCTCTACACGCTGCTCACCCACCCCGAGCAACTCGCCCGGCTGCGCGCCGAACCCGAACGCCTGGACGCCGCCGTCGAGGAAATCCTGCGGTACGTGCCGCCCGGCTCCGGCGGCACCCCGCGCATCGCCACCACCGAGATCGAAATCGGCGGCGTCCGGGTCAAGCCACACGAAGGGGTCATCGCCCCGTTCGGCGCCGCCAACCACGACCCGGCCCGGTTCGCCGACCCGGACACCTTCGACATCGCCCGCGTCGACCCGCCGAGTCACATCGCGTTCGGCCACGGGCCCCACCACTGCCTGGGCGTGCACCTCGCCCGGCTCGAACTACGAGTCGCATTCGAGACAGTGCTGCGCCGTCTACCGGGCCTCGAACTAGCCGTAGCAGAAGAGGAGTTGGCATGGTCGGAGGGCCTGCGAGTGCTCAAGCTGCAGGCCCTCCCAGTGCGCTGGTAACCGACACGGCGGCCACGACCGTTGCGTTCTCCCCGCGGGGACCGTCGAGCACGTACGCGCGCATCACTTCGCGTTCGCAGCGGACGCGACTCCGCCAGGAGAGACGAGGGTGCCGCGGGTCGTGGACGCCCCGGGCTTCACAGCTGGGGGTTTCGGCCCATGCGGTGCAACAGCCGGTCCTGTGGCGATGCGCCCCGGGCGGGTTCCCCGTCCGGTGCCGCGAAGAAGCGATGTGTCGTTTCGGCGGCGACGGGGGTCTCCGCCAGGCCTGCGTAGATTTCGTCGAGATGGGCGCCGATCCACCCGACCAACCCCGCATCCAGGGCGTCGTCGACGCCGATCGCCCGGGCCAGATCCCACGTGTGGATCACGCTGTCCGTGGTTCGCACGGCGATCGCCTGCTGCCCGTTCACCCGACCCAGCGGATAGTCGAGGACGCGCTCCAACGCGCCGGGCAGTGCGAACGCGGCTGCGCATTCGCGCACCGATCGGATGTACGCGGCGACCGGATCCGCACCCGACGCGTCCTCGTCGCGGAGGCGAATGAAGTCCGCGCCGGTACCGCCGTGAAGGAGTTGAACGTAGCCGACGTTCCCCCGGGTCATGTGGTTGACCAATTGACGTACATCCCACTCACTGCAGGGGGTGGGCCACGTCCACTGTTCCGGCCGCACCATTCGCAGGCGTCGCTCGAATTCTCGCCCGGCCAGGACGAATCGGTCGATGAGTCCCTCGCTTGAGTTGAGCACGCATCCCAGCATGGTCGCGAAGGTGGCCCACGGCCGGCGGAAATCGGACCTCGCTTTTGCCCATGGCCCGACCCGGCGGGGCGTTGCGCCGGCAGGGCGCACCGGCGATGCCTCGCACGATCGTTGCCCGCGGCCGCGCGTCGACGGCCGCGTTGGAGCGGTTGTTATGAGCCGGTGCATGCCGTGAATGCCAGGGCGTAGCACAGGGCGTCCTCGCCGATCGCTGCCGGCAGTGCGGGAATTCCGGTGTTCGCGGCGGCTTGGCGCCATGCCTCGCCCAAGATGGCGCCGCCCACCGAGGCGCCGGCTCCCACGAGGGCCGCGATCGTTGCCCCACCGCCCGTACGACGCGCCAACATCGCGGCGGCCGTTGCTCCCAGCAGGACGCGCGGAGCCAGGCCCGGCAGGCTCAGTCGGGACGGGATGTCGGGGCGCTTGTCCGCGACGAGTTCGCCGATGGCGGCCGAGCCGACGGCGAGCCGGGACAGCTTGCCTGCGCCGCGAGTGGTCAAGCGAACGGCCGTGACCCCTGCCTGGCTTCGGCCGCCGCTGGCCACACCCACCAGCAAGGCCCGCACGAGGGCGCTCACTTGGGGTCCATCGTCGCGAGCGCCGCGTACGTCGTGAAGCCGTAGGCGATGTGCGGCACGATGTCGGCGATCCAGTCGGCCGTCGACCACGTACGTGGGTCGGACACCCGCAGTCCGGCCATCGCGCCGTTGGCGGCGATCATCGCGGCGGCGCCCACGAGCAGCGAACCCGCCCAGATCGGCGGCCGTAGGCCGATGCCACGCAGCGCGCCGAAAGCGGCGCCCACGCCTACGCCGGTCGCGATGCCCGACAGCGCGCCGAGCCCGGTCAATCGGTTCGCGCGCGTGTCGGAGTCGCCCTCGACCGGGCGCCCGATGCGGCGCGCGATGGTGGCGATGGTGCGTTGTGGCGTTTCACTGGCCGGGCGCGCCCGGCCGGCCATGTCGGCGTAGGTGACCGCATCGAGGGCGGTGGTGCCGGCCGCGCCGGCGGCGGCACCTCGCAGGATCCCTGAGAGCATGACCACCCGTTGCCCACGCGCCGTATCGGCAAACCGTCGTCGAGCGACCCGTCCGGACCCCCGTCGGCCGATTCGGCGCCGTTCCACGGAGCTGTCCGCCCTCTGCTGCCGCCCGGTCGTGCATCCGTGCGCGAGTCCCGCGCCCGGCAGCGCACACTGCCCGGAGCCGGCAAGCCGTGCGTCCGCCCGCCGGTGTCGATTCCGTCAATCCCGCGGCACGGCTTCGCGAGCGACGTCCCCCGGCAGCAACGGCCGCATGAAGGTGCGCTCGTAGCGCACGACACAACCGCTCTCGTCACGAATGCGATCCGCGGCCACGAAGTCGGGATCCACGCCGAACAGGTCGCGGTACTGCTCGTAGGCGGCCAGGCTCGGGAAGCTGAACAGGGCCAGGGCCCGGTCGCTCGCCCCCTCGGCAGGCAGGAAGTAGCCATGGTGGGTCCCACCGTGGCGGCCCACCAGTTCCATCCAACAACGCCCGAACCGTTCGAACGCCTCGATTTTGGCGGGATCGATCGTGTAGTCGACGACGCAGGTGATCACCCGAACATCCTTCCCATTCGAAGACGCTTTCGGCACGGTTCGTCCTTCGACCGCAGGTCTCGAACGTCGCCCGGCGATGTGTTCGGCGCGGCAGGCGTCCACGGTCGGGCTCGGGAGACGCCGCCGACCGCACGCAGCGCGTCTGCCGTCGCCTGGGGGTCAGTGCTCCGGATGGCCCGGGGCGAGGTCTCGGACATCGGTGTAGGTCAGCAGGTCGGTCGAGGTCGGGTCCGGATGCCCCGGGGCCTCGATCGGAGCCAGGACGATCCCGGTGTGGTCGCCGAGGTCGACCACGTCCACGACCCGACCCACGAAGCGCCGGGGGCAGTCGGTCAGCAGCGGGACGCCGGCGGGGCCCTCGGTCCACGCGCAGTGCGCGAACTTGTCCATTCGGTCGCCGGTTTCCTCGCCGAACAGGGCCGCGAGCGGGTGTAGAGACGAATCCGGCGCGTGTACCGCGAGTACGGGTGCGGCGGTGGCGACGCCGTGGGTGTGGTTGAGGATGGAGACGCAGACCAGGAACCGAGGCGGTTCGATGCTGCACTGGGTGGCGAAGCCGACCAGGCAGCCGGAGCGCTCGCCGGTGTCCGGTCGGGCTGCGGTGACGATGAACATCGGGTAGTCGAGTGCCGCCACGAAGGCATCGAAATCGGCGCGATCACCGGGATCGGGATCAGGATCGGGACCGGGATCGAGACCGGCGCCGGAATCGGTACGGGGATCGGGACCCACCGGTTCCGTGTGACCGCTCCGCGAGTCGTCCACCATGTCCACCTTCCCCGTACCGCTCGTACCGCTCGTACCGCTCGTACCGCTCGTACCGCTCGTCACGACCGGAGGGTTACTGCCCACCACCACCGGTCCTACGCTCCCGCGCGTACTGCCCACCACGCGAACATCGACGCACCGGAAGCGCGTGCGTACCTGCGTGTCGCTACGGCCCGTGATGGGTGCGGCTGGTTACGGATGCATCTCCGCCCCCTTGAGGACCTTGTCGACCACGTTGCGCGGCCCGTGCACGGCCATGCCGACCAGATCCAACCGCTCCCGCCGGACGCCCCGTACCGCCGCCCGGTTGTCCCGGTCGTTGCCGGTGGCGAAGAGGTCGGCGGTGAACACCGCCACCGGCAGGCCGCGACCCACCGCCCGGGCGTTGGCCGAGGCGAGCAGGTCACCGCTGCCCTGGAAGACCAGTACCGGCTGCCGGAACATCGGCAGATAGGTGGTGTCGTCGGCATCGGCATAGGGTTCGCCGATCACCTCGGGAATCCGCGTACCGAGGCCGCTGACCAGGAACGCGGTGACGTTCAACCGCTGCCATACGGCCAGGTCCGCGCGCAGGAGCACAGCGATCTTGGTGTCGAAACGAACGGGTGCGAGCTGGGTTTCCATGCCCGCATCGTGTCTCTGGCGGACGGTGATCGTCTTGTACGATCCTGACATGGTTGCCGGCTCGGAGATCGTGGCGTGGCGGCCGTCGGTGGCCGGGGTGAGCGAGGTTCTGCACGCCCACATGACCGATCACGCCTACCCGATGCACACGCACGCCGCGTGGACGCTGCTGATCGTCGACGACGGCATGGTCAAGTACGACCTGGATCGGCACGAGCACGGCGTGCTGCGGCGCGCGGTGAGCCTGTTGCCGCCGCACGTTCCGCACAACGGCAGCGCGGCCACCCCGACCGGGTTCCGCAAGCGGGTGCTCTATCTGGACTCCTCCCATGTGGCCGACGACCTGATCGGCCGGGCCGTGGACCATTCGGTGCTCGACGACCACGCACTGCATGGACGGGTGCATCGACTGCACACTTTGTTGCTGCGACCGGGCGAGGAATTGGAGGCGGAAAGCAGGCTCGCGTTCATCGCCGAGCGGTTGCGTGGGCACCTTCTGGGCCGAGTCGCCGCACCTACCGTCGTGCGTGACGCCGGATTGGCCCACCGTCTGCGCGATCTACTCGACGCGCGTTTCGTCGAGGGCG
This sequence comes from Embleya sp. NPDC008237, assembly GCF_042956465.1. Taxonomy (NCBI): domain Bacteria; kingdom Bacillati; phylum Actinomycetota; class Actinomycetes; order Kitasatosporales; family Streptomycetaceae; genus Embleya; species Embleya sp. NPDC008237. The sequence goes on from NZ_JBIBGL010000002.1 coordinate 758,946, forward strand.
TCACCCTCGGTGCGGCGTCCGAACTGCTGTACGCCCACCCCACCCATCTGGTCCGCGCCTTCGGTCGGGAGTTCGGCATCGGCCCGCACCAATACCTGACCGGACGCCGAGTCGACCTCGCCCGCGCACTTCTGCTGGACGGCATGCCGCCGCACACCGTCGCCGTGACCGCCGGCTTCTACGACCAATCTCATCTGAACCGCCACTTCAAGCGCACCCTCGGTATCAGCCCCGGCCGCTTCGCCCGCACCGGGGCACGTTTGATGACCGCCGCCCGGCCGAACGCGCGGACCGCGGCGACCGCGGCGACCGCGGCGAATACGACGAACACCGCGAACACAGCGGCCAGTACCACCGCGTCGACGCCGGGCGCCAACGGCTGAGGGCCGGCCCGCGTTCGGTCCCCGCTCGGTCCCGATCGGTCCGATCGCTCCCGCGCGCTGACGCGTTAGACGGCGCACGCGGCCCACCACCGACAACGCCCGCCGTTGCCTCGTCGCCCACCGCTGCGCCTTCGGTGGAGCGGACGCCGACTCTCCGAGCCGCTCGACCTGTCCGGGCTCGAGTTCGGCGCGTGGGGCCGCTCGCCGGTGCCGGTGCCGCTGCGCCCGGGCTCCGATGTCTTCGACGCCGACGGTGTACCCGCCACCGGCTCCCCGTGGTTCCACCCATGCCGACGGGAACAGCCGTACCTCGTTGGCGGCCCTCTGCCAGGCGACGGCCCATCCCCTCGGTCACATCGGCGAGGGTGCGGCGGTGTCGTCCCGGTCGGATGTGGGCCGGCTGGGGGGTTGGGCGAGGAGGCCGTCGATGATCACGCGGAGTTTCCACGCGGCCCTGGCGTTCCGGTCGCCGCCGGTGAGCGTCGGTGCCAGGGCTTGCAGGGTGGGGTACCGCTCGGCGGGCAACGCCCGGAAGGTGGCGTCGAGTCGGGCGGTGAACGTCTCGGGTTCGGTCGGGTCGGCGGCGGACGAGGGTTGTGTGGGGGCCCGCCGAGGCCGTGGGTCGTCGGCGTTCTCCAGGGCGGTCGAGTAGATGTACTGGCCGAGCAGGTCGATGGCCCAGGAACAGGCGTCGTCGTCGAGTCCGCCCGCCCGGAGCAGGCGCGCCGCCTCCTCGGTCAGGCGCAGGCCGTGCGGGCCGGGGAGGGCGTCCCGCAGGCCGACGGAGGCGATGTCGTTGTGGCCGGCCAGGGCGGCGACGATGCGCCCGACGAGCAGTTCGAGGCGGGTGCGCCAGTCCCCGTCGTCCTCGTCGGGCACGACCACGTCGGCCACCGCGTGGTCGAGGACGAGCGCCATCAACTCCTGCCGATCGCGCACGTAGACGTAGAGCGAGGCGGGACCGGTCTCGAGGGCCTGGGCGACGCGCCGCAGGCTCACCGCTTCGCAGCCCAACTCGTCGACCAGCGCCATGGTGGCGGCCAGGACGGCGTCCAGGCCGAGCATGGATTTCGAGGGGCGGGAGCGCGAGCGGGCTTGCGGCATGGCATAACCCTACCTTGACGAATGCTGTTCGTTAAGGGCATCCTGCTTGACGAACAGTGTTTGTTAAGCCTGGTTGGGAGACCCCCGTGACCGTTCCTGCTTCGACGTCGGCCGCCCGCGCGGCACCGCCCGCGGCCCATCCGCATCGGTGGCGGATCCTGACGGTGGTGCTGCTCGCGCAGGCCCTGGACCTGCTGGACGCGACCGTGATGAACGTGGCCGCCCCCTCCGTCCGCGCCGGGCTGGGCGGCGGCGCGGCGATCATGCAGTGGCTCACCGCGGGGTACACGCTCGCCTTCGGCGTCCTGCTGATCGTCGGTGGTCGGCTGGGTGATCGGTGGGGTCGGCGGCGGTTGTTCGTCCTGGGCGCCGCCGGGTTCACGCTGGCCTCCGCGCTGTGTGCGGCGGCGCCTTCGCCGACCGTGTTGGTGGCGGCTCGGGTGGCGCAGGGTGCGCTCGGCGCGTTGATGATCCCGCAGGGGTTCGGCGTCCTGAGCGCGGTGTTCGACGAACGCGAACGCGGCCGCGCGTTCGCGACGTTCGGACCGGTGATGGCGCTCGCCGGCGTCGGCGGCCCCGTCCTTGCGGGTGGCCTCATCGCCCTCGACCCGGCCGGACTCGACTGGCGGCTGATCTTCCTGATCAACCTTCCGCTCGGCGCACTGGCCGTGGTCGGGGCGCTGCGGTGGATGCCGGCCGACCCGGGGGACCCGCTGGTGCGGATCGACCCGCCGGGTGCCCTGCTGGTCGCAATGGGGTCCGCGCTCGTCGTCCATCCGCTGATCCAGGGCCGGGAAGCGGGTTGGCCGTGGTGGACCTTCGCGGAGATCGCCGCCGGTATCGTGGCCTTCGCCGCCTTCGGTCGACGTCAACGCACCAGCCGCTCGCCGGTCCTGGTGCCCAGCCTGCTGCGCAAACCCGCGTTCGTCGGCGGCCTCGCGGTCACCGCCGCATTCTTCACCGGCCTCGGCGGACTGCTGCTGGTCCTCTCCCTCCACCTCCAACTCGATCTCGGCCGGTCCGCGTGGGAGACCGCGCTCTCCCTGTCGCCGCTCGCCATCGGCATCGGGCTGGCCTCACTCGTCGCCCCGGCGGCGGCCGTCCGGCTCGGCCGCTCACTCCTACAGTTGGGGCTGGGGATCGAGGCCCTCGGCACGCTCGGCCTTGCCACGGTGGCCGCGTCGGGAAGTCCCGCCTGGGCGCTGTCGATACCCACCCTGGTCGTGGGCCTGGGTGTGGGACTGGTGTCCGGCACTCTGGTCCGGTCGATCCTGGCGGCGGCCGAACCCGCCGAGACAGGCAGCGCGTCGGGCACCCTCAATGCCCTCCAACAACTCTCCACGGCCCTGGGCGTCGCGGTGTTGGGCACCGTGTACTTCGCCACCCACGACCCCGGCGCCCCCGACCCGGGGGCGGACGGCCTGGTCATCGGCGCACTCGTGGTCACCGCGACCTGCCTGCTCGGCGCGGCCCTCGTACTCCTGCTGCCCCGTACTCGCACCCCGTAGCCGACAGTCGGACGGGCAACGCCCTGGGCCGTCCCGGATCGGCCGGTATTCGGGTCGCGCTTGTGCAACTGAGCACTCATACGCCCTGCACTCATATGCCTGTACGCCCGACGCCCGTACGTCCGGCGCACGTACACCCGACGCCCGTGCACCCATAGCTCGTGCACCCATACGCCCCTGCCCCCGACGAGCAACCCGCACCAACCGCCCACCCATCGACCACGTGAGGATCCCGTCATGAGCAACGTCATCGTCTTCGGAGCCAACGGCCGCACCGGACACCTCGTCGTCCGGGAAGCACTGCGCCTGGGCCACGACGTCACCGCCGCGGTGCGCGAGCCGGCCCGGTGGCAGCCTCCGGCCTCGGAAGACTCGCCCGGCGCGGGGAAGCCGAACGTCGTGCGGGCCGACGTGCGCGACGCCGCCGACGTACGCGCCGCCGTCGAGGGCCACGACGTCGTGGTCTCCGCGATCGGCCCGCCGGGGCGGCACGCGCACCGGCTCTACTCCGACGCGGCGCGGACCCTGGTGGCCGCGATGGAAGACGCCGGCGTACCCCGGCTGATCGCGGTCACCTCGGGCGGGGTCCACCACCGTGACCCCAACTTCCCCTGGTGGTACCGCAATCTCGTCACCCCCCTGGTTCGGGAGTTGTACGACGACATGCGGCTGATGGAAACGATCGTCCGCGGAAGCACCGTCGACTGGACCTTCGTCCGCCCGGCCCGATTGCAGGACGAACCCCCCACCGGCAACTACCGTGTGCTCGACGCGAGCAACCCCAAGGGCGGCCGGAAGGTGACCCGCACCGACCTCGCCCGCTTCATCGCCCGCGAACTCGACGAACATCGCTGGTCCCACGCCGCCCCGACCCTGGCCGAATGACCCACGAGGCTCGGGCGCGCCGGCCCAGCGTCCGCCGCCGAACGATCGATCGCCACTCGGCGCCGCACACGCACGGTGCCTCCGCACCAACGGGCGCAGGCGATCACGGTGGTTGGGTGGCACTTCGTTCCGCGGCCTGAACCGGTTGTTGCACAGGTGGCGGCGATCCGCGACGGGTACGTGGGTGGTCGTCCGGGGCCGCGTCAGGGCGTGGGCGTTGTGCCGGTCGCCGCGTGTGCGGAGTCCAGGACCAGGCCGAGCAGTCGTTCGGGTCGGCTCGGACCGTCGTCCCGCGTGGTGGCGAGGGCGATTCCGGCGACGAGTTGGACGAGGTCGCCGGCGTCGACGTCGGTGCGTGCCGTTCCCTCACGTTGCGCCCGGGAGAGCACGGTGTCGGCGGCGTCCAGGACGACGCGGTGGCAGTCGATGCCGAAGTCGACGGTTTCACCGAGCATCGCGACGACGCCCATGCCTTGGTGGAGTCGTGCGTGCGCGAGCAGGGCCGCGAACCAGGCGGCGAGCGCGTCGTCGGGTGTGTGTGACTCGCGCAGGGCGTCGGCGAGGCGGCTGAGAGCCGTCACGCGGTCTTTGACGATCGCGACCATCAGGGCCTGGCGGTTCGGGAAGTGCCGGTAGAGGGTGCCGGGACCGACCGCGGCGCGTCTGGCGATCTCGTTGAGCGAGGCCTCGGGTCCGCTTTCGGAGAAGACCTCGCGGGCGGCGGTGAGGATGCGTTCGCGGTTGACGCGCGCGTCCGCGCGCGACGCGCCCGGCGTGGGCGGAGGTACCGAGGCCGCCGCGTCGGTCGAGTCTTTGGCCGGGTTGCGCTTGGTCATCGCGTCCGCCTTCCCACTGGCTATCCGGAGAACTTCTCCGTATCGTATCCCGAGACGTAAGCGGAGAGGTTCTCCCTTTGTTGCGCGAGGAGTATTTCATGCACGACGACACGCACGCCGACCTCGGTCCCGTAGGCGTCTGGACCTTCACCTTCGACGCGCAGCCGGCCGGGGCGGTCCGTGACGCGGCCGCGGAGATCGAGGAGTTGGGCTACGGCGCGATCTGGTTCGGCGAGGCGTTCGGCCGGGAGAGCTTCGGCCAGGCGTGGCTGCTGCTGTCCGCGACGACGCGGCTGACGATCGCCTCCGGCATCGCCAACATCGCCTTCCGCGATCCGATCGCCGCGGCGACCGCGACCCGCACACTCGGCGACGCCTTCCCGGGCCGCTATCTGCTCGGGCTCGGCGGCCATCGGGTCGACGACACCGTCCACGACCTCGACGGCTACCCGATGCCGGCGCGCGGCCGTGCGGTACACACGATGCGCGCCTATCTCGACTCGATGGACGCGGTGCCCGCGCACGGGCCCCGCCCCGAGCCGGCGCCGCGGCGCGTGTTGGCGGCGTTGGGTCCGAAGATGCTGGAATTGGCCGCGGAGCGCACCTGGGGTGCGCACCCGTACTTCGTGCCGGTCGCGCACACGCGGAGCGCACGGCAGATCATGGGCCCGGACGCGTTTCTCGGTGTGGAACTCGCCGTGGTGTTGGACACCGATGTGGCACGGGCGCGCGAGTTGGCCACCACGCATGTGGCGATGTACGTCCAGAGCGCGCCGCACCAGCAGGCCAACGTGCGCAGGCTGGGATTCGGTGACGAGGACATCGTCGGGGGGCCGAGCCGGCGCCTGGTCGACGCGATCGTCGCGTACGGCGACACGGATGTGCTCCGGCAGCGGGTGCGCGAGCACTTGGACGCAGGCGCCGACCATGTGTGCGTGCAGGTCCTTACAGCGGCCCCCGGCGAACTCCCCGTTCGGCAATGGCGCGAGCTGGCACCTGCGTTGACCGACCTGGGTAAAGGCGCCGCGGCGGTGGCCCCTCGATGACAGTGCTGCGACGGGCGGCCCAAGGCGCCGCGGTCGCCCGTCCGCGTCGCCCGCGAAGCGGAGCGGCCCGCACGCGCCGTTGCGAAGCGGAAGTCACCATCACCATCGGCGAGTACGGCACGGCTACCGCTTCGGCAGCAGCGACCGGGACCTGGGCGACGTGGACCGACGCCCGCTGCGGCCGACGCGGTTCGTGGCCTCGGACGATGTCCCTTCCACAAGCGCCCCGCCCACGCACGTACCGGCTCAGAGCCCGGCGAGGCGTACTCTCACCAGGAGGTCGTGGAGCGCGTCTCCACGCCGTCGGCCCGCCACATGCGCGCACGCGTGTGCTCGCCCTCGCGCAGCCCGACCAACTCGGCCACAGGCAGCAGGTGTACGCCTCGCAGGTCGACGTCGGAATCCTCCGAGGGAAACCCGTACAGGTGCGCGCCGGACACGGTGGCGAACACGAGCGGATCCGGCTGGTCGGCCGCGATCGCCGCGAGGCGTTCCAGTTCTATGTCCAGTGCCACGACGGGCCCTTCGAGACGGCGCTACGAGAACCGGCATCCCAACTCGCGCCCCGACGTGCGCCTTTCCCCGGCAGTCCACGCCGACGTCAACGGTGCCGTCCCATGCCGAGCCCCATACCTCGCGGTACAAGGGCGAGCACGCGTACATGAAACACCTACCCGTGGGAGCGACGCCGGTCAGCGGGCGAGTACGTGGCCGTCGTGGGGGCGGTGGTCACGGGAGCGACGCAGGTCGGTGGTGACGTAGGTGCGTTGCAGCCAGCGGTCTGCGCCGTCGTAACGGGGGTGGAAGGCGGTGCGGCCATGGACGGTGACGCGGTTGTCGATGACGACCAGGTCACCGGGTGCCAGACGCAGCGTGCGGGCGGTCGCCTCGCAGGCGCGGCCGAATTCGGTCAGTGCCGCCGTGGCCCGAGGGGTGAGCGGGGTGGTGACCAGTTGGGCCATCCGTATGTCGGGATCCTCGACCGCTCCCGACAGCACCGGTCGGGGCTTGACGGCGGGCTCATCCGCCGCGGCGTCGGCGCCGAAGGAAGGTGGTGGTGTGGTGATGAACTCCGGTGCGAACAGGGCCTGGCGGCCGGCCGGGGTGAGAAGCGGCAGCGCTTGACGGATGCCTGCGACGCGCATGCCGGCGATCCGGTCGTGGTCGGCGCGCAGGCACAGGAAGATCACATAGTCGGGTGGGTGGGGGTGGAAGCCGTTCTCGGTGTGGAAGGACAGTGGCACCGATCCGGCGTTGCCGTGGAAGCTCTCCTGCCCCGGCACGGGCACGACGTCCTGCACGAGGGCACCGGATTTCTCGGCCCGGTAGGCGAGAGGCTCGCCGAGTCCGCAGGCCACCATGGTGAGCACCGCGGCCGAGACGGTGGCCCGGCGCTGGACCGAGCCCGGTACGGACGGCGTCGCGGGCAGGGCCGCGCGATCCACGGGCAGGCCGCCGATCACCAATGTGCCGTGCGGGCCGGAGTGCCTTCGGAAGCGGCGCACCCCACGGCGCAACGGGGATGGAAGTTCCTCCCAGGCGTCCCGGGCCCGGGCCACCCACGCGGGGTCGTCGACCTGGTCGTGCCCGCCGGTGCACAGGGTGCGTGCCAGCTGCTCGCACGCGCCGGCATCGGCCGGGTCGAGTGCCCAGTCGGCGGCGACGGCAGGGCTTCGGGTGGTGCCGGGCGTCGTCTCGGGCATCGGGGTCTCCTGCCGAAGGTGTGGGCGGCGCACATGCGGACTCACGAGTGGCGCAGGCCGGCCACGGCGTCGGCGACGTAGTGGTCCCCGAAGCGGATCAGGGAGGCGTACCGGGCCGCGCGGCGATGGCGCATGTGTCGTAGTTCGGCGACCGCGTTGTCGGGGCCTTCCGGTTTCTGGGCGATGGAACGATGCAGATGCACCATCGAGTACGCGAGGGTGACGTGCCGTTCACCGTCCACGATGTCGGCCTCCAGGAGAGCGCCCCGCACCTCGGCCAACTCCGGGGCGCGGGCCGCCAACTGCTCGTAGGAGTCGGGAACCACGGACAGCAGGTCCTTCATCGCCGCCCGGAACAGCCTGTATCCGCGATGTTGGCGCCCGCTCAACGGGACGTCCACCGACGGCGGCGCCATGGTGTGCCGGATCGCCGCCATGTAGTAGTCGGCCGGGACCGTACTGGCGTGGGTCATGGCCGCCGGAAAGCCCCGCACGTACACCGTCGCGTCCGCCAGCCGCAGCAGAGCGGCATCGCCGTCGCCGTGCCGCAGATGGCGGGTGGCGTCGGCCACGGCGACCGCGGCGCAGACGTTGAACAGGACATGGACCTGGTGCCCGATGAGCCACCGAGCACTCCACACACTCTCCAACGCCGCCGCAGCAGCAGGCTCGGCGACGGCCGGCGGCGGTACGGAGTCGGGGTCGGCGCTCGGCACTGCGCCGGTGAGGTCGAGCACCGACTGCCGCATCCCGGCCGCCTCCAGCGCCAGGTCGGCACCCGACAGCGGGGCCTCGCACAGGTCTTCCAGGCCGCGGTGGACGACCAGGACTCCGTGCAGGGCGGCCTGCTGATCCGACAACTCCCCTTCACGGACCCGGAAGAACGACTGACTCGTCGACTCCGCCGGCAGTTCCTCGCCGACCACGGCCGGAGCCAGAACCGACAGCGCGGCCACCAACTCACCGGCAGCCGCGGCGGCCTGCCGCAGCGCGACGGTCCGCTCGACAGGTCTGGCATGGGTCGCCAACCCGGCCAGCATGCGCGCGGTGCGCTGCGCCTCGGCATCGACCCGCGCGCCCAGCACCGGGACGGAGCGCCCGCCGCGGGGCTCACGGAAAACAGCGACAGCAGGATGACCGGCAACCGGCGATATGCCCATGGCTGACGTTCGCCAGGAACACCCCACATGAAACCCTGAACCGCAAGACCGTTCCCGTGCGGTGCGCCGGAGCCGGCCGGCGCGGTCCGCGGCGGCGGGCCCGGCATGTGTACCGCGGGGGCTTCCGCTCCTCGCGAGCCGTGGCCGGTGCCCTTCCACGGTGGGAATTCGGGTCACCGCAGTTGTTGCCGGGGGACCGGACGGGCAACGCCATCCTCGACCGCACACCCAAGCGTCCGCCGCGCGACCTCTCCACCGACCCCGACGCGGTTGCCGCCACCGTGCCCCGAACGGACGGCAGCAAGGTCGGCATCTCCGAGTAGGGCCCCGGCAACACGATCGGCTGCGTCATGTTCTCGGATGTGGGACCAACAGGCCTGCGGCGCGGGCGGTTTCGGCGGCCTCGCGGCGGGATGTCGCGCCCAGTTTGTCGAGGATCGCCGCGACGTGGTGTTCCACGGTCCGCACCGACAACACCAGGTGCCGAGCGATCTCGGCGTTCGAGCGACCTTCGGCAAGCAACTCGAGGACGTGCGATTGGCGGGTGGTCAGTCCCGCCGGATGGGTGCGGGTGGCGGGTACGGGGCCGCAGGGCACGCGGCGCAGTCCGAGGGCGCGCAGTCGGGCGCGGACCGGGTCGGCCGCGGCCGAGGCGCCGAGTCCGTCCAGTATGCCCAGTGCCGTCAGGGTCGGGTCGAGTTCCCCGGACTCGGCGAGTTCCAAGGCCTGTTCGTAGGGTGCCCCGGCGGCGGCGAAACCCTGCGCGGCAGTTCGCCAGTCGCCGCGCAGACTCGCCGCGTACGGCTCCGGGCAGCCCTCGAACGGCTCGGCCGCCGGCCCGGATCGGGCCAGATGCCACAGGAGTTCGGCGCGGAAGGATTCCCTGCCGGGCCGGTCCAGACACGGCAGCAGCACGTCGCGGACGACACCGGCGGCTTCCGGCCGCCGGGCGAGCCAGGCCCATTCGGCGTAGGCGATGCCGGCGTAGGCGAGCCCGGGCAGGGAGCGCTGGCGCAACGCGCGATGCCACGCCTGGATCAGCGGCTTCTCGGCGCCGGCGTCGCCGCGGCGGGCCAGGAGCCGCGCATACGGCGGGACGCTGTAGACGTAGAGCATCCCCGGATCGTCGACGCCCTCCACGAGTGCCCGCAACCCCTGCTCGGCGCACGCGGTCTCGCCGCGTCGCATCAGGGCCAGGCAGCGGTGCACGTCCAGGTTGTAGGCGTGCGACCAGAAGCCGCATTCGCGAGTGAACGCCAAGCCCTCGTCGACGCACCGGTCCAGATCGGCCAAGTCGTCGAAGCGGTAAAGCAGTTCGGCGAGGTTGGTATAGGCGCGGGCGGCACTCTCGTGGGACCCGTCGTGCAGGGCGCCGGCGAGGCTCTCGCGGACGCAGCGCAGCGCGGAGGCCGGTTCGCCCAGGTCCGCCCGGGCCACCCCGAGGTAGTTCAGGCACAACGAGATCAGCTCCGAGCAGCCGTGTTCCCCGGCGAGCCGCCGCGCCTGGTCGAGGACGCCGACGGCGCGTTCGCTGTGACCGGTCAGCGCGAGCAGCGCGCCCTGGTGGGTGAGCGCGGATGCCAACGCCGGGGTGCGGCCGAGCGGGGCCAGGACGCGGACCGCCCGGGACACGGCGTCCTCGGCGGCATCGGTCTCCCCGGTCATGTAGTGGTGGCGCGAGAGCCGGACCAGGGCCCGCCCGAATGCCGCCGGGTCCTCCAGCGGTTCGTACAGGCGCACCGCCTCCTGGCCCGCGCGTACCGCCGAGGCGAAGCGGTGGGCGTTGTACAGCTCCCAGGCGTAGTCGTCCATCAGGCCCGCGCGGTCCGCGGCGGTGAAGCGGTCGGGGTGGCGCAGCGCGGCCTCGAAGTGCGTCAGCGCCTGCCGGTGCGAGCCGACGCGCGCCGCCTCCCGGGCGGCGGCCGGGGCGTGGGCCGCGATGGTCTCGGCGTCGTCGGAGCGTACCGCGTGGTGCAGGAGCCGGTCCCGGTCCGGTTCCCGCCGGGCGAGCAGGGCGCGCACCACGGCACGGTCGAGGGTACGGCGGCGCAGGGCGGGCAGGCTGCCCTCGATCGCGCGGCGGGCCGGCTCGTGGCGGAACGCCGGCCCCTCGGGCCGTACTTCGACGATGCCGCGCCTCTCCGCCTCGGCCAGGGCGTCGAGTCGGTCGCCGAGCAGTTCCTCGGCGAGGCGCAGGGCCGACGTGGGTGGGCACCACGGACAACTGCTCGAGCGCGGTGCGGCAGTCCTCGCCGAGGACACGCACCCGGGCCGGCACGGCGTCCGCGACGGTCTCCGGCACCTCCCCGGGGGTGTCGGCGAGGACCTCGGTGACGTAGAACGGGTTGCCGCATGTGACGGCGTGCAGGGTCCGCGGATCGCGTCCGGATCCGGCGGCGAGTCGGGCGACGGCGTTCGGGGACAGTGGTCGCAGGGGGAGTCTGCGCACCCGGGCGCGGCTGAGGGCGCCGAGCAGCCTTTGCAACGGATGCCGGGTACCCAACTCGTCGTCGCGGAAGGTGAGGACCAGGACCGTGCCGAGGTCGTCGACGCGTCCGGCCAGAAAGGTGAGGGCGTCCAGGGTCGCGTCGTCGGCCCAGTGCACGTCCTCGACGACCAGCACCGCCGGGCCCGCCTGTGACATTTCCGCGGAGATCGCGGCGAACACGGCCTCGCCCGCCGCCCCTTGCGTGAGAGTCCGCTCCAGGGGACCGCCGGTGCCCGCGGCGGCATCGCGCAACGCGCCGAGCGCGCGCGGCGCCATCAGGTCGTCGCAGGCGCCGACGAGGACGCGCACGTCCGTTCCGACGGCTTCCGTGAATGCTCGGATCAGGCTGGTCTTGCCGATCCCGGCCTCGCCGAACACCAGGACGACCGAGCCCCACCCGTGCCCGGCTTCGTCGCTCGCTGCGAGTAACTCCGCCATTTCCCGGTTGCGTTCCAGCATGGCGCCCCCAACCGACATCCTGCCCCGCTGCCGATCCGTTGTCGCCTCGATGAGTGCTCCCCATGGCGGTCACGGCATCGGACGACGCGACCTCGTTTACCGAGACCCACCGGACACGGCATAGGTGGCCACGCTCTCCAACATAGGTGGCGACCACCGATGCCGACCACCGGTCAACGCCCGTAGAACGGTCGGGTCGGCACCTCGCCGGGGGGAACGGCGGCGACGGCCTTCGACCTACGGCGGTCCGCGGCCCGCGGGCCGGTCACGACGCGAGGCGTCGACAGGCACGGCAAGGCAGCACACAACGGGAATATGAATATGGGGGAGAAATGACCCAAGTGGAGTCCCCGGCGGTCGTCGACCGTAGCGGAGAACCACCGTCCGAACCGGACCGCCGGGTTCAGCGGCCCGCGCCCCGGTTGCACATCGAAGCCGTCGAACCGCCCGTCGAGTCCGACGAGGCGCTGGTCAACAACGCGTTCGCGCTCGACAGTTCCTACATGGGCGTGGCGGTGCGCCCGGGCGGGCCGAGCAGCGGCTGGTTCCGGATCTTCAAGGTGGGCGGCTGGTTCCAGGGCGGCGCGGACCAACTCGTGGCGATGGACTGGACGCCCGGCTTCGCCACGGTCCACGAAGAGGCCCTGGGCGGAGCGCTGACCTCCGCTCCCGGAGCGACGTTGTGGAAGAACCGCCAACGCATAGACGTCTTCGCGCGCGGCCTCGACTCGGCGACCTGGCACCACTGGCGCGATTACCAGCAGGGCGTGACCGGCTGGAACGGACCGCACAGCCCGCCGGACAACACCTCGATGACGGCCGTGTGGTCGTCCGCGGACCATCTGCTGCACTACGCGGTCCGCGGCACCGACAAGCAGTTCTGGACCGCGACCTGGAACGAGTCGACGTTCTCCTCGTCCGGCTGGGGGTTCACGCGCCCCGGTCCGGTCGAGTTCACCTCGGCCTGCGCGGGGGCCAGTCCCGAGATCGACGTGATGCGGCTGTACGCGCGCGGCGCGGACGGCTACCTGTACCGCACGCAGGGACGCCAGTCGACACCGTCCAGTTGGGAGGCCTGGCACCGGGTCGGCAACCAGCCGGTGAAGCTGGCCAGTGCACCCACCGCGGTGAACTGGGGCTGGTGGGCCGAGGAGATCTTCGCGATGGGCGTGGACGGCCACGTGTGGAACGCCTGGTACCGCGACCAGGAGGGCTGGAACTGGGAGAAGCTTCCCAAGCCCGACAACTCCACGGCCGGGCTCTACCGCCAGGCGACCCCGATCGTGGCGAGCCACCAGGTGGGGACGCTGGACCTGTTCGTCCCGGGTCACACCAAGGAGTTCCTGACCAACCGCTGGAAGGGAACCTGGCACGGGTGGCGAGGCGTGGTCGTCCCGAACCACTTCTACCCGGTGCAGTAACCGCACCGCGCGTCACCCACGTTCCGCGGGTGGATGTGCCGTGAACCCGGGACACCACCCGCGGAGCAGCGCCGCCCCCATGGCTTGCTCACCTCGCACCCGGAGCCGGTCGGCGGGGCGGCGCCGCCGATTCGGTCGCCGAGGCGCGGCGCGGAATAGTCGGTCCGACCTCGCCGGCCACCGGGAGGTGGTTCGCTGCCCAGAGCCTCACTTGGACTCGATCCGCCCCAAGGGGGCGACGCTCTCCGACAACGCCTTCTGCGCTGCCGTCCAGCCGGCGTCCTCGATGCCGAGTGCGTGGCGAAGGTAGGCCCGGGTGACCCGTTGGATCAGGGCCACGCGTTCGGGGTTCTCGTCCGTGGTCTCCCGGACGTCGTAGCCGGCGATTCCGCCGAGGGAGTGCTCCGCCCCGAACAGGGTGAGCAGACTCTTGCGTCCCGGGCTCAGGTGGTAGGGGTCGGCGAGCCACTCCGGCCCCCTGACGGACAGCGGTGAATCGTCCTTGTCTCCCGCGACCACGAGGGTCGGCGTGGTCATGTGCGCGAAGTCCGGTCCCTTCAACCACGGGAGGTTCTCGGTTGCGTAGGGCGTCAGGTCGGCTCCGCCCCGGCCGGCCGTGGCAAGCAACACGCCCGCTCTGATCCGCGAGTCGGACAGGTCTTCCGCATTCCCGGTCACCGGATCGAGGACGCGCAGGCCCAGCAGATTGCCCGCCGTCTGGCCACCGAAGGAGTGTCCGGCCGCGGCGATGCGGCTTCGATCCAGGCGCCCGCCGAGACCGGGAACGGCGGCCTCCAGCAGATCGAGCCGGTCGAGGATGCGCTTCATGTCCTGCACGCGGGAGTGCCACAGCCGCGGTGTGCGGGGATCGTCCCGGGGAAGGCCCACGGTCCTGGAGTCGAGATGGGTGGGCTGAATCACCACGAAACCGTGAGCTGCCCAGAAGTCGGCCAGGGGCCCGTAGCCGTTCAAGGACGACCCGAAACCGTGCGAGAAGACGATGATCGGCAGTTCGTTTCCGGTCGTCGGCGCGGAGATTCTCACCTGCAGGCCTTCGCCGCGGCCCGGTGCGTCCAGCACCACCGGCCTCACCGAGACGATCGGGGCGGGGGCGGTGATGGGCACGTCCGTGGACACCACGTCTGATGCGGTCATGGGCAGAGATTCCTTCGCATTTTCGATGGGGAAGGTGTCGAACAAGCCGGTCACGGTCTCGTCCTTCGCCTCGATGTGAGCCGTCGCGAGATACGCTAGAACCTGACGCTGACGTCAGAGGCAAGAAGTGTTGTCCGGCTCACATCGGAGAGACATGCGTATCGGCGAGCTCGCCACCAGGACGGGCGTGAGCGTTCGGGCGTTGCGCTACTACGAGGAACAGAACCTGCTCGCCTCGGAACGCAGCCCCAGCGGCCAGCGACAGTACCCGGACAGCGCGGTCGAGCGTGTCCGATTGATCCAGCAGTTGTACGCCGCCGGGCTGCCCAGCAAGTCGATCGCGGATCTACTGCCGTGTGTCGTGAACGGTGAGGCCACCCCGGAGTTGCTCGACCGGCTTTCGGCGGAACGGGATCGCATCGACAGCCGGATCGGCGAACTGGTGGGAGCCCGGGACAGGCTGAGCACCGTCATCGCCGCCGCCACCGCGAACCGGCGAACAGGCGAACGCTGCCGACCCCGGTAATCGACATGCCGGGCTCTGCGGTTGGGGACGGGGGGACGCCCGGCCATCGACCGATCGATGAACAGGATCGGCACGCATGCGGTCGGAGCGGTGGCGCAGGCGCTGACGACGAGCCCGCCGGCCGACCCCCGTCCCGAAGCTTTCGTGACACCTTCCGCGGGAGCGTCACAACGATTCGCGTGCACCCGCCCGAACGGGATCCCCGGCTTCCGGGTGACCCGTACCGCCGGTCGCGGCAGCGGCACGCAGCGCCGCCTCGACCCGGCGGTTGCCGGTCATGGTCGCCGTGACGGCGGTCATGGCGAGGAGGAGGCCGGCGGCGGCGTAGAGCGGGGTCCGTACGTCGTACGCGGTGGCCAGCCAGCCGCCGAGGAAGGCGCCGAACGGGGCGGCGCACATGGCGAACATGCGGGAGGTGGAGGCGACCCGGCCCATCAGGTGGGCGGGGACGATCGCCTGCCGGAGGGAGGGGCCGAGCACCATGGTGGCGCCCATGCCCGCTCCGCAGACGGCGAGCGCGAGGCCGGCGACGTACGGGTTCGGGGCGGCCGCAAGGCCGAGGATGGCGAGGCCCTCGACGGCGGCCGTGCAGGTCAGCGCGGTGCCGGTGCCCAGCAGTCGGCCGAGGCGGGAGGCGATCGCCGCGCCGAGGAGGCCGCCGGTGGCCTCCGCCGTGAGGAGCAGGCCGAAGCCGAAGGTGTCGATGCCGAGACGGTCGTGCGCGAAGAGGGCGAGTACGGTCTCCACGGCGACGAAGGCGATGTTCCCGACGGCCGGACGCAGCGCGAGTCCGAGCAGCAGCCGGTCCCGGAAGACGTACGAGGCCCCGGCCCGCGCCTGCCGCAGCAGCGACTCACGGGCCTGCGGTACGGGCCTGGGCGCGGCGGGCAGCGACCGTACGAGCAGCGCGGAGAGCGCGAACGAGACCGCGTCGGCGAGCAGTGGGACCGCCCGCCCGAGCGCGAGCAGCGCACTGCCCGCGGGTGGCCCCGCGAAGCCGGACGCGGCGGTCTGGGCGCCGCGCAGGCGGGAGTTGGCGCGCTCCAGGAGCGCGGGGTCGCGGCCGAGCAGATCCGGCAGATAGGCCGTGGCGGCCGTGTCGAAGAAGAGTCCGCCGAGGCCGAGGAGGAAGGCGACGGCCGCGAGGAGCGCAATGCTCAGGACGTCGAGCGCGGCCGCCGCCGCCGGTATCGCGAGCAGCACCGCACGCGCCGCGTCCGCGATCCACATCGTGCGCCGGCGGTCCCAGCGGTCCACAAGTGCTCCGCCGAGCACCCCGAAGAGCAGCCACGGCAGCGTGCCGGCGGCCGTGACGACGGCGAGCGCCATCGGATTCCGCGTCAACGCCAGCGCGAGCAGCGGCAGCGCGGCATGCGTCACCCCGTCGCCGAGCGAGGACACCGTCTGCGCGGTCCACAGCCGTCCGAACCCGGTCGGCAACTTCCGGATGTCCGAGGTCACTTGGCGTCCCCCTCGGCCTGCTCGGGTTCGGCCTTCTCGTGCGATGCCGGGTGGAACAGGGCGAAGACGAGAGACGCGTCCGGCAGCGAGGGATCGGACAACTCCCGGTACTCGTCCGCCAATGCCTCCAGCCGTGCCCCCAGCGCCGCGAACTGCTCGTCGGTGAGCCGCAGATGCGCCATCCGTACGTGCCGCTCGGCGTCGACCGGCGCCGCCTCCAGGTCCGCCACCGCATGCCGCATCAGCACATCCGGCCCTCCCTCACCCGGATCCGGCAACACGATCGACCGCGCGGCCATCGCGTAGTACCGCTCGGTGACCCCCCGCACCTTCCGCGTCCGCACCACCTTCACCAGGCCGGCCCGTTCCAGCAGCCGCACGTGGTAGCTGGAACTCCCCTTGGCAAGGCCCACCCGCTCGGCGATCTGCGTGATCGTCGCGGGCTCGAAGCGGAGCACGGCCATGATCCGGTGGCGCGTGAGGTTGGAGACGGCGCGCAACTGCGCGCCAGTGGTGACGTGAAGCGTCTCGGGAAGGTCTTCGGCAGGCATGCGCTTAATGGTCAACGATTCTTGACCATTGAGCAAGGGGGTTTCGTGCGGTTCCCAAATTCGCTGTTTGGCGCGATCGGCCTCGGCCTCGGCCCGAAATCGACCTGGTCCTCGACCTGGACCTCGTCCGGTGCGCAGGGCAGGCGGGTCGGAGTGCGCGGTACGCGGCCCGGGCGCGGGCGGCATCGGTCAACGCGCGGGGCCAGAGGGCCGGTCCGCGCCTGGTGATGTCCTCCCGGTACCGCGGCCCCCGACCCCGGCGAAGTCGGTGAGCACCCGACCGGGGACGCCGCGCCGCGGGCAGTCGCGCCGCCCGCGCCCGCACCGCGGCCGCCAACTGCCCCCCGCCGGCCTCGTTCGAGGTTTCCTTCCTTGGGAGGTCGCCGCCCGGGCCGATTCACGTTCGCCGAACGAGGGCTTTCGTCGTGGTGCGGTTTTCGGGACGGATGTCGGAGGAGGTGGGGAAACGTGGGCCGGGGTCGTCACGGCGCCGGTCGGTCCACCCGATCGCGGATGATCCGGCGTGCGGTTGCGGCGCGGACGTCGGCGAGTTCGCCCGCCACGGCCGCCCAGACGTGTTCGTCGACGGGGACGATCCCCTCGAATCGTTCGCCCTCGAGCGCCTGTCGCCGGCGCAGCCGGGTGGGCGGGTGGGTCGCGTCAACGCTGTGTCCGTGCAGCGTTGCGACCCGGCGCAACCGTTCGTACTCCTGTTCCGGGATGCGCGCGATGTGTGCGGCCAGGTCCTCCCACAGCGTGTGTTCGGAGACGGTCTCGCCGCGCCGCGCCCCGGGCCGCCCTCGGGTGTTGGCCGCGACCGCCCGTCGGTGCAGTTCGGTGCGTACCGAGCCTTCGACCAGGAGCAGGTCCAGGAGTTCGACGACCGCCGCCGAGGAGGCGACCCGCGCGGCGGTCCGGTCGGCGAGGTATTCGGCTCGCTGGGTGGCGCGCAGCGTGAGGTGGTCGAGCAGCATCAGCATGCCGTGCACCGCGGTCCGGGGCGGGAACAGCACGATGTCGACCAGGCCGACGGGCCCGCGTTTCCCGCTCGGGGCGAGCAGGTAGCGCCAACCGTCCAGGGAACGCAGGGCATTGCCGACGACGAGCCCGTGTCGACTGTCGCCGTTCGCGTAGTGGGCGAGTTCGTGGCCCAGCAGCGCGACGCGTTGCCCGGGGGTGAGGATCTCCCACAGGCCGAGCCCCAGGCGCAGGACCCGGCGCTGCCGCAGGCCGTGGGTTCGAACACTCGCGTTGACGTCGGCGTCTACCTCGACGACGTGCACCCCGGTTGTGCCGGTGGCCGCCGCGACTTCGTCGATCAGGGCGAACAGCTGCGGCGCGTCGACCCGTTGCAGGGCCGGCACGTTCTTGTCGAGTGCGCCCAGGCGCGGGCGCAGGGTCAGCGCCGCGAGCAACAGCACGACGCCGAGCGCCGGTTGCACCCCGGTGGACCAGCCGAGCACGATCAGCAGGAGGCCGCCGACGGCGAGGCCGAGGGTGATTCCATGCACGGCGAGCGCGGTGGTGAACGCGAGCACGGCGTAGACATCACGGCGAGGACGGGCGGCCGGATCTCGCAGGACTTCGGCGAACAACTGCTCCGCGTGCAGGCGTGCCGAGCGCCTGCGCAGTTCCTCGATGCGCCCGTACCGGGGTTCACGGCCGCCGGGGTCGACATTCCAGTCACAGCTCGCGCACCATGTCACGAACCGCGGATCGACCGGCATGTCCGCCCCGAGTCCGGACACGGCTCCGCGTTCGGCTTCGCGTCTTCCACCGACGTGTTTCGTGTTTCCATGATCCCTTCCCCGACGGCCCCTCCCCGGGGCGCCCCACCCCGCCGACGTGCTGACGGCGGCCACGCAGAGTAGCGCCCTGCCGTGGAATCCCGAACGCGGGGGCATGGTTGGGCGGCATCCCATGTCCCGGCGGCGACCGGCTCCCGTTCGGCGGTGTTGTTTCGGTGGTGGGTCAGGGGGAGGGGTGTAACTCGTCGAATAGGTAGACGAATTGACCGCCCCGGCAGGCACGGTGGCCCGTGGCAAGGGATTCGTCGGGTCCGAGCCGGCGGTGCCGCAGGACGGGTACTGCCTGGCCGGAGTCGAAGTCGGGAGCGCATCCCGGCGAGGTGTGCGCATCCGTCTCGACTCCGCGCGTCGGACCCCCGGTCGTCGTGTCGTTGCTCGGGGTTGTCGGGCCTATGCGTAGCCGAAGTACCGGTCCCACCAGGTGGGTGGCCACCGCTCGTCCTTGCGCAGCGACGCGGGTCCGTCGTACCGCCGACGCTGCGGTGTCCTGCGGCCCGGACAAGGTGCCGCGCACCGGCGGCGTGTACACGCGCACGAACGGATGCGGGTCGTGCAGGCGTGCCCGCTCGGCGCATTGTGGAGCCGGCCGGTCACCGTTGTGCACGAGGGTGCCTCGAACGGGAGGTTCGATGTCGGTCGATGTGCGTGAACTCGGTTGCGGTACCCGGCTGTTCGCTTCATGTGAAGGCGAACCAGCCGATCGATCCCGGGTGGCGGGGTCTCCCTCTCGGCGATCCGTCCGGCGGTGCGCTGCGGGTCTCCTCGGTTCGAGCCCGAACGCCGTAGCTTTCCTGGACGAGTGGGTCCGAATCCTGGGGGGCAGGGGTGCCCGTAGGGCATGATTATCCGTATGGAGACCCCTGACTCCGCGCTCTCGCGCGCCCCTGCCGCGTACGCCTGCCTGATCGTTCGCAAGCCCGCCGAGGAGGCGTTCCGTGCTTTCGCCGACCCGGCTGTGACCTCCCGATTCTGGTACACCAAGAGCAGCGGGCCGATGGTTGCGGGCGCCGAGTTGCGCTGGGAGTGGGAGACGTACGGTGCATCGGCCGAAGTCCGGGTCAAGGAGGTCCAGGAGGACCGGCTGATCCGGTTCGAGTGGGGCAACTACGGGCAGCCGACCACCGTTGAGTTGCGGTTCACTCCACAGGCGGCAGGAGCCACGTTCGTCGAGGTCACCGAGACCGGTTTCGAGGGCTCGGGGGATGATGCCCTGCGCTGGGTGAACGACGCCGTCGGCGGATTCGCTACAGCCCTGTGTGCCATGAAGGCCCTGCTGGAACACGGCATCGAACTCGGCGCCGTCTCCGACCATCACCCAGTCTGACCGGCACGGCTCGCGCGCGGTCAGGGGCCCCTACCTTCCGGTGCGGTGCGGCGGGGCGGGGAGCGTGAGGCCCGTCCGGGCTTGGACGGAAGCGGAACGCGAGATCCGACGCCACGTGTAGAGGCCTTGTGCCCCGTATCCACGACTTCGCGGCCGGGCCTCGGACTTCGCGTTTCGGTCCCGGTTTCGACGCCCATGGGGATCTCGGATAGACACGGATCCGAGATCCCCCGGCTGATCGGCGCCGTACACGACTCGGCGTGCTTCCGGGCCGTCCACCCGAACACGCCGGCCGGGCACCCCGGCTGGGCGTCGGGGGAGCCTCCGCGAGGTCAGGGCACGGTGATGACGATCTTGCCGCGTGCGTGGCCGGTGGTGCTGACGTCATGAGCCGTGGCGGTTTCCTTCAGTGGGAATACAGCGTGCAGCGGGACGGTGAGGCGGCCTTGGTCGGCCAACTCGGCTGCCAGTGGCAGTCCTGCCCAGCCCGGTGACTCTCCTGCCTCGGAGCGGGAGAATCGCACTCCGTGCCGAGCGGCGTCGAAATCCGCGATGGTCACCACGCGGTGCGGGTCGCCGGCGATGGCCACCAGTTGGGCCAGAGAGCCCTTGCCGGCGGCGTCCAGAACCACGTCGACACCGCGCGGAGCCAGTGCGGCGAGGCGGTCGGCCAGCCCCGTCCCGTAGGTGACCGGTATGACGCCGAGCCGCTCGAGGAAGCCGTGATTGCCCTCGCTCGCGGTGCCGATCACGGTGAGGCCCCGGGCGCGGGCGAGTTGCGCGGTGATGGTGCCGACGCCTCCGGCGGCGCCCTCGATCAACAAGGTCATGCCCTCGGCGGCGTCCAGGGCCTCCAGTACGCGTGTGGCGGTGTCGAGGTTGCCCGCGGCGCCGCCCGCTTCCTCGAAGGACCACGACCGAGGCTTGGGCGCCCACGCCTCCAGCACGGCATACTCGGCCGCGGCACCTCCCTGATCCACGAAGGGGACGAGACCGAAGACCGCGTCTCCCACGGCGGTGCCGATCACGCCTTCCCCCACCTCGTCGACGATGCCTGCGGCATCCATGCCCGGTACATGGGGGAAGTCCAGGGAGACGAAGTCTCGCAACATCCCCGAACGCAGGTACCAGTCGGCAGGGGTCACGCCGGTGGCCCGCACCGCGATGCGGACCTGTCCGGGCCCCGCGTGCGGCTCGTCGACCTCCTCGACGGCGAGAACCTCGGGACCGCCGTAGCGGTGGTACTGCACAGCAAACACGCCCAACCTCCGTACACATGCCCGTCGTTCGACGGGAGAACCCGCCGCCGCCCACCTCCGCGACCGACAGCCGGCCGCGAAACACCGCGGCACCCCGTCACGCTAACCCGCTAAACGGTCGACCTCTTCCGTTTGTGCTTAAGTGGGAGACATGCCTGCCCGACCGTCTCGGAACCCACCTCCGACCGCCTCCGGCACCCCCGCGCCGAGACAGCGAGCCGACGCCCGGAACAACCGCGCCCGACTCCTCCGGGCCGCCCGCGAGGCGTACGCCCTGGACGGCGCCGACGTGCCCTCCAGCACAATCGCCCGTCGAGCGGGCGTGGGCGCCGCCACCCTCTACCGGCACTTCCCGACCCGCGGCTCACTGATCGCCGCCGCGTTCTCCGAACAACTCGCCCAGTGCCTCGCCACCGTCGACGAGGCCCTTCGGGACGACGATCCCTGGCGCGGACTTCGCACCGCCCTCACCAAGGTCTGCATGATGCAGGCCGAGGACCGAGGGTTCAGCGCCGCGTTCCTCGCCGAGTACCCCGACGCGCCCGACGTCCGGCGTGAACGCGCCCGCGCCGAGGCGGGCCTGGCCCGGCTGGTACAGCGTGCGAAAGACGCCGGACAACTGCGCCAGGACTTCGACACCAGCGACGTGACCCTCCTGCTCCTGGCCAACAACGGCGTCCTGGGTGACTCCCCGGCGGCCTCCGTGGCCGCATCCCGCCGCCTTCTCGCCTACTTCCTCCAGTCCTGCCGCCCGACGGCCGACACGCCCCTGCCCGCGCCCGCCCCGCTCCACCTCGACGACCTCTACAGGCCACCACGCCGAACGGAGTAGGGACCGTCAGAGGTTCGGCTCCGTCCGCCGAGCCGAACGATGTGCGCACGGCCCGGGGGCCGGTACGTGGCACGAGTCGTGGCCGTGGACGCGTACGGGAACACCTCGCCGGCCGCATCGCTCACCTTCGGCAAGTAGGCAGGCCGGAACACCGGACCCCGCCCCCTTCCCGTTCCGCCACATGGTCGGGTCGCGATTCGTGATCGACCGCGACCCGACCCCCCGGCGTTCGTCACCCACGGCCGGCGCCGTCGCCTGCCGGCCCCGTCTTCCACCGCGCGGCCCCGTATTGCACCGCGTGGTCGGGACGTCCTTGCGCTCGAGGTCGGGCCGGCCGTGTCACCGGATCGTGGCCGGAGGAGTCCCGAGCGGGATCGGTACGAATGCGGGGGGCTCCTCGTCCGGTTCCAGTGCCGTCGGGCCGTACAGCCAGTCGACGAACGTGTAGTCGTGGGTGTCGCGTTCGTCGAGTGCCGCGCAGGCGTCGAGGAACCGGGCGGTGCCGAGTCGCATCCAGCGCAGCGGACCGTCGGGCGCGTCATCCACCGGGGCGGCGCCGGCGGGTGCGCCGCTCACCCGGCGTCCGCGCTGAGCACCCGCCACCCGAGCGCGCCTACCGTGCCCGGGGTGGGCCGGCCTGAACCCCGGACGGCCCGTCCCGGGCCGCGCGCGTCCCGGGCGGGTGCACGACGGGGGTCAGGACAGCGCGTCCCGGCGGGCGAGGACGCCGCCCAGGGCGGTCGCCGCGGCGCGCAGCGCGGCCACGTGCGCCTCGGGACGGAAGCGGGGGCTGGGCCCGGCCACGCTGATCGCCGCGACGGGCTCGTCGTCCGGACCCAGGACCGGCGCGGCCACACACACCAGGCCGACCGCGGCCTCCTCGTACTCGAACGCGACCCCGTTCTCCAACGCGGCCTCCAACTGGCGGCGCAACAACCCCGGGGCGACCACGGTGTGCGCGGTGCGCCGCGCCAACGGCGCGGCGAGCACGGTGCGCCGCAGGTCGTCGGTGCCGTGCGCGAGCAGCGCCTTGCCGATGGCGGTGCAGTGCATCGGCATCCGGCCGCCGACCCGGGACGGGCTGCGCGCCTGCCGGTGCCCGCCGATCTTGGCCACGTACACCACGTCGGTGCCCTCGCGCACCCCGAGGTGGACGATCTCGTGGGTGCGTTCGTACAGGTCCTGGAGGAACGGCATGGCCAGTTCGAGCAGGCCGCGTTCGACCGACGCGCGCATGCCGAGCTCGAACACGGTGCCGCTGAGCCGATAACCCGCCGGCAGCCGGTCCAGCAGTCGCAGCGCCACCAGTTCCCCGGTGAGCCGGTGCACGGTGGCCTTGTGCAGGCCCGTGCGGCGCACCAGCTCGGCCAGCGGGACGGCGCGGTCGTCGATGGTGAACGCCTCCAGAATGGCGGTCGCCTTGCTCAGGACGCTGTTGCGGTCGGGGGTGTCGGGCACCCGTCCAGCGTATCGCTGAGCGAGACGTTTTGGTTGTGCGCGACTCTCGCAGGTCGCGACGATGCCGGTATGACCTGTACCTCCTCCCACGGCGAAGACGCGGTGCGAGCCGCGGCCGAACGGCTGCTCGCGGCCGCCGAAACGGGTAGACCCTGCGCCCCGGTCCGCGACTTGATCGGCCCGGACGACCTGGCCGCCGCGTACGCGGTCCAGCGCCGCGTCGTCGACGACCGACCGGCGCGCGGTGCCCGCGTCGTCGGCCGCAGGATCGGCCTGACCTCCGCCGCCGTCCAGCAACAACTGGGCGTCGACCAGCCCGACTTCGGTGTGCTCTTCGACGACATGGGCTACGCCGTCGGTGACGTCGTGCCCTACCGCGCGGTGCTCCAGCCCCGCGTCGAGGCAGAGATCGCGTTCGTTCTCGGCGCCGACCTCGCCGACGGACCGCTCGACCGCGCGCACGTGCACGACGCGATCGACCACGCGGTCGCGGCCCTGGAGATCTGTGGCAGCCGCATGGCCGACTGGGACATCCGCTTCGCCGACGTGGTCTCGACCGGCACCGGTACCGCCTGCCTGGGCGACCCGGTCGAAGCGGTTGCCTGGCCGGCCCGGCAGGCCCGCGACCTCGGCGATCCGCTGCGCGCCGGGCAGCTCGTGCTCTCCGGCGCATTGGGGCCGATGCGCCCCGTCGTTCCCGGGGACACCGTCCGTGCCGACATCACCGGCCCGGGCACGGTCGCGATCGATTTCGGCTCCGACGAGGAGGGCTCATGAACAGGACCAAGGTCGCCGTCATCGGATCGGGCAACATCGGCACCGATCTGATGATCAAGGTGCTGCGCACCGCCGAGCATCTGGAGATGGGCGCCCTGGTGGGCATCGACCCGGACTCCGACGGCCTGGCCCGGGCGCGCCGACTCGGGGTCCCGACCACCCACGAAGGAGTCGACGGGCTGATCGCCATGCCCGGATTCGCCGACATCGGGATCGTCTTCGACGCCACGTCGGCAAAGGCGCACGTGCACAACGCGGCCCGACTGCGGCCGTACGGCAAGCGGCTGGTCGACCTCACACCCGCGGCCCTGGGGCCGTACGTCGTCCCCGCGGTCAACCTCGAACAGCACCTCGACGCCGACGACGTCAACATGGTCACCTGCGGCGGGCAGGCCACCATCCCGGTGGTCGCGGCGATCGGCGGCGTGGTCCCGGTCGAGTACGCCGAGATCGTCGCGTCCATCGCCTCCAGGTCCGCAGGACCCGGTACCCGCGCGAACATCGACGAGTTCACCGAGACCACCTCGGCCGCGATCGTCGAGGTCGGCGGTGCCCGGCGGGGCAAGGCGATCATCGTCCTCAACCCCGCCGAGCCGCCGCTGATCATGCGCGACACCGTCCTGGCCCTGGTGCGCGCGCCCGGCCCCGACACGGCGGACGAGATCCGGCGCGCGGTGGCCGCGATGGTCGCGTCCGTCGCCGAGTACGTACCCGGCTACCGGCTCAAGCAGGAGGTCCAAGTGGCCCCCGTCCCCGCCGACCAGCCGCTGGAAACCCTGCTGGCCCCCGGCGCCGACCGGCCCACCCACCAGGTCTCGGTGTTCCTGGAGGTCGAGGGCGCCGCACACTACCTGCCCGCCTATGCCGGAAACCTCGACATCATGACCTCGGCCGCGCTCCGCGTCGGCGACCGGATGGCGGCCCGCGACGCGGCCCGCGGCACGGCCGCCGGCAACGACCGCGGCACCGCCCGGCAGCACCTGGAGGCCGCCCCGTGAGCACCCAGATCTTCGTCCAGGACGTCACCCTGCGGGACGGCATGCACGCCGTCCGGCACCGGATCTCCACCGCGGACGTCGCGCGGATCGTCGCCGCCCTCGACCGGGCCGGCGTGGACGCCATCGAAGTGGCGCACGGCGACGGCCTCGCCGGCGGCTCGCTCAACTACGGCCCCGGCTCGCACAGCGACTGGGCCTGGATCGAAGCCGCCGCCTCCGTGCTGGAACGGGCCCGGCTGACCACCCTGCTGCTGCCCGGCGTCGGCACCATCCACGACCTGCGGCACGCCTACGACCTCGGCGTGCGCTCGGTCCGAGTCGCCACGCACTGCACCGAAGCCGACATCGCCGCGCAGCACATCGCCGCGGCCCGCGAACTCGGCATGGACGTCTCCGGCTTCCTGATGCTCTCGCACATGGCCCCACCGGAGGAACTCGCGGAACAGGCCCGGCTGATGGAGTCGTACGGCGCGCACTGCGTCTACGTCACCGACTCCGGCGGCCGACTCACCATGAACGACGTCGCCGCCAGGGTGCGGGCATACCGGGACGTGCTGCGCCCGGAGACCGAGATCGGAATCCACGCCCACGAGAACCTCTCGCTCTCGGTGGCCAATTCGGTGACGGCGGTGGAGAACGGCTGCCTCCGCGTGGACGCCTCGCTGGCCGGGCACGGCGCGGGCGCCGGGAACTGCCCGTTGGAGGCCTTCATCGCGGTCGCCGACCTCTCCGGCTTCGACCACCGCTGCGACCTGTTCGCCCTCCAGGACGCCGCAGACGACCTGGTCCGTCCGCTCCAGGACCGCCCGGTCCGGGTCGATCGCGAAACCCTCACCCTCGGCTACGCGGGCGTCTACTCGTCCTTCCTGCGACACGCCGAAGCCGCGTCGGCGCGCTACGGAGTGGACGTCCGCGACCTCCTGATGGAATGCGGACGCCGGGGTCTGGTCGGCGGCCAGGAGGACATGATCGTCGACATCGCCCTGACCCTGTCCGCCTGACCGACCCACAGCGGTCGGCGCCCGATTCGCGAACCCCGCCCGCCCCGGTGCTCCCGTGCGCCGGGGCGGGCGGGGGAGCGCCGACCCCTCGGCTGCCCCGGTTCGCAGGACGGCACGCCCGTCGGCGCCGCCCTCGCACCACCGCCGCGCGACGTGCGCCGGGTGCCCTCTCGGCGATCGCCGGTGGGCTGCGCCCGTGCGGTCAAGGCCGTTGACCGTTGACGACACGCGCACCCGTGCCGCGGGCGACACCGTCGCCTGCCACCGCGGCCACGACGGTCACCGACGCCGAGGCCCCACCCCCGCACCGTCCGGACACTTCGATGCCGCCCCTACCGATCCCGGAACCGGGTGGGGGAAGCGGCAACCACGTTGGAGTCCGGGCCCGTTCAGTCGCGCTCGACGTCGGTCGTGGTCAGGAGCGCGTAGCGCTCGGGGTCGGTAAGGCGGATATGCCGAGCCATCATCAGCCCGGCACAGAACACCACCGGCAGCGGCACGAGCAACGCCGCGTCGACTCCGTCGGACGCGCCGGTGAGCAGGTCGAAGTGGATCACCGCGAGCACCGTCAGCAGGATCAGTCCGGCGCACGCGGCAAGTGGCGCGAGCACGATCCGAAAGAGCGAGAAGCCGCGTCGGTTTCGACGGAAGAACCCGTACACGGCCAGTGCCGCCAGCGCCTGCATGGCCATCACGCCCAGCACGCCCGCGCCGTTGGGCCACAGGAAGGTGACGGTGTACGGGTCCACGTCGGCGAGCGCGCCGATCACGACGACGGCCAGGCCGAACGCGCTCTGCACGAGCACGGCCAGGCTCGGCGAGCCGGTCCGCCGGTCGACCCGGCCGAGTCCGCGTGGCAGCAGGCCCTCGCGACCGAGCGCGTACATGTACCGCGTCGCGGCGTTGTGGAACGCGAGGGTGGCGGCGAATGCGCTCGTGATGATCAGGACGTGCATCGAGTCGGCCAGCCACGGCCCGACGAAGTCGGAGCCGGCGGTGAAGACCATGTCGGCGCCGCCGGCGCCGTTCGCGACCTGCACGGACTTCTCGCCGCCGAACGCGCCCATGATCACCCAGACGGTGAAGGCGTAGAACAAGGCCAGGAAGCCGACCGCGATGTAGGTCGCCCGCGGCACGGTGCGGTCCGGGTCGCGCGCCTCCTCTGCGTAGATCGCGGTGGCCTCGAAGCCGGTGAACGCGCCGAGGGCGAGCACGAACATGCCCGCGACGCCGTCACCGGACAGCGACGAGGGGTCGAAGACACCCATGTCGAAGGTGGATCCGCCCCGATCGCCGAGCACGCCGATCTCCAGCACGAGCAGGACCAGGACCTCCAGGGCGAGCGCGATGCCGAGCACCTTGGCGCTGAGCGTCACCCGCAGCCACCCGAGCCCGGCCACCCCCGCGACGCAGCCCAGGGCCCAGAGCCACCACGGCAGATCGAGCCCGGTCAGGTCGGCGACGCCCGTCGAGGCGAAGTACCCGAAGCACGACACCAGACCGATCTCGATCAGGTTGTACGACACCACCGCGACGTACGCCGCGCCCACGCCGACGGCCTTGCCCAGGCCGCGGGCGATATAGGCGTAGAACGCGCCGGCGTTGCGCACGTAGCGGCTCATCGCGGTGAAGCCGGTCGCGAAGAGGGCGAGCAGCACACCGGAGAGCACGTAGCCCAGCGGTGCGGCCATACCGCCCATGCCGATCGCGGCGGGCGCGACGCCGGCCATCGCGGTGAGCGGGGCGGCGGCCGCGACCACGAAGAACACGAGGTCGGCGGTGCCGATCGCGGACTTGGCGAGGGCGCCGCCGGGTTCGGTGGGCTTCGCGACGGAGGGCGCGGCGGGGGATTGCTGACGGATCGTCATGGGTGGTGTCTCCGGGGCAGGGGAGGTGACCGATTCGACGGTGCGGGTCGAACCGGTGGTCTGGTGTGGGGTGTTCAGCCGAGCAGGCGACCCTCGGCCGCGACGGTGCGGCCGGCGTGCAGGACCAGGCGGCGGGCGGGGTGCGCGGCGACGGCCTCGGGCAGGGACGCGGCCTCGACGACCACCAGGTCGGCGCGGGCGCCGACGGTGAGGCCGTAGTCGGGCAGACCGAGCGCGGTCGCGGCGGCGTCGGTGACCAGGTCCGCGGCCACGGCGAGTTCGTCGTCGCTCATCAGGTCCTGGCGCAGGCCGACAATGGTCGCGCGCTCCAGCATGTCGCCGGTGCCGTAGGGCCACCACGCGTCGCGGATGTTGTCGGATCCGGCGAACACGCGCACGCCGCGGTCGCGTAGTGCGAGGACGGGCGGCATCGAGCCGCTCGGGCCGTTGGTCAGGATCGACACGCCCGCGTCGGCGAGTGCGTCGGCGGTGCGGGCGAACGCGGCGGGTTCGAGGTCACCCAGGCAGTAGGCGTGGCTGACGGTGACCTTCCCGGCCAGGCCGACCGCGGCGGTGCGGGCGGCGATCTCGCGCAGTTGTCCCGCGCCCGACTCGCCGCCGTCGTGCAGGTGCAGGTCGATGCCCGCGCCGTGCCGTTCGGCGAGGCCGAACACGACGTCCAGGTGGCCCTCGACGTCGTTGTCGAAGCCGATCGGATCCAGGCCGCCGATCAGGTCGGCGCCCTCGCGCAGCGCGGCGTCCAACAGGTCGGCCGTGCCCGGCGCGGTCACGATGCCGCTCTGTGGAAACGCCACGAGCTGCACCGAGAGCACGTCGCGAAAGCGCTCGCGAACCTCCACGAGGGCGTGCAGTCCGGACAGCCCGAGCTGCGGATCCACGTCGACGTGCGAGCGCACGTGGCCGGTACCGAGCGCCACGATCCGCCGGACCAGGTGTGCGGCCCGCTCCGCGGTCGGCACCCGGACCCGCTCGCGCAGGGCGCGCTCCGCCGCGACCCGCTCGCGGATCGTGCCGCCGGTGACGTGCGGCTGCCAGTCGCTGCCGAGGAAGGTCTTGTCGAGGTGGACGTGACCGTCGACGAACGCGGGCAGGACGAGGGCGCCGGCCACGTCGATCGTGGTGCCGACCGGCGGCTCGTCGCCGGCCCCGCGGTCGCCGACCGGGTCCAGCGCGGCGATCCGGCCTGCACGGATCGTGATGTCGGCGCGGGTGCCGTCCGGCAGGGTTGCGTCGTGAAGCAGGTCGGGACGGGACAAAGTGGGCGACGGAACGGTCAAGGCGGCCTCCTTCAAGGGTGCGGCGGTGGCTCACCGTATCTGGTATACCGAATACCAAACAAGGGTCTCGGACGTCTCGATTCCGTCGCGCGGGAACACTGCGATGATCTGCGAAGGCCGATCGAGGACGACCCGCCCGACCGGTCCGACCGGCGGGGAGGAACGACCTGCCCGACCGGTCGGACAGGCGGCGACACGAGCAGGAAGGCGCGGACAGCGTGGAGGACATCGCGGCGGCTCGACGGCGGCCCAGCATCGGCGCCGCCGACCGCTCGCTGCGCGATCAGGTGTACGAGGAGCTGCGCGAGCGGATCATCGAGGGCGACCTCGAACCCGGCCGCCGCCTCGTCGAGCGGGAGATCGCCGCCGAACTGGAGGTCTCCCGGGTCCCGGTCCGCGAGGCGGTCCAGCGCCTGGAGGTCGAGGGCTTCCTGACCGTGCACGCGCGCCGCGGTGCGGTGGTCACGCGGCTGCTCGCGCCCGACCTCGCGCACTTCTTCGACGTCCGGGAAAGCCTGGAGGCGCTTGCCGCGGGATTGGCCGCCGAACGCGCCGACGCCGCCGGGCTGGCCCGCCTGGGCGAGTTGTTGTCCGCCGCGCACCGGGCCACGGCCGCGAACGACGCGCGTGACATCGCCGCACTCAACGCGGCCTTCCACGCCGAGATCGTCGCGCTGTCCGGCAACCCCATGCTGGTCGGGATCATGGAGCCGCTCAACGGTCGGCTGCGCTGGCTGTTCCGGCTCACCGCCGGCCCCGACGACCACCCCGTGATGTGCCGCGAGCACGAGGCGATGTACGCCGCCATCCGGTCCGGCGACGCCGCCGAGGCCCGCCGCCTCGCCCGCGAACACGTGGTCGCCACCCGCGCCGCCACACTGACGACACTGCCCGCCGCCGAACCGGGCGCCTGACCGCGCCGGTCGGCACCGTGTTCCCCGAGCGGGCCGGGCCGAGCCGGCCGGGGTGGCCGGTGCATGCACTGTTCTGCCGCGAGGGTGTGGAACCCGGCGCACCCGCCGGCACGGTCGAGCCGTGGCGGTCGCACCGACCGGAGGAGGCCGGGATCGCGGGACGCCGCACCGGTTAGCGAACACGGCCTCCGAGCGCCATCGGCCGGGTTGTCCCCGGCGTAGACGAGGAGTTGGCCCGCCACATCCGGGTCGGCGCTCCCCAACGCGAGGATTCTGGGGGTGAATCCCGTCAACTCCCGCACGTAGAAGCTGAGTTTGTGCACGGCTGGAGCCACCGGCCGACGGCTGCTGCTCGCCGTGCGGCCGCTCGGGGTTCGGGCCCCGGGTTAGGGCTTCGGGGCTCGGACTCGCCGGCTCGGGCCTGGGAGCTCGGGCTTCGGCAGGATGGTGCCATGACATTGCCATCTCTGCGTCAAGGCGCCAACCTGCGTGTCGAATCCACGCGGCTTCGGGTGGAGCTGTCGTGGTCCGCCCGCGCCGGCGTGCCCGACGTCGATGCCTCCGCGCTGCTGCTCACCGATACCGGACGCGTGCGCGGGGACGCCGACTTCGTCTTCTACAACCAGGCGCGCCACCCGTCCGGCGCGGTGACACACCTGGGCCGAGGCGTGACCGGCGACGGCATCGTCGACACCTTCGCCGTGGATCTCGCGCTGGTGGAGGAGGCGATTCACCGGGTCCTGCTGTGCGCGTCGGCCGACGGCGGTACGTTCGGCCAGGTCCCGGACCTGCGCCTACGGGTGCTGGACGCGGTGACGGCGATCGAGATCGCGCGCTTCGACATGACCGCCGGGATCGAGACGGCCTTCGTCGGCGGCGAGTTGTACCGCCGTCACGGGCAGTGGAAGTTCCGCGCCGTCGGGCAGGGGTACGCCTCCGGACTCGCCGGACTTGCCACGGATTTCGGCGTCACGGTGCACGACGAACCGGCGGCTGACCCCGTCGTCGCGCAGCCGGTTGCGACACGGCCGGCCGCCGTACCGACCGGAAACGCCGAGGAAGCCCTGCCCGCGGGCATGCGTGAGCGCCTGTCGCTGCGCAAGGAGCAGGTGGCGGTGAGCCTTCGGAAGCGGGGCGCGGAGGGGATCGCCGCGCGGGTGATCCTGGTCATGGACGCGTCGGGCTCCATGAATTGGCTCTATGAGCAAGGCGTCGTCGCCGACGTGGTGGAACGTATGGCGGCCGTGGCGGCGGAGTTGGAGGACGACGGGGTGATGCAGGCCTGGACGTTCGCCACCGACCCGGTCCGCCTGCCCGACCTGCGCGTGGGTGAACTCCCCACGTGGTTGCGCCTGCACGTGCGTCCGGGGCACGACGATCCCGAGCAGGGGTTGCTGCCGGGCCAAGTCGACATGCCGGCGCTCGGCTTCGGCAACGAGGAGCACAAGGTAATCGCCGAGGTGCGCTCATACGTCCGGGAGAATCCGTCCCCGGCCCCCACGTTGGTGCTGTTCTTCTCCGACGGCGGCATCTACTGCGACGACGAGATCGAGCGCGAACTCCGGGACGCGGCCAGGGAACCGGCGTTCTGGCAGTTCGTGGGACTCGGCGACGCGAACTACGGCGTCCTGAGGCGCCTGGACACGATGCGTGGCCGCCATGTCGACAACGTCGGCTTCTTCGCGATGGACGACATCGGCGACGTTCCCGACCAGGAGTTGTACGACCGGCTGCTTTCCGAGTTCCCCTCGTGGATCGAGGCGGCGCGGCGCAAGAACATACTCTGACCGACTGCCGTTCCGGGCACCGGCGGAGGCTCCATCCGGCTCGCCGTGGCGCGGATGGGGCTCTCGGCTCGGCGCACTCGGCGCCCTCGACGCCGGGCGTCAGGCAGGCGAGCCGGGGGAGCGGTGCGTGTCCGCGAGGTGCGTCGGGGCCGGGGCCGGCGGGACCTCCTCGGCGGTGAGCTTGCGCAGACCCGCGAAGCCGTCGTCGGTGGGATACGTGTCCTCGGCGGTCACCAGGCCGTCGGCGTCGAAGGCTCAGAAAATGGCGATGCGCGACTCGTACCGGTAGAAGGCGTCCGGGTCGTCGATGTCGCGGCCCACGGCGGTCACGACGCGGCCCGGCTACGACGAACGCTTCATGCACACAGCGCTGTTGCTGCTTGCCGGTGCCGGGGGGTTCAGGTCGAAATCGGGGCGGGACCACGTGCTCTTCCGGGCGGAGACCAGCGGTGCCCTGCTGAAGCCCTTCGACGACGGGTGGCCGACGGTGCTGTCGGTGGGCCGCGACGGAGCCCGTTTCACCGGTTGCGCGGATCCGCCCGAGACGGTGGCCGGCCTGCGCCCGACCGAGGAGCGGTTCTACGCCCTGATCGAGCGCATGGCCGAGGACGAGGAGCAGTGGGACAGCGAGTCGGACGGCCCGTTCCACTGCGAAGCCCCGCGCGACCCGCTCTTCATCGACCCGGAGGTGCTGCGGTAGCGGAGCCGGAGCAGATCGGGCAGGGCGCGTAGGGCGGGTGGGACGCGTGCGCGGTTGTGATGCGTCCTGTTCGCGAACTCGTTTGTCGCCGTGTCGCGGGTCACCGACGAATTCCTCCAGCGAACGGCGTTTTATACCAAGCCGATTGTGGCCGCATCCGGTCGGGGCCACAGTGAAAGGCGGGGGATCGACGACCGCACGGCGACCGGGGGTTTCGATGCTGGTGTTCAAGGGCGACTTCGCGACCGAGGGGCATGGCTACGCGACGGCGGCGGCCCGCTTCAAGTCGCTCGGCCTGTGGGACACGATCGAGGCCGACCAGGGGACCACCCTGACGATCGCCTCCCGCAAGAACGGCCGGCAGGGCGATACGACACTGATCGTCGGCACGATCGACACCGTGGCGACCATTCCGCACACCTGGTGCACGGCCGGTGTCCACCTCCGGCCGGTGGAGATTCTCATCGAGATCGTCGCCGGCTGCGGCCAGGCCCTGACGCTCGAACTCCTCGCCCACGAATGGTGTCTGCACGGTGCCAAGGACTGGGGCTTCGTCCGGCAGATGCGGCACGAAAGCAACCCGGAGAAGGTCAAGACGCTCGCCGTCACGGTGCTGGGCACCGCGAAAACCGCCACCGAGGTCGTCGAACACCGCGAACTCGCCGAGAACACACACGATTTGTTCCGCACGACTTTGTTTCGCCTCAGGGCCCAATACCCGGACCTCGCGGACGGCCTCCTGCAGGCGTGGCGCGACGACATCGAGGACAACAAGGCATCCGCTCGTGACGGACACCTTGCCGAGGTGTCCTGGTCGAACGAGGACGGCGCCGAGGGCAAGCGCGCCGAGAAGAGGGAACCCACCACCACCACGACCACCCTCCCGGGCGAGGAAAGCCTCTTCGGCACCACCGACAACACCGCCTTCGAGGACTGGCTCGGCTCCGACGTCGGCTCCGATGAGGACGAAGGCGAGAAGAGCGGGAAGCACGACAAGACCGCTGCCCGTGAGAAGCTCGACGAGGACCGCGACAACAACACCTCGACGTAGCGCCGGTTCGGGAAGTCCGCGGCGAGGAGGGCCTCGGATGGCAGCGGGTTATCTTCCGATGCCTCCACCCGTCACGACGCGGACAACTGCCGTGCTTCCCGGCCCTGTCGAAGGACACGACCGTCCCGCAGCCCGCCACGACACGGGTCTGCCTCAGCGTCGACCACCCGCGAACCCACCGGTAGAACCCGCGAGGCGCCGGCCCGTACGCCGACGACCCGGCCGACCTCGCGAAGGTCATCCACCCGCCGGCCGCGCGCGTGCCTGGACACGGCCGGCGAGGAGGCTCGGGCCTCGCGGGGTACCGGCGCAAGCCCACCCCATCCGACGCGCACGCCGATCCCGACGAGCGACTGCGCGCCCACGAGAACACCAACGCACTCCTCGGGCTGCTCCGCGTCCACCCGGTCCTGTGGGTCGACGACCTGTGGGTCGACAACCCGACCGCGGTCGACGCCGCCGAGCACAAGCCCACGCAACCGGCCTCCGCCGGCCGTGCCGGACTGCACGTGCCCGACACCCTGCTCACCTGCGACCCGCCCGCCTCCCGCGCATTCGTCGACGCCCATCACGGCAACGCCGTGCTCAAGACCCCGACCCAACCCGCACCACGCTCGTCCCCACGACACGGCTGCGCGCCCGCGCCGACCTGGACGCGGTCGGCGGTCGCCGTAACGCTGTACTACCTCCACGGCGCCGAAGGGCGGGAGTTCGCGCTCGTCGGCTTGCCCTCCCGGATCGACGGGATCGTCTCGAACGACCAGGAGGGCCTCACCCCCAGCCTTCGACGCGGCATGTCGTACCTGCTACGTCGCGGCCATCCTTTCGAGTGATCACGGGCTCGGGCCTGCTTGGAGGCGGACGCGGATGCGTAGAACCCTCACGTCGACTCGTCTCGGATCATCGACGCCGAGGGTGGGCGACAGCGCCGAAGTGTCTCGTCGGCGCCTTCGGAGGATGTGAAAGGAAGTGGCACCATGACCTTCAGAACGCGCAGCGCCGCAGTAGCCGCCGCGTTGCTGGTCGGAGCCGTTGCGATCGCCACCCCACCTGCGGCGGCCCGCACGGACTCGTCGGCGTGGCCGTGCAACTCGAATAAATTCTGCATCTATTACGGCACGAACGGCACCGGCGCGCACTACGAACTCGAGGACGGCGCCTCCGACCTGAGCGTCCTGTCGGGCAGGCTCAACGACCACGTGTGGTCGGCCCGGAACAACACCAAGGACGACTGGTGCCTGTTCCACGACGCCGGATACAAGAACAAGATCCTCAACATCCTCGACGGCCAGAGCACGAACCTGCCATCGCCGCAGAGGAACGAGGTGAGTTCCGTCCGACGCTGCTGACCCCGACCGGAAGCAACACGCCGGAGGGCCCCTCGACAGGGTCGACCGGATCGACGTGGGCCACCGTCCGACCGCATGCGGGCAGCGGCAACTCCGCCGCTGCCCGGCCGACTACACAGCCGCCCTCCACGGCGGCAAACGACTCGCCCCACTTGCCGACCAGGTGCGGTACACGACGAGCGAGCCCCGGAACGCGCCCTCTCCGCCCTCGCCTTCGACCTCCGCGCAGGTTCACGTCCACGGCCGGCACGAGCCGGCCGTTGTCGGCTCGGGGCCGAGGGAGTGCGGCCGGCGATCGCCACTGCCGGGTCGCACCCAGGAGAAACGGAAGACTCTGCCGCGAGTGGAGCGGGCGTCGGCGAAGCCGGCGACCGCGTTCCAAGTCGTATTCGACACCACGAGCGAGCAGGTCGACACCGACGACGGCTTCGAGGTCCGCGACGAGGAACTCGCCCGGCTCTCCCCGTTCGTGCGACATCACATCAACGTGCTCGGCCGGTACTCCTTCCAACTCCCCGACCTGCCGGGTGGCCTGCGGCTCCTGCGTGACAAGACCGCCGTGGAAGAGCCGTGACGGGGCAGTGGTGGGGCCGGCGCCGGACGGTGCATCCCTATCGGGCCGGGCGCGCGGGCCAGGTTGGACGGAAGGGATCAGGTGTCAGCGCGGTACGCCGAGGCCGTCGAGGACGATGCCCACGGCCCGGTCGAGCGCCTCGCCTTCGCTGAGATCCGTGGCGTATGCGAGGGCGCGCAGGAGGAGGGAGACGTCGTCGGCGGTGACGTCGGGGCGCGCGGCGCCGGCGGCCTGGGCGCGGCGGAGTGCGCCGTCGAGGGCGGCGCGGAAGGCGTCGGCCGCCTCGATGACCGGCCGGGACAGGCCCCGGCCGTCGTCGTCGTGCGGGGGCAACAGATCCAGCAGGGTCATCTTCACCGGCCCGGCCGCCGCGAGGGACCTCATCAGGGAGGCGAAGGCTTTTCCGGGGTCCTGGCTTTCGGCGAGCGCCGGCGCCTGGGCGGTCAGCTTCTCCAGGTAGCGGCACGCGGTGGCCTCGATGAGGTCCTGCTTGGTGGCGAAATTCCGGAAGACGGTGGCGATGCTGACCCCGGCCCGCTGCGCGACCTCATCGGTGGAGGCGGCGGCCCCCTTCTCGGCGAACACATGCTCGGCGGCCAGCAGGACCTTCTCCCTGTTGGCGGCTCCGTCGCGGCGCATACCCGACTCCCTTTGCAAACGTAGTGGACACTACGTATGATGCGTAGTGAAGACTTCGCTTAAGGGTAGGGGGTCTCGCCCCGCTGCGCCAACGCGCGGGACACCCCATGTCCGGCGATCGCCATGAACAGCACGGGCCGATGAGCGCACCACTCTCCCGGGCGAAAGGCGCCCACCCTTCGCACCGCAGGCCCCCAGGGCACCGGCGCGGTAACGGCCCTCCTCACGGGCCGGCAGAAAAACATCAAGGAGCACCAACCATGTCCGTAACGGACGAGAACACCACTGTCGTGATCGTGGGCTCGGGTGTCGCCGGGCTCGCCCTCGGCAACTTCCTCCTGCGCAGCGGGATCGACTGCGTGGTACTGGAGCGGCACAGCCGCGAGTACGTCGAGCAGCGCCAGCGCGCGGGGGTCATCGACCCCAGGGCCGCGCGCATGTTCCGTGAGTGGGGTCTGGAGGACCGGGTCCTCGACGGCGCCCCCTTCGCGCCGGTGCTGAACTTCCGCGTCGACGGCGAGACGCGGCCCTTCCGGTACGTGACCGACGACCACGTCGACGGACGCTTCTGCCCCCAGCAGGTCCTCGTGCGCAACCTCATCGACGTCTTCGTCGGCGACGGCGGCGACCTCCGCTTCGAAGCCGAGCACGTCGAACCGGGGGACCTCGCCGGCCCCCGGCCCCAGGTGCGCTACCGCGACGGCACGGGCGTGACGCGGACCATCACCTGCGACTTCATCGCCGGCTGCGACGGAGACCACGGCGTCAGCCGGGCGAGCATCCCCGACAACGTACTCACCCGCCAGTCCCACGAGTACGGGTACGCCTGGCTGACCGTACTGGCCGACGCCCCCGCCAACCACCAGTCCATGATGGCGATCCACGACCGGGGATTCGCCGGCCAGTTCGCCCGCGGACCCCGAGCCAGCCGCTTCTACCTCCAGTGCCCGCTGGACACTGCCGTCGAGGAGTGGACGGACGACCGGATCTGGGAAGAGATCGAGGCACGCTTCGGCGAACCGGTCACCGCGAAGGGACCCATCACCAGCAAGACGTTGGTGCCGCTGCGCAGCGTGGTCTACGACCCGATGAGCTACGGCCGCCTGTACCTGCTCGGTGACGCCGCGCACATCGTGCCGCCCATGAGCGCCAAGGGCATGAACCTGGCCCTGCACGACGCCGACGTGTTCGCCACGGCCCTCCTGAAGCAGGTCAGGGAGCAGGACGCGGGCCCGCTGGAGGCGTACTCCGCCACCTGCCTGAAGCACGTGTGGAACTACCAGGCGTACGCCGCATGGTTCACCGACCTCATGCACGACGCGGGAGACGTCTCCTACCACGGCGAGTTCCGGCGCAGCCTCGCACGCGCCGAGTTCGAACGCCTCTACGACTCCGAGACCGCCAACCGGCTCTTCGGCGAGTTCCTCACCGGCCTGAACTGAGCCCCCACCTCCTGGCCGAGTAGGCAGATAAGCAGAGTTTGCGGGTCTGAGCAGCCGGGCCTTCAGCCTCTGCCACCGGCATCTGCGGGGGCCGGAACGGGGAAACTCCGTTCCGGCCCCCGCAGATGCTGCTCATGAACACCATGCCGTGAACGGGATGCGCATCGGCTGCCGGCGCATCAACTCCCGCTTCATCACCTACCGCAAGGCCCTGGGCCCGGACGACGGGCTGGACCACCACTCCTTCCGTAGGTCCTACGTCACCCACCTCATCGAGGATGGCTGGGACCCCCGCTTCAGGCATCCCGGCCCGGGCAACCGTGCTGCCGGTCGTCGAGATCAATCGGAAGTCAACGTGATCAGCCGACCCTCGTCAGCCCAGCCGATGCCTCACGAAGGCTGGATGCGGATCCCCCACTTCGATGGTGTTCTCGTCGAGGCCGTTGCCGATGCGGAAGCGATCCGCATCGAAGGCGAACTCCACAGCGATGGTGCCATCGGCCAGGTCTTGTCCTGACGGGCGCCATTCGAGCAGGGAAGCTTCGCGGAGTTCCTGGCCGACGAACGGCTCAAGTCGTTCGTCGGCGCCGGACCACACAGGCGTGAACTCTGACCACTCCCAGCCGGTGATCGCCGTGGTGGTGTCGATGGTGTTCCAGCCGATCGACAGCTCATCGAACTTCCAGTGGCAGATCTCGACTCGCACGCCCTCAAAGTCCAACACCACCGGGCAATCAGCGAACCACTCCCCGTCCTCGACAAAGCGCACCAGCGCGAACCCGGTCAGGCGCCGCCCGCCCAGCTCCGCCAACCGCGGTCGGTGACTCTCACGGACGGCTTCGAGCCCGACGAGGAAGGTTGGCTCGAAGCCGAAGATGCCCATACTCACAACCCCGGATTCTCCAGAACTTTCAGGGACACGGCCATTCAGGGGGCTGGGCCGATTGAACGGCATGGCCTGCGGATGGTGACGAACTCCAGCGCTGTCGCCGGTCACGGTGCTCGCCTTCCCGATCTGCTCTCTTGTGGTTACTCGGGAACCGTAGGAGAGTGAGCGCTGAACTGGAAGAACGCACGTTTCGGTGACTGAGGAACCTGATGGTGACCAAGCAACTGCTCAAGGACCTACCCGAGGACGCCGACCTGAGGCGCGCGGACTCCCTGGCGCGGGAAATCTTCTCGGACATTGCCAACAAGTGGGCGCTCCTGATCATCGAGGCGCTCGGCGAGCGCACCCTACGCTTCGGCGAACTGCGGAACGAGGTCGAGGGCGTCAGCCACAAGATGCTCACCCAGAACCTGCGCATGCTGGAGCGCAACGGCCTGGTCGAGCGGGAGGTGTATCCCACCGTGCCGCCGCGGGTCGAGTACACCCTGACCGAGCCGGGCCGGGCCTTGCGCGCCACGGTCGACGCCATATGCGGCTGGACCCAGCAGTACCTCGGTCACGTCGAGGGCGCGCGCCGTCACTTCGACGCCTGACGGGCGCTCAGCGTCAGACTGTCGTTGCGGGCTTCCTTGATCGATCCCGGGTTGAAGGCCACCGATTCGGCCTGCGCTGCGCCCGATATCGGGCTTCCGAGGCGTCGTTCCCATGCTCTGCCGGCGCGCTGATCTCGAAGACGGTGTTCGACGCGGCCGCGCCTTGAATTCCCCGGCGTCGAGCGGTACTTCACCGCGAGAACGAATCACCGGCCGCGTTTGCGGGC
Source organism: Embleya sp. NPDC008237 (assembly GCF_042956465.1). Lineage (NCBI taxonomy): Bacteria > Bacillati > Actinomycetota > Actinomycetes > Kitasatosporales > Streptomycetaceae > Embleya > Embleya sp. NPDC008237. The sequence continues at coordinate 798,420 of NZ_JBIBGL010000002.1, forward strand.
CCAAGCCCCCGGGCCGAGTCGGGGACCCGACTCCGCCCCGGTTTCCGCCTCGTCACCGCGGAGCGTCCCCGAGCGAGGCATGGGCCCACCATGGGCATCATCCCTCGGTCCACAACCATCGCGTGTCGTGGACCGCGGTGGGGTGGGGCTTGTCGTCGGCGACGGATCGGACCGGGACACCGCGTTCCGCCTGCAGTTCGGCCCATGTGGTCCGGGGCCCGTTCATGCATGATGACCGGATGAACCAGAGCCACCAGCGCTTCCACGTCATCGTGCTGTCGAACTTCGCGAAGGGCTTCGACAAGTACGCCTTCGCTTACGGCAAGGCCGGAATTCCGGAGAGTACCCATCCCGACCGGTTCCACCTGCTGACCCGTGCGGAGTTGGGAATCGGCATCGACAAGGCGCGACGCCTGCTGGACCGTCTGGCCATTCCGGGCGATCGGCTGCTGGTGCTGGAAACCACGGTGGACCCCGACAAGTTGGTGCCCAACGTGTCGACCGGCCTCGGCACGGAACTGCACGAGGCTCGCATCCGGTTGTCGGCAGTCCACGAACTCGACCAATTGGGCCAGGAGTTCACCCTGCGTCCGACCACCGTCGAGGATGCGATGGCGGCGTCCCTGCACCTGCACGCGTCGGCACAGCGTCGCTACGCCGACACGCGACCGCGCTCGGTTTCGATTCTGCCGGTCGCGTCCGCCTGCCAGGCCCGGTGTTCGTTCTGCTTCTCCTCGGCTTCGATCTCCAGCGACCAGGCGCCGGCACGGGTCCCGTGGGACGCGGTCGCCCACTGGCTGGAGCGCGCCCGTGCGGCGGGTGCCGAGCGTGCCGTGATCACGGGCGGCGGGGAGCCGACGCTCATACCGTTCGAACAACAACTGCGCCTGGTGTCCGCCTGCTCGGCGGCCTTCCCGAAGGTCGTCCTGATCACCAACGGGCACACCCTGGCGAAGGGCGGGCACGCCGATCGGGCCGGCCGCCTCGCAGCCCTGAGCGCCGCGGGCCTGAGCGTGCTGGCGGTCTCCCGGCACCATCAGGACGACGCCGTCAACGAGCGGCTGATGATGCTGCGCACGCCGGTGAGCTCCGTGATCGACACCTGGCGTGTGGGGCGTGACCGCCGGCCGGGTCTGCGGATGAGGCTGATCTGCGTGCTCCAGCACGGCGGCGTCGCCGACGCGGCCGGCGTCGCCGACTACCTTTCGTGGGCCGCGGCTCTCGGTGTCGACGAAGTCTGCTTCAAAGAGCTCTACGTATCCACCAGCACCGAGTCCCTCTACTTCGACCGCGCCGCCAACGTCTGGAGTCGAGAGCACCAGGTTTCGCTGTCCGTCGTCACCCGGTTCGCCGAGCAGCACGGCCTCGAACCGGCGAGCCGCCTGCCCTGGGGCGCTCCGGTCTACCACGGCAGCTGGGACGGACGGCCGATGCGAATCGCCGCCTACACCGAACCCAGCCTGCTCTGGGAACGCACCAAGGGGATCGCACGCAGTTGGAACGTCATGGCCGACGGACGCTGCTACGCCTCGCTGGAAGACCGGGCCAGCGAGATCGTGCCGGAAGGCGCCACGGCATGAGGTTCGACGAGTTCCAGGAATTCCGGCAGCAGCAACTCCGTGCTTCCTCGTCGCTTCTGGACGCCGCAGAGACCAACGTGTACCGGGCGCTTGCTCCGATGCGACCGGAACCGCCGACCGACACACGTACGGTGCACCGATGCGATCTCGCCCGTGCCTGGCTGCGGCGCTTCGAACTGCCGGATGAGTGGTCCGGCCACGCCATGGTCTGTCGAGGGGTCCGTCACGGGCTCGGCGTGGTGTTCCACCGGCTGCGCGCCATACAAGCGCGATTGTGGCTGCCCGGCGACGTGTACCCGGTCTACTTCGAACTGGCCCGCGCTGCGGGCCTGGCACCCGCGACCTACCCGACGCTACCGGCGCCGGTCCTGCCGAGGTCGCCGGCCGACCACCGGCCCGAATACCTGCTGCTCGCCAACCCCAGCAAGCCGCTCGGCCGATACCTGTCCGATGCCGAGTGCGCCGCGGTGGTCGCGTGGTTGCGGGTATCACCACGGCGCCGCCTGCTGATCGACAGCGTCTACGACCTGGGAGCCCCGTTCGCTGCCGGCACACGGCGATTGCTGGACACCGGGCGTGCGGTCCTGCTGCATTCGATCACCAAGGGATGGCTGTGGCCACGCACGTTCGGCGTGGTCCTGCTGGGCCCGGCACAAGCCGAATTGGCCGAAGCGTTCCGGGCGGATCCGCCGACGTCGGCACAGCTGAGGCTCGCCGACCGGCTGCTGACCGAGCACGGCGACGTGCCCCGGCAGGTCGTCGACGAACTGGCCGCACGGGCCGAGCGGCTGTTCGAACAGTTGCCGGACGAAGTGCTCGGGGCGATTCCCCCGGCGAGCCGGACTTGTCCCGGCAACTACTTCTTCCCGGTTGAAATCCCAGCGGAGACGCTCCGGCGCGAGTGCGGCGTACTCGCCATGCCGGTCGGCGTGTTCGGGGAGAGCAACTGGGCCGGCTCCGTCCTGACCAGCCTTGCCGGCGCTTTCGACCCGACGCCGGCGGCGGCACGATGAAACACCGGAGGACCTGGCTGTATAGGACGATGCGGACTTCTACGATCGGGAGTTCACCGCGCGAGACCACGACACCCTCCACACTTGCGCGTGCCCGTCAGCGTTCCGACTGCCAGTCGAGTGGCAGGAACAGGACTGCCGAGGCGCTTCGCCCTGGCGTCCTCGGAAACCAACACGATGCAGCACCTGCACAACCCGGAATCCCTGGTCGCGTTCCTCACCTCACCTCACCTCGGGGTGAAACGTGCTGCGACCAGGCGGGGCCCTGATCCTGGAGTGTTCGACTCCGACGTGGCCAAGCTGTGCGGGCTTCCCCGAGTCGCCCCACCAGCACAAGTCGGTAGTGGACCGGGACGGGTGGACCGCGACGGGGCGAGGCTCGACGTGCGAGCGACGAACGGCTACGACGCCGCTGACCAAGTGCTGGTTCGAACATGCGTTCGGATCAATGGGGTATCGTGGTGGAATGTCCGACTCACTCCAGGGTTCGCTCTTCGATCAGAGCGACGTCGTCCGTATCGGCCCGCCGCGGGGGCTGCGCCGCACCGTGATCGGCGGCGGTGCCTGGATCGACGAGTTGCCCGGGTGGGTGGAGGGCGCCGACACCCTGTTCACCGCGCTGGCCGAGACGGTTCCCTGGCGTGCCGAACGGCGCCTGATGTACGAACGTGTCGTCGACGTCCCCCGGCTGCTCGCCTACTACCGCGCCGGCGACGCCCTGCCGCATCCCGCCCTCGCCGAGGCGCGTGACCGGCTTTCGGAGCACTACGCGGCCGAACTGGGCGAGCCGTTCGTCGGCGTGGGGCTGTGCCTGTACCGCGACGGCCGGGACAGCGTCGCCTGGCACGGCGACCGCGACGGCCGCGGCGCCCACGCGGACACCATGGTCGCGATCGCGTCCGTCGGCGCGCCGCGCGATCTGCTGCTCCGCCCGCGCGGCGGCGGCGAGCCGGTGCTGCGCCGTCCGCTCGGCCACGGCGACCTGATCGTGATGGGCGGCTCGTGCCAACGCGCCTGGGAGCACGCGATCCCCAAGACGGCCCGGGCCACGGGGCCGCGCATCAGCATCCAGTTCCGCCCGTACGGCGTCGGCTGAGCGGACCGCCCGAGTGCCCGGCCGGCCTCGGGCGGCGGGGCACTCGCCCTCCGCTACTTGAACGCAGGTCGAGTCGGTCCTCGGCAGTCGGCCCGTGTCCAGGTAGACGTTGACCCGGTCATCCGCGCAGACAGCGCCCGCGCCGCGTCGGTGTCGTCCGCGTTCTCCATCAGGAGCACGAAGCCCACGTGGCTGTCGTCCAGCCGGTACGGGTCCGGGGCCGTGCCGACGACGAGCGGGCCACGCGTGGACGCCCCCTGGGCCCGGTCCACCGTGGCCGGCACCCCGGCACGGGTGCCGCCGAGGTGGTAAGCGTCGTTCCGAAGCGCCGCCCAGTCGCCCAGTCGGACACCGCGCGATCGTTCTCGTTCTCGTTCTCGCTTCCGCGCAACACCCGGGGCCGTAGCGGCGCGGGTCGAGCGCACCGTCCAGGACGACCCGGGCGACGCGACCGGGGAACATCTGGGCGTAGACCCTGCCGAGGTGGGTGCCGTACGAACAGCCCACGTAGGAGATGCGGCGCTCGCCGAGCGCGGCCGTGATGACGTCCATGTCGCGAGCGGTGTTGCGGGAGATCGACGACAGGAAACGCGGCAGCAACACCGCGACGCTGCGCGAGGCCGCGGGGAAGGCCGACCGACCCCTGAAGGGACTGCGTGCCAACGACCACGTGACCGTCGGGGCCCGCGTCGCCGGCGACGTCCACGCCGTCTTCGGATGCGGCGCAGAGGGTGCGGCCGGCTGCCTACCCGGCTGTGTCCGCCGTGTCCGGGGGTGTCGGGTCTAGAAAACGTCGTGCAGGGTGTCCAGGAGGCGGGCGATGTTGGCTTCGTCGCGGCGGTAGTAGGTCCATTTGCCGCGGCGGGTGGCGATCACCAGTCCCGCTTGCCGCAGTATCGCGAGGTACTGCGAGGTGGTCGACTGTCCCAGGCCGGTGCGTTGCGCGATGTCGGTCACGCAGACGCCGATCTCGACATCCTCGCGCTCCTGGCCGGGGAAGCTCATCGGGTCCTTGAGCCATACCAGCATCCGGCGGCGGGTCGGGTTGGACAGGGCCCGGAACACAGCCAGCAACTCCGCCTCCGTGAACATGCGGTGATCGTAACGCACGTACATATTGACGATTCGCAATATTACGATCTAACGTTTTCGCATGTCGACTTCGATGCGTGTGGTGGAACTCGTCAGCTTCGGTGACGCGGACACCGCGTTCGCCACCCGGGAACTGCCCATCCCCACCCCCGGACCCGGCCAGGTGCTGGTGCGCGTGATGGCCACGTCCGTGAACCCTCTCGACCTGCAGACCCGGCGCGGGGACTACCGCGACCAGGTGGCGCTGCCGGCGGTGATCGGCAACGACGTCTCCGGTGTGGTGGTCGCCACCGGCCCCGGGGCAGGCGACTTCCGCCCGGGCGACGAGGTCTGGTACCTGGCGCCGATGTTCGCCGGGCAGGGCACCTACGCCGAGTTCCACGTGGTCGACCAGGCCCTGGTCGCCCCCAAGCCCGCGCGGTTGTCGCACGTCGAGGCCGCCGCTCTCGCGCTCGTGGGCGTGACGGTGTGGGAGGCGCTGGTCGAACGTGCCGGGGTGCGGGCCGGGGAACGGGTCCTGGTGCACGGCGGAGCGGGCGGGGTCGGCTCGGTCGCCGTCCAGCTCGCCCGCGCGCTGGGAGCCGAGGTGGTGACCACCGCACGGGCGAGGGATCACGAGTTCGTCACCGGACTGGGAGCCGACATCGCGATCGACTTCTCGGCCGGTGACTACGTGCCGCAGGTCCGCGCGCTGGGTGGGGTCGACGTCGTGCTGGACACCGTGGGCGGGGACACCCTTGCCCGCAGCCCGCAGGTCCTCGCCGACCGGGGCCGCGTGGTGTCCATCGTGGACATCCCCGAACCGCAGAACCTGCTCGCGGCGTGGGGCGTGAACGCGACCTACCACTTCCTCTTCGTCAGCCCGGGCCGGGCGAAGCTCACGGCGCTGGGCGCCCTGGTCGACCAAGGCGAACTCCGGCCCGTGATCGGCGCCGTGCTACCACTGGCCGACATCGCACAGGCCCACACCCTGCTGGAAGGCGGCTCCACCGGTGAGGGCGGCAAACGCCCACGCGGCAAGATCGCCATCGCCGTGCACCCGTGAGCGGTCGGCGCCCGCGGTGTACCGGGCTGACGTGGATGGCCGACGCGGGCGTCCCGGTGCACGTCCTGCGAAGATCCCGGGCACGGATCGCCGTCGACGACGCAGTGGTACCTGCATCCCGAACTCCGTTTGGTGACCGGTGCGTCGGAGGCGCTTCAGGTGTATGTGAAGTGGCGCGGTCCACAAATGGTCCACAAGGTGAGGGGCCCTGCAGGGGTGCAGCCGGCGGCCGGGTTGACCTGGCGCCACATGTCAGGTCGGGGGCACGTGGTGGCGCGATGCGCGTCGGTGTGCGCCTGTCCTCATCGATGTTGTGACGGAGGGCTTTGCGGTACGTGTGTAGCCCGTTCCGGCCGGCGTGCCGGTCAACCGGTCGCCAAAGGGGCGGGTCGTATGGACCGGCCCGCCCCGTGCGTGCGAGTCCTATGGCTTCAAGCGGTCCAGCGAGACGCGCCCGTCGGGCTCGAGGACGGCCGCCAAGGCGACGGGAGGATCGAGGTCGAGGAGCCTGGCCGAGGACCTGTTGTTCCAAGTCTCCGGGGTAACGGCGACATAGTCGGATCGGCAGGCATAGGACGTCCAGGGGAGAGCGATGATGGCGTTGTTCGCGGCGTGGTTGATTCCGATGCAGCCGCCCTGGAAGACCTGGAGGGTCGTGAAGTTCTTCACCTGTGGGGCGGGACTGTAGGCGGGTTCCTTGATGGGGAATCCCAGCCACGAATCAGGCCCGGTCGTCAGGTACGCCTGGAAGGCGCTCGCCCAGTGGAGTCCAGTGGTCGGGTGCGAGGTGTAGACCGCCAGGAGGGCGGGGCCGCCGTTGTAGATACGCGATGTGTAGAGGACCTTGCCCTTTCCATCGGAGGTCGTTCTTTCTTGATCGACCGGGTAGCCACTGGCCTTTTCGGCGCCGTACTGCAACCACTGCCGGCGAATGCCGTCACGGATCCATCCTGCTCCGATCTGCGGGTGCCAGTAGATGGAGTCGTCGTCAGCGGTCGCTCCGAGCTTCCGGAAGTGGTTGTACCTTCCCGCGCCGTCGGGCGTCACTGTTGTATCGGTGGTCGGGTATCCCGCACCGGTCTCCCAGCCTGTTGCCTGCCACTTGTCGCGGACCGATCCGCCGATCTGATGGGCTCCCGTCGCCGGAGTCCAGTAGATCGAGTTGTTCGCGTTCGAGAAATGGTTGAATCGCCCCACGCCATCGGGAGCCGTGGTCTCGTCGGTGGTTGGATAGCCGGGGCCCTTCTCGTAGCCGAGGCCGGCCCACTTGGCTCCGATCGGCCCGCCTACTTGGTGGGCTCCCGTCGCCTCGGTCCAGTAGATCGAGTTTCCGTCCTTGGAGAAGAAGTTGAACCGGCCTCGTCCGTCGGGTGTCGAGCTCTCGTCGGTGGTCGGGAAACCGAGTCCGTCCTCCCAGCCGAGCGATGCCCATTTGGTGCGGATGTTCCCCGCGACGTAATGGGCTCCGGTGGTCGGGCTCCAGTAGATCGATGCGCTGTCGATGTCGGAGCCGGGGCTTCTCAGGTGAACGAAGCGGCCACTTCCACCCGGGATCGACGACTGGTCCGCCGTCGGGAACCCTGCCGAGAGTCCGGGGCGCAGAGCGGTGTACTTGTCGCGTATCTCTCCGGATATGGTGTGGGCTCCGGTGGAAGCGCTCCAATAGATCGATGTGTTGTCTCGCGAGAACTCCGCATGGAGACCGCCACCGCCCTCGGTTGCCGCGGTGTCGGTGATCGGATAGCCGAGTCCGCCTTCCGAGCCGAGGCCGAGCCATCTGTCCCTGACGGGACCGCCGAGGTAACTGGCGGGAGTGGAGGGTGTCCAGTAGATCGTGCCGGATACCGCAGGTTCGCCCGGGCGGCGCAGGTTCAGGTATCGCCCCGTTCCATCCGCGGTGTTGCCCGTGTCTACGGGCGAACCGACTGCACTCGGTCCGCCGACCCTGTTGTATGCCTTCAGTAGGGGACCGCACACAAGCAGCGCCGATGTGCTCGCCGTCGACTTCGACAGTGGTGTCGCAGTGTCGAAGGTGTCGCAGTCTCCCCATCCCGGTGGCCCGGCGTCGACCCAGTAGGGATCGCGCGGGCTCAGCCTTGCAGACGTCGTCAGCCCGGCGAGAGCGGAACCGACCAATTTGTTTTCGTTGTTCGGGATGTGGCCACGAACGCACAGCGCTTCGTCATCGACCGGCCCGATGGGCTTGACGCTTGTATATAGTGCCTCCCCGGTCGGTCCGGTGACCTTTCCCTGGGCTTGCACCTGGATGCATTCCTGGCCGGAGCGCACGGCGTCGGGTCCGGGTCGCCCGCCCTGCCCGGCGCTCTGGGTTGCCATGGCGAACGGGTATTCATCGCAGCTGTCCGGGCCTTCGGGGAAAGGTGAGGCTACGAAAGTGCCATCGCAAACGATCTTGCGACTGACTTCGTCCCAATCCTTGTCCGCAGGTTCGACGGCTTTTTCCGGGCTTCGAGTCAGCGGCTTTCCAGAGCCGTTTGCCCGTTTGAGGCCCCATCGGTCGATGGTGTGTTCCTGATAGAAGCGGATCATGGCTGCGGAGGAGCCGAACTTCGGATCGGTCAGATCCAATGTCGGGGTGTATTGGGCAAATACACAACCGGAAGAGTTCCTGATGGCCGTGTCGTCGCATCTGACTGTCTGGAGCGCGCCTCCGCCCCATCCGTTGTTTCCTGGGATGGTGGGCGTGCCGGGCAGGATCGCGTGCATTTTCCAGGTGGGGAAAATGGTGTTCCTGTCGGTGCCGGTCCACGTCATCGTTCCGTCATAGATCAGAACGGCATCCTGGAATGCCGTCTGGTAATTCCACGTGTCGTTCGCAGTACATGCGGGCGAGCAGGCCGACTCGATGCTGAGGGTGAGACCCTTCAGGGCCGGATCGAATCGGTCGACGCGGACGGCCGCATAGTTGATGAAGGTCGGAAGTTTGGGCCTGGTGCGCAGCTCCTGCAAGATGGTGATATTCATACTGCCGATTGGGGCTTCTGTCCCCACGTCGAAGACCGTGAGTGTCCTTGATGTGGCGTAGCACCAGTTCAGGCGATCGTAGGACTCGCGCTCATATACCGGCTTGCATTCCCAGTCCGGAGCCAAGCGTCCTTTTGTGGGTTCGGCCACGCGGCCCGTGACGGGACCTGTGCCTTGTCCCGGCGAAAAACAGACGACTCGTGTTCCCGGGGCGGTCGATAAACTCTCGGTGGCAACCCCGGGACACAGTTCGCGCAGCGTTTTGTGTGTGGGCGAGTCCGGTATCTGTGTGCTGCGGGTTGCGCTCGGGTCTTGAGGGGGTGCCTTCGCTGGGGGCTCGTTCGTCGTATCGGGCAGCGCGGTCCGGGTGTTGGTCGATGGTGCTTCGCGATTGCTCGCCTGCGTATCCGTCGCAGCGGCCGATGAAGCGGGAGGGGGAGAAGGGCGGACTTCTTCGGCGCTTGCGGTCGTCGGGAAGAGGGTAGGGCTTATCAGTACGACCAGCGAAACAGCCAGGCCCAGGGAACGTGCCCTTGACCGGTTCCTTATTCGCACCGCGCGGTACTCCTTTCTCGGCACGACGCGGTTTGCCGTTTCATCTCGGCGAGGCGCTGGATGCGCGAACGTCGTGGATGGGGATCGCGTGCGCGTTCGGCGGTCGGTAGGCTTGGTTCGCCGAGACGCTCACGAGGAAGGACGGGAATGGAATCGTCCGCATGGGCCTGGATTCGCGATTACTCGTATTTGTGCGGCTTCTTCGGATACGCCAGGGGCGTTACACCACGTGAGGTGATCCAGGCTGCGAATATTTCCGGGCGAGAACCGTTCATGACGACGCGCAGTGAGGCCATGGCCATGGATGCGGATCTCTATGAAGGCGGCTTGACACTTCTGCGGGCAGGTAGGATCGGGGATTGGACGTATTTTATGACGGCCCTGTCGGCGAAGCCGAGCAGGGAGCCCTTCATGTCCGAGATTTCCCGCAATGGAGATGCCTTGGGGTTCTATTGGGACTCGATGCAGTGGTTTACTTATGCCAGAAATGGGTCGATCGAGTTGTCATGCGACCCAATGTTTGGCGTACCGATCGAAGCGCCCGCTTCGGCTCTCGTACGAGATCTGCGCTCGGCTGTACCGGGCGGGTCCGGCCTGGAGGAATTCTTTGCCGTATGCAGTGAGCACTTCGAATTTTCGGTCGACATCGAAGTGATATCTGCATCGTCGCCGTCCGTCCATATCGACGCCTGAGACCCTTGGCAACTACCATGTGTGACCGTGCGAGTACAACCAGACGGTATCAATCGAATCCCGCATCCCGGAAGAGGGTCGCGGAAAATTGATCGATAAGCTATAAATAATGCCGCGTATGTAGATTGGGGTGAAATTGGTTTCTCTGCAAGATTTCGCGATCATTTCGACAGAGTGGTGAGGATCCACATATGCAACATCCGGAACCTCATGATCAGGATCGAGGGCCTGCGTCAAGGACACGATCACGATCCTGGTGCGTGGGATGCAACAGACCCACCGGGACGGGCTGATCGAGACGAATCCGGCCCGGGTCACAGGCCGCAGCATGCGTACCACGCGGCTGAGGACGAGCTCGACAACCCCCGCGCGCTCGCGCTGTGCGACTGGGCGGCGCTCGACGGGCCGACGGAGGCTTTGGTCGCCCGCTCGCATGGGATGGGGCGACGTGGTGCGGTTCGCCGGTGCACCGCGGCTACGAGTTCCCGCTGCGGCACGGATTGCGGCACGCCGGACTGACACGGATGGCCGATGCGGGGGTCCCCGTACACGTGTGCTCCGGAAGCTCGCCGGGGACGGGTCGCTGTCGACGACGCAGCGGCATTCGCAGCGTTGGCCAACTTGGTGGCCGTGAACGGGTGACCGATTTCCGTGTTCTCGCCGTCGACGTGCAGTTCGCCCGCTGTGCCGACCTCGAGTTCCGGACCGTCGGCGATCACCGCGCTTCACGCGACCGGACCGACGTGCTCGCCCGGCGGCCAGTCGAACGGATCGAGGTCGATGTCCACGCCACCCAGTCCCGGCACGGTGAGGTAGCCGCATGCCTCGATGATCTCCAACCTGTGAGTGTGGCCCGATTCGTAGCGGGTCACGTACACCTACGTGGGCGACGACAACGACACGGACGACGTGATCCAGAACGCGTGCATCGGCCTGGTCGGGAAACTGGCGCACCCTGAAGACCATGGCGGAGCACAAAGGGGGCGGGCGTCCTCGGCGCCGGGCCCGGCGGTACCGGCCCCTTCGGCCGGTGGCCCGACGCCGGGGAGGACAAGGAGCGCAACGTCGGTCCCGACCGGGGCGCCCCGGTCGGGACCGACGGGGGCGCCCTCAGCACGTGCGGGTCGGTCAGGGCTGCCCTGCCGGGCTGAGCGGGGCGATCGGGAACCGCGTCGGGCCCGAGGTCGGCAGCGTGGCGGGGTCGGCGGGCGGCGGCGGGACGTAGGCGGCGAGGATCGGCGCCCAGGCCGGGTTCCTCAGGATGGACAGGGCCTGCTCGTCGGTCAGCGGCAGGGTGCTGCGGGTGGGCTTGCCGTTGTCCGACAATTCGCCGTTTCCGTAGCTCAGTTCGACCATGGTCTCCCCGGTGACGTAGTTGACGACCTTCCAGGCGATGCCCTTGTCCGGAAAGGGCTTCTCGAAGGTACCGAGCAGCGTTCCGTCCGGTGCGTTGCGGCAGCCGCCGAAGTTGTTCTCCTTGGGCCTCGGCTTGCCGTCGGCCATGGTGCACCCGAAGAACCGCTTGCCCACCATGTGGAAGGTCACCTCGACCACGCCCTGGCCGGTGTCCCAGGTGACCTTCGCGTAGAGGCCGCCGTCGATGGCGGTGTTGGTTGTGACCTGCTTCGTCCCCCCGGGCAACAGGCTCGTGATGATCGGACCGAGCCGATCGGCGAGGGGATTCGGGGCCACCGGCTGCGCCGGCAGTTCGGGGTTCACGTGGTCGAACCGTCCGTCGATTTGGGACGGCGACGGATTCGCTGCGGGCCCCGCCTTGGTCGCCGGACTCGTCCGCAGCTGTGCCGCGCCCAGCACGCCCGCCGCGATCACTCCCACCGCCAGGATCGCCCCGACGGTCTGCCCCAACGCGCGCCGCCGTGCCCGGCGGCGGCCGCCCTCGGCCGCCCGGGCAGCCAGCCCCGCGCCCGGCGGGATCACCAACTCGTCCAGTTCGGCGCGCAGTTCGCTGCGAAACAGGTCTTCGGTCTCCACTTCGTGCCCTTCCACGACGTCGGTTCCTCTCATGTGTGCCGCTGTGTCCGCCGCCGGCCGCTTCGCCGTGCGCCGTTTCCTCACGGCCGACCCTCCGCAGCGGCCTTGCGGGTCAGCTCCGGCACGCGCTCGCGCAGCCTGGCGAGTGCGCGCATCGCGCCGGTCTTCACGGCGGACACGCCCATGCCCAGTCGCCGTGCGGTCTCCTCGACGCTCAGGTCCTCCCAGTACCGCAGCACCAACAGGGCGCGGTCGCGTGGTTCGAGGGTGTGCAGCGCGTCGACGAGGGTGAGCCGCAGTTCGGGGTCGCCATGGACAGGGGCGGGGGTGCGGGCCAGTGCGTCGGCATCCATGCCCGTCATCTCGCCGCTGCTCTTGAGGCGGCGCCCGTCCAGGAACGCGTTGATCAGGACGCGCTTGGCGTAGGCCTCCGGGTGCTCCTGCCGCTCGAGCCTCGGCCACGCGACGTAGACCTTCTCCAGCGCGGTCTGCGCCAGGTCCTCGGCCAAATGCCAGTCGCCGCAGAGCAGGAAGGCGGTGCGGCGCAGCACGGTCTGGTTCGCCTCGGCGAACTTGGCAAATCCGATGCGCTCCCTGTGGAACCAACCCATCCTGCTCCCCGCTCCGTCGACAACCTCGCAGAGTCTTGACGTGTCGAACCGCCGGTTCGGTCACATCCTTTCGAGGCACGGTCAGGGCGGGGCCCGTGAGGTATCACGTCATGGTGCTTGAGACTCTGCGTCGGGAACGGGTGACGGTTAAAAACAGTCGAGGACCGACGCCCACCGTGATGACGTCGGCGTGAAAGCGGGTCGGACAGTCCACAAGCCAAGTCGATGTCTCGGCCGGCTATCCGGTGCCGTATGTCTCCCGCAGGCGGGCGGACAACTCGCGGACGTCGGGCGCGGAGAACACGGTCACCTCGGCGCCGTCCGCGTCGACGTCGACCCTCGGCTCGCCCTCGCGATCGCCCTCGCCCTCGCGATCGCCGAGCCCCACCCGTACGGGAGGTCGCGGGCGTCGACGGCACCCAGACCGTGTGGTGTGGCGAACTCTCCGGCCCGTCGTGGCCGGTCCCCCGCGCGGCTGATCCCGAACGCGGTACCGCCCGCACAAACTCGCGCGGTGGGTCGGTAGCGCGTTCGGCATACATGGACACGTGGTGCTGAACTGCCGTTGCCGGAGGCGCCGGCCGAGCCGGCGGCGGCGCGGGTGGACGAGTACGCCGGTGTCCGGCGACGGCTGAAGACCTGCCTGGGACGCAACCGCCCGAAGCGGCGTCGGTGATCTCAGATCAGGGACACGCCGCGGCCGGCGAAGAACCCGGCGAACTCGGCCGTGGGCAGGCTCGCGGTACGGGCCTGCTCGGTGTGTCCGGACGGGTTTCTGAAGTGCACGGTGTCTCCCTGGCGGTGGGTGACGAGCACGAGGTGCCCGCCCTTGCCGGGGGCGGGGTTCTCGGGGCGGCGGATCTCCTTGTGGACGGAGGCCATCACCAGCCGCCCGCCGTCGAGCAGGGCGAGGAGGCCGGGCACGGTCAGGGTCGAGTGCGTTTCGGCGCCCAGCGGGTGGACGTCCTGCACGTACTCGACGAAGGGGGCGTAGATCAGACCGCGGATTGCTCCGGTGTCCGGGTCTTCGGTGTAGGCCCCGTACTTCCGTGCACCGTCGAGGAGTTCGAACATGGTGGGTGCGTCGCCGGTGCGGGCCAGGAGCGCCATGCGCAGGCAGGCGATGCCGCACATGTGGCCGCACCACCGGCCGTACGTGTCGGGGTCGGGGGCGCCGGACTCGGCCCAGCGGGGATCGGCGGTGCGGGGCAGGCCCTCGTAGGCGATGGCGGCGATCAGGTCCGGGCTGGCGTACTGCGTGACGGTGGGGAACTGGTCGGACACGTGGAGGCTGTTCCTTCCGGTGGGCGGCCTGGTTGATCAGCCGGTGGAACGTGGGCAGGTCCACGCCGCCGCCGGAGATCACCACTCCGATCATCCCCGAGTCGTGGGGGAGGAGGCCGCGAAGGACGGCGGCCGGGGCGCAGGCACCGCTCGGTTCGGCCACGATCTTGAGGCGGCGGAACGCGAACGCCATGGCGGTGGTGATGTCCTGGTCGGTCACGGTCACGACGGCGTCCAGGAGCTTGGCGTTGACGGCCCAGGTCAGCGGCGAGGGGCTGGTGTGTCCGAGGCCGTCGGCGATGGTGGCGGGGATGTCGGGCAGGGCGATGCGGCCTCGGCCGCCTGGTGGCCGGGTTCACGACCGCCCCTTAGCCGGCAGGGAATGCCTTTCGTTTCGGGGCCGTGATCCGCCGCCCGCCCGCCCGTCGGCGCCGCGACCGCGACCGCGACCTGCCCGTCGTACGGTCACAGACCCGGCGCGCCCCAGACCGGAAACCAGCGGGACAGGTCGGGTTCGAGTCGCAGATCGTCGGTGACCGCCGCGTTCACCTGGATCTCCAGCGCGGTGTCGCGCTTCTCGTGCGCGCCCGGCACCGGTGCGAAGGGGTAGAAGGTGCCGCGCTTGTACAGGTAGACCAAGGCGAGCCGGCGGCCGTCGGGATGTTCGAACGCGGCCAGTGAGCAGAGTAGTTGCGGACCGAAACCGCCATCCTCGAGCGCGGTGTTGATGGCATGCAGATCGGTCACCAGGGTGCCCACGTCCTCGGGTGGGCGCTCTGCGAGCAGCCACGTGTACCCGTACTCGTCCCGACTGCTTCGCAACCCCTGGACCAGCTCGTTCAGGTCGCGCAGCACCTGGTCGAACGCGCCGCCCTCGACGGTGGCGAAGCACACCGACCCGGTGCCTGTGGGGTGGAACCCGGCGGCGATCTCCAGGGTGATGGCGGCCGAGGGCAGGCCGAACAGCTGGTCGAGATCGGGCTTCACCGGCCTGCTTCGGCCGAAGACGGAGTCGAACAGACCCATCAGGCGGCACCGCCGAGTTCCGCGCTGATCCGGCCGAGCTGCTCGAGGCGCCGTTCGAGCGTCGGGTGGGTCGCGAACAGGTTCGCCAGGCTGTCCTTGGAGGCGACGGCCGGCGCGAAGAAGAACGCGTTGAAGGGTTCGGCCCGGCGCAGATCGCGGGTCGGGATTCGGGCCATGGTGCCGCTGATCTTGGTCAGCGCGGAGGCGAGCGCGGAGGGTCGACCGGTGAGCAGCGCGGCCGAACGGTCGGCACACAGCTCGCGGTAGCGCGACAGGGTCCGGACGAGGACGAAGCTCAGCGTGTACACCACCACGCTCACCGCGGTCACCACAAGCATCAGGACCGCGGTGTTCTGGTCGCGGCGCATCCCGCCGAAGAGGCCGAACTGTACGCCGACGCGGGTGAGCAGCCCGGCCAGGACGCCGAGGAAGGATGCGATCGTCATCACCGCGACGTCCTTGTGCGCGACGTGCGAGAGCTCGTGCGCCAGGACGCCTTCCAACTCGGCGGGCTCCAGACGGCGGAGCAGCCCGGTCGTGGTGCACACGAGCGTGTTCCTCCGGTTGCGGCCGGTGGCGAAGGCGTTGGGCACATCGGAGTCGGCGACCGCCACGCGCGGCTTGGGTATGTCGGCGAGGGCGCACAGCCGGTCGACCGCGCCGTGCAGTTCCGGCTGCTCCTCGGGGGTGACCTCGCGGGCGCCCATGGCGAACGCCGCGAGTTTGTCGCTGAACCAGAACTGTGCGACGAAGACACCGCCGATCAGCACGACCGCGAGCGGCCAGGCCCGGCCGAGCATCACCACGAGCACGCCCACGAAGACCACATAGAGCAGCCCGAGCAGGAACATGGTGGCGAGCATGCGGCCCACCAGGCCGCGATCGGTGCCGAATCGGGTGCCGGCGCTGGTCCTGGTCATCGATTCCTCCCTCGCGGGGGACCTGGCGGCGGTCCTCACGGATGGCCCGAATAGGTGGATAAGGTAACGAATCAGGTCACACTACGATTCTGCCTCGCCGGCGGGCCCAGCGGGGGTAGGCCGGAGGCAAGGGGAGACAGGGGCCATCGACCCCGTACGCCGAGTTCGCGGTTCCGAAGGCATGTGGCCGAGCCGGGGCATGCGAAGGCCCTCGGAACCGTTTTCGGCGCAGGGAGCCCCGACGTGCGAGTACAGGAGCCTTCACGGGAGGATCCGGACCACGAATCGGACGGCGAGAGCCGTCCCGAGGAGGCCCGTGTTCCCGCCGGCGCCGTTCCGGGCCAGGGCCGGGTCCATCAGGCCCGTCGCGCTCGTGCTCCAGCACGGCGGCGGCTACGACGACCAGGTCGGCGAGGCCGGCCGGTTCCAGCGCGACGTTCAGGGCGTCGCCAGGCCCTACAGTAAGTTCCGGCCGGAACGCTCGACCTTTGCCGGACACGCCCCCGGGGATCCGGCCGACGGCTTCGCGTCAGGTCCGCTTGCGGCTCGCGATCTCGTCGGAGAGCCGCTGCACGTGGGTGGGGTCCGCGCCCCGGGCGAGGCAGACGTAGTGGTCCATGACGGCCGGGCGGTAGCGCACGGGCAACGTCTGTCCCGGGGCGAGTCGGGTGAGTTCGGTGATCGTGAGGTCTTCGTCCGCGATACCGCGGAACGAGATGCCGTCGGCGGTCTCCACGTCGAACATCAGGACCACGCGTGGATTGCTGTTGACCTCCCGCCAGTCGACGAGAACGCCGAGCGCAAGCGCCCCCGAACGCAGTTCCGCATTGCGCTTTCGTGCATCACCGCTCAGGATCGGGTTCGGGGCGACGCCCGGGAAGTCGGGCCCGACGCCGAGCGATTCCCGACTCAGGTCGGGCCTGAGCTGCGCCATCAGATCGTCGAGCTTCTTCTTCTTCTTCGAACCGAACATCCCGGCCCCTCCCTCACACCGGTGCCGGAATCTCGGCCCGGCGCTTCGCCCCATCGCGATTGTACGTCGCGGGTCGACGGCCGTGATCGTACCCGTCGTACAGGCGGGCCGGATGCGAGCGGGGGCGCGGACGGTCGTCGACCCCGAAGCCCGGTTCCCCGGTGGCGTCCTTCGTTTCCGTGTCTTGCCCCCAGGCTCGGGGAGGGCACGCGGGCCTGGTTCCCGGGCCCGCGTTCAGTACATCGCGGCGAGGAGTTCGCCGTGCTCGACGTCCTCGCGGGGCAGCGTCGTGCCGAACTCGGTGTGCATCATGCGGTGGGTGAGGCGTTGTCGTTCGTCGATGCCGTGGTCGGGTCGGGTTCCGTCGGGGAGCAGCAGGCCCGCGCGGGTCAGGTGCGGTACCAGCCGATCGGGGTCGGAGCCCCAGCGGTCTCGGGGCCGGTCGAATCCGCACACCACGTCCCCGGACTGCGCGTAGTGGAACATCGTGAGCGCGTTGATGTTCTCGAAGGTGCTCAGGGCCACCGTGCCGGCCGACACGGCGGCGAGGACGTGGTCGTGGGTGCCGTGGGTGCCGGCGTCCTCGACGGCGAAGGCCCACCCGTCGGCCTCGCCGGCCCGGATCGTTGCGCGACCAACGGCATCAAGCCCTTGACGGTCCTTTTGGAACGCCCCCGCTGCCCGAGGACCACGTCCGTGATCGCGGCCACCACCCGCTCGTCGGTCCGCCCCAGGCCACCAGGGCCACGAGTGGCGCGCTTGTCGACCAGGCCCCAAGTCCCTGCCGTCGATACCGGCCGCGCATGCGCTGCACCGTCGTCCGTGACACCCGCCCGAAACCCGGCGCCGTCGACTCCTCGGCCTTGGCCCGTTCCCGCTCGGCCGGCGCGAACCGCTCCGGGTCGTACTCCGGCCGCACCGCCCCGCCGCCGTCGGGCCCGCCGGCACGGCCGCACTCCACTTCCCGGATGTGCCGCTGCCACGCCGACGCCCTCTCCCGCGCCGCGGCCGGGGCGGTCGCGAACAGCCCCCACCGCGGCACCGCCGGCTGCCGCTCGACCTCGGCGCCCAGGACGGCAAAGCCGGGATCGGCGAACAGGTGCCCGACCAACACCACATCCTCCGCCCCGTCCTCGCCGACCGGATGGATCCGCGCTCCGGCCAAACCGACGACCTGCCACCACCCGCCGCGAAAGCACGCATGCGCGCCGACCGCCACCACCGGCCGACCACCCCGCCACGCCTCGTTCACTCTTCGTCTCCACCACGACCGGCATCCGCGCCGTCGCCGCCGACGTCGTCCTCGTCTTCCCCGCCACCACGAACATCGTGTCCGCCGAAGGAAGGGTCACCGGTCCCGTCCAGGCCGGCACCCGCTCGTGCAACGGCTCGTCCAGGGATGCGTCAACCGCCCGTGGCACAGGGCGTGGAAGGCGCAGGGGAGGACTTCGATCGGGTCGCCGACCGTTTCGACGCCCTCGATCAGCGGCCGCGCCCGTGCGAACGCCTCGAGCACCGAGGCCATCAGCCCCGCCCGGCCTTGGTTGCGGGGGTGTCGGTACCCGGCCGGCCACCGCACGTTCGTCAGGAGAACCGGGTTCGGCGGCTCCAACCGCCGGTAGACCCAGCCGACCCGCGTACACGCCTCGGTCATCACCGCCGCGGCTTTCGACGCCCGTTCACCGCCTGCGTCGGCACGGCTGGGGCAGGCGGCCGCCGGCGCCGTGCCGTCCGCGTACCGCGGCGGCCGGAGTGGAGACGGCGTATCCGCGCCGGCCGCACACCGATGTCGTCCCCGACTTCGGGGTCGTTCCGGTTGTCGAAGTCCTCGTCCTCGTCGGCCCGGTCGGCCGCGTCGTTCTCGAAGCCGTTGGTTGCGGCGGTGTCGGGATCGGCCCGGCACCCGCGGTCCACAGGGCGAGTCGCGGGGTGCTGGTGGGGTCGCCCGCACACCTGCGGCGGCCAACGCCGCGTCGCCGCCGAGGGAGCACACCGCCACCTGGACGCCGCCGGTGCGCCCGACTCGCTGCCAGGCGGTCAATGGAAAGCGTCGACGGCAGCAAAAACGCGCGCTCTTCGGGTGCGGGAAAAGTCTTCCAATGGCGCGAGCCGGAACGCCGTTGACATCGTGGAAAGTACACGATTCACTCCGACGAACGGTCCGCACACATGTTGCGACCACGGGCGAACCACCTTTGTAGCGTTGAGAATTGCCCCCCTCGGCATGACCCGCGTGCGTTTTTCTGCGTTCCCGGACGAAGGGAAACCCTTCCGTGAAGACCGAAGGATCGCTGCTGCGTTCCACCACCAGAGTCGGCACCCCCGACCCGTTCGGCGCCGCGCTCTCGCTGCACCGCGAGGCTCGCCGTCGCGGCATGCCCGCCGCCGAACTCGCGGGCGCCATCGCCGAGAACACCGAGCGCCGCCGCGAGCGCGCGGCGCAGCAAGGGCCCATGCCGAACCGACGTCGACTCCTCGGCGCGGTCGGGATGGCGGCGGCGGCCTCCGCGCTTCCCGGCGGACTGCTCTCGCCCTCGTCGGCGTCGGCGGCGGGCAATCCGCGCGTGGTCGTGGTCGGCGCCGGACTGGCGGGCCTGCGCTGCGCGCACCGGCTCTGGACCGGACCGGAGCGCATCGCCGCGACCGTGTACGAGGCGGACACCACGCACGTCGGCGGGCGGTGCTGGACCCTGAGAAACTACTTCAGGGACGGCCAGGTCAGCGAGCACGGCGGCTCGTTCATCAGCACGGAGGATGTCGAACTCCTCGCGCTGGCAAGGCGTTTCGGCATCGAGACCGAGATCCACCACGGCGGTGGCCTGTACACCGGCGACTATCAGGCGTGGATCAACCACGCGAGGTACACCACCTACATCGAGGACCTGGAACCGTTCCTGCCCGCCGTCGAAGCGGACTTCGCGAACATGGGGTGGCCGAACCACCAGAGCTCCACCCCCACCGCGCGCCGGCTGGACCGGATGTCCTTCCTCGACTACATGAGCAGTATCGGCATCGATCCGCGTTCGTCGCTAGGCCAGATGATCCAGACCCGCCAGCTCGAAAGCGGCGGCGAAGGATCCGAGGTGTCCGCGCTGAGCTTCGTCGGTTTCTACGGTTCCGGCGCCGCCCTCGCCAAGATGTCCGCCTCGGACGAGGGCGGCTTCGACGAGCTGTACCACCTCAAGGGCGGCAACGACCAGGTGGTCGCCGGCATGGTGCGCGAACTGCCGTCCGGCTCGGTCGAGCAGGGCTACGAGCTGATCGCGGTCCGACGCAACGGCACCGGCAGCTACACGTGTACGTTCGACAACTGCGGCCGGATCGTCGATGTCGTGGCCGACCACGTGGTGCTGGCCCTGCCGTTTCGCACCCTGCGCAACGTGGATCTGTCCCGGGCCGGTCTGACCTCGCTCAAGCGGACCGCCATCGCACAGCAGGGCATGGGTCACCACGCGAAGCTGGTGCTTCAGTTGAACCGCAAGACCTGGCCCGCGGTCGGCAGCAACGGCATCACCAACACCGGCCCGGACGGCTATCAGACGGCGTGGGACGGCTCCGTCGAGCGCGGCGACAACGGCGCGCCCGCGCTCCTGGTGAACTTCCCCGGCGGCCTCACCGCCGACCGGCGCTACACCGGTGCCGCCCACGGCCCCGCGCCGTCGGCGGACGTACGGTTCCTGCTCGATCAGATCGAGAACCTGCTGCCGGGCACTCGTGCCGCATTCAACGGGTTGGCCTGGGAGGACCAGTGGTCGCGCGACCCGTGGCACTACGGCGCGTACCACTACTACAAGATCGGGCAGCGCACCACGTTCGGCGGGTACGAGGCCGTACAGGAAGGCAACGTGCACTTCGCCGGCGAACACACCAGCGACTACGGCGCCACGCTGAACGCCGCGGTGGTATCCGGCGAGCGCGCGGCGGGCGAGATCCTGGCCCGGATCTGACCGGTACCTCCGGGGCGCCGCCGGCTCCACTCGACCGACGGCACCCCGGCGGTTCAGGGCGCCGAAGTGGCCGACAGGCCACCCGGGACGGCGCGATTCGCTCAGCCACCCGGCGGCGCGGACGCGTCCAGGACCCGCCCGATGCTCGTGGCGAGCAGTCCGGGCGGGTCGATCTCCGGGTCGTAGAGCCGTTGTTGTTGCAACCCCTCGCACAGCGCCAAGAGCCACACCGCCTCCTGCTCCGGGTCGCGTCCCGGGGCCAACTCCCCCCGGTAGGCGAGGTGTTCGAAGAGGGTGGTGAAGTACCGGCGGCTCACCGCGAAGTGCTTCTCGAAGTAGGCGTGTGCGGGATGGCCGGGGGCGACCGCCTCGCCGGACAGGACGGAGAACAGCTCGCGCAGTCCCGGCGTCTCGTAGGCCACGCGCCGGGACGCCTCGACCACGGCGCTCAACCGGTCGGGCAGCCCGGTATCGCCGGCGACGGCGCCCAGGCTGATCGTCAGGTAGTCCTGGCGGGCGAGGACCGCGTGCAGCAACTCGTCCTTGCCCTCGAAGTGGTAGAGCAGCGTCGAGTGGGAGATGCCGACGGCCTTGGCGACCTCGCGCATGCTGAGGGCGTGGAAGCCGCGCGCGCCGAACAACGTGGTCGCGGCGTCGAGGATTCGGGCGCGGCGCTCGCGGCCCGAGGCATAGCCGGTGCGCCGGTCGAATTCCTCGGCGTCTCCCGCCACGAGTTCGTCGAGCGTCCGGCGCGGTGGCGCGGCGGGAGCGGTGTTCGCCCCGGGCTCGGACACGAGACCGTGCAGATAGCGCTCCAGGCTCGCGGCGACGTCGACTCCGGACGGGTCGTAGAGCGCGAGCAGTTGCAGGCCCTCCCAGCCTGCCACCACCCGGTCCGCCTCGGCGCGCAGCTCGCCCGCCGGGACTGCGGTGCTCAGCATCTCCGCGGTCCAGGCGCGGAGTTCGCGGTAGCGGCGGCCCATCCGCGCGTGTGCCGGGTGGTCGACCCGAGTCGCCTCGCCGCCCAGGGCGGTGACGAGGTCCGGGTACCCGGCGACGGCGGAGTTGCGGCGGGCGGCCGCGACGATGCGGTCCGGGCCGGGCCGTTCGACGGGGGACGCGGCCTCCGGTTCGGCAGCCGGCCCGTCGCCGGGCAGGGACGGCGGCCCGGTGATCGGCCCGCCGGGTGCCCGGGCCGCCTGTTCGTAGCGGTCGAGCAGTGCGTCGAGCAGTTCCTCCTTCGAGGCGAAGTAGCGCAACAGGCCGGGGTGCGACAGGCCGGCCGCCTTCGCGATCTCCCGCAGCGATGGGGAGCCGAATCCGGACTCGCGGAACAACCCGTCCGCGACGTCGAGGACCCGCGCGCGGCGGGACAACCCCGTCGCGTAGTGACGCGCGGCCTTGCGGACAGCCATTCCACACCCTCTTGGCAGGCGACGGACGGCAAAGCTATCAAGCCCCGCCTGATGCCCCGCATCCCCACGCCTCGATTCAGACCAAGTGGTAGTGCTTCCAATTTAGACCAAGTGGTAGCACTTATCGTCACGGCTGCGGTACAAGTGATCGATCGACCACTCGCAGGCACCGAACGGAGCAGGAAATGACGATCCGGCGCGAGAACTTCATCAACGGCGCGTACACCCCGGCACTCGACGGGCGCACCAGTGACCTGGTCGACCCGGCGACCGAGGAGGTGTTCGGCAGTGCCGCGCTGTCCTCGGCCGCGGATGTCGACGCGGCCTACCAGGCCGCCCGAGCCGCGGCCGAACAGTGGAGTCGCACCACCCCGGCGGCGCGGCAGCGCGCGCTCTACCTGCTCGCCGACGCCGTCGAGCGGCACGCGGGGGAGTTCGCCGACCTCGAATCGCGTGAGACCGGCAAGCCGCGCGACACTCTGGAGCAGTGGGACATCACCACCGCCATGACCGACCTGCGGTTCTTCGCCGGCGCCGCGCGGGTGCTCGAGGGCCGGGCGGCCGGCGAATATCTGGAAGGCTTCACGTCCTACATACGCCGGGAGCCGATCGGCGTCGTCGGCCAGATCACCGCGTGGAACTTCCCGCTTCCGATGGCCGTCTGGAAGGCGGCTCCCGCGCTCGCGGCCGGCAACACCGTCGTGCTCAAGCCGGCCGAATCCACCCCGTCCAGCACACTGTTGCTCGCCGAACTCGCCGCCCGGGTGCTTCCGCCGGGGGTGTTCAATGTGGTCACCGGCGACCGTGCGACCGGTGAGGCGGTGGCCAGGCACCCCGTCGCCGGTCTGGTGTCGCTGACCGGATCGGTCCGCGCCGGCCGCCAGGTCGCGGCGGCGGCGGGTGCGCAACTGACCCGGCTGCACCTCGAACTCGGCGGCAAGGCCCCGGCCGTGGTGTTCGACGACGTGGACCTGGACACCATCGTCGAGCCGCTCGCCATGTCGAGTTTCTACAACGGCGGCCAGGACTGCACCGGTTCGACCCGCCTGCTGGTCCACGAACGCGTCCACGACGATTTCGCCGCCCGCTTCGTTGCCGCCACCGACCGGGTCACCTGCGGCGCGCCGCACGACAAGGGCGTGTTCTACGGGCCGATGAGCACCGCGGACCACCTGGCGGCCGTCGAGGGCTTCATCGACCGGCTCCCGAGCCACGCGCGCGTGCTGACCGGCGGCCGACGCATGCCCCGCCCGGGCTACTTCTTCCCGCCGACCGTGGTCGCCGACGTCCGGCAGGACGACGAGATCGTCCAGAACGAGGTGTTCGGACCGGTCGTCACCATCCAGCCGTTCGGCACCGACGACGAGGCGCTCGCCCTCGCCAACGGCACGCCGTACGGTCTCGCCGCATCGGTCTGGACCAACGACCTGGTGCGCGCCAACCGCTTCACCCGCGAACTCGCGGCCGGCTGCGTGTGGGTGAACTATCACCTGCCGCTCGTCTCGGAGATGCCGCAGGGCGGCTTCGGGCAATCCGGCTACGGCAAGGACATGTCGGTGTACGCCCTGGAGGAGTACACGCGGATCAAGCACGTGATGACCTTCAACGGCGGCGCCTACCTGCCGATGGAGGCGATCGCCAACGCGTGAGCCACAACGGCGGTACACCGGGCCCGAATCCGCCCCGGGAACCCATGTCCCCGGGCCCGGTGCGTCGGCCGAGGCCCCCCGACGGCTCGCCGGAAGGCGAACCGTCCGGAGGCACCGCCCGGCCCGCCGGCGGGCCTACCGGGTGCGCAGCGAGGACGCCCGAATGTCCAGCCGAGTGGGCACCTCGACGCCGCGCGACTCGGTGATGCCCAGGTCCAGCACCTCCACCAGCAGGTGGATGCCGGCCTCGGCGATCAGCGCGGGCTGCATGCTGAGCGTGGTCACCGCGGGGTCGGTGTGCTCGGCCACGCTGTCCTCGCTCGCGCAGACCACGAGCAGATCGTCCGGCACACGGCAACCGAGCCGGCGTGCGGCGTCCAGCACCAGGAGCGGACTGACCTCGGTGAGCACGATCATCGCGTCGGGGCGGTCGCCGGCATCCCCGAGAAGTCGGCCGACGACCTCGAGAGTCGGCGCGTGACCGGGCGCGGTGGCCGTCTCGACACGGGTGCGGATACCGCGCCG
This sequence comes from Embleya sp. NPDC008237, assembly GCF_042956465.1. Classification (NCBI taxonomy): domain Bacteria; kingdom Bacillati; phylum Actinomycetota; class Actinomycetes; order Kitasatosporales; family Streptomycetaceae; genus Embleya; species Embleya sp. NPDC008237. Next base: position 822,821 of record NZ_JBIBGL010000002.1, read on the forward strand.
CATCGACCAATCGGCCTGCGCGAGAAGGGCGTTGCGGGTGTACAGGGTGTCGCTACCGGCCGCGACGAGGGCGATGTCGCGCGCGCCCTGCTCGGCGAGATGGTCCAATACCTCGCGCACGGCGGTGTGGTAGTCGGTCTCGACCCAGTAGCCTCCCCGGCGCCCCTCGACCCGGCGGTCGGTGACCACCGGGGTGCCGGCCGAGAGCAGGTGGTCGACGAGCGGGTCGTCGATCATCGGGTCGACCACGCACACCGCGTCCAGCGGCAGGTCCGTCCATTCCTCGCGCGGTGCATGGTTCGGCAACAGTACGAGGGCGTGGCCGTGGTCCAGTGCGGCACGGGCGCCGGCATTGGTGAGCTGCGTGAAGTACGGCAGTTCCAGGTAGACCCACGGCTCCGCGATGTACTCGCGCACGGCGAAGCCGATGAGCCGGGTATGGCCGGCCCGCAACAACCGCGCGGTGACGTTGGGGCGGTAGCCCATGCGCCACGCGGTGTCGCGGGCGTGCGCGCGCGCCTCGTCCGACATTCGTCCGGTGCCGTTGAGGGCGGCCGAGATGGTGGTCTTGGACAGCCCCGCCTCGCGCGCGACATCGACCAGGCGCACCCGCGGAGCGGCGCGACGGTTGCGGGCTCCGAACGTGTTGCGGCCGACCTGCGGCGGGGGGACCGCTCTCTTGCCTGCCGCCGCGCTTTGTGCAACCGGACGTTCGGGTTCGTTCATGGCCTCGATCCTGACAAAGTGACGGGTCGTCAGACAGCCTCGGATCACGTTCCCGCGACACCCGAGAATCGTTCCCGCAAACCCTTGCGGCGGAACGTTCCCGCGTCAATACTCACCGGCACCCGTCCTGACGCGTGCCGCTCGGTATCCGTCTCCGCGCCTTCCGCTCTCCCTCCGAAAGAGGTGGGTTACTTGCGCATGCCCAAAATCGTCGCTGTCGCCGCCGCGGTGGCTCTGACCGCCGTCGGCTGCTCCGGTGGTGGCGACGACAAGTCGTCCGACCCGAACCCGGGCTTCACGACCCGCAACGACACGCCCGCGGCCAAGGGACCGCTCGACCACGTCAAGTGGTCGCTGTACGCCGAACCGCAGACCCTGGACTACGCGTACGCCTTCGACTACCCGATCAACACCGTGCTGACGAACGTCTGCGAATCGCTGCTCCGCACCACCCCGGACCTGAAGACGGCCCCCGCACTGGCCCGTCGCTTCGCCAACCCCGACCCGCTGACCTGGGTCTACACCCTGCGTGACGACGTCAAGTTCCACGACGGCACCCCGATGACCGCCGCCGACGTGGTCGCGAGCCTCAAACGCCAGATGGACCCGACGGTCGGCTCGTCGTACAGCACGGTCTTCAAGGACGTCGAGTCCATCACGGAGTCCGCGCCGTTCGAGGTCACCATCAAACTCAAGCGTCCGAACGTCCTGCTCAACGAGCAACTCGGCGCGGCACCGGGCACCATCGAGAGCGCCGCCTTCCTGGCCAAGGCGGGCAAGGACTACGGCAATCCGAAGGGCGGCGTGAACTGCACCGGCCCGTTCTCGCTCAAGGAGTGGAAGCCGGGCACGTCCATCACCGTCAAGAAGAACGAGGCGTACTGGGACGGGACGCTGATGCCCAAGACGAACGAGGTCGAGTTCGTCTTCATCCAGGACCCGGCCGCGCGCGCCAACGCGTTGCTCACCGGCGAGGTCGACGGCGGTTACCTGCTCCCCACCAACGCGTACGACAAACTCAAGGCCGGCGACGGGAAGTTGTACTTCGGCGAGATCACCGGCAGTTACTCGGCCGCCGTCACCAGCCTCAAGGGCGCGCTCGGCGACACGCGCGTGCGACGTGCCCTGTCGATGGCGATCGACCGTAGCGGCATCATCGCGGCGGGCATCAACGGCTACGGCACCGTCGCCAAGGCGGGCATTCCCGCCTCCGGTTGGGCGACCCTGCCGGTCGAGCAGGCCAAGGCCCAGTACGACGCCCTGCCTCCCATCACGCGGGACGTGGCCGGGGCCAAGAAGCTCATCGCCGAAGCCGGCGCGGGGGGCAAGAAGATCGTCGTCGCGACCAGCAACCTGGCGCCGGAGATCAGCGTCGGCACCAATGCCATCCAGGCGGCCGGCAAGGAGATCGGCCTCGACGTCGAACTCCGCACCATCGCACCGGACGCGTACACCGCGCTGTTCACCGACCCGTCCACCCGAGTCGGCATCGACCTGCTGATCACCAGCGGCTACGACCTGACGCCCGATCCGTTGGAGTTCTACCAGACGCTGCAGACCGGGGAGTTCGCCAACTACGGGAGCTGGTCCAACGCCGAGTACGACACGATCGCGCAACAGGCACTGGGCACCAGCGACCCGATCGCCCGCGCCCAACTGACCGCCAAACTCCAGGAGATCGCGCTGCGCGAGCTGCCCGGCATCCCGTTGTGGGACTCCCCGCTGTCGCTCTACCAGGGCAAGCGCGTCACCGGCGCCACCCCGAACATCACCCACCTGTCCTTTCCCTGGGCAGCGACCCTGGGCGCCGCGAACTGACGAGCCGCGCCCGGGTCGGATCGCGCGTTGGTTGCCCCGGCGCACCGGCAGACCGCCCCGGGTTTGCGAACCGCGGTGCCGCAGGGTCCGAGAGACGAGGCGGCGCCGTCGTCGTCGACACGCATTTCACGGCCTTCTCGTGGGCGTCGTAGAAGAGCCGTATCGCGGGTACGGCGGGCAGAACCTCCCCGCCCACCCCACCCTTTCGCGACAACGCACCGCCGACCGTGCTGCCGGGGACAGGTTCCGTCCCGGGAGATCGCCACCGCGTTCACGGACTCAGTTCGGGGACGCCCTCTGGCAGCGCCCGGCCCCGCGCGGAACGACGTGCCGTGTCGGTCGGCGGCGTCGTGATCGATGCCCGCGCCCGATGCGGTTTCCCTTCCGCGGCCGCTGCGCCGACGACCGCTGCGCTGCCGACGTGCGGCTGTGCCGGGTCGGACAGCCCGTGGTCGGTCGAGCGGGATTTCGGGTTCGCGACTTCGGAGGAATCGTGTTCGGGGCCGGCCTGCCCTGGGCTCGGTCGCGCGGGTTCTCGCGTTCGGTGGTGTGAACGGCCGGCGTCGTGGCCTGGAGGAGTCTGCGGTGGGGCGCGCCGTCTGCGCCGGCGGCGGCCGGGTGGACGCGCGCGGCAACACCAACGGCCGACCGGGGCCGGGCAGGCCTGTCGTGGTGTTGTCTGCGTGTGCTCGACCACGCGGGCGACAGGCGCCAGGATGGGCGTCGTGACCGACGACCGGCTCCCGGGCGACCTGATCGGCCGTTACAGCGCGCCGACCACCGGCTCGGCACCCGCCAGACAGGTCAGCGTCTTGTTCCGGTCCTGCGGCGCCAACAACCCGACCGGATACTCCCGGAACCCCCGACGTTGCGCGAGCGTCCCGAACAGGTCGTCGAACCGAGCCGCATACCCCTCCAACGACCCCGGCGCGGGCGGGCACGGCACACGAGCGGTCACGGAACACCCCCGAACAGGCCCACAAATACCGCTACTTCACGGCACACTGCCAATCAGAGCCGCCGTCAACAAACCACCGGTAGTGCCTTCCCGAGTCGGTCGCGCACGTTCGTGACGCGGTCCGGGTCGCCCGAGTGCAGGAACCGGTCCGGCCGGGTGCTCTTGGCCTCGACCAGTCGGGTCGACCGACGAAGGCCCCTTCGATGTCCTGTTTCGACATCGAAGGGGCCTTCGTCGGTTTGCCGGGTCGTGTGGTCAGCCGCCCTGGCCGGCGCTGCCGATGGGGCGGACGTCGACCGGGGAGCCGGCGCCGTCGACGACCGGCAGGGTGGGGGTGCCGGGCCGGCGCAGGGTGATGGCCTTGGTCTCTCCGGGCGGGGTGACCTCCAGCCCCGTGATCTTGACGCCGTGGTCGCCGGTGGCACCGGAGGGGTAGGTGATGCCGAAGGACACCGACGTGTCGCTCTTGAGGGTGAACGGGTCGGCCGGGGCGCCCACGCGCTTCGCGGACAGGGGCCCCTTGGCGGTCTGGAGGTCGACGCCCGCGAATCCGGACATCGTGCAGTTGTGGCCGATGTTCTCGAACGTCACGGCGACGGTGAGTTCGTTGTCGCCGGTGATGGTGGCGTCCTGCGCGGTGGCCCTGAGGTCGTCGGTGCGGCACTTGCCGATCGAGCTGTTGTCGCCGCCGCCCCCGCCGCCGGTGGTCGTGCCCTGTCCGCCGGAGCTCTTCCCGGCGGAGTCCTTCCCGGGGGTGACCTTCCCGGCGGGTTTGGTCCCGCCGCCGCCCCCGCTGCCTCCCGGGTTGCCGCCTCCGTTGCCGCCGGTGGTCGACGCCCCGGGCGGGGCGGCCGGCGGGGCGACGGGTGAAGAGCCCTGCGTGGCCCCCGCGTTCGAGTTCGAGTCCGTGTCCTGGCACGCCGTCGTCAACATCGCGCCGCCGAGGACGGCCGCGGAGACGAGGAGGGCGGTGCGACGGTTGCGGAACATGAACGACCCCTTGGTATCCGGTGGTTGGAGCCGAAGCACTCTCGGCCCCTCGGTGCGGGGGTTGAGCAACATCGGAACGAAAACCGGCGCTAAGCCTTCGTCTGGCCTGGTGGACGGCTGACGGAGTGTGCGCAGTGGGAGAGTTCCGAGATTGAGGCACAGATAATCCCCTATTAGCTGTAGCAATTCCCCGCGAGAGCTGGGCAGACCGTTCTCGGGGCCGACGCGAAGCGACCCCGTTATCTGTGGCAAGGCATGCGAGGGGGCCGGGTGGCGGAACTCGTGGCGCTGCCGGTTGCGGCCGGGCCGACGGTGCGGGCGGCGGCGGACGCGTTCCTCGACGCGCAGCCGAACCCGAACACTGCCCGTGCGTACACCACCGCCGTCGGCAAGGTCGCCGAACATCTCGGTGACGCCCGGCCGCTTGCGTCGGTCGCCGACGACGAGGTCGGCCAGGCCCTCGAACTTCAGTGGGGCGGCGCAGCGGTCAACACGTGGAACGCGCGGCGCGCGGCGGTGCTGTCCTGGCTGGGCTGGTGCCACGCGCGCGGGTACGCAGCGCCGGCGGTGCCTGCGTGGGCCAAGCGCCTCGCACCGCCGGACTCGGTCACGCCGGTGCGCTCCAAGACTGCGGTCGACCGGCTGATCGCGCGGCGCGAGGTCGGGCTGCGGGAGAAGACGCTCTACCGGATGCTGTACGAGACCGCCGCGCGCGCCGAGGAAATCCTCGAGTTGAACATCGAAGACCTGGACCTCGCCCAGCGACGCGCGCCGGTCAAAGCCAAGGGCGCCGCCACGCGCCGACGTGGGTCGGCCGCCCGCGAGGACGCGGTGCGCGAATGGGTGTACTGGGATGCAGGCACCGCGCGGCTCCTGCCGCGCCTGCTCAAGGGGCGAACGCGCGGGCCGGTGTTCACCACCCACCGCAGGCCCGCGCCGGGCAAGGTCGTGGGTCTGCGGGACGTGTGCCCGGACACCGGGATGGCGAGACTGTCGTACGGCCAGGCACGCGCTGCTGGACCGGCATACCGCCCTGGCCGGGTCGGGAACCGGGTGGGACCTGCACGAGTTCCGGCACAGCGCGCTCACTCACCTCGGCCGCACACCAGGCGTGAACCTGTTGCTGCTGATGGCCAAGTCGAGGCATCGCAAGGCCGATAGCCTGCGTCTCTACTTCCACCCCACCGGCGAGGACGTCGCCGCGCTCACCGCGCATCTCGCTCCCGGTGACGCCCGCCGCTGAAGCTGCTCACGTCATCGGGTTCAGGACGCTGGCTCACTCCAGCGGTAGAGCGTCTCGCTCGCGCTGTCGTAGGTCAGCCACGTCCCGTCGCCGAGCGGGCGCACATAGCTGCCGTTGGCGCCGGTGGGGTACGTCGGCGTCCCACGTATTTCGAGGGTCCGGCCGTCCAGGAGCCAGTGTCGGACTGCTCGTTCCGAGTCCTCGTCTGCGTCGACCGTCGTGGCGATGACGGTGCCGCCGTCGACGAAGCCGCATCCGTAGTCCCACCACGACGGGTCCTTGCCATCGGCGGCCTCGGGCGCTCCGGTGGCGAGGACGGTGCCGTCCAGCATGTGAAGTCGCACGTCGGTTCCGTAGTGCTCGACCGTCAGGAAGCCCGCGTGGTCCGGATGGACGTCCGTCAGGATGCGGTCCATTCCGTCGTTCAGATCCCAGCTGGTCAGCTTCTCGCCGTCCCAGCGCGCCCAGTAGAGCAGGATGCCGTCCTGGCCCATACCGATGCACAGGCCGACGTGGATGCCGTCCGGGTGGGACACGTGATGCGAGCCGGCAGCGGCACTGTCGAGCCGCAGTTGGGCCAGCTCCCGTCCGTCCCGGGCATCCAGGACGACCCAACACTCGTGCCAGTCGTCCCAATCTCGGTCATGGCCGCCGACCACGACATGCGCCCACACGAGCCGACCGTCGTCGGAGACGCGGCAGGAGCCGTGTTCGAGGCCGCGGCACACCTCCTGCTCGTCCCCCGTGTGGGAGTGACCGAACGCCGGTCCCCAGCAACTGTGCTGGTACTCCCACAGCGTCTCGCCGGCGCTGCTGACAGCCCGCACCGCGCGTTGGCCGGAGAACACCGCGAACGCGGCGTCGGGGCTCACCGAGTCGACACCGCGGTCCCACCCCGGCCACGGAACCGGGAAGACCGCAGTCGGCGCGGTTTCGCCGGTGAAGAGCTCGTCGAGGTCGTAGACCTCCAGCTCGTGCCCGTTCCGGATCAGCGTGCGGCGTGCCCAGCCACTGCGGCTCTCCAACGCGTAGCCGTTGACCAGGGCGTCACCCCCCGGCAGCCGTACCGAGTCGCGAAGTTGTGCAGTGATCGACATGCGCGAAAGCTAGCGAATCCCACTGACGGGTTCGTTGTCGGGCAGATCGGAGCTCCGGTCGGCTCCCACTCGACCCCCGTATTCAGCACGCCGCAGGCGCGCACCGTGCCCACGATCCGCCGCCGCGCGGCCTCCCGAAAGGACTTGTCATTCGTCGTCGGCCTCGGCGGCGATGCTGTCCCGCAAGGGACGCAGGCCGCCTGGCAGTTCGGGGAGCTTGAAGGAGTACCGGCCGAGCATGTTGACGTGGTGGCGGACGAACGGCGAGAGACGGGCGACGTCCTCGTCGCGGACGTCGAACCCGCCCGCGCGTAGCTTCGTGACGGCGGCGTCCATGTAGCGGGTGTTGAACAGCACCAGCGCGTTCAGGACCAGGCCCAGCGCCCCGATCTGGTCCTCCATGCCGTCCTGGTAGCGCTGGTACAGCTGCCCGTGCTTGCCATGGAAGATCTTGCGGGCCAGCGCATGCCGGCCCTCCTGGAGATTGGCCTGGACCTTGATCTGGCGGCGGTAGCCGGGCTCGTCGGCCAAGCGCAGGATGTGCAGGGTCTTGAAGATCCGCCCGTAGTGCGCGATGGCGTCGCCCAGCGGGGTGGGGCGGCCGTCGCGCGACAGCATCCGGATGACGTCGTACGCGCGCACCGCGCCGGTGTGGATGGAGCCGATGATCCGCAGGATGTCGTCCCAGTGCCGGGCGATCCGGTCTGGGTCGATCCGGCCGCGAGCCGCGTCCTCGAACGCCCCGTAGTCGGCGGTGCGGTCGATCCGCCACATCTTCTGGTCGGGCAGGTCGGCCAGTTGCGGAGCGTACGCGAATCCGGCCAAGGTCAGGAGCCCGAAGACGATGTCGCTGTACGGGGCCGTGTCGGTGACGATCATCTCCGGGCGCTTGCCGCCGTCGCGGTCGTAGAGCACGTCCAGCACGTACAGCGAGTCGCGCGGGGTGCCGGCCACCACCTTGCCGCCCAGCCCGGCGGCTTGGTCGTTGAGCAGGTTCAGCCACGTCGCGCCGCCGCGGCGCCCGAAGTAGCGCGGGTTCGGCCGCGCGTACACCGACGGCACCGGCACCACGAACCGCATACCGTCCACCGAGGCGACTAGCCCGCCGCCCCACGCGGTCGCGAGCGGGATCGACGCCTGGTGCTCGATCAGCGTGGCGTTCGCTGCCCGATACGTCGCAAGGCGCAGGTACGTCTGGTCGACGTGGGACAGCGTGCCGTACTTCAGCGCGTCGACGCCGCCGATCACCGGGGTGTAGCCGACGTTGCAGCCGTGCGCAACCAGCAGCGCGGCGATCGTGATGTGCAGGTCCTTCAGCCGGGCCTCGCCGCCGGTGACCGAGGTGAACGCAGCGTCAGCGCCGGTCCAGGAGAACACCTCCAACAAAACCTCGGGCAGGTCCACGCGCGGCAGCATCGCGTTCACCGCCGCCAGAAGATCCAGCAGGGAGGCGGGTTCGGGCTCCGGTTCCAGCGCCGCGAAGTGCAGCCTTCCCGCGTCGTCGACGGTGATCTGCGCGTTGTCCGGCAGCCGCGCGGCGACCTCGCGGTACGTGCCGTCCAGCAGCGCGGCCCGCGCCGTCAGGTGCCCGCCCGGCTCCCCGGGCAGGCTGAGCGACGCCAGCACGGTCGGCTTCGCCTGCTCCCAGGCGTCCCCGGCGAGCAGCTTCGCCCGCGGGTCGCCCCACTTGGAGGAGTTATTCGCGAACACCTCCCGCCGGCGCAGCATCCGGTGGAACTGCTCCAGCACGCAGAACACGTACGCCTTCCAGTCCACCGTCCCCGGCTCCAGGCCTGGCGCGGACAGCACCAGGCGCCGCCACGACCCGACCAACAGGGTCGTGTCGATCTCGGCAGGGCCGACCTTCTTGCGGCCCATCAGGTCCGGCAGCGTCTTCAACGCGGCCAGCACCGGCGCGCCTTCCGGGGTCGCGCCGAAGTCCACGGCCCGGACGAGCAGCTTCAAGAACGGCCGCACCGTGCCAAACCGGGACACCAGCAGCGCCCGCCACGCCGCATCCGCGTCCGAGTCCAGCGGCGGCGTCAGCTCGAACAGCGCCGCGACCGCGGCCGCCAGCTCGTGGCGCGGCACCACCGCCTCGATCCGCTCCCACATCCCCGCCAGCGAATCGACCTGCGGCGGGGTGATCTCCCCGGTCTCGGTGTCGACCTGCTCGGCGGTGGTGTCGAAGACGACCTGGAACGCGGTCGCCAGCTTCGCCGACGCCCGCTCCACGCGCGGCAGCGTCTTCAGCTTCGCCTTCGTGCTCTCCCGCTCCGACCGCGCCAGCAGCTTGGTGGCGACCAGCACGTCCAGCAGGTCCAGCGCGTCGTCCACCGCCCGCGTCGTCAGGTACACCGCCGTCGCCAGCAGCGTCGCCAGCCTGCGCGAGTCGCCGTGCCGCTTCAGCAGCGACGCCTTGCCGTCCACCCCGTACCGAGACAGCTCCGCCAGCCGCCGCGGCGGTATCGCGGACACGTCCAGCGCGCCGACTTCCAACGCTGCGATCTCCCCGACCCGCTCCAACGCCTCCTTCATCTGCGGGCCCGAGATCCGCACCGGGCCGCGCCGCAGCCGGTCCAGCTCGGAGACCCGCGCCCCCGGCGGCACCGTCAACAGCGCGTCCAACACCCCGCGCTGACCCGTCGTCAGCAGCCCGTACAAGGTGTCCCACAACCGCTGGTTCGCCGACTCCCGCACCGACGCGACCAACCTCGCCAGCGTCGTCACCCCCGGCAGCAACACCCGCCGCTCCCGCAGCCACCCCACCGACGCGTCGAACAGCGCTTTCGGCCCCTCGCCCGTCGTCCACGCCCGCGCCTCCACCCACGCCCGCAGATCCGCCTCAGCCTCCGCGAACTCCCGGTATTCCAGGACAGCCCGGAGTTCGCGCGCGTGCTCCAGCCGGGTGTTCTCCCGCTCGCCGTATGCCTTCAACACCGACGCGTCACCGATACCGAGCTGCTCGGCCAGATAGTCCACGACCTCCGCCGGCACGTCCGCCGGGTCGTCCAGGAAAACCCCGAGATACCGCGCCGTCGTCAACTGCACAGCGAACCCCAGCCGGTTGTGCGCCCGCCGCTTCCCCTCGATCAACTCCCGGTCCGCGTCGTCCAGGAAGAAGAACCGCTCCAACTCCGCACGCGACGGCACACCGCGAAACGCCGCGTACGCGGCAGCCTGCTCATCCGTCAAGAACTCGGCCAGCACCCCGGACCTCCACACAGTCGACCAACACGACTGCCGAAGGCTCCGCCCCCGAAGAACCCCAGGTCAACGCACCCTCAAGCGCACGAAGCCCTTACCGCCGGTTTTCGTTCCGATGTTCCTCAACCCCCGGTGCCTGCTCGACCACCTTGGCCGAGCCGCCGGCCCCGGCGATACCCGAGTCGTCGCACCACGACACCGCTGTCGCAGACCGGTGACATGGTCACGAGAAGGAACGAGAACCGCCCCACCTCACCCCGCCCGACGCCCCGACGACACCACATCTTCCCTGGTCACAACCCTCCCCGGCCGCCCCGAAGGACGGTGTTACAACACCCCGTTACAACACCCCCTCCCCACCCACGGCCCGGCGTTACGGAGTGGAACTACGCACTGCGGCAAGCGCCCGGATGTGGGCGGGGACAACGCATGCCTGGCGCGCGAGCAGGTCCGCGAACGTGGTGGTCAGCGGGTCCGGCCGGGTGCGGGTGTACGCGGTGAGGGTACGGCGGATCGGCGGGTCCGGCAGTCGCAGCAGGCCGTCGAAGTCCGGTGGGACGATGTTGGCCGGAACGAGGGCCGGGCCGAGCCCGGCGGCGGCGAGCAGCGGTGCGGCCGAGGTCTGTTCGGCGTGCACGGCGGTCGTGGGAGAGAAGCCCGCCTGGTGGCAGGCCTGGTCCAGGATGTCGGCGAGCCCATTGGCCGGGGCGTAGCGCACCCAGGCACGGTCGGCCAACTCGGCCACTGCCAGCGGCCCGGACGGTCGTCCTGCGAGCGGGTCGTCACCGGGCAGCACGATGACGAACTCCTCGATGCCCAGGTCGCGGACCGGGCCCTCCCAGCCTGCCGGGGACGGGCCGACGGCCAGGTCGGCCTCCCCCGCCGCCATCGCCGCCTGCAACCGGTCGGCGTGCGCGAATTCGCGCAGTCGGATCCGCACGCCCGGGTGCTGCCGGCGCCAGGCCCGTAGGACCGGCGGCAGGATGCCCAGGCTGACGGAGTAGACGGTGGCGACCTCCAACTCGCCGCCCTCCAGGCCGGCCGTCCGCCGCGCCGCCGTGTGCAGGCGCCGCGCCTCGGCGAGTGCGGCTCGGGCGTGCGGCAGGACGGCGCGGCCCATCGGCGTGGGCCTGATCGCACGTGGCAGGCGTTCCAGCAGCGGACCACCGAGCGAGGTCTCCAGCGCACGGATCTGGTGGGACAGGGCCGGCTGGGTCACGTGCAGTTGTTCGGCCGCCTGCGTGAACGAGCCGGTGTCGACCACCGTGACCAGGTATTCGAGCTGCCGCAACGTCGCCATGAACAAATGTTATCGCAGGCAGAGAAAACAAGCCTTGGACTCATAGGGCGTGGTCGGGAGAGGGTCGGGGACGGGACAACCCACCATCACCTCCTCTCTTGGAGCCAGACATGACAACCTCCTCCACTGATCTCACCGGGCAGCGCCTGATCATCGTGGGCGCAGGCTCACGCACCGGCCGCCTCCTGGCCCAGGCCGTCTCGGCGGCGGGCGCGGACCTGGTGCTCGCCGGCCCCGACTCGCGCAAGCTGGAATGGACCGCCGGCGAACTGGCGGGCCCGGCCGACGTGGTCCCGGTCGACCTCGCCGAGGAGACCTCGATCGCCGCCCTCGCCCGGAAGGTCGGCAGCTTCGACCACCTGGTCTCGACCGCCGCGATGCCCGCCAACGGCCCACTCGCCGAACTCGAACTCGCCGACGTGCAGCGCGCCTTCGCCGCCAAGGTGTTCGGTCCGCTGCTGCTCGCCAAGCATCTGGCCGGCCAGGCGCGCGAGAGCGGCTCGTTCACGTTCTTCTCCGGTGTGGCGGCCTGGCGCCCCGCCCCGGCCCGGACTGTCATGGCCACCACCAACGGGGCGCTGGCCTTCCTGGTCCAGGCCCTCGCGGTGGAGATCGCCCCGCTGCGCGTCAACGCCGTCTCCCCCGGCATCGTCGACACCGGCTCCTGGGACGGACTCGGCGCCGACAAGGAGGCATTCCTCCGCACCATCGCCGAACGCAACCCGGCACGTCGGGTGGGCACCCCGGACGACCTGATCAAGGCGGTCCTGTTCGCCGTCACCAGTCCCTACGTCACCGGCACCGTGCTGCACGTCGACGGCGGCGGCCGACTCGCCTGACACGACCGGTCGACAACGTGGGCGGGCCGCCCACTTCACCCGCACCTCTCACCCAGGAGTACTTCCATGCGTTCTCGCACCCTGATCCGTACGATCGCCATCGCCATCGCCGCCTCGGTCGCGGGCCTGGCCGGCGGCACCGTCGCGGTCGCCTCCGCCCACGACAACGGCAATCGTTCTTCGCATGCCTGGCCACAGCGCCTGATCGACCGCTCGCCCGACCTGGTCCAGCCCAAGGCGTTGACCGTCGACCACTCGATCGGCGAGCGCAGGGCCGCCCAGGAGGTGCGCTTGGCCCAACAGCTCTACACCTTCTGGAACACCGGGCAGCAGAAGTACCTGGACGCCGCGGTCAGCCCCCGGTTCAAGGACAACACGCTGCCGACCGGCCGCCCACAAGGCCCCGCCGGCCCGGCCTTCGCCTCGAAGAACTTCCGCGCCGCCGTACCGGACCTGACCTGCGAACTGTCCGACGTACTGATCACCGGCGACAAGATCACCGCCCGCCTGGTCTTCCGCGGCCACTTCACCGGCACGTTCGACGGCGTCCAAGGCAAGGGCCAGAGTGTCGACTTCAACGCCATCGACATCCAACATGTCGGCACCGACAGGATCATCGAGGACTGGCACATCGAGGACAACCAAACCCTGATGAGCCAACTCGGCGTCGACAACTGACACCGCCGACCACGTACACACCGCCCTCGACCACACGGGTCGTTCGGCTGATCCGCCGGAGAGGGACTGTAAAACACTAACGGCTCTGTCTCACATTCGGTGGTGACGGACTCTAAGGTCCGGGATCATGTGCAGGTGTCGAGTGCGAACGAGCTTGTGGGCGTGGTGTTTTCGGGTCCGGCGCCGCTGGTGGTCGAGGATGCCATCAGCGGCGAACCGTAAGGTCGTTGGCCCAGGTCCGCGCCGTGGTGAGGGAACTCGCCGGCCGCGGCGGTGCGCGGACACCGAAGTCGCCGGGAGCCGGGATGTCGCGGTGCTCCGCGCTCCGCGTACTGGCAGGGATCCCCTTGGCACTCAAGGTGCCCCGTGTTCTCGGTGTCGACGACTTCGCGCTCAAGCGTCGGCACCGCTACGCGACGGTGCTAAGGCCTGTCTGATAATGATCTTGTGGTGTCTCGGGGTGGGTTGACGGATGCGGCATGGGTTCGGATCGAGCCGTTGTTGCCGGTGGTGGACGGTCGTGGTCGGCCGTGGCGTGGTCATCGGCAGGTGATCGACGGGGTGTTGTGGCGGTTGCGGACCGGTGCTCCGTGGCGGGATGTTCCGGCGCGGTACGGACCTTGGCAGACGGTGTACGAGCGGTACTCGCGGTGGGAGGCGGACGGGACGTGGGCCGCGCTGCCGGAGCATGTGCGGGTGCGGGAGGACGCGGTCGGTCGGGTCGACTGGTCCGTTTCGGTGGACTCCACGGTCGTCCGCGCGCACCGACACGCGGCCGGGGCGCGTGGAAAGGGGTTGCGGGCGGGGACGAACCGGGCGGCGTGGAGCGTGCGGCGGCGGGCCCGACGCATGCGGGCCGCGAGGGTCTCGGCCGCTCGCGGGGCGGGTTGACGACGAAGCTGCATCTCGCGGTGGACGGGCGGGGGTTGCCGTTGTCGATCGTGGTCACCCCGGGGCAGGCGGGGGACGCGCCGGCGTTGGACGCGGTGCTCGCCGGGATTCGCGTGCCGCGGCTCGGTCCGGGTCGGCCGCGGGTGCGGCCGATCCGGTTGATTGCCGATCGGGCGTACTCCTCGCGGGCGATCCGTGCCCGGTTGCGGGCGGCGGGGGTGCGGGTGGTGATCCCCGAGCGGGCCGATCAGCGGGCGAATCGTCGTCGTCGGGGTCGTGCGGGCGGGCGTCCGCCGGCGTTCGACCGGGAGGCGTACCGCGAACGCAACGTCGTGGAGCGGTGTTTCGTCCGCCTGAAGCAGTTCCGGGCGATCGCGACACGTTACGACAAGCTCGCCGCCCGCTACACCGCAGGTGTCGTCCTGGCCTCACTGATCCTGTGGCTCCGCGAACCACAACCATGATCGTTTTGTCAGACAAGCCCTAGGCGCCCCGCTCCGCTCTCCACCGCTCGCGGCCCGCCGACCGCCGCCCACCGCAGCGTCCGACGGCCGTGAACACCCACCCAGGAGAGTCCGACCATGCACGAGACCGCCCTCGTTCCCTACGCCCACCTGCCCCGAGCGCACCACGACCACCACGTCCTGACCAGCACCGTCGACGTCTACGGCGTCGCCCACTGGCTGCTCGCCGAATCCGCCCCGCAGCCCGGCGGTGATCTCCCGCCGTTCGACGCCCTGGTCGTCTCCGTTGATCCGGACGAAACCGTCGAACTCACCGAACTGACTTCCGTGCGCGCCCATTGGCCGCAGTTGGACCGCCTGCCCGACGGCGGGTTCGTCGTCGCCGCGTCGCGCGCCCGCCGCGACGAGGACGCAAACCAGGTCCAAGTCTTCGACGCGCTCGGCCGCGAGACCACATCGTTCTTTGTCGGGGACGCCATCGAGCACCTGCTCGTGGACGAGAGCGGCCACCTCTGGGTCGCTCACTTCGACGAGAACCCGGTCGGAATCCGCCGCTGGAGCGCCACGGGCCGGCTCGCCTGGACGTCGGACGGCGCCCGCATCCCCGGTCTGTTCGACTGCTACGCCCTGAACGTGTCGGGCACCACGGCTTGGGCCTTGCCCGTACACGGACTTCCCGCTCGTCGAGATACCCGACCGCCCCGACCGGCCGGTGACGGTGCGGGGAATCGCGTCCGGGGCGCCCACGCGGTGGCCGTCCACGGCGATCGGGTGGCCTTCTACGGCGGCTACGGCGACGAGCAGGACCGACTCGCCCACGCAGAACTCACCGAAGCGTCCGTCGAGCCGACGGACGTCGGCCTGCTCACCTTGCCCGACGGCTCCGCCCCCGGCCCCGACGCGTCGTCGGCCGGGGAAGCAGGATCCACGTCCAGGCCGAGCCGTTCACCGCGTGGGGCGTGTTCGACCTCGGCGGCTGATACCCGACACGGGGAAGTGTGGGCGCTGCGCCCGCGCGCCTCGATCACGCCGAGGAGTTCTCCGCCGTCGGGGCGGCCGGAGCATGGTCGGTGTGCGGCGACCACGCGTTGGGGACGTGCATGACGCTGCCGTCGGCGGCGGTGCGCGGGGTGGTGTCGAAGTGCCAGGCGCAGATGCCGGGTCGGCCGGTGTCCTCCCATGCCCGGTACAGCGCGAGCGTGCCGTCGACGAGGATCCGTGCGGCGGGTCCGCTGCCGTGGACGGCGCTGGTCTGGACGACGGCGGCGCTATAGGTGCTCTCGTCGAACGGGCCGATGCTGCCGGTGCCGCGCAGCCCTTCGACGTGCACGCACGTGATGCGCCCGTCGTGGCCCGCCACGTACGCGGTCGCGTCGCACAACTGCGCCCGCGGCCGGCTCCACTCTCCCCGCCGAGGCCGCCTCCTCCTTCGCCCCCGAGAACCGCTACCGCGGCCTGAGTGACACTCACACGGTGACGCCCTTTCACGAGACGGCTTCGCTCACCGGGACTGTCCCGGTCGCGGCGCCTCACCTGTCAGTGGGCGTTCGGGACGAGGCTTGGGAACATCGAGCCCAACTTGTTTCAACGGTCCGCGCTCGTGCGGCGATCCGCCTGCCGACGATCCGGATTCATGACCTGGATCGTTCGCCGTCGACCGGTGATGTTGCGCGGGCCGTCCCGATCGCGGTCGCCCGAGCGTTCGGCGGCCGTGTCGACGGACGATGCGTGGTCGGCGCCACGGTCGCGGGGCGGTCGGGACTCACCCTGGCGGTGGTGGCACCTCACGTGCGCGACCGCGCCTACGGGGCGATGCTCGACGCCATGCGCGGCGGGTTCGACCCTTCCCGGGACGCGGTCCTCGTCCGATTCGCCTCGGAGGGGAGCATGGTGGTCACGCAGATGCCCGACCGGGCCGAGGTGGCCGCGTACCGGGCCGCCGGCACGACCGACCGGCATACAACGAAACCTCGTTCCGACGCCCGAACGGCACCCGGTACGGCTCGGACATCGGGCGCGTCGTCCGACCCTTCCGGAACTGACCGGCGCCCCCGCCTCGAGCCCCCGCGCCGCGCAGCCCGCCCGCCGACAGGCGACCGGGGTGCGCGGCCCCGGGCGCGAGCACACCGACCGAAATGCCCAACACCGACCCCGCACCTGAGCTGGCCGCCTTTCGACCGGCCCCCGCCGCGCCTGACTCAGCCGATCGGGAGCTCGGCGGTGAACGCGACCGCCGTGGCCCGCAGGCGGGCCTCGGGCATAGAGCCGGCGAGCGCGCGGACGGCCATCTCGACGCCGGGGGAGCGGAGCGCGCCGAGCAGGTGCGCGTACCCGCAGGCCGTGGACGAACCGGTACCGCCGTTATGGCGGGAAACCACGGGCACGTGACGCCTGTGACCTCGCCGCGACAAGCGGCACAAGCGCGGGCGAGGCCGAAACGGGCCACCGGCCCCACGTCGGATACGCCGCGAACATCGCCTGCACCGCTGCGCGCCCGGACCGTCCCAGTCGTCGATGCGGTTGCCCCGGCGGGACATGCCACTTGTCCCGGAAGGTCGGCGCGCGGGCCCTGCGCGAATGGACACCTTCCCTGCGCGGATCGACACCGGCACCTGCGAGCATCCCAGGCATGCTGGTTCTCGGGAGCCCGCGTCGAGGATCTACGACCCGGGGCCTTCCCGCCCGCCAGGGACACGGGGCGGCGGCCGCGGCCGCTCGGTGTCTCCGGCCGTTACATGCACGCCGGGAATTCAATGGATCAAGGGAGAAATAGCGTATGCGTACTCGAGTCCGGCTCACCGGTGTCGCCCTGGCTGCGGCCCTGATGACCGGTGGCACCATCGCCACCGCCAACGCGACACCCGCATCCTCCGAGACAAGCGCGCCCACCTTCGACGAGGCGGCATTCGGGCGCGTCCACGTTGGTGACTTCCCCAGCCTGAACGCCTGCGTGGCGGCAGGAAACGACTCGGTCTACAGCCGCTGGGATTGCCGCAAGGCCGGCAAGGTGTGGCAGCTCTGGGCGGACCTGAACTCGTAGGCGGTGGTGGACCGCCCCGGTGGCCGGCGACCGCCGACAACCGATGATCCCTGAGGCGGTGCCCGAAGGAGGCGGTCGAGCGGGTGCCTGTCGCGGGGGCGGATACGAGCGCACGACCTCTTTGCCCGCTCAGGAGGCGAGCCGTTCCGCTCCCGAACGAGGCAGGGCGCGTCGGAGCCATGCCGCCGAGGCAGCCGGCGAAGCCGGCGAAGAGGACGGGTCGGTCACGTCGAACACGTCGGCGTGACCGACCCCCGGTACGCGGACGACGGAGGCCGGCCGGCTCACCGACGCGCGGATCCCACACGACGTCACCGGCTCGGGGACCAGGGCTTCACCACCGCAACCCCCTCCACGAACCTCTTCACGAACCCCTCACCGGACACGTCGACGCGGTGCACGCCGCAGCGTTAACGATGCCCGACGGCCGACCCGGGCGGTGATGGCCGGTCCGGCGGTCATGATCCGGGGCCCCTCGGCCCGCGAGAGACACGGCGCGTCGGCGTGGCCGCTCGGCGGATTCCGGCCGTCGCACACACCACGAGATCAGAGTTCAAGGGAACACACGTATGCATACTTCAGTACGACTCGCGCATGCCGTCCTGGGAGCGGCCCAGTGGTCGGCGGCACCGTCGCCGCCGCGAACGGAGCACCCGCGCCCGCCGATACAAGCGTCACCACCTCGACCGCGGCCGAGGTCACGTACCCCAACCCCAACCCAAACCTGTACACGACCAAGGCCGCGTGCGAGAAGGCCGGGCGGAACCCGGGCTACCCCGACTGGGTCTGCCGCAAGAACACGACCTCCTCGTATTGGCAGCTGTGGGTGGACCCGGACAGGTAGACCGCCACGATCGGTTGCCGGGTGGACCCGGACGGACGACGGCCGACGGGTCGCGTGACCCAGGGCCCCGGCCTGGCCCTGGGCGGGCCGACCCTTTTTGTCACCGCCGTCGGCGCATGGCGGCGTATGACGTCGTCACCCCGGGCCGCCGCACGGATGGCCTCGGACCGGCGCGAGCGCGCCCCGGTGCGAGGCCGCCGTGTGGGAGGAGCGCGCGTCCACGCGCCCGAGGCCGTCCCCCGCGCCCGGTCACGATCGCCGACGGTCTCGGCCGTTGCGAACCGCGTGTCATGCGTCCCTCCCGGCACCGGGCGTGTGCGGTGCCTGCGTATCGCGGAGGGACTGCTGCCGGTAGTCTCGCGGCGGTGTCCCGTAGGTGGCGTGGAACAGGCGACTGAAGTGCTTCGGATCCGTGAAGCCCCAGCGAGCGGCGATCACCCGCACGGCGAGGATGTTCAGGCCGGGGTCGGCCAGATCGAGGCGACAACGCTCGAGACGGCGTCGGCGTATCCAGGCCGCCGGTGACGTGTCGTCCGCCGCGAGCAGCTGCTGGAGCAGACGGAGGGAGATGTGGTGCGCCTCCGCCACCGCCCGGGGCGTGAGGTCCGGGTCGGCCAGGTGCCGTTCGACGAACGCGACGATCCGGGCACGCAGAGCCGTCCTTCGGGTCTCCGGGCTCAGCGCCTCCTCCGACTCCAGGCAACGGGCCAGCACGGATCCCAGGAGGTCGACGGTGACCGACGCCAGGGTGGGGGCGTCGGCGGGGGTGAACTCGGCGGCGCGTCCGTTGAGATCGAACAACCAACCGGCAAACACCCCACCCATGCCGCTGCGCCCGCTGATCGGGACGGCGAACAGGCGTCGGACCGTCTTCGCCGGCAACGGCAGGAGCGCGTATGGACACTGCACGGTCATATGCGACCACCTGGCCGAATCGGCATGAACCTCGCCTCGGTAGGGAAGGCCGCTGTCCATCACCAGGAGGTCACCGACACGAAGTGTGGTGTCGTACTTGCCTACGGAGACGATCCCCTGTCCCCCCAGGAAGTGGTTGATCTGAAACACCTCGGGATCGAACCGCCGGATCAGCTTCGGCGTCCGCGTGATCCGCAGATGGGGGAAGGAGAGCGCTGACACCCGTATTTCCCCCAGGTCCAGGCACCGCATGCCGGCACGGAAGTCACCGTGGTCATTGGTGTCCAACCGATCGCATACGTGCGACCGGTCCATCGCCTCCTTCCACAACGCGAACCGCTCCGGTGCCGCCACGACCTCCGTGCTGAACTCCCTCACGAGCATTCTCAGCCCCCCGTAGTCGGTGTCCCGGACATCGAAGTCCCACGGACCATCCCGCGTTCCACACGAGTGCCTCCCGTCGCCCCCGTCCCAGCGACCCAGGATCTCGGTGACAGGGCCGACGCCGGCCGCCTCGCGCGGGTGCGGCGCGGCCGCGTTCGCGTGTTCGGTCGCGCGTGCCCGCTCGCTCGAAGGGAGCTTCCCGGGCCGGTCGCGTCGGCACCGGCCGTCCACCCCGACGGTTGCTGCGAAGTCACCCATGACTCGCGTGCCTGGTATCTGATCGTCCCCGCCACCAGCGGTTCTTCCATCCGCGCCCGCTCGATCCCGGCCCCGCACGAGGTCGTGAACACCCGAACCGTGCCCACCGGTCGAATCGCCGTAGTGCGGTGGACACTCGGCCTCGAAGGGTCGCGCGTCGCTACGGCAGCAGCCGCGAACGACTACGGCATCGGCGCGGCCGCTCTCGATGTCGCGCCGGGAGCCGACCTTCCCACCGGCACCCGCCGTCGGTACGACCGATGCCCGGACCCGTCACGAGCCGGCCCAGGCTGCCATGCCCGAGCCGGCGCCCGAGACGTACGCGATCCATCTTCCTGTGTGTACATGTCTCTCCTTGCTCTGTGGTCGTATCCGCGAAGACGCGGCCGACCGTCGCAACACCGATAAATGGAGGTCTCGTTGCCGCGACGGCATTAGGGGCGACGGTGGCTGGTTAGCGGCTTCCGCACGCTTCGGCGAACGGTCCAGGCTTGGAGTCGCAGTCCCATCTTCGGACCGCGGGCAGTACCCCGCACTCGGTTCGGCCTGGACCGAACCGAGCCTGTGGAGCCGCTCGCGTGGGGGGAGAGAGCCGTGCTGCGCGTGCATTTCACCACCGAGGACCTACTGCAGGTGCAGTTCGCCGACGAACCGGCGCCGATGGTGGAGTTGATCCTCGCCGTCGCGATGCTGCAGCGCTCCGACGCAGTCTTCGGCCCCTGGCGGCGGCAGGTGGGCCGGCACGCGAAGTGCTCCGCGAGAGCCTTGTCGGAACTCGTACCGGCCACCGCCAAAGGGCCGTTGTTCCTCGATCCACCCGACTCGGATTTCGACGACGGCCTCGACCGGGTCCTGTCGACCCCTACCGCGCTCGTCCGCTCCGAACTGCGCCGCGTGCACACCGCAGGCCGGCCCCCGAGCACGTGGACACGCCTGTTGGCCGACCGCGACCGGCACACCTGGCAAAGTCTCGAGCACGCCCTGCGCACCGCGCACGCGCGCATCTTAGGCGACCACTGGGATCGCATACGCGCCGGCTTCGACGCCGAACGCGCATGGCGCACCCAGCTCCTGGCCAGCCGGGGTATCCGCGCGACACTGACAAGCCTGACGCCGACGGCACGTTGGCGAGACACGACCCTGGAGTTCGACAGCACCGACGAAGTCGAGGCCACCCTCGACGGAACGGGCGTCACCGTGCTTCCGTCCGTCTTCTGGAACGGTCGCCCCCTGGTGGGCAGGTACGCCCAGGGATGGTTCCTGGTGTACCCGGCCCTCACCCCGCTGCCTCTGATCGATCAACCCGCGAACGCCGACGCGTTGGCCATGCTGCTGGGAAACACCCGTGCCGCGATCCTGGAACACCTGACCCGTCCCCGCACTGGCAGCGACCTCGTCCGTGAGCTCGGACTCGCCAAGTCCTCGGTGTCCGAACACACCAAGGCCCTGCGCGCCGCCCGGCTGATCACCGCCCAACGCGAAGGCAAGGTGATCCGGCACGCCTGCACCCCTTTGGGGCTCGGACTCCTCGCTGGCGTGCCCGCGATCGGTGGAAGTCCTCCTTCCGACCGGCCACCCGGCACCCGGTGACTCATGGATGCCTCCGGCCGGTCACAGGCCGGGTAGCGGCGGACCTCGTACTCGTCGAGGCCGCATGCGTTCTTCGCCGCCTGGAACGACTCCTCGATCGCCCATCGGGCTCCCGCGACGCGGTCGAGTTCCGCGAGCGGCGTGTCGTCGGGTCCGGCTGCCATGTAGTACGCGATCTCGGTGGGGTCGCCCAGACTCCGTCGGGCAAACACCCGGCGCTCACAGCCGAGTTCGGCGTCGTCGAAGTCCGGGATCACCGGCTGTCTCGCGCAGACCCAGTCGTACATCCGCGGGCCTTTCGCGGCGTCGCCGCACGACATCCGTGTCCACGCCTCGGGCGGTGCGTGACCGATCAGGGCGTCGACCCGCCAGAACGCGGTCATCCGTGCTGATCGTCGACGACACGGGCTTCGTCAAGAAGGGCGTCACGTCCGTCGGCGTCGGACGGTAGGGGTGAAGACGCCCAGGGCGACGAGCGGTGCTGCCGACGATTTGCTCGTCGTCCATGGACCCACCGCGCGGGCGTGCAGTGAGCTTGTTCTTTAACCCAGGTCGCGATTATCGATTCCGCCGGCGCGCTCGGGAAGCTCACTCAACTGGTGCGAGAGTATGGGGAAGTGATGCTGACTGGTGAACGTGTGACGGCTCCGTTGATGTTGCTGCTGAACAGGGTGGACTTCGAGCCCGGGTGCTCGGTGTTCGAACTGGAGCAGCCGCTGTTCTTGCGCGCCGGGGACCGGCTGTGGGCCGACGACGGCGGGGTCGTGGTCGAGCGTGGATCCGGTGATCGGGAACGTCCTGCGGGCGGCATGGCCAGTGTGTATCGCCGGTGGCGGCTCCTCTGACTTGGTGCTGAACCTCCTGCCGGGCCGGTAGCAGTCCGGCGCTCGTGTGTCCGCGCTTTCGGTGATCGCGTGTGATGTCGGCGGCCGGTGCCGGATCCTTTGCCTCGACCAAAAGGCGCAGAGGGATCGGGGCGGAGGCCGTGGTGACGAGTCCGCCGTATGGGCCGGAGCGACTTGAGGCGTTGGCGGAACTGTCCCGCTTCCGGGTCGAGTTCCATGCCTGTCTGACCCGCCGCGGTGACGCGCTGTTCGAGTTGGCGGATGCCGTGTTGTGTGCCGACGGACCGGTGAGGACGTTGGTCGGGCTGTCACTCGCACCGGAGCACCGCCGTGGTCACGGAGCGCTCTACGTCGCGGTCAACGGCGGCCGAATCGACACCGACCGACTGCGGGACGCCCCGAGACCGCAATCACGGCCTGAGCCGCGAGAACGCGCAGCTGCTCGCTGTGTCCTGACCAATACTCGAGAGGGGCCGCGCACAAGCCGAATCTGGAGGACCGGGCGCGCGAGCAGAACTGCGGGACCATCCGGACCTCGCCGTCCTCGACGCGGACCTGGACCGCACCCGGCACCCCCCCGACTCGCTCCTCAGACCACCCCATCCGATGACGAAACCTCGCGCGACACGGCCACCATGTCACGGCCGACACGATCGCCCGAGATGGCAACCGTCGGCCTCCTGCTCGCCGCGTGGGTAACCGCGGCAAGCGTTTCCGACGACGCCGGCGGGATCCACCTGCCCTCCTCGATCGCCACCGCCCACCCCCGCCAGGGCCTGGGCACGCCGGCTACCGTGCCAAGGCAATCGAGCACGGCGCAGCCCCGGGCATCGACCCCACCGGCCAGGGATGCAAGGCCTCCCCAGACGTTGGATCGTCGAGCGAACCTTCGGATGGCTCATGCACCACCGCCACCTCCTCGCGACTACGAAGCTCACCCGCACCGCTCCGAAGCTGGGGCGCATCGACCTCATGGCCGGGCCGCGACGGCCCCCCGTTCGCCGTACTGCGGAGGCTCCCGAGGCGGCTTCGGGACCCGTACGTGCGTCGCCGGTGGTGGGAGCCGAGCGCCGGCGCCGGTGTAGTCGGCGGATCACTACCTGTCGTGAAGTGCTTTGCACAAACGGGGCCTTCGTGCGCTTTCCTGGGAAGTAGGGGCCGCCGAGGGCGGCTTCGCCCGTTTCGGCGCCGTCCCGTGGCGGGCGGCGCCACGCGTCTTCCGAGGGGGGATCACGATGACGATCCGAATAGAGCCGGTGATCGCGGCCGTGACCGCCGCGCGGGTGTTCGGTGCCGACATATCCCTGCTGGGGCAGCGGCCGTTGGCCGCCAGCTCACCCGGCACCAGCAGCTTGGTGTGCAGGATCGGCACGAGACGGGCCCCGACCTTGCGATGGCCCAGGCGGCGAGCGTCGGTGCGCTGCGCGCGGCCGCCACGACGAACGCGCCCGTATCCGCGAGGCGACGGACCGGCTGTTGGCCGGGAAAGCGGCGACAGGGACGCCAGGGGCGGAATGTTGGGCACGACCGAGAATCCGGCGCGACAGGGCCAAGGTGGTTGCGAGATCACCTCATATCCGGTGGACTCCGTCACTACGGTGGAGCCATGACTTGGTCGTTGGGCTATTCACCTCCCCAAGAGCCAGAGCTACTCGACGCGCTGTTCCTTTCGGCCGGCCGTTCCCTTCATATCGCTAATGCGTTCGAGGAGAAGTGTCGCTGGATGGTCCGATGCATCAACCTGATGGAAGTGCATGAAAACGCGGATCCGGTTGCTACGTTCGAGGACATCGTTGCTGGGCTTCCAGCCGACGAGATGCTCGGACCGACGCTGCAGCAGCTGACTGGCCGCCTGGCGTGCTCCGCTGACACCATGGAGGTGCTGCGGGGGGCCAGACGAGCACGGAACTTCATTGCGCATGAAGGCGCTGGCGTTGGTGACATCAGTGTGGTGCGAGTGAAGCAAATCCTCGCTCATGCCTGCCGATTGCGCTCTGCGGTTGCAGACCTGACAGCCGGGGACAACATCGTCTCGCAGTGGGGCTTCCACTTCGAAGAGCCGCGCTTGTCTCTCCCTCGAGACCTTATTGATGCTTACCCGAAGATGATCGACGAGTGGACCTTCGGGCATTTCGGCAATCTCCTCGACGAAGCTGCGGCTGCAGCTCCGACTGAGCACCCCTGACAGGCACAGGAGCCGCCATGGCCGACCCGCTCGAACCTCATCGCCCGCCACGCAGATCAGGTCCGAGGGACCCGGCGGCATGACCGCCATTTTCCTGCAATGGACCGAACAAAAAATTGAAGGACGCCGAGCGATCGACTTACCGGAACGAACCGGCACCGCGGGGCCCGTCCGAGCGCCATACGGCTTTCGAGTGCGGTGGTCGTTCGGGTGCCTGTGCCCTGGAGAGTGGGCGCGGGCCCGATACGGGTTCGGCGGGATCGTCGGGGACGGTCGGCTTTCCGGGAGGCTCCGACCATGGTCCATCGCTATGAGCACACACCGCCGGAACCGCTGACCGTCGCTCGTCTGCGGTTGCCGACCGCGGAGCTGGACGACGCGAGGCCGATCGAGGCCGTGGTCCCCACGGGCCGAGTACCGAGTGCGGGATCGGTGACGAACCGCCGCTGGTCTCCACCGGCGCGTCCGGGGACTCGACGGTCGATGCGGAGAACGGCCGCCCGCGCCTCGCCCTGGCTCCGGACTACGAGGCCGGTCCGGCGAAGCAAGCTGCCTGATGACAGCGACCTCGAGGACCACGTGCGAGTGCTCCTGGAACTCGTCGAGGCATGTCGCGAGGAACTGGCGAGTCTGTTCAACGACTGTGAGCTGGAGCTGTTTCTCGGTTTCGGCAGCGGTCCGCGTGGGTGACCCGATGGGTTCCCACCACCCACTCCGCTTAACGCGCGGCGTCGGCAAGGACCGCCCACACCTGCTCGGGACCTGCCTCGATCAACTGCTGTCGTCTGGCCACGCCCTACGACTCCCCCGAAACACGCCACCCCCAACCGTCGGCGAACGGTGAACACGAACGCGGTGATCGCCAAAACCGACGCAGACCCGCCACGTGGTGGACCTCCCGTACCACATCTCATACCGAGATGGCCAGTTCTCGCGTACTTGGCGTTTCGGCAGGTCGTGTACCTCGTGCGGGTGATCCGGTCTCACTTCGGGCTCGTGTTCTCACAGCGCCTGTCACGGTCGTTCGCGAGTGAGTGTGGCGCGACGCAGCGGGTGGCTGATGGACTTGGACTTGGTCGGTGTCGAGTGGGTCGACGGGGATGACGGCAGGATCCGGCGGTCGACGCTGGATCCCGTGGCGGGGGTTGCCCTTGCGACAGGACAGCCGAGTAGCTGGCAGGATCAATCTCTTGGCACCAACCGCTGTTCCGTTGTTCCCCGGGACCGTCTATTGCGTCGTCACATCGCCCTACGGAGGTCGACCAACTCCTGCTTGCGCAGGGTTCCTTGCCCAACCAGGACATGAGAGTCTTGGCGCAACGATCAACGCCCGGTCGCCGCCATCCCCCGGCAGCGACCCGCACTCCAGGGAGGCCCCATGATCGACCTGCTCCACCGATGGACCTGCTATTGGGTCGATCTCCTGCAACGCCACGACTTGGCCCCGGAGAACATCGGGTCCTGACCGCCGCTCCACGCCATCGACTCAGGCCCCCACCCCCTCCCCGCGCCGATCCGTCGAAACGGTTGCCCGACGGCGGGCAATCTTCCTTGTCGTGCCGGGCGTTTCGGCTCGAACGACGGGAGCGTCGATGCGCGCGGAGGACATGGGTGCGGTCGCGGTGGTGGTACCCATACTCAGCGCAGCCCTCGGGGCGTTCGCGGTCGCCGGGCAGGACCGTCAGGCGAGCCGATCGCAAAGCGGCCGTCGGCAAAGGGCGTTCGAGGACGCGACCCGGCAGGTCGACTTCGCGGTGTTTTGATGGGCGGCATGTCAACGCCTCCCCGGCAGCCCGGAGGAGCTGGGCACCCTCGCGGCGGGCGACGCGTGTTCGTCAAGGCCGCCCCCGACGACGACCCCCTCACCGCCGCCGACGTCGCGGAGGCCGCCGTCCTGCGCGCCCTGCCGCACCGCGCGCCGGCGCCGGACCTGATCACACTGGAGCGGACCCACGGCTGGACGCTCGTGGTGATCGAACACCTCGATTGACGATCGCCGGCGACTCGCGTCGTTCCCCCGACACGTCCTCCCGACCGACCTCCTTCTCGACCCCCCGCCAGGGAGTCCGGCCTCGACGCTCAATCGTTCTACCTGCTGACCACGGCCGAACCAGCGCGCCGCTTCGCGCGGCACCGCACCACGCTCGGCACCCGCGATCCGCTCTACCGCTACTTCTGCAAAGGCCACCGGACTGCTCGGCTGTCGGCTCGCGGAATCGCGGGCCTGATCGGGCCGCCACCCCGCCGAGTTCTCACCACTGAGCGACACCACGACCGGACGGACGTCCACGTCACCACGCCGCCCGGCAGTCATGGCCGGACGGGTTTGGGCACTACACCACCCTCGGTACCCGTGATCCCCTCTGCCGTTCCTCCTGCAAAGGCCATGTCGTTTGAGAACAGCGGAACCTGCGTTCTCAAACGACATGGCAACCGCCCGGCTCGCAGGCGTCTCAATCGCCATCTGCACTGCGACAGGACAGCAGGTCAGGCCCTTCACTCATATGGGTGAGCGGGTCTGATGCCGCCCCGCTACGGAATCTGTGGCGACGACTGGCCGGAACCCGGGGACGCGTTCAAGGCTCACCGGCGGCTCCGCGCGGTCAACGGCGGAAGCGACGACGAACAGGAGGCGTGATGCAGAGCAGTGCGGAGAACATCGATGTTGTGCTCAGGATCGTGGACACCATGGTCGCCTACCGGAAGGCGCACGGCGGCCTACCTGCCGACACGGACGGCCGCGAGAACATGGCTGCGGCGATCGTCGAGGCCCTGGAGCGCGACGACTTCCGCTCGTGGACGTCTTGGGCGGCAACCGGACCGAGATGCCCACACCCGAACCCGCCTGACGGCACGGCGGCGGGGCGCCGGCCACTCCAGCCGGCGCCCCGCGTGCGTTCTGCACTCCGTCAACTGGTGGTTGGCCAGCTGGCCGACGAGCCGGCAAGCCAGCCGACCCGAGGATTCGGACACGATCGTGAGACTGGACAGCTGGCCAAGCCGTGAGACACGACGACAACTACCAGTTCACGGCACCGCCGCCGGCCATGGGCGGCGTGACCCTACATCAGCGTGAACGGCCCTTCAGGTGTGGGCGTGTGGTGGGGCGGGATGCAGCTCTATTCCCAACTCCGTTTCCCGAGAGGGTGGTTACCCGCCATCGACCCTCTCGGGGTGAGGCTTTGTGGCGTGAAACAGATGGTTGTGCAGATGGCGAAGGTTTCCGTGCAGGACCTGCCGTCGGCACGGTTGGCGGCAAAGCTGCGTGGCGAGCGAGTACAGGTCCTCGACAAGTTGACCGAGGCGTCGACGACAGCTGGCCACGATGCCCGCCCCCACATGTGGGACGCCACCGTCGACCCAGGAACGGTGAGCACACCCGCACGGTCCCCGTCGGCCTGGAGGTCGCACAGACCGGATCGAATATCGAACTGCGCCTGACCCCGGATGAAACGTTTCCGGCCGACCCCGCGACGGTGTGCCCGGTGACCGTCGACCCGTCCTCGGGCGCGCTGTCGGACGTGTTCGACACGCCCGCACCACCGCCCGACCGGGCCACCTCCGAGACGCCCAAGCCCCCGCCCGGCTTTGCGGGCCGTCGCGGCGCAGCAATCCGACACGCGGAACCCCGGGGTGGGGAAGGTTTCCGGATCTGCTCCGTAGCGGCCACGGGGCCCGGTCGGCCGCCGCTCTGACGGCCGAGGTCGCGGCAGATCCTGGGACCCCGCCGCGGCGGAGGTCCCACGGGACGATCACGAGCTCACCGTCCACCTGGCGGCCCTGGTCAACGAGGCGCTCATCGCCGCCGGATCGGCCCGGTGGGTACCCTCGTGGACGCAGCCGGGGCTGGTGGAGGCGATCGGGGCGATACCGCCGTACCTGAACCTGGTGCGGGGGCGCCATACGATCCGGACGAGGCGACCCGCCTTCGCGAACCTCTGCACGCGATCGACGTCGACCTCGAGGCGGGCCCCCACCCGGACGGTACCGGAGCGCGACCGGCCAGGACGCCGATGGGGGCGCGGGTGCGGCCGATGAGATCGGGATCGACCTCACCCCTTGGTGGCGACGAGTGCTCTTTACCTGGCCGACGCCGGACGAGCGCCGAGCCGCAAACGTGTTCAACGTGCTGATGCTGGGGGCGTTGGTCGTGGGTACCGTGGCGGTCGCGGTGTACGTCGCGGTGTACGACCCGGATCACGGGCAGGAGGGACCGACCCCGACGTATCAGCCGCAGTGGCTCGGGGGCGATGAGCCGCCGGGGCTCGGTACGCGGGGATCCTTCCCGTCGGCCCGGGCCGTGTCTTCCCGAGTCAGGTGCTGCGCACACCGTTCTCCCGCCGTTGCGGACCTTGGGCCCGAGGGGTTGAGCCGCCGGCCGCGGCGCCGCAGACAACCCAGGGGCTCGTCGGCCTCGCGCTCGTGAACGGTGCGGACGTCCTCGGTATGCCTCGCGTTGCGGGACATCCGCAGCAGCGTGATCCCTTGTGCGGACAGGACCGTTCGAAGGGCTTCGAGGCGAAGCCCTTGTCGCTGATCAGCAGCAGGCCCGGCCGTTCGCACACAAGCTCGGCGCCGACCTCCGGCATCGTGGCCGGCACCTCGCGCCCCCTGGTCGTGTCAGGCGCCCTGACGGGCCCACGAAGCCGGCGGTCCTGCGCGCGCTGACGCTGCGCCCGGCCGACCGGGGCGACCGCACCACCGATGCCTGCAGGTCCCGCCGCGAACCGCAATTCATTCATCAACTTCCCTGGCGTACGGACCTGTTCGCCTATCGCTCGGATCGCCCGGCCGCCTTCCCCGAACGGCTTCCCGATGCCAGACTGACGGGCGCCCCGCGGGCACCAAGGCCGTGACGCGCCGCTTCGGGCCGGGGGACGGGCCCGAAGCGGTTTGCGTGCGTGTGAAGGGGGACTCGCATGGCATTACAGGACTCCGTGCTCAAGGTCTACGGCGATCGCTCGTACGTACATGTGACGATGGTGCGCCACCAGGGCACGACGGTGGCGTTCGCCATGGACGCGGCCCGGCGGATCGTCTATTCCGTGCTGGATCTGTCCGGGCAGCAGGCGGCCAAGGGCGAGCTGGACGCGGCCTACTGGAGCGGAAATCCGATCGAGCCGGCGTTTCCCCGGGAACTGGCCGAAGTGGGTGTCGCCGTCGTCGGTGCCACAGCGATGCCGACGGTCAAGCGGGGCGGCACCGAAGCGGCCGCCGACGATCAGCCCGCGCCCGGCGAGATCGACACCTATCTATCCACGACGCCGCGGCTGACGGCGTCTGCCCCGTTCCACGTACTGCCGGACGGCACCTACGTGGTCGTGCTGCGCCAGTCGATCGGGAACGCGGACCCCGATGCGGTGTACAAGCTGACCGGCGGCGGCTGCTCGGGCAGCGTGTCCAGGACCGACTATGTGCTCGACGGCACCAGGAAAGTGCCGCTGGTGCGCGACACTTTGCTGTGCGACCGGTTCGTGCTGGTGGAGGGCAAGCTGAAGCCGGTACTCGAAGTACGGTACCGGCGCAGCAGGCACGCCACCCGCCCCGAGTCGAACAAGGACACCCTCGGTACCGAGGACATGGAAGGCCGTCCGTTCCATGAACCGACTCAGGAGCTGTCGTTCATCCGCAACCTGAGTCAGGGCCGCTTCGCCGCGGTGCTCGTGCCCACGGCGGTCAGCGGTATACAGCGGTGGCAGTTCTTCGCCCACAACGACGCCACCGGCCGCGTGGACTGCTTCAATGTCGAACAGGGCACCCAGGGGCTGTTCAACACGCAAGGAACCAGGTTCTACACGAGCCCGGATCCGGTCTACCGAGACGCGGTGTTCGAACGGAACCCGGGAACGTGCCCGTTCACCAAGCGCGAGTTGGTGCCGGTGGTGGGCGCCGGGAACCACGCCGAGACGGCGCTGCGTCTGAACGGCACGGACGCCGGCGTCGAGCTGGGTGATCCGGAGGTGTTGCGCTTCGGCGGGAAGCCGTACTCGATCGAGGCGTGGGTCAAGCCCGCCGAGTACGCAGACAGCCCCGTGCTGGCCAAGGGGTCGGCGTACCAGCTCGGCCTGAACGCGAACGGAACGGTGTACCTCTCCCACGACGCGGCGCCGTGGCTGATCACCTCCGCAGAGGCCATCCCGAAGGACGCGTACACCCACATCGCCGGCACGTTCGACGGCACGACCGCGAAGGTGTACGTCAACGGCAAGCTCTCCGGCAGCGGGGACATGCCGTTCAGGGAAGACAGCGGGGCAATCGCGCTGATCGGCAAAAAGGTGTATCGGGGCAGCACGATCGGCCACTTCAAGGGCGACATCGACGAGGTCCGGATCTGGAACCGGGCGCGCCCCGCGGCCGAGATCGCGGCGGATATGAACCACCGATCGATCGGCAACGAGCCGGGTCTGGTGGATCTGGACTGGCACCACTGGGCCGCGGTGTACGTGCACGCCAAGCGCGAGCAGATTCTCTACCGCGACGGCGCCGAGATCGCCCGCCGCACCACCGGGGGCCCCTACACCGGGAACGGGCCGCTGGTCCTGGGCTGCCAACCCTTCTCCAACGAGTACTTCAAGGGCCAGATCGACGAGGTCCGCGTGTTCGGACGGG
Organism: Embleya sp. NPDC008237; assembly: GCF_042956465.1. NCBI lineage: Bacteria > Bacillati > Actinomycetota > Actinomycetes > Kitasatosporales > Streptomycetaceae > Embleya > Embleya sp. NPDC008237. Next base: position 853,702 of record NZ_JBIBGL010000002.1, read on the forward strand.
TCCGCACCCCGGAGGAGATCTCCGCCGAACGCCATCAGCGGGCGCCCGACAGCGCCCCCGGTCTGCTGGGCCACTGGACCTTCCGCGGAAACGGCCCGACGGCCTCGCCGATCAAGGGCTACCAGGTGGTCGCGCGGGTCGGTGGCCACGTGCTGCGCTCGGCCGAGCGTTTCCCCTGCAACGAATGGGCGCATCTGGCAGCGGCCTTCACCCAGGCCTGGGCGATCCGGCAGGCCGGCAACCCCGGCCTGGAGGTGGCCCCACACAGCGCGCTCGACGTGACCGGCGACCTCACGATCGAGGTGTTCCTCCAGGTCGACAAGCTGGGCGCACCCGTGGACCTGATCACCAAGGGCCGCGCCGTCGACGGCGGTTCGGGCGGTGTCCCGTACCAGCTGGGGCTCACCGCCGACGGACGTGTCGAGTTCGCCTTCGCGGAGGCGGACGGCAATGCCGTCCGGTACACCTCGAACACGGCGCTCCAAGTCGGCGCGTTCCACCGCGTCACCGTGGTGCGGCAGACGCTCCAGGCCGAGGCCCCTACCGCCGGCCAGGCGGCCACCTCCCCATTTCCCGCACAGGAGATCCGCCTCTACCTCGACGGCAGGGCGGACGGGAGCCACCGCTACACCGGTGCCGGCGCGCAATCCAACCGCAACGGGGTGGAAATCGGCCACCGGCTGCGCGGCGCCCTGGGCGAGGTGCGGCTGTGGAGCGTGGCCCAGGGAACCCTGGACGGCGTTGTCGGGTCCGACAGCCGCGGCAAGGTCACCGACCCGGACTACCCGACCGCCACCGGCTACGGCGAGTACAGCTACTTCAAGCCCCGCGACGCCTACGTGCTCAAGCGCCGCATCGTCCGCGAACAGCAGCGCCTGCACGCGTACTACCAGTCCGTCTCGACCGAGACCCGCGACCACGATCCGACCCACGACCAGGCCAAGGCCGTGCTGCGCAGCATGGGCGTCGACGGCGGCACCGACGCCGGGTCCGGCCGCGGACCGACCGGCGGCAGGGCGGTCACGGGCTTCTCCCATCGGGACTTGGTCAACACCTACGTGTGGACCGCACGCGGTGGATTCTTCGCCGAGACCACAGAGGCCACGGACGCCGTCACCGAGACCACGTCCGGCTCCTACACGTTCAACATGAAGGGGAGCTTCGGCGTCGAGTTCATCGGATCGGTCAGCGGAGTGGGCATCTCGACCAAGTTCGACGCCTCGTTGGGCGGCGGCTTCAGCGTCACCCGCGCCCGCGGCAAGGACACCGCCCGCACGTTCGGCCTCGCCGTCAACTGCACGCCCTCGGGCGACCTGCAGCAGCGCGACAAGGACGGCAAGCCGGCGTACGACGCCGCGAACAAGCCGGTCCTGGTGCCCGGGAAGGTGGACGCCTACCGGTTCCTCACGTTCTATCTCGGCGAGGACAGCGCCAACTTCGAGGACTTCTACCAGAAGGTCGTCGACCCGCTCTGGCTGGCCAACAGCGGCGCCCCCGACGCCGCCGCCCTACGCCAAACCCAGCAGAGCGCCGCCAAGCCGCCGTGCTGGCGGATCCTGCACCGGGTCACCTACGTGAGCCGAGTGCTCCCGTCGATTCCGCCGCCCGGTACGCCGCCGTTGGACAAGGCGATGCGCGCCGAGAACATCGACAGCAACTACGAACTGATCAAGCGCCTCGAACCGTATGTCCGCACCGCCACCAAGAATGCCGCCGACCTCGCCGCCGCGACCCGCAGCGCGCCGGCCGCCCACCTGCCCGGACTCCTGCCCCACACCCCGGAAATCATCGACTACCTCGGCCAGTACTACGGCGTGGAACTCTGAGCGCCCCCGGCTCTCCGCATCTGCGGAGAGCCGGGGCAACCCGAACTCTCAGAGCGTGTTTCTGATCCCGTCTGCGTGAGGGGTTCGGGGCCTACGCTGGTGCCGTGTACGAGAGGGCCGAACGGGCCGGGGAACGTGTGTGCCCGGGGTGCCGCGGGCGGCTGAGGCCGGACGCGCGGCCTGGGGCGGTGTACTGCTCGGGGGCGTGTCGTGCCAGGCAGTGGCGCAAGGACCGCCGCCGGCGCAAGCGGGTGGTCGCGGAGTTGAGCGGTGCGGGCCGGGCCGAGTGTCCCGAGTGCGGGGCCATTTGGGTGGTGGGGGTGGATCGCCGTTCGGATGCCGTCTACTGCTCGCGGAAGTGCGTCGTGAGGGCTTGGCGGGCTCGGAACGAAACGTTCGACGAACGGTCACCGTGACCGCACTGCGAACGCATCGGAATGACACGCTCGAACGAGTTTCGGATACTTTCTGTCGTTTGCTGTGATCTTCGTATTTGCCGTTCGAGTGTCGGTTTCGGAAGCGGGCCGACGTCTTGTCACGGTCGAAGGGGCCGTGACCCGGCTCGCGCTGGGTGGTGAATCCCATGCCCGAAGAGTCCATGAATACCGGCAAGGTCGGCAGCGTCAGCGCCGATCGCTACGAGCAGATCGT